>CAVSCO010000023.1:0-117627 GCA_963726475.1 uncultured Phycisphaerae bacterium | reverse complement strand
ACCTGCCCTACGGATGGTGGGCGCGGGGCGAGCTTGATAGACTGGGCTGCCATAGATACGAAAGGGATTTGCTATGGCAGACAAGAGTACACGATCGAAACGCTACAGTGAGGAGTTCCGGCTCCAGGCCGCCAAGCTCATCGTCGAGGGTGGCTATACCTATCATCACGCCGCGGAGCAGTTGGGCGTCAGCGACTGGGCCCTGCGGTGCTGGGTCAAGGCCTTCCGGGCCTCCGGGCACCTGCCGCCCAAGGGTCAGGTGGTGCCGATGGCCGAAGAACTCAAGGCGGCCCGCCGGGAACTGGCCCGGCTGCGTCAGGAGAACGACATCTTAAAAAAAGCGGCGGCGTACTTCGCCAAGGAGTCCCTGTGAGGTACGCCTGGATCGAAACGCAACGGGACTCTTATCCGTTGAATCTGCTGTGCCGCGTCTTGCAGGTCTCACGCAGCGGCTACTATGCGTGGCGTCGACGCCAACCGTCGGCCACAGCCGAACGCCGCCAGAGGATTGCCCTCGCGACGCAGCAGTCGCACCGCGACTCGCATGGGACGTACGGTTACCGCCGCGTACATCGCGACCTGGTGGACGACCGCGAGATCGCCTGCTGTCGCGAGACGGTTCGTCGCGTCATGGCCGAGTTGGGCCTCTGTGGCAGGCACAAACGACGTTTCGTTACGACGACCGATTCGAATCACGCCGAACCGGTCGCGACGAATCGGCTGCAACGTGACTTCACCGCCCCGCGTCCGAATCAGAAGTGGGTGGCGGATATCACGTATATTCGTTTGGCTGAAGGCTGGCTGTACCTGGCGGTGATCCTGGATTGCTTCTCGCGACGCGTTGTCGGCTGGAGCCTGAGCCGGCAGATCGATGCGGCCCTGGTCTGTGCGGCGCTGGAGATGGCCTTGATGAAGCGTCGTCCCCAGAGCGATCTGGTGCATCACTCCGATCGCGGCGTCCAGTATGCGTCGCAAGCGTTACGCGAGCTATTGGACCGCGAGGGCCTGACGATGAGCATGTCCCGCAAAGGAGATCCGTGGGACAATGCCATGATGGAGAGCTTCTTCGGGACGCTCAAAACCGAGTGGATCGACACGGGTTATGCCACGGAAGAACAAGCACGCATGGAGGTATTCAAATACATCGAAACGTTCTATAATCCGATCCGACGACACAGTGCTCTGGGCTATCTCAGCCCGGCCGAATACGAACGCCGTTATGAAGCAGGACAACTAACCCCTATGGACGAGGCGGCCTAGCAAAAGCGGCTCCCGCGCCCACCGTCCGTAGGGCAGGTCACCCGATCCCAAGGCCCAGCGCAACTTCACCGACCCGGAATCGCGTATCATGAAGGACGGGGCCAGTAAATCCTTCGAGCAGGCCTACAACTGCCAGATCGCCTCCGATGAACATGCCCAGATCATCGTGGGCACCAACGTCACCCAAGAGACCAACGACAAGCAGCAAGTCCAACCGGTCCTCGAAGACGTTAAAGAACGCCCCCCCCAAAGAGAGGATGGCCCGAAAGCTTCGAACGATACGGGGCCGGGCCACGTACGCCAAACGCAAGCAGATTGTCGAACCGGTGTTCGGGCAGATCAAAGAGCCCCGGGGCTTTCGACGCTTTTCACTGCGGGGCCTGGTCAACGTCACTTCTGAGTGGGACCTGATCTGCCTGACGCGTAACCTGTTGAAGCTGTTCCGCAGTGGCTACCAGGTTCAAAGGGCCTGAACCGGCTCTTTGGCCTCGTTCTTTCCTTGCCGAACCGCCGTTCCAATGAAATCTCCCGTCGCAATACGAACGTCGTTCTGAGAATCGAACCAGCGAATCCCTCGACCAAAAGACCGAACCACAAGAATTCTCAACGACCAACAAACTTACTCCGACAGACTCCTAGACGCCGCGATTTTCGTCACTCTGCCTGGGACGCCTGGGTTTGGCCGCCTTCTTACGTTTCGTGGTTGACTTGGCGGATTCGCCGCCAGTCTTAGCCGTCCTGGCCTTTTGCTGGCGGGTCTTCTTCTGTGGGCCGGGTTGTTTGGTCGTGGCGTCACCACCGGTCTTGGCTTCAGACTTAGGCTTTCTAGGCGACCTGCGTTTTCGAGGGGGCCGGGTCTTCTTGGCCGGAACAGATGCGGCCTCCTGCTCCTTGGCGGCAAGGTCCGCACGAAGTTGAGCGATCAATTCGTCCTTCTCGCGAGAAGTCCTTTCACTTTCCTTCAGTTGCTGCTGAGCCTCTGCGAGTTGACGCTTGACCTCGGCAAGCTGGGCCGCCTTGGGGGTGGAGATGAGGTCGATGTTGGGATCGAGAATGTATCTGAGGGCCTGTCCGGATCTGGCAACGATTCCTTGAAGATTCATGACGTTTCCCTTCCTCCAGTCGTTTCATCTTGGCCGCAGGTCCGTCGGCCCTTTACCTCGTGTCTGTAGCGCCTCCGATCCGTCCACATATAGTATACAAATCAATCGGGTGCAAGGCCTAACACATGCGGGATTTGACCTGCCCGTCGACCAGATCAGGCTCCGTGCCAAACCACTGGTTATCGGAGGTGTGACTTCGTGGGCTTATGCAGAGGTTGGGATTGAGTCTGGCCCGTTTCCTGCTACACTATGCTCGCCGTGCGCGCGTGCGGTGCAGAAGAAGAGAATGCCGGACTGGACTTCGAATGCAGGCGATTTATCGATATCGATTCGTGGTGGAGCCCGAGGCGATTGATGCCAACGGGCACGTCAACAACGTGGTTTACGTGCAATGGATGCAGGACATCGCCGTGCGTCATGCAGATGCAGCCGGGTGCACGGATGTCACGCGGCGGATCGGCGCCACCTGGATCGCCCGATCGCATTGGATCGAGTACCTCAGGCCCGCTTTTGTGGGCGATGAAATCGAAGCTCTGACCTGGGTGGCCAACTTCCGCAAGGTCCGCTCGCTTCGCCGCTACAAGTTCGTCCGCACGACGGACAACACCACATTGGCCCAGGGCGAAACCGACTGGGTCTTTGCGGACGTCAAGACGGGACGTCCACGGGCAATCCCCAATGAAGTGAGCCGTGCCTTCGAACTCCTACCCGATCCGCAATGACTCATCGCCTCATACAACAGCCGGCGTGGCAGGGGGAAGATCCTTGTTTGGCTCGCTCGATGGGATTACACTGGTGGTGTCACGGATGCGTGCAATGAGTGTGACGCGGGACGTACGTTCCTGGAGAGGACCATGCGCATGTGGATACCGAAGTTTGACGGAAGGCATCTCTGCTGCAACCCTTGCGAATCTGCGCCATGCGTAGGACTCACAGGGTCTGAAGCGGGTGAGGCCGCAGATAC
The DNA here is from genome assembly GCA_963726475.1 of uncultured Phycisphaerae bacterium. Lineage (GTDB taxonomy): Bacteria > Planctomycetota > Phycisphaerae > Sedimentisphaerales > Anaerobacaceae > Anaerobaca. Next base: position 114,300 of record CAVSCO010000023.1, on the reverse strand, counting down.
TGTGCCCCTTACTCTCTTGATAGGTGCAACATGAATGCGTGGATTCGACGTGCTTTGGTTGTGCTGGAAGTTGGCGGAGGGTTTACGGGCATCGTGTTTCTGACGGCCGCCCGGCCCTGGGCACGGGAGCCGCACGGAGGGTGGTGGCTCCCGTTCGGTCTCTACGCCGGCCTGTTCCTGTTCGCGGTCATGGCTGGCGTACTGCTGGCGGAGGGGACGCGACGGGGGATCAAATGGTCAGCTATCTGCCAGGCGCTACAGGTTCCTGTGGTTGTCTCCTCGATCGTGACCTGCCGATTCGTCTGTGGTCTTCAAATTACCGTGGGTTCGTGTGCGGGAAATTGGGTCGTGGAGGGTGGTATCGGGGCCACGTCGTTCTTCTCCATAGGCCAGGCCGTGTCCGTGGGGCCGCACATGTCCGGCCCAGGATTTGGCATTAATGTCGCCGCTGCCTGCATCTTCCTATACCTGCTCTGGCAGCTTCGGAAAATGCCGGTGAAGCAGGCTTTGTCCGGGACCCCTGGGACGCTGGCGACCGATTCCGCTGGGGGCGAAGCTGATCCCGGTGCCGAGAAGGAGTGGTTCTGCCCGGCGGTTCAAACGCGGATCGAGCAGGGGCTATGCTGGGAATACTGCTTCGCAGGCGAAGGTGGACCGACGGACGCGGTCGGTGATCTGGATCGCTGGATAGAAGAAAGCCCCAGGCTTTCCTCGTTGGAAGAGTTCCATAGCGTGTGTCGGACCTGCGCGCACCGTCAGTGGTCGCGCTGAGGCCCAATAGCACTGCATACCAGACGCAAGAAATCGTGTCTGACTACCCGGTTGCATGAATGCTCAAGGTCGGCAGAAAGGGACAGCATGGCACCGACTCGATTAGGCCTGATCGCTTTGGTCTGCTGGGTGGTGTACGGCGTGTTTCTTCTTTCAGATTTGTATCTGTGGTATCCGGTGGCAGGCATCGCGCTGCGTCTGTTGGTGCCTTGGGCTCTGCTGTGCAACCTGGGCGGTATCGCCATGAGCATCGCACGCGTCCGCAAGGACAAGCCGAGTGCAGTCATACTGGGACTTATTCTAAACACAGTACCACCGATGATCGTGGCGGCGTTCTTTCTCTGGCTCTTCTTCGGCTTTAGAATGTGAAGGATGTGACGACGTGAATACGCAGATCCGGCGGACAATCCCGCGTTTTTACTACCTCATGACGCCCGCGTTCATTCTGCTGGACTACCTTCTGGGCGTCAACATTCGCGCCGCGGCTCTGGACGCGTTTCCCCTGTACAAGAATGTGTACTACGGCTTCTGTATCCTGTGCGGGATCGTGGTGTTCGTGCTTCCGCAAGCTTCGGCCATCGTGGCACTTGTTGAGAGTGTGATCATCATTTTCATCACGATGCTGAGCGTATTGCAGCCCCTGCTTGAAAACCTCGAACAGGCGGCCGAACTCACCGGTGACTGGAAGGCGGCCGAAGCCTTTCACTTCGAGGGGACGATGAACCTGCTGATGGCTGCAACCATTACGGTGATCGCGTTTCGAACGAGTCTCGCCGACCTGGCCAAACGTAGCGATGTGACGAACTCCGACATGATGTGATCTGACTACTGGAACGATTGTCTCGTGATCGTGTGCATATCGAACAACGAGAAGCAACTGGGAGTCCACGCGGCTCCATCCGTACGGAGGGGAAGATGAGTCTTCGTGACCTCCTCGTCCTGGCGGCGGGGACCTTTCTTGGGATCGTGGCTGGGCTCCTCGCCGTTGGCTTGGCGGGACTGGTAGGGGGAGGAGGCATCTCGGGCCTTCCTATCGTCGTTCTCTTGATCATGTTTAGTGTTCCTCTGGCGTTGTACATTGCCGTCAAGAAGCGAGAGGTCCGCAAACGCGTGGACGCGACGGCGGCGGCCGGATTCGTCCCCTCCGACATCGCCGACGATGATCTTCGTCGCAAGCTGAGCGTCTTTCCGATGTTTTCGCAGCCCTCCGGGCGGATCTCAAAGAATCGTTTCCGTCTCTGTGCCGAAGGGGTCGAAACGCTGGTTTTTGACTACTCGTATGTGTCGGTCCCCCGAATTGGTTTCTGGCTCCTGTTGGTGCCGAAAGCCGGAGCGACTGCCGTCCGCTACCGGTCTCAGACAGTGCTCTTGTGCGAGCGTGAAGACGTGATCTTCCCACAGTTCTCCCTGCGTTTGCGGACCGCCGTTCGGCAGGAGACGCAGGAATTCGAGGATTCGGCTAGCGAGGACGTGCTCATACCGTCTGAATTCTCGAAGAAATATGCATTACGCGGCTTCGAAGTGCAGCGGATCCGCGCTCTGTTCACTCGGGAAGTTGTCTCATATTGCATGGCACACCGAGGTTTGCAGGCCGATGGGGCCGGCCGCGTGCTCGCGGTCTATAGATCGGGGCGCAACGTCGCGGGCGGGCAGCTTGCCGAGTTCGTCGAGGAAGCGGTAGGATTGCTGAATCTCCTCAAAGCCGCCTCCCGATCGTGAGACAAGCACGGGAATCCCCGCTTGCCCGAACCGGTCAAGGCTGCTATCGTAGTCATCTTTTCCAGTGGTGCGGTCCGTTTGGAGATGACATGGCAGGCGACACGACAGAGCGTAAGAGCACTCTGACCGTCTGGTTCCAGGCGACGCGGGCGTTTTCCTTTCCGGCCAGCATCGTCCCTGTAGCCGTGGGAGCGGTGATGGCGGCACGCACGGAAGGTCCCGTGGCCTGGTGGCTCGTTCCCTTCGTCGCGGTGGCATCGGTGCTCATGCAGGCGGGCACGAATCTCGTGAGCGACTACTTCGACTACCTCAAAGGCGTCGACAAGGACTACACCTATGGTGGCAGTCGCGTCCTTGTCCAGAGGCTCCTCACCCCGTTGCAGGTCCTGGTCGGCGGGGCGGTTCTGTTCGCCGTTGCCTGTGCCATTGGGCTGCTGTTCATCGCCGTGCGAGGTTGGCCGATATTCGCCCTGGGCGTGCTCGGCTTGCTGGGAGGGATCTTCTACACCGCCCGGCCGGTAGGACTCAAGTACTTTGCGTTGGGCGATGCGATCGTGTTCATGCTGATGGGCCCGCTCATGGTCATTGGCTCCTACTTCGTCCTGACAGGCACATACAACCATTCCGTTGTCATCGCCAGTTTGCCCGTCGGATGCCTCGTGGCGGCGATCCTGCACGCCAACAATATGCGGGATATCCAGCATGACCGCGAAGCTCACGTGTGGACTGTCGCCAATCTCCTGGGGCATAATGGCTCGCGGCTGGAGTATTACGCCCTGGTCGGAGGCGCTTATCTGTCAGTGATCGGGATGATGGCCGGCGGCATGGTTGGTCTCTGGGGGCTGCTCGTGTTCGCCACGGCGCCGCTGGCCGCCAAGAACTTGCGGCGCATCGTCCGCAGTCAGCCGCAGCAGCCCGAAGCCATCGCGACGCTCGACGTGCAAACCGCGCAGTTGCACCTCGCGTTCGGCCTGCTGTTCTCCCTGGCGATTCTGCTTGGGGTTCTACTCTGATGCGAACGGTCTGGATTCTCAGTGTCGTCGCGGCTGGTCTGTGGTTCGTCATGTTCTCCCCTTGGACGCGCGACACGGTCCCGTTCTGGCCTGCTATGGCCTTTTCCTCAGGCGTGCTGGCCATCACGGGACTCTGGCTCAGTCGCAAGTCGCTGGGCGACGTTTTCGCGTTTCACCTCTGGCACGTTCCTGTGGGGCTTGTCTCCGCCCTCGTGCTCTATTTGATGTTCTTCGTCGGAGACAAGATCGCTTCTGCGATTCTGCCTTTCGCGTCGGATCAGGTCGGGCTGGTCTATCGCACGCGGAGCCAGGCAGACCTGTGGGTGATCGGTGTGTTGCTCTTCACCTGGGTCGGTCCGGCCGAGGAAATCTTCTGGCGAGGCTATATCCAACGACGATGTGGCCAGCGTTTCACCCCGTTCGTCGGGCTTGTCGTCACCGCTGTAGTTTACACCCTCGTGCACATCTGGTCGTTCAATCTCATGCTGCTGGCGGCAGCGGGCCTGTGCGGGGTCTTTTGGGGCGTCATGTACTGGCGATTCCGCTCCGTCTGGCCCGGCCTGATCAGCCACGCCGTCTGGGACCTTACGATCTTCGTCCTGCTTCCGATAAGCTGAGTGGCCAGTCATTTCGCAGGTCCCTTCGCCCGGCCGTTCGGCCTCGAGAGCTGCGTTAATCTCGGTCCATTCCCGGCAAGAAGAGCTGCTCGTGTCGGCTTTTCTGTTCTGGTTAAGCGACGTTGGCGGTTCTCCGATAGAGAGGTGGACTACTTCGAGGTGATTTTGGAGAGCCGGAACCATGTACAGAGAGGAAATGCGAGAGGACGTCCGTCCGATATCTGGGCTGCCAATCAACACCGATCTGCTTTTCATCGACAAGAAGGGCAACTACAAGCCGAGCATCGAGAGAAAACGCACGAAGCTGCTCCTCAAGCTCGGCTTTCTGGCAGACTTTCTCGACGAGGATGAACGCATTGTCTTCGTTACGACGGGCTGTTCGCCGGCTTCGTCCCTCGAACAATGCACGATGGGCTATTTGTGGGTTGCGTTGATCAAGCGGGCCCTCTTCGTATTCACCAGCAAACGGATTCTGCACATTCCGACGACAAGCAAGTATGAGTATCGCGGCTCAATCGCCCAGATCATGTATCAGGATTGCCGGCATCTCTTTGTCAAGGGCACGACGCTGTATGCGGTCTATCAGACTGGAAAGAAGGAGTCGTTCTTCGGCATCCCCAGGAGCGACGGCGCGATTATCCGCCGTATGAATATTGCCGCACGCGAACCGGCCGAACCCACCACACGTCCTGAGCGAAACCACCTGTGTCCCAGCTGTACGCAGGTCCTGGACTCCGAGCCTGCGACGTGCCCTGGCTGTGGGCTTGCCTTCAAGACCAAGGCCGAGGCAGTGAAATACTCCGTGTTGTTCCCCGGTGGCGGGTACTTCTACGTGCGGCGCCGGCTGTTGGGCGTGCTCGACGCAATCGGGGAGACCAATCTTACCATCCTGATGATCGGGGCACTGGGTGAAGCGGCGGTTGGCACCCCTGGGGCCGCACCTGTGTTTGTCTTCATTCGCGCTGCTGGCGATCGAGAAGCTGATCACCATCTACCACGCCAAGAAGTTCGTTGGAGAATTCATCCCTCGCAGTTCCAAGTCGATTCTACCTCACCGCGAGGCAGGCTCGGAGCAGCCGCCTGCACCGTCCATACAAGAGCGCCCCCAGGAAATCGAACAGATTCTCTCTGTTCGCTGAGGCCCGGTCATGTCCCAACATGACCGCACGCAGGCGGCATCCGGCAGATTCGCCTTGACCCTGAAGCACTAGCCAATATAATAAATGTTGGCCATGAAAGCATTTACGGAAAAGAGGGTCTTGGGGGGCATCGCGCAGAGCACGTTCCTGTACGGGTCTGCTGGTTGGCATGTTGCTCGTCTGTGCGTTTGTTGGCACGGATTCTTGTCAGGCTGATACCCTCGCGCCGCCTCAGTTCAGTCACGCGCGAGGCTTCTACGATCAACCGTTCGTGTTGACCCTTTCCATTGACAACCCCCAGGCCGGGATTCGATATACGACCGATGGCAGCGAACCGACGGCGCAGCATGGTCTCGTGTATGGTGACGGGATTCCGATTTCGGAGACGACCTGTGTGCGAGCCGTCGCATTCGGGGTCGGATATGAGCCGAGTTCCGTTGTCACCAGCACGTTTGTCCTGAATGCCTCGGACGCGATCAAGTCATTGCCCGTACTCTCGCTGGTGGGGGATGAGGCTGAGAGCTTCTATATGCCCAACGGAATCTGCGCGATTCACGGCGGTGTCTACACGGACAATTACGTTTCCTGGCGGCCTGCCACAGCCGGCGACTACAACTACGCACTCGAGCACGGCCACGACTTCGAACGACAGATTTCCGCCGAGTTGCTTCCGGTCGACGACTCGATTGGATTTCAGGCGGATTGTGGCATTCGTGTCAATGGCAGTACGTATACGCGATCGCGATATCACACGACTTCGAAGTTCAGTTTCAGGCTGTACTTTCGCAGCGACTACGGACTGAAGCGACTGGACTATCCGCTGATCGCCGATGCACCCGCGCCTGGTTTTGATCGGGTCGTGCTGAGGGCAGGACAATCCGACGCCGTCAATCCATTCATCAAGGATGAATTGGGGCGGAGACTGCAACGGGACATGAGCGATATCGCCTGCCTCGGGACGTTCGTCAACCTGTTCATCAATGGCGAGTACAGAGGTTACTACAATCCGGTCGAACGCATCGACGAGAAGATGTTCCAGTCGCGTTTCGGCAGCGATGAACCGTGGGACGTCGTCACGCAATGGCGGCCGGAAGATGATGACTATGACTGGGAGCCGGGCGACCCAGTGGACCGGCGATACAGGTTTGATGTCCGAGATGGCGACCCGAACGCGATGAACGACCTGCTCGACTACGTGATAAGCCATGATTTGCGTGTTCTTGAGCACTATCGGGACGTGGCCCGCCGCCTGGATATCGTGCAGTTCATCGACTATCTGATCCTGGAAGGCTATTTGGCTCATCGCGACTGGCCCCACAACAACTGGACGGCCGCGAGAGAGAAATCCGGGAGCGATCTGGGAAAATGGCGGTTCTGCGCCTGGGACCTGGAACACAGCTTCTACGATTCCGATGTCGATCGTCCGTTCAAGACCCCTTCCAGCGGAGCCAATACCCAGCCCGTCGGTATTCTCTACGAGCAGCTGTTGGTCAACGCGGAATTCAGACAATGCTTTGCCGATCGCGTACAGAAGCATTTCTTCAACGGAGGGGCTTTACAGGCATCAAATGTCATCGGGCGATTCGAAGGGCTTCGCTCCGTCATGTCCGGCGTGCTGCCCAACATGAATACGTCGATCCGCGATACCTGGGCAATCCAACGGCCGACGGCCGTTCTCGCTTCGCTCAAGGGCAAGGGACTTTTCAAGTTTGAAGGGCCTCGTCTTCGCATTGATGGCGACTACTTTGACGGTCAACCCGTTCGAAATGGCGATGTCCTGACGCTGGAGAATCCACGCGGATCGGGCGTTGTTGTCTACACGCTCGATGGTACGGACCCGCGTGTGTCGACGCTGGAGCAACCCTCTGATGAAGCAGAACCGTCCAATTCGAGCGACGAGGGAATGACCGAGGCGAATCGAGGCACGGTAACATACGAATACTGGCTCGACATTCCAGGCAGCGGCGTCAGCGATTTGAGAAGCCATCCAGGGTTTCCTGACGAACCAACGGGCAGGGAGTCACTGGATCGCTTTGAGTCACCGGTGCGGTGGGCAGACGACTACGGCGCACGTGTCTACGGCTATCTCTATCCTCCGGCCACGGGTGACTACACCTTCTGGATCGCCAGTGATAACGATGGAGAACTGTATCTGAGCAGCGACGCGGATCCCGCAAACAGGGCGAGGTTCGCCTATGTCACTGGCTGGACGAGTCCACAGGAATGGGACAAATACCCGTCGCAGAAGTCGGGTCCCATCCGACTGGAGGCCGGCAGGCGGTATGCCATCGAGGCCCTCTACAAGGAGGCCAATGGAGGCGATCACGTCGCCGTGGCGTGGCAGGGCCCCGGTCTCGACCGGCAGGTCATCGACGGTCAATACCTGAGTCCTGCCGATGAAGCCTGGGCCTCTCCAACCGTTCCCGATGCAACGGATATCGTGATTTCCGCACACGCATTGACGTATGCGGGCGAATCGATCCCACTCAGTGAGAGGACCGTGGTCAAGGCCCGCATTCTTGACGGAGGAACCTGGAGTGGGCTGACCGAAGGCATCTTCACCACGGGACGATTCCTCTGGGTCAACGAAGTGATGTCGAACAATGTCACCACTATAGCCGATCCGAACGATCCGAACGAATACCCCGACTGGATAGAGCTGTTCAATCCCACCGACACCCTGGTCGATCTTGGTGGGCTGTATATCACCGACGACGCTCGGACGCAGATGAAGTTTCGTCTCCCTCCAGCGCTCACCATCGAACCTCACGGATTTCTGCTGCTCTGGGCCGACGGCGACCCGGAGCAAGGACCAAGCCATCTCCCATTCAAGCTGGACCGCGACGGGGAAGCCCTCGGCATCTACGACGCCCACACGCTGCAATGGATCGATTTCATTCAGATCCCTGCTCTGGAGCCCGACCAGTCCCTCGGACGTCATCCTGACGGCGGAGAGGCATGGACCATTACTTCACATCCCACGCCCGGCCACCTCAACGCAGACTGACTACGAATTGCCTTGCATTTGGGCCCTGGGCCACTGAGAATACCCCGTCAATAGTCCTCATGTTGATGCGCGAATTCGATTCCAAGTTGGCTGTTTGGAGAGTGAAGATGAGATCGAGACGAACCTGGGTAATCTGCCTGGTCGCGGCGTGCCTTCTGACGTCAGCGTTGTGGGCAACGGAAATCCCGTTTGCGAAGCCTGAGGCGTTGGGAGTGTCCTCTGCCAAGCTGGAACAGATGCAGGCGACGGCAGAGAAGATGGTGGACGAACAGAAGGTGGCAGGAATCATTACTATGGTGGCGAGGGAAGGCAAGGTCTGCCACTTTAAGGCCTATGGCTCCCGGGACATCGCCGCAGACGAGCCCATGCAGCGAGACACGATCGTGCGTATCTATTCGATGAGCAAGCCGATCGCCAGCGTCGCCGCGATGATCCTCTACGAGCAGGGCAAGCTGCTGCTGGACGAGCCGGTGGAGACATACATCCCGGAAGTGCGTGGCTGGAAGGTGTACGCGGAGAACGCCCAGGGCCAGATGCAGTGTGTTGAGCCAAAGCGCAAGGTCACCGTTCGCGACCTGCTGAGGCATACGTCGGGCCTGACCTATGGCATTTTCGGAGATACCCCGGTCGACAGGATGTATCGACGGAAGGAGATACTGAGTGATATCACCCTCGACGAGATGGTGAAGCGACTCGCTGGGATTCCACTGCTCTATCAGCCTGGGACCCAATGGCACTACGGTGTGTCGGTGGATGTGCTGGGCTGCGTTGTAGAGCGGGCGTCGGGTCAGACGCTGGACGTTTTCCTGGCGGAGAACGTCTTCGTTCCGCTCGACATGAAGGATACGGGGTTCTATGTCCCAGAGGACAAGCGTCCCCGATTCTCCGAGGTCTATGGTCCCGACCCCAATGGCGGCCTGAGACCCTCGGAAGAGATTGAGGGGTATGGCTTTCTGCGTCCGCCCAAGCTCCTCTCGGGCGGTGGAGGGCTTGTTTCGACGGCGCGCGACTACATGCGTTTCGCCCAGATGCTGCTGAGCAAGGGCAAGCTCGACGACGTTCGGATTCTCCGCCCCGAGACGGTTGAGATGATGACGCGCGACCAGTTGCCGCCTGGTGTTTCGGTCCGCGAAGGAGTCGGTTTTGGACTGGGCTTCTCCGTGCAGCTCCAGCCCGACCCGAGCGGGCAAGCTCGCGTGGGCGAATACGGCTGGGCCGGTGCCGCCAGCACCTTCTTCGGCATCTCACCAAAGGATCAGTCGGTCGTTCTGATCATGACTCAACATATGCCTTTCAACAGCGAGATTCCCGCGACGCTCAAACCCATGATCTACGCTGCCTTTCTGAATCAGAACTGACACAGGTTCAACCGACTGAGCCTGGACGTCGTGGTGATGTCTCTGACCAGGAGCAAGATGTGAATTGCCTTGCTCGAAGGGCCTATCTGCGCAACAATGGTCCGGGAATTGGCCCGGAGCGCGATATGGGCCAAGCCAACGATAGATCGTGACGACTTCCCGCTGGAAGGAGACGAGCATGGACCGACGTGAGTTTTCGAAACGCGTGTTGATGGCAGGAGCCGGCGCAGGTCTGGGGCTGCAAGCGGCGCCCGCCGCTCAGAACAGCGGGGAATACTACGAAGAGCCCGCGAAACGGCTGCCGATTCGCACGTTCGATGTCGTTGTTGCCGGGGCGGGGACGGGGGGCGTGGTGGCCGCCATAGCCGCTGCCAGGCGAGGCGCGAAGACCGCACTGATCGAGGTCAAGGGCTACCCGGGCGGCACCGTGACCGAGGGGGGAACAGCCCTGCACAGCTTCTACAACCTCTGGAAGGCCTTCGACGTCGAGAAGCGGCAGGTCGTTCGAGGCATCCCCCAGGAGATCATCGATCGGCTCATGAAGGTCGGGGGTTGCTCGGGCCATGCGGAGATGCTTTCCGCCTACAACTACGACTCGGTCTGCACGGCAATCGACACCGAGCAGTACAAACTCACGACGTTCGAGATGCTCGCCGAGGCCGGGGTCCATGTCTTCGTCAATACGCTGCTGGTCGGAGCGATTATGGATGGCTCGCGCGTTCGCGGGGCGATCGTCGAGAGCCGCTCGGGACGCGAGGCGTTCTGTGCCAAGTCGTTCGTCGATTGCACCGCTTATGGTGATCTGGCGGCATTCGCGGGAGCCAAATACACCGAGCCCAATGACTATCCGGTGTGCAACAGCGTCGGTATCGGGAACGTCGACATCGACAAATACCATGCGTTCATCCAGGCGAACAAGCTCAGCGGGCAACTGGCCAGAGGCATGCGAAGCGGCAAGCCCGACCAGATTGTCCGCGCCGGCGCCGAATGGGTGAATCTGCCCGAACTGGCCCAGGCCGCTCGCGATATCGGTATGGCCATGATCACCACCACCGTGCATGACAACTACCTGATGTTCATCAAGTGCAATCTCAAGCTGCCGGTCAGCCCGACCGACCGTGACGCGGTGGCCAAGGCCGAGTTGGAGATTCGCCAAAGGATGGCCAAGGCGGTTGACCTCTTCCGCCAGCACGTCCCCGGTTGTGAGAAGGCCTTCATGGCCCGTACAAGCCCGAAGCTGTGCATCCGGCGGGGCAGGCGGATTGAATGCGACTATGATATCACGCTGCCTGACGTCCTCGAAGGTCGGCACTTCGGCGATGAGATCATGGTCTATGGCTTCCACGACAGCGCCCCGCGGCTTCAGATCAAGAATGGTGGTACGTACGGCATCCCGTACAAGGCGTTGCGTGTCAAGGGAATCGAGAACCTGCTGGCCTGCGGTATGATGATCACATCGGATCATGAGGCGCATATGTCCACGCGCAACACGGTCAGTTGCATGGGCCAGGGGCAAGGGGCCGGCACCGCCGCAGCCATATGCGCGGCGAGGAAGTGCGGCACGCGCGACCTGCCTTACGGCGTGCTTCGCGATGCCCTGAACGAAGGCGGCGTCTATTTCGAAAGTTGAACTGAGACCATGACCGAAAACACTCATGGAATGATCAATTCTAATCTGCGAGCAAGGAGGTAAGACATGGATTGTCCGGCATGTGGACGGCAACTGTACAAGATGGATGTGGCGGATATCGTCGTGGACGTATGCGAGCGAGGCTGCGGCGGGATTTGGTTCGACAACTTTGAACTCAAGAAGGTCGACGAGAAGCATGAGTCAGCCGGAGAGAAGCTCTTGGACGTGACTCGCAATCCCGACGTGAAGGTCGACTATACGCAGAAACGGAAGTGCCCGAAGTGTCAGGATCAGCCGATGCTTCAGCATTTCATGAGCATCAAGCGGCAGATCGAGGTGGACGAATGCCCCGCGTGCGGCGGGCTCTGGCTCGACTATGGCGAACTCGGAGGCATCCGCGATCAATACGAGAATGATGCGGAGCGTAAAGGAGCCGCAAAGGCGTACTTTGCCGAGGTGTTTGGCCCTGAATTCGAGAAGCTGAAGGCCGAGAACGACGAGAAACTCCAGAAGGCAAATCAAATAGCCCATGCATTCCGCTTCGTCTGCCCGAGCTATTACATCCCGGGAGAGCAAAGCTGGGGCGCCTTCTAGAGGCCGGCGCACAGGGCGACAGTGGCAACGAAAGTTCCTACACAGGAGAAGACGTAACACGATGAAAAGCGGTGTCGTCTATTCAACGGCGCATGGGCAGATGTGCCCGGAGTGCGGCGAGCCCATCGGGGAATGCATCTGTCGGGAGCGGCAGGCCAGCGCTATTCCCGAAGGCGACGGCATTGTCCGCGTCAGTCGTGAAACCAAGGGGCGTAAGGGCAAAGGCGTGACTTTGATCACGGGAGTCCCCGTCGACGAGAACAAACTCCGTAGTCTTGCCAAACAACTCAAGCGTCTCTGCGGGGCCGGCGGCACGGTGAAAGACCGCGTCATCGAAATCCAGGGCGACCATCGCGACCTGCTCATCGCAGAGCTTCAGAAGCAGGGCTACACCGTGAAGCGAGCAGGCGGATGACGGGGCATTGTACACTTGCGTTTGCATTCGTTGTCTCAATCTGCGCAATGACAGAAGGAGCGTCGTGGCAGGCTTCTGGAGTGGCCCTATCGCCCGGAGAGACAGGCACGTTTGACGAGATGGCGGTGAAGGACCCTTCGGTCGTGTTCTTTGAGGGGCGGTGGCACGTGTTCTACACCGCCCGAGGTGGGGGAGAGTACACGACGGGCTATGTCTCGGCGCTGGCGATGAACGATCTGAACACAGCGCCTCGCCATGAGTTGAAGCAGATTCGAGGACGAAGCAGTCGATATGCCTGCGCACCGCAGGTCTTCTTCTTCGAGCCGCAGGGGCTGTGGTATCTGATCTGCCAGACTCGGGACGCGAACTACCAGCCCGTCTATTCGACGACGAAGACCATCAGCCGACCTGAGTCGTGGAGTACGCCCAAGGTTCTCGCTGCGAAGGACGAAGAGGCGAAATGGATCGATTTCTGGGTTATCTGCGACAAAGACGCGGCCCACCTCTTCTACACGCGGAATCACCGCGAGGTGGTCGTGCGGACGACATCACTCGACGCATTCCCAGGTGGATGGAGCGATGGGCGGGTGGTTTTCGACGGCGTCCACGAAGCGGTTCACGTCTACAAGGTCAAGGACCATAATGAATACCGCATGATCTACGAATTGAACGGGCAGGGCGTCCGTTCGTTTGGCTTGGCTCGTGCGAGTCGTCTGGCAGGACCTTGGGAGAAGGTTACGGATACCTATGCGGCGGGGCCCCAACTGAGCTATGTCTCGGACGAGGTGCGCTGGACGGACATGGTCTCTCATGGTGAGATGGTTCGCGCCGGATATGACCAGAGGCTGGAATACGACGCCTCGAATCCTGTCATGCTGATCCAGGGGCGGCGCGACAATGCGGGGGATACGCCTTACCCGGACCTGTCGTGGAGCCTCGGGGCCATTCGCAGCGGCGGGCGGTGAATTGATCAGGTGATGGAGAACATGGAAATACTGAGCGATATTCCTTTTGAGCTGGACGCCGCCTCGATCGCGAAGACGGTGCATGTTGCGTTGGATTCGCCTGATGGACAGACGGTGAGCGATCTGATCGAAAAGGCCCGAGAGGTGGCGCGGCCGAAAGCCCTGTACCGCGAGGCATTCATCGATATGAAAGGGCCGGGTACCGTCATAATCGATGGCATCACCTTTGCCAGCCGGATGTTGCGGGCGAATCTGGATCGAGTCGAGCGAGTGTTCCCTTTCGTTGTCACATGCGGACACGAACTCGATGCCGTCGGACTGCCCGTCGGGGATTTTCTGGTGGAGTTCTGGTGGGATGCCATCAAAGCAGCCCTTCTCGGCTATGGAATCAGACATCTCAACGCCCACCTGAAACAGCGTTTCGCACTCGACAAGACCGCGTCGATGAGTCCTGGCTCCGGTGATGCGGACGTCTGGCCTATCGAGCAGCAGAGACAACTCTTCGCACTACTTGGTGACGTGAAGGCCCAGATCGGTGTGGAACTAACAGAATCGTACCTGATGAAGCCAAACAAGACCGTCTCAGGCGTCCACTTCGCCACGGATGTCGATTTCCGCAGTTGCCAGGTCTGCCGTCGCGAGAGCTGCCCCTCACGCAGTGCGGCCTTCGACGCCGATCTCTGGGAACTTCATCAGCATGGGGGCGATGGCACATCCATGGCGTGACGGCCAACGGTAATTGAAGGTGAGTTCTTGAAAACACTGCGTGATTTATACCGCATCGGCCGCGGACCATCCAGCAGCCACACCATGGCCCCGAGCCGGGCGGCGGTGGACTTTGGCCAAAGCCATCCGGCCGCCACGGTTTTCCGCGTGACTCTCTACGGCTCCCTGGCGGCCTCGGGGCGGGGCCATCTGACGGACAAGGCCATGGCCGAGGCGTTGGTCCCGCGAGCGGTCGAATTCATCTGGAAGCCCGATGAGCAACTACCCAGCCATCCCAACGGTTTTCGCCTAGAGGCGCTGGATGCCTCCGGGACGACTCTTGCGGGGAAGGTCGACTACAGCATCGGTGGCGGGGCGTTGCTCAGTGATGCCGATGCGGCCGATGTTTATCCGCACAATTCGCTGACGGCGATCCTGGCCCAGTGTCGCGACAGCGGACAAATGCTCTGGGAGTACGTCGCCCAATGCGAAGGGGCGGATATCTGGCCCTTCCTGGAGACGATTTGGACGCAGATGACCGCTTCGATGGAGAAGGGACTGAAGACCGCCGGGGTCATCCCTGGCGGGCTTGGCGTCCATCGCAAGGCGCAGGCATTTCGGCGCAAGAGCATGGTTCTCAAATCGGACTTTCGCCACGAGGCGCTGCTGGCGGCCTATGCGTACGCAGTGGCTGAGCAGAACGCGTGTGCCGAATGCGTCGTGACCGCGCCGACCTGTGGATCGTGTGGTGTCGTGCCGGCCGTTCTGAAGCTGCTCCAAGACGAGATTTCGTGTGACGCACAGGAGGTTTTGCACGCTCTGGCGACGGCCGGCCTGATCGGCAATCTCGTCAAGACCAACGGTTCCATCTCCGGGGCGGCCGTCGGTTGTCAGGGTGAGATTGGCACCGCGTGCGCCATGGCGGCGGGCGCTGCCGCCCAGTTGCTCGGGGGCTCGCCTCAGCAGGTTGAGTATGCGGCCGAGATGGGCCTGGAGCATCATCTCGGTTTGACCTGCGATCCGGTCAAGGGCCTCGTGCAGATTCCCTGTATCGAACGCAACGCTCATGCGGCGACGCGGGCCCTGAGCTGTGCGCGCTTCGCGTTGCTGTCGGACGGTCTGCATCGCATCTCGTTCGATGATGTCGTCACCGTTTTGCTCGAAACGGGACAGGCCTTGCCCTCCGCTCTACCGTGAGACCTCCACTGGTGGCCTGGCACGCATCTACGAGAGGCGAATCGCCGGAGGGCAATGAGGAAGAACATTGGATAGTCGGCTCAGTCCAGGTGAAAGGGAGGTCCAGCATGATGGCAAAGAGAAGTGCGATGATGGCAGTACTGGCCATGGCGGCGACGGTCTGTGCCGTCGAAGCACATGTCTCGACACTCAAGACCTTTGGCACGATAGGCAAGCAGGTGAAGGTCCTGAAAGGCGGCAGGGAGGCGGAACTCTTCGCCCACGAGGGCAAGGGCAGCTTGACCCATATGTGGTTTGGCGGCTCGTTCAAGGGATTCGAGCAGACGCGCATTCGTGTGTACGTCGATGGTGAGAGTCAGGCATCGATCGATATGGAGCTGTTCCTGGGACATGGGATAGGCTTCAACGACGACTACGCACCGTGGGGAATTGCGGATCGGCAAGACGGGCCAACCGAGCGGCATCTACAATACCTATCGCATCCCTTTTGGCAAGAGCGTACGGGTCACGGCCCAGACAGCGCCGGGTGCCGAGGACGATCCAATGTTCTGGTGGATCGTGCGTGGCACGGAGAACCTGCCTGTCACCATCGGAGGCGTCCGTTTGCCCGACACTACGCGGCTGCGACTCTACAAGCTCGAGAAGCATCGAGCCCAGCCCCTCGAAGAGTTCACGATGTGCGACGTCAAAGGCGCCGGTACGCTGTACCAAGTGACGATGGCCGCCCAGGCGATGCGTCAGTCGGGTTCCTGGAAGGACCTGAGCTATATGGAGGCGTGCATGCGAGCCTACGAGCAGGGAGAGCCTGAGCCGCTCCTTCTTTCCTCCGGCCTCGAAGATTACTTCCTCGGGACGTACTACTTCAACAAGGGACGCTACTACACGCCCATCGCCGGGCTGACGCATCTGGATAAGCAGGACAATTCCTTCTCGGCCTATCGCTTCCACGAGGACGACCCCGTGTTCTTCCAGAATGGCCTGCGACTGACCTGTCGTTGCGGCGAAACCCTCAACGGTGAAACCCTGCACGACCCACCCCCGACCGAATACACCACCTACGTCTGGCTCTACCAGTGGTAATGGCCGGACCATGTGTCTATGAGGGACTTGAGGCCTTAGAATGGGATGCCGGTCACACCGAAACGAACATAGTCGGGATTCGTAGGGGCGGGCCACCGTGCCCGCCCAAATGCCAGACATGATAAAGGACGCCAATTGCCGGCAGAGGGCAGGCTGGACTGATAGACATGGCACGGTGTTCCACATGAAACGCCCGACGTAGCATGCACAACGCGATACGGAGCAGGACAGACGATGAAGATTGTGATTGCCATGGATTCGTTCAAGGGGACGCTGGCGGCAGAGACGGCTTGTAGGATCGCGGCTGAGGCGATCGGGGCAGTGGTTCCTGGGGCCCGGATCGTTGCCAGGCCGATGGCCGATGGCGGAGAGGGCACGGCGGCGGCTCTGATGGCGGCCGGCAGCGGGCAGTGGATTGCCAGGAAGGTGATGGGACCGCTGCCCGAGATAGAGGTGAACGCCGGGTTCGCCTGGCTGCCCGAGGATCGGACGGCGGTCGTGGAGATGGCCTCGGCCAGTGGCATCCAACTTCTGAGACCCGAGCAACTCAATCCCCTGAAAGCGACCACGTTCGGGACGGGCCAACTCATCCGGGCGGCTCTTGACCACGGCGCCCAGCGCATTCTGCTCGGGGTCGGCGGCAGCGCCACCGTCGATGGTGGGGTCGGCGCCGCCATGGCCCTCGGCTGGCAGTTCCTGGCGGACGACGGTGCGGAAGTCCCTCTCGGAGCCGGCTCGCTGGGGCGAATTTGCGAGATCATCCCGCCGGATCATGGGATTGAGGTGCCCGTTGACGTGCTCTGTGACGTGGACAATCCGCTGTGCGGGACCCACGGGGCGGCGCGAGTCTATGGCCCTCAGAAAGGGGCCACCCCGGTGATGGTCGAGACGTTGGACGACGCTCTGAGCCGGTTGGCCGGCCTCGTGAGTACCCAACTCGGCGTCCGCGTCCTTGATTTGCCGGGTGCTGGGGCGGCGGGGGGCCTGGCGGCCGGGGCGGTGGCGTTCATGGAAGCCCGGCTCGTCTCGGGCATCGAGACGGTCATGGCTCAGGCCGGCTTGCGGGCAGAGGCCTCCAACGCGGACTGGGTCATCACGGGCGAGGGCTGCTTCGATCCTCAGTCGATGCGGGGCAAGGTGGTTTCCGGCGTGGCTCGGGTCGCCCGGCAGGGCGGCGCCAAGGTCGGTGTAATCGCGGGGCAGGTCAAGCTTCCGGCCCATGTGTGCCAAGACGCCGGAATCCACGCCGCAGAGGCCTGCATGCCGCCCGGGATGGACCTGCAATTCGCCCTGGAGCACGGCGAAGAACTGCTTTCGGACGCCGCCCGAAGGTTCGCCGAGACGCATCTGAGCTATTGATCAGAACCACTCTTTCTGCCTCGACGTATCTGGGTGAAGTGAAGAATGTTAAGTGAAGCATGATCGACGATTACCCCCTTCTCTTGGAGGGATTTCGATATGAACAAGGCCAGGCAGTTGCTGCGGTCTCTGTGGCGGCATTGGCGCGAGCTGTGGCATTTTAGTTGGGATCAGTCACCGGGAATCGACCACCACCGATGGGAGAGCAAGACGGAGGTCCGATCGCGACTGACCGAAAAGCGGCACTGAGGCTCCTCCGGCCCGGGCCAGGGCCCGTTTGCGGGCGTCAGGTTACCAGAGAGCAGTTCGAGCCGCGTCAGAGCCAAAATCTTCTTGGCTCTGACGGGCTTTTGCTGTAAAATAGGGGAAACGTGCAACTTGGCGTATGATAGGAACTGAAGTACTCTCTGGAGAGGGATACTGGATGAATAGGTACCTGCTTTACGGGGTGGTCCTGGCCGTAGCGGCCAATGTTTGTCTGGCGGCACCGGAACCGGCGATTGTTCAGCGGCCGGGGCAATGGACGGTGGACGTGAAATTCGAGCAGCCCGGGCAGATCGTCCTGCCGTTGGCCGGCAAGGGGCCGACTCGATTCTGGTACATGATCCTCACGGTAACCAATCGCACAGGCGACGACGTCGATTTCTACCCCCGCTGCGAGTTGATGACCGACACGTTTGAGATCGTCCCGGCTGGCGTGGGGGTTCCCCAAGTCGTCTTCGAGAAGATCAAGCAGCGCTACCAGGAACGTTACCCGTTCCTCGAACCCCTCCGTGGGGTTGAGAATCGCATCCTCCAGGGCGAGGACAACGCCAAGGACATCGCCGTGATCTGGCACGATTTCGACCGTCAGGCGACAAGCTTCAAGGTCTTCATCACCGGGTTGAGCAACGAGACCGCGGCGATCAATCATCCCGTCGCCAAGGGCAACGACGGCAACCCGCTCAAGGTCTTCCTGCGAAAGACGCTGGAACTGGACTACAGCTTCCACGGCGATCCGGCGATGCGAAATTCGGCGCAGATCGTGTACGAAGACAAGTCCTGGGTCATGCGTTAACCGGCCGGCGGAACGAATGCAGGCCGCACGACCGGCAACGCACATCACGTTCTTCCTGCTTTAGCAGCGCACGGGCTTCTCAATCTATGCGCCAAACCGCGACCACCTGTCCGCGGGCCAGTAGATGTAGTCTGCCCGGCCTACAATGACAGCGTAGGGAATTGGCCCGAATTGCCGGCTGTCGAAGGAATAGTCGCGATTGTCGCCCAAGACGAAGCAGTAGTGTTCGGGAACGGTCATCTTCGCAAAGTCGTTGGCCGCCTCGGACCGACTCGATTTGAGGAGGATCCTGTACGTCGCGCTGCCGTTGGTTTCAGCGAAGATGTCACCTTCCATCACCCGGGTCGAACCATCGTCATTTCGAACTTCGGTCCTGCCGGAACCGAGTTGCCGCCTTGGCAGTGCCTTGTCGTTGATGTATAGCACACCGTCTTTGATCTCGACCGTGTCACCACCGAGTGCGACGATGCGTTTGATGTAATTCGTCCTCCAGGTTTCTGTCGGTGGTCTGAAGACGACGACATCGCCGATCTGTGGATCGGTTCTGCGGTAGGCAATCTTGTCGGCCAGGATGCGATCGTTAGGCACGATATTGGGGTACTCCGACGCGGCCGGTACGCGAAACGCCTCGAACAAAGTGCTACGCACGTGCAGCGCGTAGCCGAGGCAACTGCCTTGGATTATCAGGCCCAGCAGCACGTAAACGCCTGGGCAGTTGTACGCCTTGAGCCCGTAGTCGGCTCGGGTCCGGCACGCGAGGCGGTAGGCGTCGACCGCGGCGCCGACGACCACACCGAGGGCGGCGACCGCCATCACCAATCCGAAGGTGACGGTCGAGGCGGGGCTCGCATAGGCGAGCAGGCCAAAGGCGATGGGGATGCCGATCGCGTAGATCAAGCCAAAGATCAGACCGCGCAGCAGCTTGCCACAGTAGACATGTCCTACGCCGGGCATCAGGATCGACAGACCTACGGCCAGCCAGCAATGTCGTTTCGTACTCTTGCTTGTTGTCTCTTCAGTCATAAGTCCCTCCTGTAGTTCAGGTGAATAGCAGCAGACGAAGTGTCAACAGGATACGTCCAAGCCCAAGCAACGCGGCCACAGTAACCGCCGCGACCCTGGCCCAACGGGAGTAGCCGACCCAGTCAGCTATGCGAGACCATGTGATCTGCGACGCGCACCGGTTCGACTCGATACGCCGAACTTGGTTCATCAGCTTGTCGGCGAAGCGGTCGTCAATCCGGACGTCTCTACGCTGCCGAATCCAGTCTTGATACAGTTCTTCGTGATTCATGTGTCATCCCTTTCACGGGCGCACAACACCTCGGCCAATTTGGCTCTGGCTCGGTTGACCCTGGACTTGATGGTGCCCGTTCGGGTCCCCTCGATCTGTGCGGCCTCGTCGTATGAAAGTCCTTCAAACTCAACCAGGGTCAACGCGCAGACGCTGTCTGTCCGGAAGCGATCGCAGGGCCCGGTTCAGTCGGGCGAATGCCTCCCGACGCGTGACATCCTCCAGCGGTCCGTTGCCCGTCGTCGGTTGAGCCGGTTCGGCCACGACGTCGGGACATTTCTTCTTCAGCACGTTAATGCTCTTGTTTCGCGCGATCGTCAGCAGCCAGGTCGAGAAGCGGCTCCGCGCCGGATCGAACCTCTTCAAGTTTGAAAACGCGGCCAGAAACACATCCTGTGCGAGATCTTCGCTGTGGCGCGCATCTCCCGTCGTGTTGCAGATCATGCGGACCACGGGCTTCTCGTAGCGTTCGACGAGGAGTCGAAAAGACTCGGTGTCACCCGCCAGAACGCGCTGGATAATGTCAGATTCGTCGATCATATTTCCGATGGGTCGAGGCCTCTTTTTGCCCCGTTATACAACCACCTCGCCTGAGAGTTCCATGAAATTGAGTGGTCGGCGGAGGCGACGCAACATCTTTGACGGCGATCGGTCCGCGACCCAAAAAGGGTTTGACGCCCCGAACCATCCGCACCTACAATCGTATATACCTCTATCCAAGTGGACATTATTCGGGATGGTTTGATTGCTTGGCTCAATGGTTTCTTGTGCAACGTTCTGGAGGCAGACAATGGTCAAACGTATGGGTCATGGACTTCGCAGCCACACCGCCTTCTGCGCCCCGGTGCTCGGCGCGATCCTGCTGATGCTGCTGCCGTTATCGGCCTTTGGTCAGGAGGATCAGAGCATTGCGACGCTGAAGCAGATGGGCAAGGCCTTCGCGTCGATTGCCGGGAAGGCATCGCCTGCCGTGGTGGGTGTGCAAGCGACCAGGACGATTCGGGGCAGTTCCTCGCGCGACTGGTCCTATGACGAACCATCCAATCCCTTCGATGACGAGTTGTTCAAGTACTTCTTCGGCCCGCGCCGCTCGCCGCGCAACCGCGAGGAACCGGAATCCCGCCAGGTGGCGCAGGGGTCGGGTTTCATCATTTCGCCCGACGGATACATTCTGACGAACAACCACATGGTGGGCGATGCAGAGACGGTCACGGTTCAACTGGCCGACGGGCAGAAGGTGACCGCCAAGATCATCGGCGCCGATCCGGAGACGGACGTGGCCGTGATCAAGATCGACCGTGAGAATCTGCCTTACATCGAGCTGGCCAATTCCGGCACGTTGGAGGTCGGCGAGTGGGTGATCGCTATCGGCAACCCGTTCGGCTTGAGCCATACCGTTACCGCTGGGATCGTCAGCGCCAAGGGCCGCAGCAGTATCGGTGTGGCCGCCTACGAGGATTTCATTCAGACCGACGCCGCTATCAACTTTGGCAATTCCGGTGGTCCCCTCCTGAATCTGGACGGCAAGGCCGTCGGCATCAATACGGCCATCATCGGGCCTGGGGGCAACGTAGGAATCGGCCTGGCCATCCCCAGCAACATGGCGAAAAACATCTACTCGCAGCTCAAGGAGAGCGGCGAAGTCGTGCGTGGCTTCCTCGGTGTGCAGGGTAACGATGTCGAGCCGGGTATGGGAGAGTATTTTGGCCTGGAGAACGATCAGGGTGTCGTGATCGTGACGGTCGTTGAGGACTCGGCGGCGGAAAAAGCCGGCATCCGGCCTGACGACGTGGTGGTCGAGCTGGAAGATCAGCCCGTTTCCGATTGGAACGAATTCCGCAATCGCATCGCGATGTACAAGCCGGGCAGCAAGGTTCACATCGTGGTCATTCGTGACGGCAAGCGCAAGGCGCTGACGGTGACGCTCGATAAGCGTTCGGATGAGATATCCGCACTTGGGGGCGGAAGCCAGGCGGTCCAGGAGACCTTGGGGATGGCCCTTCAGACATTGACTGAAGACTTGGCCTCGGAACTGGGCTATGAAGACCTTAGAGGTGTCGTGGTAACACAAGTCACACCCGGCATGCCAGCGTCCGACGCGGGGATCGAACCTGGAATGGTGATCGTGGAGGTGAACAGGAAGCCCGTCCGAACCGTAAGAGAGTTCAATGAAGCGATCGAAAAAGCGGCCAAGGACGAGAAGGTCCTGCTGCGTGTCCAGGACAAGAAATGGACGAGGTTGCTGATCCTCCGATTGCCGAAAAAATAACGTGGTGTTGATGTCCTCCTTCATCAAAGCACCGAACCCCGCCTGTTTTGCGCAGGCGGGGTTTTTTTGTTCGTTTGTAGCGTGCCCGTAAGGTCACAAGTCTTTCGAACCTCACGTTTGCGATTCAGCCGCCTCGCGGCATTGCGACGAGCGAGAGAAGCGGTTGCTTGAAAAGGCTTTGTGGCTTATACTCGGCGGCCATGTTACGCAGAGTCCTGACGTTCTATACACGGTACTTCGGCATCTGGGTGGTGGTGTGCGGCATCGTCGCCTTCCTTTGGAAGGACACGCCGGAGCACCCCAACTGGTTCCGGGTCCTCGGAACGTACAGCCTGATCGAACTTGTCCCGCAGAACGTCCTGTCGAGTCTCTCTGCAAGCGCCATCAAGAACCTGTCGGCGTGTCTGTCGGTCAACACCCTGTTCTTTGCCCTGACCATGTTCGGCATTGGCGTGGCGCTCAAGCCTGATGATTTCCGCCGCATCCTAAAGACGCCCTTTGTCGTGGCGTTGGGCAGTGCTTCGCAGTTTCTGATCATGCCCCTTGGGGCCTATGCGCTGTCACGGCTCTTCAGGCTGCCCCCCGCGCTGGCGGTCGGGCTGATCCTGACAGGTGCTGCCCCCGGTGCGATGGCCAGCAACACCATGAGCTACATCGCCAAAGCCGATGCGGCCTACTCCGTTTCTCTGACCACGGTCTCGACCCTGCTCTGTCCGATTCTAACGCCATTGCTGACCAAGGTTCTGGCAGGCTCGGAATTGCCCGTATCCTTCTGGGCGATGTTCCTCCAGATCATGGTCATGGTGGCCATACCTCTGTTGGTGGGCTTCTGGGTTCGCTATCGCTTTCGCGAGCCCGTGGAGCGGGTCCTCCCGGTCTTCCCGGCGCTTTCAGCCACGTTCATCATCTTCATCTGCTCGGTGGTGATCGCCCGGAATCAGGCGCGGCTGCCTCACGTGACCTGGGCCGTCCTGGCCGTGGTGCTGGCACTGAATCTCTACGGGATGGCCGCCGGATATGGTGTTGGCTCGCTATTTCGGCTCGATACGCTCAAGCGCAGGGCGCTGACGATCGAGATCGGGATGCAGAATGCCGGGCTGGGAACGGCTCTGGCCCTGGCGCATCTGGGCGAGGAGGCGGCCATCCCTGCTGCCATCTTCGTCTTTGTTTGCATCATTACCGCCTCGGTTTTGGCCTCCGTCTGGCAGCGCCAGGGCGGCCGTCAGCTTGGCAAATAGAAGATATTGGCAGACAGCCACTTGCATTCCCGGCCCAGGCAGCATAAAATACATAGTTCTATAGTTTCTTTCAAACCAGCCTTTTGGGTAGTCAGTCGTTGCCTGCCCTTCAGTAAGAATGCAGATTAGATGGAAGGAGTATGTGAACATGGCTTGTCATCTGGCAATTGCAGGGGTGACCGGTGCCGTCGGTCAGGAATTCCTGAGTATCCTCGAAGAGCGTAACTTCCCGTTCGACACGCTCAAGATGCTTGCCAGCAGCCGCTCCAAGGGTAAGAAAATCACCTTCAAGGGTAAGCAATATACGGTTGAGGAACTGACGAAGGACAGCTTCGAGGGCATCGACATCGCGTTGTTCAGTGCCGGTGGCGGGCGGAGCAAGGAGTTCGGCCCGGCAGCGGTCAAGGCCGGCGCGGTGGTCGTGGATAACTCCTCAGCCTTCCGCATGGACCCCGAGGTGCCGCTGGTGGTTCCCGAGATCAACCCCGAGGCGATCAAGCAGCACAAGGGCATTATTGCCAACCCGAACTGCTCGACCATCATCGGGATCGTTCCGGTCTGGCCTCTGCATCAGGTCAATCCGGTCAAGCGGATGATCGTCAGTACCTATCAGGCGGCCAGCGGCGCCGGCGCGGCGGCCATGGCCGAACTGGAGACGCAGAGCCGCGAGATCCTGGAGGGCAAGCCGGCCACGTGCAAGGTGTTGCCTTACCAGATCGCGTTCAACTGCTTTAACCATAACTCGGCGCTGGAGCCCAACGGCTACAACGAGGAAGAGATGAAGATGGTCAAAGAGACTCGGAAGATCTTCAACTGCTCCGAGATCGCCATCACGGCTACTTGCGTCCGCATCCCGGTGATGCGGGCCCATTGTGAGAGCATCAACCTCGAGTTCGCCGAGCCGATGACGCCGGAGAAGGTGCGGGAGATTCTCGCCACGGCACCGGGCGTTACGGTGATGGATGACCGCGAACACAATCGCTTCCCGATGCCGATCGACGCCTCGGGTAAGGACGATGTCATCGTCGGCCGAATCCGGCAGGATGAGTCGCTGCCTGGTAACCGTGGCATCAATCTCTGGGTGGCAGGCGATCAGCTTCGCAAAGGGGCTGCACTGAACGCGGTCCAGATTGCAGAGAAGCTGCTCGAATCATAAGCTTGGACGACGGCCGGACGCAGCGGACAGGGCCCCACGCGCTGTCCTGCTGCTCCGGTCGTCCTTTTCGAAACGCGGATGGCGCTCCGTAACGTCAAATTGACCATTGCCTACGATGGCAGCGAATACCATGGGTGGCAAATCCAGCCCGGGTTCACGACCATCCAGCAGGCCGTCCAGGATGCCGCCCGCAGTCTGTTGGGCCCCGACGTGCGGGTGTGCGGGGCCAGCCGGACGGACGCGGGCGTTCACGCTCTTGGTCAGGTCGGACTGATCCAGATCGATTCCCCCGTTCCGACCGAGAACGTCGCCAGAGCGCTCACCGATCGACTCCCCCACGACATTGCGATCGTCAAGGCTGAAGAGGTCCGCAGGGGCTTCGACGTGATTGGCGAGGTCACGAACAAACTGTATCGCTACACCGTCTTCTGCGGCCCGACCCGGCCCGTCCTGCACCGACGCTACTGCTGGCATGTCCCGTCGGACCCCGACGTGGCGGCGATGGACGCCGGCGCCAAACTCCTCGTAGGCAAGCACGACTTCAAGTCCTTTGCCTCGGCCGCCGACAGCCGGATGGACTCGGTTCGCACGGTCTTTCGCTGCGATGTCACTGAGACGCGAGAAGACGGGAACCACTGGGTCCATGTGGAAGTAGAAGGGGACGGGTTCCTTTACAACATGGTGCGTAATATCGTCGGCTCACTGATGGAAGTGGGGCTCGGACGATGGACGCCGGAAAAGATCGGCCAGGCGTTGGCCGCTCGCGATCGGACGGCCGCCGGACCGATCGCACCGCCAAACGGATTGTGCTTGATGTGGATTGAATACTGATGCTGGTAGAAAGAGATCATATCGGAATCTTCGGCAAGATGAACTCGGGCAAGAGCAGCGTGATGAACCTGCTTACGCAGCAGGTCACGTCGATCGTCGATTCGACGCCCGGAACGACTGCCGATACCAAGATCGCGCTCCAGGAAATTCACGGGATGGGGCCGGTTAAACTCTTCGACACCGCCGGGCTCGATGAAGCGTCTGGACTGGGCCTCAAGAAGCGGGCGAAAGTGTTCGCCGACTTGAAGGAATGCGATCTGGTCCTGCTCGTGATCGATCCGGAGACCGGCGATTTCGCGACAGAGAACGAGGTCGTGGAGAAGGCCCGGGAACTGGACAAGCAGATCCTGGTGATTTACAACCTCTTCCGCCCGGAAGCGGTCGAGCGGATTGCGGCGGTCGAAGAGCAGATCCCGCTGCTGCGGTTCCATCAGAAGGTCCGGATTGTGGCGACCGATGTGCAGTGCCGCCCGATGCTGCTCGATTTCATCCTGAACCACTTCGTCTCGAAGAACGTCAAGATGGAACTGTTCCCGTTCCTGGAACGGGATGAGTTCTACGTGCTGAATATCCCGATGGACGCCGAAACGCCTCCCGGGCGGTACCTTCGTCCGCAGGCGATGGCCGAGGAATACATCACCCGTCACTGGGCCTGGCCCGTCTCGTATCGCATGGATTTGGGCAAGGCCCGGGCGGGCGATGCGAGCGAGCGGAAGCGTTTCGACGACTTCCTGAATGGCTTCGGCAAGCGGCCCAAGGCCATCGTTACCGATTCGCAAGCGATGGACCTGATGCACACGTGGACGCCTGACGATATCCCGCTGACGACGTTTTCGATCATGATGATCAACTACGTCAGCCGGGGGCGGCTGGCGGAGTTTGCCAAGGGGATCGAGGCCGTCGCGACGTTCGAGGCGGGGGACAAGGTGCTGATTGCCGAGGCGTGCAACCATTCGCGGATTGCCGAGGATATCGGGACGGTCCAGATCCCGAACTTCATCAAGACGCATTGGCCCGACGTCCAGATCGATCACAACTTCGGCCGCGAGTTCCAGGAGAACCAGCAGCTCCAGTCGTACAAGCTGGTCATCCATTGCGGCGGTTGTATGATCACCGCGCAGAAGCTACTGGCCCGCATACGCGATCTCGAATCGATCGGTGTCCCCTACACGAACTATGGCATCTTCCTGTCCTACATGCAGGGGCGCCGAGGCGTTGCGCAAGGTTCTTCTGCCCTGGGGCATTGACTACAAGGTCTCAGAGTGACACAATAGGTCCAATCGGATCGAAAGGACCTATGACAGCAGAGGCGACGCCTTGAAGATCGTTCACGTCATCACGCGGCTCATTCTGGGTGGGGCTCAGGAGAATACCCTGATTACCTGCAAGCTCCTGGCCGAGCGGGGCCATGACGTGACGCTGATTACCGGGCCCGCGCTGGGACCCGAGGGCGAGTTGTTCAATCAGGCGAGGGGGCAGAGGTACGAGACGATCGTCATCGACGAGATGCGGCGGGCGATCGAGCCGTATAAGGATTTCGTCAGCTATCGCAAGCTCAAGAAGCTGCTCCGTGAACTGCGACCCGACATCGTTCACACGCACTCAGCCAAGGCGGGTATTCTGGGCCGCTACGCCGGCTACGCGTTGAAAGGCGTTTGGGACCCGAAGCGGCCTGCGGTGGTTCATGGCATCCATGGGCTGGCCTTCCATCCCTATCAGAGCCCATGGGTCAATCGAGCCTACATCGCCATCGAGAAAGCCGCCGCGAAGCGCACGGACTACTTCATCAGCGTCGCCGATGCGATGACCGACCAGTGCAAAGCGGTCGGCATCGGTGTGGACAAGCCTTACATCACGGCCTATTCGGCGATCGACGAAGAACACTTCCTCGAACCCATCAGCGACGAGCGAAAGGCAGCCTTTCGCCGTCAATATGACATCGCGGATGACTCGGTCGTGCTCGTGACCATCGCGCGACTGTTCATGCTCAAGGGGCATGACTACATCATCGAGTCGGCTCCGGAACTGGCGAAGCGCTTCGACAACGTGATCTGGCTCTTCGTAGGCGACGGCAACCTGTCCGATCAGTACAAGCAGCAGGTCCGCGATCTGGGGCTGGCGGATCGGTTCCGTTTCACCGGCCTGATGCCTCCAAGCGAGATCCCGCTGGCGATCCAGTCCTCCGACGTCCTCGTTCACTGCTCGCTCCGCGAAGGTCTGGCCCGCACGCTGCCTCAGGCGATGCTCTGCGCCGCCCGGCCATCAGCTTCGACGTTGACGGTGCCGGGAGGTGGTTAACGAGTCTACGGGCCGACTCATCGAGCCCAAGAACGTGCCGCAACTGATCGGAGCCTGCGCAGAACTGATCGCCGACAAGTCCCTGCGCGAACGACTCGGCCGAGCGGGCCAGGAATCCGTCAAGACCAAATTCGCCCCCGACACGATGGTCGACACGATCGAGCAGGTCTATCGGAAACTGCTCGCCTGATCCAGCGACTCCATGCACAGTTCTACCTACCTGCGGCTCCTGCGAAACTCTGCGTTTCTGTCAGCTACGTCACATGATTCTGTGGCAAATGCCGCTCGTAGAGCCCCGTCAGCTCTATTAACTCCCGGGAGCTATACGGGCGGGAAGTCGGAGAATTCGACAGGGTAGGTTGCGGGATCGCGGATGGCTCGGATGGGAGCGGGTAGCGAAGCGATCTGGCTTCGCAGTCGCTCCTGGATGACTTCAATGGGCTCAACGCATGCGAAGGGAAGCAACAGATCGTTCGCGTTCGGATCGAACGGACAGACGACGTCCTTCTCAAAGCGGGGATCGCCTGCGCGGAGGATGGTCTTGCGGCCCGGACGGGTGGCCTTGTCAGGGGATGTCTTGTGCGAGGGACGGTCGCCATACTGAGCCAGCTTGTAGACGATGGACACGGATGGTGAATATTTCGATACCGTGAAGTGCGTGCCGACGCCGAGGCCGTCGAATTGTCCGCCGGCGGCCAACATGTCCTGAATCTTGAATTCTTCGAGGTCGCCACTGGCGAAGATCCGGAGGAAATCCAGGCCTTCTTGCCTGAAGTAGTCCCGTGCGAATCGGCTTTGCTCGACGAGATTGCCGCTGTCGAGACGGATGCCACGCAGCTTGATTCCGCGTTCGACGAACTCACGCGCCACGCGGGCGGCGGCTTTGATCCCTTCGGTTGTATCATAGGTGTCCACGAGCAAAATCGTCTGGTCCCGGTAGATCGAGGCGAACTCGCGGAAGGCCTGTTCCTCTGATTCGTGGGCCTGGATGTAGGAGTGAGCCATCGTTCCTGATGGCGCCATACCGAGCTGACGGGCGGCAAAGACGTTGCTGGTGGCTTTCCAGCCGGCGATCTGCGCGGCGCGCGCCGACCGAATCGTGGCCAGGGGCCCCTGACCACGTCGCATACCGAAATCGAGCAGCGGAACTGTCCCGGCCGCAAGGGTCAGTCGCGCCGCGAGGCTGGCTTCGACGATCGAAAAGCCCAGGATATTGAGAAAGTAGGTCTCGAGCAGTTGCGCATGGAGAATCGGTCCGCTGACTTCCATGATGGGCTCGTTTGGGAAGAAGACCGTGCCTTCGGGGAGGCAACGGACCTCTAAGTCAAGGTCAAGGGTAGCGAGGAATTCGAGAAAGTCATCTCCGAAAAGGCCCGTCGAGTGAAGGTACTGTACGTCTTCCGGTGCAAAACGAAACGCGTGCAGGAAGCTCTCAACCTCGTCCAGCCCGGCCATCACGAAGAACGCCCAATGTTGGGGCAACTGTCGGATGAAGACCTCGAAGTAGCCGTGGTCCGTCATCCGCTTCTTGAAGTAGACCTGAGCCATCGTCAGCTCGTACAGGTCGGTGAGCAGGGCGGGTGTCCCCTCGATCAACCACATGCCAGTTGTCCCTTGAACTCGTCGAATGCCTGGATCGTTACGCCCATCCGGCGAAACTCGTCGTAGATGGCGTCGTCCGGTCTCGATTGTAGTCCCTTCACGGCATCCTTGAGAAGGACCAATTCCAGGTCTTTGCGTTTGGCCAGACCGGTGACGACGCACGTGACGCAGAAGTCCAGCGCCACGCCGAACACCGCGATCCGTTTGGGCCGGATCATGTCGACGAGCCTAGCTGTGTTTGGATTATCGAACACGCTGAGACTCTGCTTGCGTATCACGACGTGAAATAGCTCCTTCTCGATGAGCTTGCGAAGCGCTGCCTCGCCGATTTCTTCGACTGGCACGTAGTCGATAGCGACGGAACCCAGATCGCCAACACGCTCGGCCCCTGGCTCACCGGCCATGCAGTGGGGCGGAAACGTTTCTTTGTAGTCAGGCGTGTCCGAAATCTCCGGATTGTCGCGCGTATGCCAGTCGACATCGCCAAGGATCGAATAGCCCTGGTCGAGGGCGAACCGCCTGATGTTGCTGACCGTATCGATGATCTCCTCAGCCCCCGGCACGTACAGATGCCCTTGCGGATTCATGAAATCGAATTGCGTATCGACATCCCAGAATATCGTGCTATTCTTCATCGTTTATCCCGTTGTCCCTGCGTCAATGATGCGACGAAGCCTTGATGTGGCATGTGGCTCGACCCACGCATCAGGATGTTGTCTTAACATGCGGGCGAAGATGCTACAATTCCTGCTCTGACAAGTACGATCTGGTTCGGAGGCCGTTCGGCCCACTTGGGAAGTCACGAAAGGTTCACACATGAAAAGCTACCCGACGGAACTGTGGTTCGATACGACGCCACGTCCGCTCTCTCGCTCAGTAAATGGCGATTCGAGGGAAGAAACTATTAAGAGAGTACACAGCCAATTCCAGGCCGAAGATTTTCTTCGTGTGCTCGGATTCTGTTGGTAGAGTGTAGGCGGCATCATCGCTATTGACGCCAAGCCGGTGCATGAGGATTTTGCTTTTGGGCTTGCGTACCGTGCATGAATCTGGTCTCCTTTTCGGCTATGAAAACACTGACGAAAGAGATCTGGATGGATGTGCCAACGCGTCGAGCCATCGTGTCGATTCACAACGAGGTCGAGCGGTTGGTGGAAGAAAGCGGCGTACAGGACGGGCTTGTGCTGGTAAACGCGATGCACATAACGGCATCGGTCTTCATCAATGACAACGAGTCGGGCCTGCACCATGATTACGAGGTCTGGCTTGAGAAGCTGGCACCGGAGAAACCATATTCGCAATACCGGCACAACGGTTATGAAGACAACGCCGATGCTCATCTTAAGCGGCAGGTGATGGGACGCGAAGTCGTTGTGGCGATCACGGATGGCAAGTTGCACCTTGGACCGTGGGAGCACATTTTCTACTACGAGTTTGATGGCAAGCGTAGGAAACGGCTCCTGGTCAAGATCATCGGCGAATAGCGAGCCGGACACATGACGGCTCTGACTGCATTTCTCCTCAAAGCGCTGGTCATTTCCCTATCCGGTGTGATGGCGCCGGGGGCAGTGACGGCGGCTGTGATTGCCCAAGGCGCGCGACGTCGGTGGGCGGGGCCGCTGATGTCGCTCGGCCATAGCATCGTCGAGATTCCCTTGATCGTCGTCATCATATTCGGCTTGGGGGCGTTGTTCCAAGCCGGCTGGTTCAAGATTGCGGTGGGGCTGCTGGGTGGAGGATTCCTCGTCTGGATGGGGATCGGCATGGTGCGTATCAGGGACGGCGCCGATCCTTCATCGCAGCGAATGACGGACGCCGGACCGATGATGACCGGTCTGGTTCTCTCGGCCGGCAATCCATACTTCCTGTTCTGGTGGGCCACGGTCGGGCTTAACCTGGCATTGGAAGCGCGGGGCCTGGGCTGGCTGGCCTTCGTGCTGTTCGCGGTGGTGCATTCGCTTTGCGATCTGGTCTGGCTGACAATCCTGTCATTCGCCAGCTACCACGGCACGAATGTCTTCGGTCCCCGCGTCCAGCGAATCGTCCTCTACGTCTGTGGTGCCGCCTTGCTCGCGTTTGGCGTGTGGTTCATCTGGGAGGCGGTGGCGCTTCTGTTCGGGTAACCGACAGAGGCTGTAAGTTTCATTCGGGCGGAGTCTCGTGGACGGTGTCTTCGTCAGGCGATTCGATCTGGAGAATCTCACCAAGATTGTGTTTGGCAAGGAACTGCCGCTGGGCGAGCACGAGCTTGCCCAGGCTGTCTGGGCCGTTGAGGTCTGGTTGAGCCAGTCGCCAGGGCGGCCAGCGCCTCGGTGATCTCCGACAGTTTGATCTGCCCGGGAGACCGGGCCGGCACGTAGCCGGTTTGAGGTTCCGAGGTCCTGACCAGAATCCGCATCGTGACGAGGTAGTCAAGAATCTCGTCCCCCAGTTCCGGAGGCAGGTTGAGCCGACTGAACAGGTCTTCACGCGGCAGGGGCCCTTCATTTTGGACGAAGGCCTGGGCGATCTCCCGCGCGACGTTGATCACGGTCAGGTCGTTCGTGATGAAGCATTCCTGCTTCCGTCCTTTGGAGGCTTCGATCTCTGCCTCGTCGAGCGTCTTGAAGTGCTGCGTCGTGTAGGTCAACTGAAGCCCGAACAGCGCGATCAGCCAGGTGATGTGGATCCAGAAGACGCTGAGCGGGATCAGTCCGAGGACGCCGTAGATTTTGCTGTAGGGGATGAACTGCGTGACGTATGTGCTGAACCCATACTTGGCGAAGCTCCAGACCAGCGCCGCCACCGCCGCGCCCCAGAGTGCGGCCCCTGGTTTGACCTTGGTATTGGGCAGAAGGAAATAGAGCAGAAAGAACGCCAACAGCGACAGCAGGTACGGCAGCATCAGCGAGACGACGCGAACGGCCAGGACGGCCGACTCGATGTTACGGATCGTCGCGTATTGCGTGGTCGTGTAGATTCCCACGCCGAAAAGCAGCGGGCCCAGCGTCAGCAGCGCCCAGTAGTTGATCATGCGGTGCAGAAAACTCCGCCCGCGCGAGACGTGCCAGATGTGGTTGAAGGCCCTCTCGATGGTCGAGAGCAACGCCAGGGCGGCCCAGATGACGAGAACGGCACTGAGCAGACTCAATGACTTGCTGTTGAGCCCGCCAAAGAAGCGGCTGATAATGCTGTCGAGATAATCCGTCAGCATCACCTTCTGCTCGGGGTTCTCTTCATTCTGGCTGTATTCGATTTTCGTGAGGTGCAGTTGGTCGTAGGCAAATTGCTTGATCCGGTCGCCGATATCCTGATAGGCAGGAAAGGACTGGAAGATGAGGAGCACGACGATCGCCAGCGGAACGAGGCCAAAGATGGTGTAGTATGAGAGCGACGCGGCCTGCTGGCCCGCTCGATTGCGTTTGAGCAGGCGGATGCAGTAGGACCACAGCTTGATCTGGAATGCCATGAAGCGACCGGCACGCCCCAGTTGGGCGGTAGGCGTCGTTGAGAGTTCCCTCAATGATTTCATGTATTCCCGATCATCGCAACAAGTCTTGGAGCCCCCGGAACAACTGGTCCTGAAGGAATTTCTGTAGGTCCAGTTTCGGTTTGCGGAGCGTCCCTGTCAAGGGAACCTCGATCCGCGGCCCAGCCTGGTTGTTCTTATCGACCCGGGCCGTGCGTCCCTTGAGCGTCCAGGGCAGGGTCACGGTCATATCCAGGCGTTCGTCCAGGCCAATGGCCCCGCTGAAGTTGATTGGATTGTCGCCCACGTCAATCTGCATGTCGTCGTATCGGACGATGCCATCCTTCAGGGCGATGTTCGTGGGCCGGATGGTCAGCCGCTGGCCTCGCAGGCTCTGACCCGTGGCCTGGAGGATCTGATCGAGCAATCCGGAGGCTTCCAGGAGCACGTCGTTGGCCGAAAAAGTGCCGGCCACTTCGGCCTTCTTCTCTAGACCGGGGGCCAGTGGAATGGCCAGACTCCGGCACTCGAAATTCGCGATACCGCTGATACCTGTGACGTTGGCGAACAGCGGATTGACGTATTGGAGCAGGTTGCTCGTCATCTCCTGGTTGAGTTCGATGCCCTTGGCCAGCATTAGCGGTCCGGGCGTGCGCAACAGTCGGGTCGTTGGCCTTGAAGTTGGTTTGGCCGGCGAAGTTGAGCTCTCCGTTGTTGACCGCTGTCGTGAATGGCTCGATCTTCATCAGGCCCTTCTCCACCCGGACCTTCACGTCGGTGGAGCCGATGTTCAAGCCCTTATATCGGGCGCTGTCGAAGCCGCCCTCCGCCGACCCGTTTAGGTTTGCCATCAGGCCATTGGGATCGTCGGCCGGGTACGTACTCTGGAAATCCAGCGAGATCTTCCGTCGGCCCGACAACTCCAGTCTCTCTGGCAGAACGGGTGCAGCCACCTGACCGACCGCCGCCCAATCGCATTCACCGTCCAACTTACCGGAAACCTGTGTCTGATCGGCCTTGGCAGTTCTGTTGAACTTGCCGCTGAGTTTGATGTCCGGGCTGGTAAGCTGAAAAGTATCGACGCGCACGGTTCTGGCGTTTGGGTCAAGTTCGCAGTCAAGCTTCGCGGTTACCTGCTTCTGGCTAAACGGTTTCTTGCCCTCGGTGGCGAGCACGAAATCCTGTATCGTCGTGTCTTCCGTCTGGATGTGGTACGCACCGTCCTGGCCCGTGACTTTGAGAGTGGATTGGGCGATGCCCTCCAATCGCATCTTCTCGGGAAGCGAGGCGAACAGCACGGCGTAGGGCGTGAGCTTCTGCAAGTCGAGATTGTGCGCTGCGACGTCCACATTCATGGGGACCGATGAACTCTTGTCGAGCGGGACCGTCGCGTCCTGGATGGCGACGTCGCCAAAGCTGCCCTTCGCGTCGAAGTGATTCACGGCCAGTGCCTTCTTGGCCTGATCCAGATCGACGCCGAACGTAATATCTGCCGACGGTTCGGTGACACTGTTGCCATCGGCCGAGGTCAAGACCACCTGACGCAGCGTGGCCGAGCCTGTCGCGGCTACGAGGTTATCCTGGATGGCGACCCGTCCCTTGCTACTGACGTTGCCGGCCATCGCATAGGGACCGAGATCGACGAGGTCGCCGAGTTGCGACTGAAACTTCGCGAGATCGAGCTGGCCGTCATAGTTGATGTCGTTGAAATCACCGTTGGCGGTGACCTGGCCGAACGCGGCGCTGACGTCCATCTTGTCGATGCGGATGGTCTTATCGTCGGCCGACACGGTGAGATTCGCCACTACCGGCTCACTGAGGGACAGGGGCTTGCCATCCACGGTTCCCGACAGCCCCGCGATCTTCGTCTGAGCGAGAATGGTTGCCCGACCACCCTGAGTGCTGGTGTCGACGTGTCCTTCGGCTTTGCCGGCGGTAATCTGCGTCCCTGGCTTCAACTTGAAGGCCGTCGGCATCTGCGAGAGCAGGGCGGGAAGATTGCAGTCAAAATCGCCCTTCAGACTGTAGCTCGAACCGGGCTTGAGAAGCTCGGTCAGTGAGGTGGGCGTCATGGGAACCGTCCCGGCGGCGGTAACGTTGGCCCAATCGGTGTGGGCATTCAACTGCTCGACCTTAATCGTCTGACCTTGTCGCGCCAGTTCGCGTCGACGTTCAGCCGGGAGGTTTGCAGCCGGTCACCCTTCAAGAGATCGCCAGTGACATCCACATCGCGGCCGGTTACGGTGCCCTTGAGGTCTTCCAGCTTGCCGTCCTGAACGGTCGTGGTAATGTTGGCGGAGACCTGTCCCTGAGCCTCCAACTCGATTCCGGCCAGTTCGAAGATCGGGGCCAGTGAATCGAGCTTCAAATCGTTGACCTCGACTACCATATCACCGCTGGTGCCCTTGAGTGACCAGCCGTTCGGCGCCTTGGCAGGAGTGACCGTACCGGAAGACGCGGACTGTAGCGGCATCCCCGGCCTTGCCTACCACCATGTCCGCCTGAATGCTGGAGGTCTGTCCGGGGAGACCGACGTTGAGCTGGGAGTTGAGCTTGGCAATCCGAACGGTCTGCCCGGCCGTGTCCGTGACATGGATGGTCCCATCCTTGATCTGCATGTCGCTGAGCACCGCCAGGGCGGCGGCCGATGACGAACCGGATGCGCTGCTGCTTTCCCCTGGGAGGGTTTGGGCGCAGGACGTTTCCGCAGGTCAATATCAATCTGCGGGCTGTTGATGACGGTCCGCCCAAGTGAGAATGTTCCAGCGAGCAACGATGCAAGACGGGGTTGTGTGTCGAGGGCGTTGATACTCACGGCGGCCCAGCCATTCTCATTGCGGAAGCTGAAATTGGAGACCTGTACACCCTTCCACCATCCGACGGACAGGTTCCCGATATCGGCGGTCCCTCCGGTGGCGTGACTGATCTTCGCCTGGATCATCCGCTTGAACGAGTCGGAGGACAGATATACCGGAGCCAGTGCCACCAACACCCCGATGAGGAGGATCAGACCAACCAGAACCCATGGCCATCTTCTGTGCCGCTTTGGCCTTGCCACTTCCTGTGTAGCGTCATCTTGCCTTGCCATGTCACTGCTCCTTTTACCTCATACTCGAAGAGACCACCCCGGTCATCATCCCTACTATTCCCAGTTGTTTCCAGCACAAAAGGCGGGAATCCACGAGGCTTTCCGCGTGCGTTGGTTCGTTCCGAGAATTACGCAGATG
Source organism: uncultured Phycisphaerae bacterium (assembly GCA_963726475.1). Classification (GTDB taxonomy): domain Bacteria; phylum Planctomycetota; class Phycisphaerae; order Sedimentisphaerales; family Anaerobacaceae; genus Anaerobaca. The sequence goes on along the minus strand of CAVSCO010000023.1, from coordinate 78,311 downwards.
GGGCGTGGCAGTTCAGCGTGCGAGTTGGTGGTCTAACCTGGGAATGGAGGCAGGACTCGCGCACATGGCGATGGAGGCCCTGCGCCAAATCTATTGAGCGGCTGTGCCGGGCATGTTGATCTTCGAGGACGATCCAGGTGAGAAGGCGATCAGCTCTCCAGGATCTCTTTGGACTTGTGTGCGACCAGGCCATCTACCTTCTCGGTGTACTCCTTGGTGATGTCGTCGCACTGCTTCTTGCCCGCGGTCAGATCGTCTTCCGTGATCGTTTTGTCCTTCTGCTGCTGTTCGAGCTGTTTGATGGTGTCCCGGCGGACGTTGCGGATGCTGACTTTCGTCTGCTCGCCGGTCTGTTTGACCTGCTGCACGAGTTGCTTGCGGCGCTCTTCGCTCAGCGGCGGGATGTTCAACCGGATGAACTTACCCTCCACGATCGGCGCGATGCTCAGATCGCTGCTCTTGATCGCCTTCTCGATGTCTCGCACGGAGGCGGGGTCGAAGGGTTTGATCACCAGTTGGTCCACCTCGGGCGCCGAGACCGTCGCGAGGGATTTGAGCGGAGTGGGGCTGCCATAGTATTCGACCTTCAGATGATCGACCAGTCCGGGGGTGGCTCGCCCGCCACGGAAGGCCTTCAGCTCTTCCTGAAGCACCTCAACGGCTTTGCTCATCTTGGACTTGCTCTCTGAGATCGTTCCTTGCATTGGCATGGCTTACCCCTCTGCTCTGAATTATGTCAAACCAACGTCGCTTCAGCCGGCCCGATGACCGTACCGACCGGATCACCGCAGATGGCTTTGGCGATATTGCCTTTCTTGAAGATATTCAAAACCGTGATAGGAATCCCGTTGTCCCGGCACAGGCTGATCGCGGCGTGATCCATGATCCGCAGGCCCTGCCCGAGCACGTCCTCATACGAGATGCGATCGAACAGCTTCGCCTCGGGATTCTTCTTGGGATCGTCGCTGTAGACGCCGTCGACTTTGGTTGCCTTGATCAGCAGGTTCACATCGAGCTCGGAGGCTCGCAGTGCTGCACAGGTATCGGTCGTGAAGAAGGGATTGCCCGTGCCGCCGGCCAGAATGGTGACACGTCCTCGATCGAGATGGTGCAGGGCCCGGCGTCGAATGAACGGCTCACACATGGCCTCGACCTCGATCGCACTCAAGACGCGTGTCGGTTGCCCCTGCTTCTCGAGTGTTTCCTGAAGGGCGCAAGCGTTGATGATGGTCGCGAGCATGCCCATGTAGTCAGCCGTATTGCGGGGAATGTGGCTGGTCTTCGAGAAGGTCTCTCCCCTCAGGATGTTGCCCGCGCCTACGACGACAGCGACCTGGGGGCCCAACTGGCAGATCTCGGTGATCCGCTGGGCGATCGACTCCAGCGACGCCCCGTCGATGCCGAATTGCCCCGGCTCACAAAAACTCTCGCCGGAGAGTTTGAGCAACACCCTTTTGTACTGACATTCTCCCATGATCTGTCGCCGGTCCTTCCGTGGCTCGTGTTCCGTTTGCGATTCACATCGCCAAGACGCTCACTCCGGCAATCATCCAACCTCGAATCGGGCAAAACGCTTGATCGTCGCGGTGCCGCCCGCTGCTTTGGCGGCCTCGTTAAGGACCTGTAGGACGGTCTTGCTGTCGTCTTTGACGAACGGTTGATCCAGAAGGCAGTTCTCGGCGAAGAACTTGTTCATCTTGCCATCGACGATGCGCTCGATGATCTCGGCCGGCTTGTTCTGGACCTGCTCGGCGTACACGGCTCTTTCCTGCTCGATGACCTTGGGATCGATACCGCTCTTATCCAGGGCCAAAGGCTTGCTGGCGGTGATGTGCATCGCGATATCCATCATGGTCCGCTGAATGCCCTCGTCCTCTGCAACCTTCGGATCACTCACATCGATCTGCACCATGGTGCCGACCTTGTTGTTGAAGTGAATGTAGGCGGTCAGCAGTCCGGCGCCGTCGAGCTTGAAGCGGGCGTAGTCGCCAACGAGCGTCTTCTCGCCTGTCTTGCTCACGAGTTCGGTTACGACATCGCTGAAGGCCTTGCCGTCGACGGCGGTCTGGAGCAGGGCGTCGGTCCCTTCGTCGGCCGGACAGGCCAGGGCGTAGTCGGCCAGAAGGGCGGCTGCGTTGGCAAAATCCTCACTCTTGGCGACGAAATCGGTTTCGCAACAAAGTGAAACCAGGACGCCCGTCTTGCCACCATCGGTCATTTTGGAGACGACCAGGCCGTTCGACGTTTCACGCTCGGCTCGTTTGGCCAGTGTGGCCAAGCCCTTCTTGCGGAGAATATCCATCGCCTGCTCGACATCGCCGGCGGCTTCCTCCAACGCTTTCTTGCAGTCCATCATGCCCTGCCCGGACATCTTACGAAGTTTCATGACGGCCGAAGCTGAGATTTCTGCCATTTGATCGACTCCTGTTTTTGCTCTTCCAAAGGTTCACTTATCGCGGAGGAGGCATTCAGACTCGCCCAGGCTGGGCGTTCCTCCATCGAGGCGTGCTTAGAACACGTCCGGGTCGCTGTCTCACGGCCCTTTCAAGACCCAGCGGTCCGTCTGATGACCTGCAATGACACAGGCGAAAAGGGCCGGTTTCTTGCTACGTGCCGGAGGCGGGTTGATCGGATTCCTGCGGTGCCGCGCTCTCTTGTGGTGCGCTGTCTTCCTGCGGCACAACACTGTCCTCAGGCTCCGGCGCAGGCTCGTCGCTCGCGGCCGACTCCTCAGTGGCGACCGCCGCAGCGGAGGCATCACTGCCATCGGCCCGTGCCATCGCAGGCCGCCGACTCGGACGCGCCCGGCGAGGACGCGGATCGACCGAATCCTGTTGGCGGACAGTGACCATGGTCTTGCCGATAGCGACAGCGTCGGCCAGCTCGTTGAGGATGATCTCAACGGCACGAATCGAGTCGTCGTTCGCTGGAATGGCGACGTCCACGGTGTCCGGATCAGAGTCCGTGTCGAGCACGCCGGCCGTTGGGATACCCAGCTTGGCCGCTTCACGCAGCGCCAGGTATTCTTTCTTGGCATCTACGACCACGATAGCCCCGGGCAGACGTGACATCCTGCGTACGCCGTCGAGGTTGGTGCGAATCTTTCGCATCTCGCGTTTGAGACGAGAGGCCTGTTTCTTGCTTTCGGCCTCGAGCGAGCCGTCCTGCTCCATGGCCTCGAGTTGCTCGAGACGCTGAAGCCGGGATCGAACGGTCCGGAAGTTGGTCAGCATTCCGCCGAGCCACCGCTCGGAGACGTAATGCATCCCGCACCGTTTGGCGGCGGCTTCCACGGCCTTCTGGGCCTGCCGTTTCGTCCCGACAAAGACGACGTCGCTGCCCGATGCGACGATCTCAGCCAGCAGTTTCTTGGCAATCAGTACGCCTTTGAGTGTCTTCTTCACATCGATGATATGGATGGTTCCCCTTTTTGCAAAAATGTAGGGGGCCATTTTCGGATTCCATCGACTCACGCCGTGCCCGAAATGCACTCCTGCGTTAATAAGTTCCCGCGCTAACTGTTTAGCCACAAATACCTCCAAACTGCCTCAGACTCATCTTACGTACGTCACGCAAACTGCTAAATCTCAAAAACTTAATGGAAATCGACATTCCTGTCAAGATTTATGACAATTATTTTCTTCGAAATCCCGGACGGTCCGCGCGTGCCTGGCTGGGTCTACCCTTTGCGGGGCCGTACCGACCCGATTCTGGGCTGTTTCACGGGGTCTTGAGTTTGGCGGTGGGCATAGAACGGGTGTGGAAAGACTTTCTCCGTGCTCCGCCGATGCCTGTCGGAGCTGGACAAGCCTTTCTGAACACCTCCTCCCTGGTCGGAGGAACGATTAATACCAAACGGTGATGATCACGTTGGGCTCGGTCTTCTTGGCCTGAACGTCACCGGTGGTGATATTCGTGTGCTTAATATGGACCTCAGGATGCTCCTTGAGCCAGCTATTGATCTGGTCGTCCATGAACTCCAGGGCACCCGGGTGAAGCTTCGTGAAGAAGGTCTTGACCCCGGTAATCCTCTGGCCGCTGGCGGCGGGAGCTTCGACGGGAGCCCGCCTGACGGGCGTCGGGGACGCCGACGGTGTTGGCCGTGCGGCAGGAGGCTTCGGTGCCGCTGCTGTAGGGGCTCCTGCAGGGGTTTTGCCACCTCCTCCGCCCAAAGTCAGGGGAGCCCGCGAGACGCTCGGAGAGCCGGCCGCCGGGGCATTGCCCAGCGGAATGGGTTTGTCTCCGTCATCAAAGGGGATGGGTTTGTCGAGGTTGCCGTTAGTGGGGTTGCCGTTGTTGCCCAAGTTATCCATCTACTGTCCCTCCAGAAAAGGTTCAGTGTGCGAGTTCCTGAGCTACACGCTGTACTCGTACTACTATGGTGATTCTAAGGCGACACCACAACCGGCCAGGTACACGAAAGGCACCGGATCGGTCGTTGTTCCTCTTTACTTCGCCTCTTGCTGCGATTCCTTGCCATCGGGAGGCTGTTGCTTGCTCTGGCCGGCCGGAGGAGCCTGCTCCTTAGGCGGGGCCTTCTGTTCCGGCTGATCGCCCTGCTGGCCTGCGTTCTCAGCTTTGGCTTTGGCCTTCTCGGCCTCGGTCTTGGCCTCCTGTGCCTCTGCCGCCGCCTTCGCCGCCTCTGCCTTGGCAGCTTCGGCCGCTGAGGCGGCTTTCTCGGCCTTGGTGCTGGCTTCTTCGACCTGTTCCTTGGCCTCCTGGAGTTCGGTACTGAGATCCTGAACCTGCTGGCCTGTCTCCATGGCTTCAAGCCGAGCGGCGTTCTTCTCTGCCTCTGACTGCATCTGAGCGTCGTGAGCGGCCTCGATCTGGCGTTCGCGGTCCTGCTCGCGCGCCTTGATTCCCAGAGGGTCCATGACTGCTTCGTGCAGTGCCTGGGTCATCGGCGAGGAATGCCGCTCCTTCAGCATGTCCACGACATCCTTGTTGGGTTTTCCGCCCGTGGAAATCGTGGGGGTCAGGATGAAGATGACCTCGGTGGCTCGCTCTTCGAAGTCCCGACCGGAAAACAGCAGGTTCAAACCTGGAATGTCCTTGAGAACGGGCACGCCGCGGATGACGTCACGTTTCTCACTCTTGCGGATGCCTCCAATGATGAGGCTCTCGCCGATGCGAATGCGATTATCCTTGTTCGTGATCGTTCGCTCGGTCACGATCGGCACCTGCTTGATGCCTTCCGGTGTCAGGTAGGCGGCGATCTGTGCCTGCGTTTCCAAGCCGATATAGCCGTCCGCATAGACGTGCGGGGTAATCTCAAGCTGGTCGACGATGTCGTAGTACTCGGTCTGCGTCCGCAGGACCGGTGTTCCACCAAATCCGCCGCTCTGGACGGTCACCTGCTGGAGCGGTACATGCTGTCTGGACTGAATCTTGGCGGACTGGCCGTTGACGACCTCCAACGTGGGATTCATGAGGATCTTCAGGTAACCCCGGGAGACCAGGATGTCGACCAGCGCCTCGAACTTATGCCCTTCGTCGCCTGTGCTGACGCCGACCTTGAGACCGAACTTCTCACGAGCCGGATCGCGGAGGGCCGCACCCGGGAAGGCGAGGTTGTCGTTTGTTTCTTCGCCACCCAGCCTGATCCCCTCGCCGAAGAGGTTCTGGATCATGATAGACGTCTCACGGTCAACCGTCAGGTCGGCATACAACTCCGAAACCAGGCAATCGATCTTCACCTGGATCGGGGGAATGTCCGTCTCTTTGATGATTTCCAGGACCGCGTCAATATCGGATTCCAGCGGGCACCGCACGATGAGTTGATTGGTGGCGGGGTTAGCCGTAACCGTGTAGTCCTGTATCTTCGTGGATTGGCCCTTCTGGTTGAACAGTTGCGTCGCGAACTGCTCGTGAATGACCTGCTTCATGTTCTCGGCGGTGTGATACTGGCAGAAGTAGATTAGCTTCCATTCCTCGACGCCGCCGACGATCTGCTTGATCTTCTTGGGAGGGGCGCTGTAGATCGCGGGTTTGGGGATGTTGGGGTCAGAGGCAGTCTGAATGCGACTGATTTCCCGCAAAATGTTTTGGGCTTCTATGGCCGTGCCTCGTTCGTCGGGCCAGTCGTGGCAGCCCTGAAGAACGAAAGCCCCGAAAACAACAAAAGCCACCAACAGCAAACCCCTGTTGTGGCTGACTTTGTGTCGATTGTCCGTCATCTGCATATTACCTGTCGTTTCTACCCACGACCGAACATCCGTGTTGATCTACCTATTAGTCCTCCTCCTGTGCAGGTAGACGCCAGCTAAGAACATTCTATTTCATTGTAGGTTATCGTCAATGGTATTTTGATTGGATTAACAAAAATGGCCGTTTTCATCTTGCCTAACTTAAAAGAATGGACAAAGGTCACCATTTGGCTTATCTGTACCGTCCATGACAAAAAAGAGACAACGCAAAGTCGCGGTCGGGTTCATTGCCCTGGGCTGTCCGAAGAACGTAGTCGACAGTGAGAAGATGCTGGCCGAGATTGTCGAAGCCGGATACCTGATTGCCGCCGAACCTTCGCAAGCCGATGTGGTTATCGTCAACACGTGTGGGTTCATCGAGCCGGCGAAGGTCGAGTCCCTTGACGCTGTCGCGCAGGCCGTGGCGGACAAGAAGAGCGGTCGCGTGCGCAAGGTCATTGTCGCCGGCTGTCTGGCCCAACGCCTGGGGGAAGGGCTCTTCGCAGAGGCGGAGGGTGTCGACGCCATCGTCGATCTTGCGCAAAGGGATAACATTGCCCGGATTGTCGGAGAGACACTGTCGTCTGACGAACCGGCCGTGTACCAGGATCAGACGTCTGCATCTGTCACGGATGACCGTGTCAGGCTGCGGATCGGACCGGCGCATTCTGCCTATCTTCGCATCAGTGAGGGCTGTGACCATCGCTGTTCTTTCTGTACGATTCCCGCGATTCGCGGGCCGTTTCGCAGCAAGCCCGTGGATCTTGTTCTGGAGGAAGCCCGGGAACTGGTCTCCTCGGGTGCGGTAGAGTTGAATCTCATCGGGCAGGACACGACGATCTATGGGCGTGACCTCAAGATAGCCGAGGGACTGGCAAATCTGCTTGGCGAATTGGAGTCGATTCCCGATCTGGCCTGGCTTCGGCTGCTGTATGCCTATCCAAAGGGTATCACAGACAAGCTCATCGACACAATGGCTCGCAGCGAGAAGGTGCTGCATTACCTGGATATCCCCATTCAACACGCCAGCGACAAGATCCTTCGTGCGATGCGGCGTCCGGACACGCAGGCCGGTCTCAAGCAGCGAATGGAGCGTCTGCGTGCCGCGATTCCCGATATCGTGCTGCGGACCACGGTCATCGTCGGCTTCCCGGGGGAGACCGAGGCCGATTTCGCCGAGCTGCTCGACTTCGTGAAGTGGGCTCAGTTCGATGCACTGGGGGCGTTCACGTTCTTCCCCGAGAAGGGCACCGCCGCCGCGGAATTTCCCGATCAGATTCCAGAAGATCTGAAACAGGAGCGGCTCGATGCGCTGATGCTCGCGCAGCAGGAGATAGCCTTCGCGAAGAACCGGGCCCGCATCGGCAGTCGATTGACGTGCCTGATCGATTCGGTCGATCCGCACGGGATCGGGTTTGGACGCTTCTATGGGCAGGCACCGGACATCGACGGGATCTGCATCGTGACGAACTGCAAGGCCGGGCCCGGAGCATGGGTCGAAGGGAAAGTGGTGGACACGCAGGACTACGATCTGGTCGTCGAACAAATTTGATATTGAAGCCGGCGGGACGCTTCTGTAAACTTATCGCCATGCTGAAACATGTCCCGAACATTTTGACCTTCATGCGCCTCGGTCTGTCCATCGTCTTTTTGGTGATGATTCTCTACAGTCCGCAGGTCGAGCATCGCACCGCTTTTCTTGACGGTGCTTTCGTTCTGTTCATCGTAGCGGGCCTGACGGATGTGGTTGACGGGCATGTGGCACAGTCGTTTCAATGCGACGAGCAAGTTCGGACGGATGATCGACCCGCTGGTCGACAAAGTGCTCGTGGTCGGGACCTTCATCTGCTTTGCCCTGATCGGTGAGCCGAAGCTGTTCAATCTGTCAGCCGGGACGCTGGCGGTGATCCATTGGTTTGTGGTTGCCGTGCTCGCCTCCAGAGAAATCTACGTCACGGTTCTTAGGCAAATCGCCGAGGCGAAAGGGATCGATTTCCGCGCCACCGCCTCGGGCAAATTCAAGATGCTGCTCCAGTCTTTCGCCATCGGCACGGTTCTGATCAAGATGGCGACACGTTCCGACGCAGGTCTGGGGCTATTGGTTCACCTCGGCAACGTTTGTCGCCATGATCGTAATGACCATTGTCTCCGGCTACCTGGCGACGAGACGCCCAAGCTGGAGACATCGCAAAGATGAAGGAACACCGCATGAACCCTCACCCTCGTCGTCTTGATCGTCTTGCCATCGCATCCACTCTTCTCGTTGTCTCCACCCTCATCAGTTCGTCAGTTGCCGCCGGGGAATTTCTGCCTCCACTGCCGGCAGGGACAGCGGTGGGAACTGGCCTGGAGCGACGAATTCAACGGCACCGAGATCGACCAATCCAAATGGGATGTGATGGGCGATTGGAAGCGACGCGACGGGTTCTGGGTCAAGGAGGACTCCTACGTCGACGGCGAGGGCCATCTGATCCTGCGGACCAAGAAGGACGGCGATCGCTACACCTGCGGGGCGATCCGCACGCGAGGCAAATTCGAGCACCGTTATGGCTATTGGGTCTGCCGGTGCAAGCTCCCGACGCAGCCCGGACATTGGCCTGCCTTCTGGATGCACTGCGACACCGTCGGTAAGATCGGCAACGGTGGGCGAGACGGCACCGAAATCGACATCATGGAGAAGCCCTGGCGCGAAGACCGCACCACGCAGAACCTTCACTGGGACGGTTATGGCAAAGAGCATCAGCACGTGGGGACGCAGTTCATGGTCCCCGGGATGAGCGAAGGCTTCCATACGTTCGGCCTGCATTGGACACCCGATGAGTATGTCTTCTACGTCGATGGGAAGGAAACGTGGCGAACCAGCGGCGGGGGCGTCTCGCAGGTCCCTGAATACGCGAAGCTGACGGAAGAGATCGGTGAGTGGGGCGGCGACATCGCCCAGGCGAAGCTGCCCGACCAGTTCGTCGTCGATTATGTTCGGGTGTACGATACGGCGGGCGAACCATCGGCCGAGCACTACAAGCGAAAGGCCCTGGTCGTCGAAGCAGCCAACATCAAACCCTCGCCTCAGCAGCTTGCCTGGCAGCAATTGGAGTTCATCGGCTTCATCCACTACACCGTCAACGCCTTCACCGACAAGGAGTGGGGCGACGGCACCGAGCCTGAGAGCATCTTCAACCCGAGCGAGCTGGACGTCCGTCAGTGGGTCAAAACGTGTAAGGACGCCGGGATGAAGATGATTATCCTGACGGCCAAGCACCACGATGGATTTTGCCTGTGGCCCAGCAAGTACACGGAGCACTCGGTCAAGAACAGCCCCTACAAGAACGGCAAGGGCGATATCGTGGGCGAACTGGCGGCCGCGTGCCGCGAGGCGGGCTTGAAGCTCGGGCTCTACCTGTCGCCCTGGGATCGGCACGAACCGACCTATGGCAACAGCAAGGGCTACAATGAGTTCTACAGGAACCAACTCCGCGAATTGCTCACCAACTACGGCGAGGTCACCGAAGTCTGGTGCGACGGTGCCAAAGGCCCGAACGCCAAAGACATGGTCTACGACTGGAAGGGCTACATCGGCATCGTTCGAGAGCTCCAGCCCGGCGCGGTGGTCTTCAATGGGCCGGATATCCGCTGGGTGGGCAACGAGCGAGGCTATGCCCGCCAGAGCGAATGGAGCGTGATGAACGGCAACGGCAACCTGTTCGGGCCGGTCAACTGCACCGCCAAGGACCTGGGCAGCCTGGAAGCGCTGGGCGAAGGCGAGCGGCTGATCTGGTATCCCGCTGAGACCGATGTCTCCATCCGCCCCGGCTGGTTCTACCATGCCCGCGAGGATGACAAGGTCAAATCCGTCGAGCAACTGCTGGACATCTACTTCAGTTCCGTCGGCTACAACAGCGTGTTGCTGCTGAACCTGCCGCCGGACCGCCGGGGACTGATCCACGAAAACGATGTGCAGCGACTCAAAGAACTCCGCAAGGTGCTCGACGCGATCTTCGATGAGAATCTTGCTGCGAAGGCCTCTGTGACAGCATCTAACGTCAAGGGTGACAATCCGGCCTACGGTGCCGACAAGATCACGGATGGTGACAAGAGCACCTACTGGACGACCGACAACTGGACCACCGCGGCCACTGTGGAGTTCGACCTCGGCGCCGACAAGACGTTCAACGTTGCCGAGTTGGGCGAGTGCATCGCCGTCGGCCAGCGGATCGAGGAGTTCGTTCTCGAAGCACTCCAGGACGGCGCGTGGTCGGAATTCGCTCGTGGTACGACCGTCGGTTACAAGCGCCTTTTGCGTTTCGATGATGTGCAGGCTCGTCGCATTCGCGTGCGGATTCTCAGTTCGCGTGTCAGTCCGACCTTGTCGAGCTTTGGGCTTTATTATGCTCCGCCGATCGACGAAGTGCTGGGCCGCTGATCGGTCGATTGGCTGAGCAGATCATCCGGTCCGGCGTTGGATGTCGGTGGAATCGCGGGCAATCAGCTCTTCGGTCACGTCGTCGGGATTCAGCCCGATGACGTCGAAGATCTCCGCTTCGAGTTCGAAGATGCGTGCATCCACTGCCTGCTCCATCGCAACGTTGCGAGTCTTCCCCGCCTTGGCCATGGCGAGAGCGCTTCGCTGATGAGCGTCTTCGAGCCGCTGCTTCAGCGGAACGATCGTGTCGTGCATGGCCCGCTTGTCCGCGTAATAGACAAGCTTCTCCTCCCATGATTGGGGGTAATCTGCCTCGTCCAGGACGGCGACATATCGGTGCCTGCGAATCGCGGTCGCCAGCACGGGGTATTTGTCCTTCAAGAACGTGTCCGCCGCATCCTCGTGGCGGAGGTGGCCATGCCGGGCTTTGAGCTTTCGCCAACGGTGCTTGTCATGTTCCGTCACCGGCTGCTCGAACCAAGTGAAATCCTCCAGTGGAAAATCGCAGACCCGGAACAGATCATGGAGCAGACAAGCGCGTTCTACCAGTTCGATATCAAGCTCGATGCCTCGTTCGACGAGCTTGTGCGCCAGGAATACGGCCAGCCTGGTCGCCGCCTCGGCGTGCCGAACGATGTGGACCGGCACGTGACAGTCCCGAATCATCGACAGGCATTCTTCATAGCTGGGTAGTGCGTAGTCTCTCATGGGTGTCTTTCAGAAGCGGATTGATCGGTCTCACGCCGCTGCGAGGGCTGCTACATGGCCGCCTCGATCATCTCACGTGTGATGATGACCTTGCCCTCGTCGCATTCGTCGCATCGCCTCACGATGCGGGCGGGAATCTGCCTGCCCGTATCGATCGGTCCACCGTATAACACGACATCGCTGCCGATCACGTCCTCCAGGTCGATTTCATTGATGTGTTGTTCTCTGCCCGTGCAGGGCACTTTAATGATCGTCGCCATGGGTGTTACTCCCACGAAGAACACTGAGGAAAAGGGGATATCCGGCGATAAAGCGAATAATCCTTCACCCTTCGTCGAACCGATACTACCGGTAAGAGATGTCTTTGGCTATGGCAATTTCCCTGGAAGGGGCTTGTTGTGATTCGATTCAGACATCGCGATCCCGGAATATCGAGCGGTCGAACCGCCCGAAGCAGCGGCAGGTTAGGCGCGTCCGTCTTTTTTCTGCTGTTCTTCGCGGCCGGAACGCTCTTTGAGGTACTCACGATCCGCGAGTTTGCCCGGGCGGTGGGGCAACGGTCGTGGCAGAAGGTCCCGTGCCGCATCATCCATAGTAGCGTTCAGGAAGGTGGGGACCGTGAGAACCCATATGCGTTCGATGTCCGGTATGAGTACGAGCTCAATGGCCAGGTCCTGACCTCTTCCGCCTACATGCGCAGCAAGAAGGCGTCCGAAAACTACTCGGACGTGCAGCGGCTTGTCCAGGAATACCCGGCCGGTCAGAGCACATCGTGCTTCGTCAATCCCGCGAATCCGGGCGAGGCCGTGCTCAAACGAGACAGTCTGCTTACCGGGCTCACGGTCTTCTTCCCCATGATCTTCATGGCGGTCGGGGCCGGGGGGCTCTATTTCACCTGGCGAAAGAAGCCCGAGCGGATCGAGCCGATTGCCGGCCGCAGCCTTCGCACCAAGGGAACGGGCAAATACGCCCTTGCGGGATTCTTCGCGATTTTCGGCGTGGTTGGCCTGGCCGTCCTGTATCCACTTGGGATTCGGCCGATCGCCAAGACGATCGATGCAGAGTCATGGGTGGCCACGCCATGCCGAGTCCTACGGGCCGAAGTCCGCAGCCACGACAGCGATGACGGGACGACGTACAGCGTCTACATCCTATACGAATACGAGTTTGGTGGGACTGAGCTACAAGGCCGACCGCTACGATTTCGTCGGTGGGTCCTCGAGCGGACACGCTGGAAAAGCTCGCGTCGTGGAAGAGTATCGCAAGGCGACCACGCCGATCTGCTACGTCAATCCGGAGGATCCGTCGGAGGCGGTTTTGAAACGTGGCTTCCACGCGAGTCTCCTGTTTGCATTGTTTCCCTTGCCATTCATTCTCGTTGGCGTGTTTGGTGTCTTCTTCACGCTTGCGGAGCAAGAAATGGCGAGCCAGCGGTCGGACGTCCTGGCGACCTCACGAATCGGAGAAGGAGCCCCATGACCGTGGCCACACTTCGGCAACCGGACACGGGGCCACACGTGCTGAAGCCGAAGCACACGCCTGCGGGAAAACTCATCGGTGCGATTGTCTTCGCGTTGTTCTGGAATGGCATTGTGTCGATCTTCGTCGCTCAGGTCGTACAAGGATTTCGCACCGGTCATCCGTCTTGGCTCACGACGATTTTCATGGTGCCGTTTGTGCTCATCGGAGTCGGGGTAGTCGGATTGGTAGTCTATCAATTCCTGGCGATGTTCAATCCTCGACCGACGTTGGAATTGAGCTCGACCATGATCCCGCTCGGCGGAGCGGCAGAGTTACGGTGGCGTCTTTCGGGCAACATTCATAGGATCGGATCGTTTGTAGTGACGTTGCGAGGTCGCGAGTCGGCCACCTATCGTCGCGGTACGAAGACGCACACGGATACGAACACGTTCTACGAGATGGAACTCTACCGGACCAGCAACGCACTTGACATCGCATCCGGCCAGGTAGGATTCGTGATGCCCGATGATACGATGCACTCGTTCGAGGCTGAGAACAACAAGATCGTCTGGAGTCTCGATGTTCATGGCGACATCGAGCGGTGGCCCGATGTGAAGGAATCCTTCACGATTGCTGTCCTTCCGGCCCCTTGCCTGGTTAGGAGTCTCTGACATGGAGCCCCTGCAAATCCATCTGCGCGACGACAAGACCACCTATGCTCCCGGTGAGACGGTGGAAGGGACGATCCAGTGGAATCTGGACGCGAATCCTCGTCACCTCGAATTGGCTCTGTTCTGGTACACCGCAGGCAAGGGTACGCGCGATGTCGGCGTCGTCAACTCGCTGAAGCTCGACGCCCCCGGGGCGTTCGGGCAGAAGGACTTTGCCTTTGACCTGGCTGACGGTCCGTATAGCTTCTCAGGCAAACTGATTTCGCTCATCTGGGCGGTTGAGCTGACGTGTTCGCCTGGCGGAGAAGCAGTCCGGCGGGAGTTTGTCCTGTCTCCCACGGGGCACGAGATCCTATTGGGTGCCCATTCATGAGGGCTTGCGACAATCCATTCAACGTTGATCGTGTCGGCGCCATTCGGTATCGCCCGCTCCATGCGACTTTCGACGAGATCATGGACCGGCTCGATGCGATGGATTATCGCGCTGCCATTGTCGGTCCCGAAGGTTCCGGCAAGACCACATTGCTGGAAGACCTTCAGCAGGCTCTGGAACGCGGGGGCAGGCGAACGAGAATGGTCTTTGTCAACGACACGTCTCCCATGGATCGGGCCACATGCGGGCAACTACTCGCGGACCTGAGGTGTGACGAGATTGTCCTGCTGGACGGCGCCGATGCCATCGGTTATGCGATGTGGTTCGCCCTCAAACGCAGGGTCCTCCGCCATGCGGCAGGGTTGATCATCACCACCCATCGTCCCGGCCGCCTACCAACGCTGATCCATTGCACCACAACGCCGGAGTTGCTCACCCACGTGGTTCACGATCTGCTGCCGCAGGCGGCAAACAACGAAGATCTCCGCGAACTCTACCATGAGCACCAAGGCAATATCCGCGACTGCCTCCGGGCACTATATGATGACTTCGCGTCGGATCGAAAGCACGTGAGCGGAGCTTCAGACAAGTAAGCTTGGCTTTCCGCCAGAGACTGGGGCTTGTCCTCAATGCTTCGGTGCCGACGTCACTCGTCGGCACCGAATATGAGTCTACCTTTTCGTCTATGCGGGCGGCACATCAGTAGCGGTGGAAGATCGTCATCATTCGAGCGGCTACAGCGGTATCCGTGAGTAAGAACACGACTGAGACGCTCAACATAGCGGTCAAGCTCAGGATCAACGGCTGGATACCGGCCAACGCCAGGATACCTAGCGTGATCGCGGCCAGTCCGGCCAGAACCTGGATTCCCGTCGCCGCCCGTACGGCTTCATGGGCGACCCGTTGAGCCATCGGATGCTCTTGACGGAATGTGGTCGTCAACTCGTTGATGCGCATGTTTGCGCCGGCTCCCAGAGTCAGAGCCGCTCCGAAGACGATAGCGGCACTCGGCACGAGGATCGCTGGGATCAGGCCCAATACAGACAGAATTCCCAATGCAACGCCCGCAATGCCGGCCAGGGTCTCTCCGGTTGTGCCGGCTCCCAACTCGGCTGCTTGCATCCGCCCTTCGGTGATCTCATGCAGCAGATCGGATAGACGCGACACGATCGCAGCGCCTTCGAAGAGAAATGCGGCCCCGATGCCGATGGTCACGATACTCAGCAGCAGTTGCGGGAACAGGCCCGCCAGGGCGATGATCGCCAGCGTTGCGGCACCGGCCGCAACAAGGCCCCCGACCAGTGTGCCTCCGAAGAGGGCTTCGATCGTATGTCGATGTTGTTGCGTCTGCGCTTCTGCTTGAATTGTTGTTGTGTGATCAGCCATGATCGTTCTCCTTCACGTACACTTAATTTCATTTCGGCGTGCGAAACACACGTTCGCAGATAAAACCTTAATTCACGCCTCCTAATCTATCTGCGTAACGATAGCCGGTTATGATCGTCTGACGGTATGCGTAGAATACTGAATCATGGCTGGGAAAAAGGCTTATGAATAGTAGACTGATTTGGTATGGGATTGCGCCTGCGCTGTACGGGGAGACCAGAGGGCGTTGTCGATCATCGCTGTCTGTGCACAAACGCTACCCAGGGAGCGTCGCCAAAGCAGGCAGGCGAGCCCCTCGCTATCTCGCTCGTCTTCTCAATCGCGATGACTACCGCGTCGATGGCTTCTTGTCCTCGACGAGCATGTTGCGGAGGTAGATGTGAAGGTTGCCGCTCCAGGGCTTGGTGCAGATGTCAATGTCGCCGTCGCCATCGACGTCGGCCGCCTTCGCCTCGTGGCAGCGCTTGCCGTCCAGTACCAGGTGCTCGGTCCATTGGCCCGCTTTGCCGTCGGCATTCTCCCAGATGAAGGACTTCTGCGTGTCCTTGGAGAGGGGGCCACCACCTGAGAAGGCGTCAAGGTCGCCATCGTTGTCGAAGTCCGCCACTGCCAGGGAGTGAAAATCCTGGTTGGTGTGGCTGGCCGAGATCAGATGGCACTGCCATGATTTCGCCTTGCCCTCGTTCTCAAACCAGAAGATGCGCCCGTCAGGTGTATCCGCTTCGGCCTCGACGATATCC
The DNA here is from genome assembly GCA_963726475.1 of uncultured Phycisphaerae bacterium. Classification (GTDB taxonomy): domain Bacteria; phylum Planctomycetota; class Phycisphaerae; order Sedimentisphaerales; family Anaerobacaceae; genus Anaerobaca. The sequence goes on along the minus strand of CAVSCO010000023.1, from coordinate 62,364 downwards.
AGATCTCCGTCCCGGTCCATGTCCGCAACCCAGACCTTGATGGCCAGGCCATAGCGTTCAGGGCGGTTGCCACCGGGCGGAATCAGGTCCGTGTGCTCGGTCCACTTCGTCCCTTTGCCGTCGGCGTTCTCGAACCAGACGTCACCCCGGACGATATCGTTGTCGCCGTCCTCGTCCAGGTCGCCGATGCCCTGGGGCCCCACACCGCCATGGATGCCTCCACCGATTTTGTGCTCGCTCCACCTGGTCTTGGGATCAGCCGCGATCTCATACCAGACCGTGATCCCATTGTCGCCCTGATCGCTGCAGGCGACCACGTCGAGTTTCCCGTCGCCATTGATGTCGGCCGCAACGTCATCGTGACAGACGATCGTGCCGACCTCGTACTTCTCAAAGGTCTCGGTGCGGGGCTTGCCCGTATTGCGGTACCACCCGATGCCGCAAAATTGGTCAATCCACCCATCGCCATCGATGTCGAAGGCGGTGCCACCCACGTCGGTCTTGTTACCCTGGCCCAGATCGTGCCTGATCCACTTATCCGGTCCGGCGTATTCGAACCACCACGTCCGCGTCCGCTCGCCCACGACCCAGTCCAGGTCCCCATCCTTATCGATATCCACCAGCGAGGTTTGGCCCATGCTCTGGCCGATCTTGTCGATCTCGTGGTACTCGAAACGAGGGAATGCACCCAGCAGAGGGGTAGCGGCCACAAAGACGAGCGTAACCACTATCGGGAAAGATCTCACGCAATGCTGACGGGTCATGGTTGTTCCTTTCAGACGGTTCTGTCCTTCCGCAGCCGGCCAGTTTTCCGGCTCGGCCTATCGTGTGGCAGTATAGCAGATGGATGCGGGGATTACATCTAGGGGATTGGCGTTTTCCGGCGTGGAATGGTAGATTGGAGGCAGATTCTCTGATGTCTTACAGTGGCTTCGGCCGCACGGACCTGAATGGCAACCGGATCATCGGTGATTAAGGGGACTTGTCATGGCACAGGGCAGTCGCATTTCCAGACGGGACACGCTGGCGGGCATGGGGGCGCTCGGAGCTACAGCGGTGCTTGGGTCGCAGACGTTGGAGGCTGGGGAATCGACTCTGCCAGGCCGACTGCATCCGGCCATCACCGAGAAGGTCTTCCAGACGCCTCTGATCGATACCCACGAGCATCTGATCGAGGAGAAGGAGCGACTCGCGGGGGCGGGACACCCGAGGGTGCAGTCCGACGACTGGTCTCTGCTGTTGAGCCATTACCTGAATTCCGATCTGCTCGTGGCGGGTATGCCCAAGGAGGCGTACGACAGGTTCTTCTCGCCTCAGATTGATCCGATGGACAAATGGCGCTTGCTCGAACACTACTGGCCGGCCGTCAAGAATACGGGGTATGGTCAGGCCGTGCGGATCGCGATGCGAAAGCTCTACGAGGTGGACGATCTGTCGGCTCAGACGGTCACGCAGGTGCAGGCCGGTTATGAGAAGACACGCCGTCCCGGATTCTACAAGCACGTTCTCTGCGAGATGGGCAAGATCGAATCGTGCCAGGTCAACTGTCTCAGTGCGCCGTTTGGCGAGACGGCTATGCCAGGCCTGCTGATGCAGGACATCAGCATCGTCGGGATGTTCGCCGGCCCGAATCTCAACGGATACGCCAAGCCGGCGGGCATCGAGGTCGATTCACTTGCCGACTGGCATCGGGTGATCGACTGGTGGTTCGACAAGTACGGCAAGTACGCCGTCGCGGTCAAGTCGCAGAACGCCTACAGCCGTGACATCGACTACGAGCAGGTGCCGGCCGAGAAGGTCGAGGCGGTGTTCAAGAGGCGGCTCGAGACGCACCTCTGACCAGCCGAGGAGCGAAAGGCGTTGGAGGACCATCTGTTCTGGTATGCCGTGCGGAAGGCCACCGAGCACAAGCTGCCCGTCAAACTCCATACGGGCTACTACGCAGGGCAGAATTCCATGCCTCTGGGCAGACTGATCCACAATCCAGGCTCCGCCACCGATCTGTGCCGGGCGGCGCCCGAGACGCCTTTCGTCTTCATGCACATCTGCTACCCGTACTACGAGGAGTTGATCTCCGTAGCCAAGCAGTACACCAACGCGCATATCGACATGTGCTGGTCGTGGATCATCAATCCGGTGGCGGCCAAGGATTTCCTCAAGAAGTATCTCGTGACCGCTCCGGCCAACAAAATCCTGACCTTCGGCGGCGACTACATTCCCGTCGAGCCCGTCCTGGGCCACGCCACCATCGCCCGCCAGGGCATCGCGTTGGCCCTGACGCGAACTGGTCGAAGAAGGCTGGCTGAGCCTCGCCGACGCCCTGGAACTGACCGACCCCATCATGCACAACAACGCCCGCCGGATCTTCCACCTCCCCAAAAAGACCGAGGCCCTTCAGAGTGTGCCCTGGGCCTGATTGACAGAGACCGCCCCCTATGGATGGTCATTCGCAGTATACTCCTGCTACGACGGTCTGTCCCGGCGGGGGGACAGCGACCGTTCTCCTCGTAGGCCGAATCCACGCATCCATGGCAAGGGCCTTGACTTACGCATCAGGCTGAGCTATTATCATCTCAAAGGAGGTGTTCGCCAGTGACGATGAAAGAAATCATTGAAGCGGTGGTCTCGCTGCCACTGGAGGAGCGGGCCATCGTTGCGGACGCGGTTCTACGCAGCCTGGATGCGCCCGAGTCTGAAATCGACCGGAAATGGACCGAGGTGGGACAACGTCGCCTTTCCGAGTTGCGATCGGGACAGGTCAAGCCGATCCCGGGCGACGAAGTGTTTGGCAAGATCTGGAAGCGATTTGAGACATGAAGTGTCAGTTTCATCCGGAGGCGGAAGAAGAGTTTCTTGCAGCCATCGATTGGTACGAGGAGCACGAGAGGAATCTCGCGATTGCTATCATGGTGGCGGCGAGCGAAGGAGGATCTGATGTCGCGATGCGGCGAAGACGACAGTTTTCTAATGTTGTGCAGGTGAGCGGATGAGACGAGCGAGATCGGGCGGGTTTCTTTCGAACGACTGGAAGTTCTTCATTGCGATCGAACTCGCGATTCCGGCTGTTCTGGTCGTCTCCGGCGTCTTGATCCCGCTGCTGGCTGGTGTTCGCCAGGGTGACCTCACGAGCGTCTGCATTGCCCTGGCCTCGGCGCTGGTGGGGATCGTATTGTTGTTTGTCGCCAAATGGCCCTTGTATCGCCATCGCCAATACTTCACCTTCGGATCGAAGTCTCTGCCGGAAGGCCGCCGGCCGCTCTACCGGATCGCGTACATCTTCATTGCAGCCAGTCTCTTCCTGATGCTGTTGGTGCTGGCGACGGCGAGATGAAATAGGCAAGCGAGAGAGACCCAGGAGGCCAATATGGACACATTGTCGACATCGCTGACAGCGATTGCTCCTTTTGTAGTTGTGGTCAATCTCTACATGCTCGCTTTCCTGGTAAGGAAGGCGCGGCGTTTCGAGAGGGCTCTGGCTCGACACGAAGGTAGAGAACGTCTCAAGCTGGAGAGAGATACAATGGAGGCCCTGACGCTGCTGCGAACCGGCAAGATCGAAGAAGCCAAGACTATCGCTGATCGGATCATCAACGCTTGAGGTGAAAACGGGTGGCGCCCACCTTATGATCCCATGAAGATGTTGCTGACGAAGATTGCGATGGTCTGCGTGGTTGCTGCGGTTTGCGGCGGAATTGCAGGGCTGTTCTTTTCGATTATCTTCTATGGCCTGGTTCCTCGATATATGCTGGCGGATGTCTTGGAATCTGACACCAAGGCGGCGATGCATTTGCGTTTCTGGGCTGCTTTTGCCGTTGGAGCAATCTTTGGCGCTATCTGGTCGTACAGAGTGATCAAGGACATGGATTTGTGACCGCTCGAGCGTAGCGGTGGGTTGCGAACAAAGGTGCGTTGGCAAGACAGAGATGGGACAGACTGTCCAGGGAGGGAAACATGGATGCGCGGATTACTCAGGATGATGTCATCTATTTCATTGTGACGGACCGGTTCTTTGGCAAGAACAAGAAAAACGTCGATCCGTCGGACACGAGCATTCATGGAGGCACGCTCGACGGGATCGTCGAGAAGCTGGACTACCTGGCCGAACTGGGGGTGACGGCGATCTGGGTTACGCCCGTTTACGAGAACATCCCCAGCAGCGGGACGACGGAACCCTATCACTACTACTGGGCGCAGAACTTCGAGCGGATCGACAAGCGCCTGCTCGACGGCACCCACCTGCCCACCTCGACGAACATGAGTACGTTCAAGAAGTTCGTCGCCCTGTGCAAAAAGAAGAAGATGAAGGTCGTGCTCGATATGGTGGTGAACCACGCGGGCTACGGGGCCAAGGGCAATTTCGGTGCCGACTGGTTCAACGTCGGAGGCACGGGCGACGTCAAGGGTGAACTGGCGGGCCTGCCTGATTTCAACCACGACAACCCCGAGGTGCTCGACTACTTCATCAACAACATCGAAGACTGGATCGTCAAGGGCAAGGTGACGAACATCCGTATGGATACGGTCAAGCACGTCGAGCGGAAGTTCTGGCACTATTTCAAATCCCAAATCCGAGGCGAGCATCCTGATACCTGCCTGATCGGCGAGGTTCTATTCGAGGGCAAAGATGACGTCGGCAACCTCCTGGAATACCAGAATTACCACGACTTTGACTCCATCTTTGACTTTCCACTGTGCACGGCCCTGCGGTCGACGCTCATCTACGATGAAAGCCTGTGCCATTGGCTCGCGAGGCCGCGGTTGAATGAGAACGAGCCGCTTGGCGTGCTTGATAACGACAACCCATTCAAAGGTGGATATCGGAATGCGAACCGGCTTGTTACCCTGCTGGACAACCATGACCTCCAACGGCGTATCATGAGCCACGCGAGGACCAAGCACCCGGGTGAATTCTCCGGACTCGATTGGGCCATCCGCGTCACCAAGCTTTGCCTGGGGGCGCTGTTCACTGTACGCGGTATCCCGCAACTCTACTACGGCACCGAGATCGGGTTGGAGGGATGGAAAGTCGGCGGCGACGATCGGGACCTCCGCCGCGACTTCCCGTGGGATGTGATCGGCAACGACAACCATCCGAAATCGGCGTTTCACAAGGAGCACGAGATCTACGAATGGACGCGTGATCTGATCAAGCTGCGAAAGGGCAACGATGCGCTCAAGTACGGGACGACCGTGACGCTGTGGTCGGACGATCTGATCTATGCCTTCCTGCGCATCGCAACGGATGACGTCGCGCTAGTGGTCATCAATAACGGCTACGACCCGATGTCGAGCCCGATTCATCTGAAGTTGAACCCGGCGATTATCCCGTCGCGTGTCGTGAAGATGATCACCAAAAAGCTGAAGCACTGGCAGACGGGCCAGCCCTTGACCGTCCAAGACGGCGAAGTCTCTCTCATCGTTGACGGTAAGACCATCGACATCTTCTGCCGCAACAGCGTCTGAGGGACGAATCCCGTGGCCCATGCCCAAGGTGGGGCACAGGCAAACCTTTAAGGCCTGGCTGAACCGTCAGCGAATCTTGTAGCTGATGGCCATGCCGTCGCCTTTTTCCTCCGAGGCGCGGATGATGACGGTGTCGTAGCCGGGGCTGGTCTGGATGAAGTCGAGATAGTCCTTCATGGCTCGGGCCGACTTGATCACGTTGTCGGCCACGACAACCGCGCCGGGTGCGAGCTTCGACTCGATAAGCTGGAAGTACTTGAGATAGTCGCTCTTGAGCGCGTCGATGAAGACAAAGTCGATCGGGCCTTCGATCGTCGGCAATGTCTTCAATGCATCGCCTTCGACGCACGTGACGACATCGCTCAATCCCACCTTATCGAGATTCTCCCGGGTCTGCCTGGCCATGCGAGGATCGATCTCGAGCGTATAGAGATGGCCTCCCGTCCGTTCGAACGCAATGCCCATATTGACCGCGCCGAATCCGCTGGCCGAGCCCACTTCGACGCCTCGCTTGGCGCCACGACTTTCGACCAGGATACGGAGCATCATGGCATCTCCGGGCGTGGTGTTCAGGCCCGTCCGGTGGAAGTTCTCAATGAACTGCTTGCGAAACTCGGGGCTGGTCTTGTCCTGATCGGCCGCGTAGACCATCAGACCGGCAAACAACACAACGGCAACGAACAGGACTACAGCGATCCAACGATGACGTCTCATGGTGCACTCCCGCATCAGTATACGCTTCACTCTTCACGTTTCACGCTTCCCGTGTGCTACTCTACGCCACGTCGGCCAGCGCGCGGTTGATTCGCATGATGGCCTCGTCGATCTCAGCGGGGCTCTTGAATCCGATGACCACCGCGTCGGTCAGGTTCGACTGCATGACGAAACGGATTGCCTTCTCACGGTCGGCCGGATCGGTGAAGTCTCCGTTTCCGATGAGCTTCATCCCGATGACGCCGTGCCCCTTGTCCCGCATAAGGTTGACCTGTTCCATCACGGGCAGCACGTGCGACGCGTTGCTGGTGGCATTCCACGTCTCCTCCGGCGTATCCATCCACGCGCCTTGCGGGTTCAGACGCACCAGGTGGACGTCGGTCCAGTCGATCTCCACCGCTCGCTTCAGAGCCGGCAGGCTGTGGCACGAGACGCCGTGAGCCCGGATGATCTGTTTGTCCTTGGCCTCCTCCATCGCATCGAGGGTGCGCCGTCGCTCGTCGTCCCAGTTCGGTGTCACCGTGCAGTGCGTCAGCAGGCTGTCGATGTAGTCCGTGCCCAGTTCCTTGCGGAAGCGGTCGATCACCTCCATCGGATTCTCCGGGTTGCCCGACATCTTGCTCTGGATGAACAGCTTCTCGCGGGGCAGGCCCTTGATGGCTTCACGAATCCACTCGTGTGTCCGGTAGGACTGGGCGGTATCGAAATAGGTGATGCCCTGATCGTACGCATAGCGGACCAGGCGGTTAAACTCTTCATGACCGAGGGCCCGCTGGATGTTGCCGCTGTTGCTGCCGCAGCCCATGCCAAGCCGGCTCAGCTTGATTCCGGTCTTACCCAGCGTCACCTGATCGGCGGCGGTGCGTTTGGCGGCGTAGACGGTACTGCTCGTCAGAGGCGCTACGGCCAGACCACCGGCGACGGCCATGGTTCGGGCGATGAATTGGCGTCGAGAAATCCCATTCCTGTGCATGGACAAACCCCTTATCCAGATGACAAAGCTAAGACCAAAGTTCAAATGCTGAAGACGATGCAATCACCCTTCTTGGGGTGATATTGTTCTTCATTCTGCCGTTCACGTTCGGAACTCTCGTATCTCGTGAACGGGCATCGGCCTATCCTACGCGACCTGAGGCTACCGGTGCAATGAATTCCGTGCCGGCCTTGCCTGCGGCTATCGCCAGACGAGCGGGAAGGCGATATGCGACGGGTGCTCGGCATTGATGTAGATGGTGTTCTTCGCCACTTCCGTCTTGTCGTCGACGCCGGAAGGCTGGCCTGTGTTGGGGTTGGGCTCGAATCGCGGTGCGTTGCTGGACGATAGCGCGACGCGGACGCGATGACCGGGGCTGAAGACCAGGCTGGTAGACCACAGATCGATCTCGAATTCGTAAATCTTGTTCCGCTCGAGCAGCTCTCGCTTCTCCATCGAGTTGCGATGGCTGGCGCGGATGATCCCGTCGAGCACAATCATACTGCGGCCGTCCGGGTAGACGTCGCAGAGCTTGGCGGTGAAATCCGTGTCCGGGGCCGTCGACGACGCCCAGAGCTTGACCTTGACGGGCCCGGTGATTTCGACGTATCGGTTCAGGACGGGAGAATCAAACATGAGGACATCAGATCGGTTCTCGACGCTGCGCTGGTCCTTAGGGCCTTTCGAGATCGCCAGATTGGCCCCGCCCGCTGTCATGACGGGATTCTTCGGGTCGTAGTCGTAGCACAGCGAGCCAAAGAGGTCTTCGGGTGGGCGCAGACGGAGCCGCTTGTCGGTGGTGAAATAGACCTTCTTCAACTCGGTGTAAACGGGCCAGGCGTCGGCGGTTCGCCAGCGATTGCCCGGCGTATTCGGATCGTTTGGGTCGCCCATCACGTAGTATTGAACGACCGGGATCGTGTCGAGGCCCTGGCCATCGTTCTTCATCCAGACGTCGAACCAGTTCCACATGTCGGCTTCCTTCGGATGACCGGCATGAGGAAAGACGAGGTCCTGGTTGCGACCGTGGCCGTACGGCTCCATCACGAGCCGGCACTTGCCCCGGGCGCCCTCGTCGCCTTGTTTCTGGACCGTCGCGAAGCTGTTCAGCGTCCCGGCGATGAAGATATCGTACCAGCCGCCCACGTACATGGTCGGGACATTGACGCGATTGGCGACACGCTCGCAATCGAACGCGCGCCAGAAATCATCATAGTCCGGATGTGCCCGGAACAGTTCGAGGTTCTTGGGCGAGAACCTGCTGGCTGCCAACCAGGTTTCCAGAAGGGCCTTGCGAAAGGCGCCGCCCTGGTAGGCGGACTGGTGGTACATGCTGGAGAACGCAACGCTGACATAGCAGCAGGTCAGATGGGGCGGTCGGCTGGGTGCCATCATGTTCAGGGCGATGCCCGGGGCGCTCATCCCGAAGCCGCCAACCTTTCCGTTCGACCATTCCTGCTGAGCGATCCATTCGACGGTGTCGTACCCGTCCTGGTGCTCGCCCCAACCGCCGTGCAGGAAGACGGGATAATCGTCGCCCTCGGAGGCGAATCGCCCGCGAAAGTCCTGTGCGACCAGGACATATCCGCGGTCCGTGGCCGGTTTGGCGAAGCCTTTGGCGCCGTCCTTGTTGTATGGGGTTCGGATCAGGGCGGTGGGCCAGGGTCCCTCGCCGGCCGGGAGGTAGACGTCCGTGGCGAGCTTCACACCGTCTCGCATCGGGACCATCACGGACTGGGGCGATGGCGTCTGTGCGAAGGACGGGGTGGCTATGATAATGAGGATGAGTGCGATTCGTGCTGCGACCAGGCATGTCGAGCGCTTCATTCGAGACCTCCAATCTTCTGCTGCATCCCTACTCGAAGCCTTCACGGGGGCCGGAGCGCAGCACTGCCGGACTGCGTCACCGCAACCTCCGAACCACCGGTCAGCCAGGACCATTCTACGGTGTGAATCGCTGGCGTGCAATCCCGCTTCGCTTTAGAAATACCGATATTCTCGGGCCTTCTCGGCCCCGCGAAAGGCCAACGGCCAATGCAGACACGGTAAGAAGGCGGCTTTCTATTGTCACCGCTCGGTCCAGGCGTTATGGTAGTCCATGAGAAGTAGAGCGGTGGGATTAATGAGCGCTTGCAGGGGATACTTGAGAGGTCACCATATGATCACGAGTGTAGCTATCATCCTGATGACGATGACGACGACGCAGGCCAACGTGACGCCACTGCCTCACGCCCACGCCCACAACGACTACGCGGCACCACAGGCCTCTTCTCGATGCGCTTCCGCATGGCTTCACCAGTGTGGAGGCTGACATCTTCCTCGTAGGCGACGAACTTTGCGTAGCGCACGAAGCGTCGGCAATCAGGCCCGAGCGAACGCTGCAATCGCTTTACTTGGATCCGCTGCGCAAGCGCATGGAAGAAAACGATGGGCATATCTATCCGGGGCTGTCGCGGTTTGTCCTGTTGATCGATCTGAAGTCGGCGGCTGAACCGACGTACCGCCGACTGCATGAGATTCTCGCGCACTACGACGACCTCGTGACGTCTTTCGGCCCCGAGGGCCGCAAGAACAGAGCCGTCCTCGTTATCATTTCGGGCAATCGGCCGTTCGAGCTGATGCGGTCTCAGTCGACGAGGTACGCCGGTTACGATGGCCGGCTGGCCGATCTGGAGTCCGATGTGCCCGCGGATCTAATGCCGTTGATCAGCGATCACTGGGGCCGGAACTTCACCTGGCGGGGTGTTGGGGCGATGCCCGAGAAGGAACGACGCAAGCTCGATGAGATCGTCACAACTGCTCATCAGAAAGGCCGGCTCGTACGCTTCTGGGCGACGCCCGATCAGAGGTCGACGGCGCAGGACGCACTCTGGCAGGAGTTGCTGTCGGCCGGTGTGGATTTGCTCAATACGGATGATCTTGAAGGATTGCAGAAGTTTCTGCTGACGCATGGACGCTGATGGTTTCATTCAGACTCGTGACCTGACGAAGGTCTATTCCTTCGGCTCCGTCGAGGTGGTCGCGTTGCGCAACGCGACGCTTTCGGTCGGCCGGGGCCGCTTCGTTGGCGTCACCGGCACGTCCGGCTCGGGCAAGTCCACGCTGATGAATCTTCTCGGTGGCCTGGACACCCCCTCATCGGGGAGCATTCGCGTTGAGGGCAAGCCCGTTTCCGATTTGAGCAAATCCGAGCTGGCGCTGTTTCGCCGGCACACGATCGGGATGATCTTCCAGTCATTCAATCTGGTGGCGTCGTATACGGCCCAGGAGAACGTGGCGTTTCCGCTACTGTTTGCAGGGGTGGCAAAGAAGGAACGGAACCGTCGAGCGGCCGAATTGCTGCGCACCGTGGGCTTGGCGGAGCGGGGCGACCATCGCCCAGTCGCAAATGTCGGGAGGCGAGCAGCAGCGCGTCGCCATTGCCCGGCGCCTGGTGAACCGACCGGCGATTCTGCTGGCGGATGAACCGACGGGCAATCTCGACAGCAAGACGTCGCGGCAGATCGTTCAGATGATATGTGACGTCAAGGCCGAGCGGGAACTGACCATCGTGATGATCTCGCACGAAGAGGCGATGTTGCGCGAGTTCGCCGACGAGCTGATCTGCCTCCAGGATGGGGCAGTCGTCTCGCATGAGACGCTGAGGGCCGGATCATGAGAGTGGGCGACTACATCGAACATGCCTGGTCCAATTTGTGGAAGAAGAAGCTGCGCACGTTCTTGACGACGGGCGGTGTCGTGATCGGTATCGGGGCTTTGGTCTGCATGTTTGCCTTCGGACAGGGCGTCCAGCGGAACATTCGCCATCAATTCGATGAGATGGACCTGTTTAACTACATCAACGTCTCTCCGAGGCACGACATCAATCTCAGTCCCACCGGCATGGACCCCGATGCGCCTCAGGTGGATTCGGGGCCTGTGGGCGAGCCCAACAAGCCGGTTACAGTGCTGGACGACAAGTTCATCGACGAACTGATGAAGATCAAGGGCGTCGAAGCCGCATTTCCGGAGATGCGTTTTCCCGCACAGATTAGCTTGGGTGACAAAGAGCGTTTTACCTTCGTCCAGGTCGTGACATCCAAGGCTTGTGCATCGGGGCTCATTCAGCTACGCACCGGACAGCCGTACACCAACGATGATGCGAACGAGGTAATGATCAGCGATTCCCTGCTGAGGCGTCTTGGCAACACGAAGCCCGAGACGGCCGTGGGGCAGAAGGTCCAAATCCGCACTATTATCCTGGACTTCAGCGTGACCAGTCTGATGCGTATGGCCTTCGCCCGGGGCGACCAGCGTCTGCCCGTCTCGGATCAGCAGTACACGTTCACCATCGTGGGCGTGATCGAGCGAATGGGGTTTGGTGGTCCGATGCCGATTCGCAGCGACGTCTACATCCCGCCCGGCGCCGCCAATCGAATGCGCAAGCTGGTCCTGACAGGCGTGTCCGATCTCTTCCAGCCGGCGGAGCAGTTGGCCGGCTATTCCACGGTTACCGTCCGGGTCGCCTCGCCCGCCCAAGTGGCACCGATCCAGGCGGAGCTTGAGAAACGCGGGTTGCGAACCTTTGCCCTGATGGATCAATTCGACGAGATGCGCAAGGGCTTCATCATCATGGACATGTTCCTGCTGGCCGTCGGGATGATCGGCATCACCGTCGCTTCCCTGGGTATCGTCAACACGATGGTCATGTCGATCCTTGAGCGATATCGTGAAATCGGCGTGATGAAGGCCGTCGGGGCGACCGATGGCGACGTGCAGAAGATCTTCCTCTTCGAATCGGGGATGATTGGCTTCCTGGGCGGTGCGTTCGGGTTGGCTCTGGCCTGGATCGTCAGCTTTGTCATCAACCAGGTCGTCAACGGCTTTACCTCGGCGAGGCGTACCCTTCATCCAGTATTTCAGTTTCCCCTGGTGGCTTTGTCTGGGAGCGATCGTCTTCTCGGTTGGTGTCAGCCTGGCCGCCGGCATCTATCCCACACTCCGCGCTGCGCGTCGATCCGGTGGTGGCACTGCGTCACGATTGACCTTTGGAGGATCGTGCCGATTCACTCGACTCCGCTGATGATGGGGCCCGCGTGGTGGCCGCGTTCTTCGAGGCCGCGTTCGAGGTCGGTTGGGTCGTAGAGGAACGTCTGGATGCGCGAGCGCACGCCGTGAAGGGTCTGCGCCGGTGTTGTGGAACCGCAGCCCACTTCGGATGAAGTTCGAATGGGGCTTGTGCGTGTGTCCGTAATAAACGTCCTGGACTTCATCGAAACGAGGACCCAACTCCGCCTTGAGATACGTGATCACGTCGTCGATGGGAGCGTGCTTCGGCATCAGCTCGTGAATCAGACGGGGGATGCGCAGCCAGGAAGACACGAGATAAACCGTATGGATCCACCGCTGGCGGGGCGGGCCATGCCAGCGCTCGCGGTAGGCGACGAGTGTTTCGGTTGTGGGTGAATTGTGCACGTCCCCATGGAGAAATGCCTTCTCGCCTACCTTGAGATAGAATGGGTCCCAGACGAGATTGGTGTATCGGTCCGACATGGCGTCGAGGAGTCTGCCATAGGCCGGAAGGCTGTCGTGATTGCCCATGATGAAGACGAATTGGCATTGTGAATGTCGGCAGACGAGGTTTCGAATCCAATCTTGGACGAACCGCAGCGACTCCCCGATGTCGGGGTACATCGACCACTGGAAATCGAAAATATCTCCGTTGAGGACGAATAGACCGGCTTCGGAGGCGGCGTGATGGAGGCTTGGCATCATCCACCCCGCGGAACTGCGATTAGTCAGCAGGTGCAAGTCTGATACGGTATGGCCTATCGCTGTCTGCATCTTTGGTTGGTACGTCCGGTTGCCGATAGGGTTCAGGACTACAGGCCGCCTGATCCCTGAATGCAAAGGCGCATTATAGTGAACCTTCGTCGACGTCTCAAGGGCGATCCTGCTCGGGACGGGGACTACGGGAGAACACCCAATCGCACGCCGGGGACAGGGCCCTGGGGATAGCAGCCCATGGCGAGGACCGGGCTGTCGGCTTTGACGTGCAGATCCAGACTTGAATAGCTGGCGAAAGAAAGCTGGGCGATCCTGCTCCCTTGGCCCAGAGCCAATTCGGCTTGCACCGCGTCCAGCGTTTCGTATCTCTCGTGCTTCTTCCAGGTGACGCCCCAGTTGAACAGGCCCTGACCGGCGGCGGGGCAATAGAGATTGTCCTCGAACGTCAGGTGTAGGTCTTCCAGTGAGCGGTCGCCTGCCTGTCTGCTCTGCATAGCCTTGGGCCAATGCCGTTCATCGCCGATATCGAACCAGCCCCAGACCTGGGCGTCCCGATTGAACGCCATCACGTTGTTGCGGACGATCTGGTCGCGGTTCCAGACGGATTCGGAGCCGCCTTCGATTTGGGGTGTTGAGCGTTGTTGTTCGCGGAAGTTGAATCCTTCCTTGTTGCCGATCAGCAGGTTGCGTTCTATGGTGCAGCCGGGGGAACTCGACAGGCAAATGCCCGCCGCAGCGCCCACGCGCCGGCGGTATCGGCCAGACCGTTGGCGACTATCACGTTGTCGTGGGCGTGCAAGCCATACGAAATCTCGTAGAAGATGCCCGCATCTTCATTGTCGGCGATCAGGCAATTGCGGACGGTGCAATCCTCGTTGCCGATATCGAACCAGATGCCGTTGCCTCGATTGGCGACAAAGGTGCTGTTTTCCAGGACAACGCCGCGTGCCAGGCAGATCTTGTCCCCTCCAGCCTCCCACCCACGATCGAAGCCCTTGGTATTATTGTCCCGTACGGTACAGCCGGTCAGATGCAATCCATGCGACCGACTGGCGCCGAAGCCAAGTTGTCCGTTGTATTGGAAAGTGCAGTTGTGAACGGCGATATTCTCGCCCGTGAACTCGGCACCGCTGCTGTTGGTGTACTCGAAGGTGCAATCGGCGACCGTGATGTCATCACCTGCGAACTCGACCGCACCCTGTTGGGCCCGGTTGGCGGCGTAGCGGAAGCGAAGACCCTCCACGGTAATGTGGCTGCCCTCAACGCTTAGGATGCGATCGCGCGACGACGCCTCGACTTTGATCTTCTTGCTGGTGAGGTCACGGTCCCCGTAGTCGCGGGCGTAAAGACGTTGCGCGTCGATGTCGACGTAGAAGGTCCCTCGGGCGAGTTTGCCGCGTTCGAGGACTTGCCGCAATGCATACACGTCGACGAAGACCTGTTCGCACCGTCCGATCAGACGATGGTACTCATCGCCTGGGTGGGTGTAGTTCTTGTTCCACGAGACGAACTTGTAGGGCCAGTGCGTGTAGTAGACGGTGCCATCACGAGACTCTTCCTTGGTCCAGTCGGTGATGCGGTCAGCCCCCGTCAGGATAACGGTCTCGCCCTGGGCCGCGCGGATCGTGATCGGCCGGTCTTCCGAGCCGCTTGCCTCGATCTCCACCCGTTCGCGATAGACACCCCCATGGATGACAAGGACATCACCCGGCGCGACACGAGAAACCACTTGCGCAATCGTGCGGGCCTGATTCTCTGACGCAATTCCTTGGATCTCCTTCTGCGACACGTGCCACTGCCTGCCTGCTGCGGGCAGCGTGCAAGCGAAAACGAGCAAGAACATAAACAACTGACGAGCGGGAGTTGGACGGCGATGTATTTCACGATGCGCGATCATAGCTGTCTTCCTGGTTGAGTCTTCATGTGTCCTGCAATACACTTGCCAATGGTAGATTCTACGGCGTGAGCAGCCCCAATGCCAGGGTTGTCTTGAGGTGTCGCTAGGCTCTGTCGCCTTGGCGCGTGGTGGAGTTGTCGGTACGAGTTGTGAGGTTGACGTGAGATGAATGGCCTTGTTAGAAGACTGATCGCTCCTTTTGTCCTCGGGGTTACATTCGTTGCTTCCGCGGTTCTTTCGGAGGTATTCAACACCGGCATTGTATTCGTAGCGGCGGGAACCATCGCTGCTGCAGTTCTCTCTCGTCTTGTCTGGCCGAGTCCGGTCATTGTGGTTGCCGTCGTGATGGTCATCGTGGCCACCCTACTCCCGATCTCTGCCATGTATATCGTGGGCAATTCCGGGGAAGGGGAGGTCTCGCTCTCAGAGGTTCTCAGCCTCATCGTCTGGTGGAAGAACTTGGTTCCTTTGGCTACAGCCGTTGCAACGACGTGCGCCCTGAAGTACCTGCGATTTCGAGCGAGAGGGGCGGGTCAGACAAACACGCCGGACACGCCCCAGGTTGGCGATCGCCCGTGACGCCAACTCGGAGTCGTTACGGAGCGTCACGGTCTAGCTCGACCGGAAAGACGTCGGCCGCGTGCCATTCATAGGCGCCGATGTCGATACCGTTGCCCTGGGGACGCCGGATGCGGTCGTGGTCGAGTTCAGGCGCATCCTTGCTGCTGCCGGCGTCGATGGCCGCCGCGTCGGGTAGCAGGTGCAGATCGAAGTGGCCCGGGTCCACGAACAGAGCCGCCGGGTCGTGGATTCTCAGGTTGTCCTCCTCCAGGACGCCCTTTGCGTCATTGAACGATGTCGCCAGGTTGTTCCGTACCACGCAGTCGACGGGAGCGGTTCCGTTCTTGTGGTTGGCGATGCGAATCCAGGGCGGCCCCGGAGAGGCGTTGTTGCGGTCCATCACCGTATTGTTGATCACGAGGCAATTACGTGCGCCCAGCAAGGTGATACCGTGCCAGTGATCGGTGATGATCACGTTGTTCTCGACGACCCAGTCGACGAACGTGCCATCGAAACAGCCGATGCCCTGGAGCGTCCCCCGGAAGGGCTGATTGGGATCGACGTAGTTGATGATCGTGTTGCCCCGCAGCACCATACCTACGACTTCGCCTGAGCCCACGCCACGGGGACCCGTGGACCAGGACTGGAATCCGTCGTCGTGATTGGCGTTGACGTCGTAGCAGTTCTTGACCGTGTTGTATTCGAACGTGCAGTGATCGCCCAGCCCGCGCAGGCCATCGCCCGCGAAGTTCTCGAACGAGATTGCCAGCGATCAACGAATCCGTGGCGCCCACGGAGATCCCGAAGTTGACGTTGAATAGCTGATTGTCGCGGATCGTCATCCGTGTGCCGTCGACCTGTAGGCCGTTGCAGGCGAGTTGGTTCCAGTCGTCGATCGTCCAGGTAGAGGTATCCTGCACCGAACGAATGACACAGTTCTCCACGAGGATATCGTGGACGGGCCCGTGCCAGTTGTGGCTGTCGAGATCGACCAGGGTGCGTCGCTCGTAGGGCTCGCCAAACTCGGCGCTGACGGCCAGTCCTCGGATCGTCCAGTGCGCGCCCGCTCGGATGCGCACCGATGACAATTGCGGCGTGTTCCCCGGCTCGGCTGCGATAGTGATGTTGTCCAGATTGTAGTATCCGGTGACAGACAGGGCGCCATGGAATCCTGACCGCAGCCAGATCGTGTCCCCGGACCGGACCGGCGCACCGGCGTTCTTTACTACCAACTTACTCTGATCGGTGTAGGGCAGCTTGTCCCATTGTTGCGATTCCACCAGCCCGGAGTCGAAGACCTCCTGGATCGTCCGCCAGGGATGTTCCGCACTCCCATTGCCGCCGGAACTGCCATGGACCGGGTCCACATAGAACTCCGCCGCTCCAGCCCCTGAACAGACCAGAGACAATCCAACGCATACCATCAGAAGTCGCACTATCATGGCTCCTCCACAATTCCCCATAGTATCAGATCAACGTGTCACATACCGCCGGTTGGCCTTGAGACAATTGTAGACCCTGCGCTCGACTCGTCAAAGCAGAAAAGACCTCCCGGAATATCCCGTTGGGCAGCGTCAGGCCGGGCGCGGAGGGCTTTTGTTGTGCTCTCCATCCATCAGCCGTGTATAATAGGTCACGATGAGTAAGCTGTGCGTGCCCAGGGAGTGTTGACGGAGGCTTGACATGAGTGACGGGATCGTTCAGATCAGGAATTTCGGATGGATCTCATGCGGAAGTATAGTGTGTCTCACCCTTTCGCTTGCGTTCCTTCAGTCTAAACAACTTTGAGGGCTGGTATCCGAATCCGGCCGAAGAGATGTACAGAGAGAGGCCATCGGGTGCTGGGTTCGATAAAGCGCCTGGACCCGCCAGTCACGCACCTCTTGGCCATATCCCGACCATGTTTGGCGTGTTCAAATTCCAATTGAAGGTGGAGGTGCCAGGTTTCCCAGTCGCAGAGATGGAGAAGACGGACGCCTGGGCCGAGCTTCAGAAGGGGGTTACCGCCTATGGTCAGGAATTGGAGTTCACGCGCAACGAGGTCGCGAAGGAAGAACGCCGAATGTCCGACCTTCTGGACGCTTCGTATATGCATAGTGTCAGACAGAAAACAGGGAGGACGTGGCTTGCTTCCCTCTTCACTCTCGGGTTTATCGTATTCATGCTCCTCGACGTACCCAACATGAGGAGAGCGATCGCTGAGGCCAGAGCTACCAAGGCCGCCCGGGAAGACGGCACGGCCAAGGGCCCGTGAGCGGCGAGCGCCTGGAAGGGATTGGACAGCGCCCAACGTCTTCTTGAGAGTACCCTCATCCTGCGGCGGCCCCAAGTGGAATCTCACCCGCTTTGTCGGCCTCTGTGTTGGGTGGACGTTTCTTACCGGTTCCTTGTAGATGACGTAAGAGTCGGCGAGATAGTCGTGGAGGGCGCGTTTGCGGAAGGTGAATCCGGCGAAGACGCAGTCGATCAGGATCAACCCGGTCAGCACCATGTTGGCCGAGCGCACAAACAGCAACGCCGGCGGCATATTGGCGGATGTCATCGTCGCCCGCTTGAAACGCGGGCGAGGAGAACACCACCAGTTGGTTGCCATACCAAAGCCGGCCCCCAGAAGGAACAAGAATGCCCGGACGTAGGCATAGAACAGGTTAAGTTTCCGGCCTTGAGCGTTGATGACCTTGATCCCGCACGCCATCTTGCCCAGAGTGGCCCCGAAGAAGGACTCCATACATGGCTTATAAAGGAAGCCCGGCACTGCGATCAGCACGACCAGCATAGTGCTCTTGAGTGAAAACGTATTCCACCTGCCCAGCCCCACGATCGGAATGAACACCAACCCATCGATGATATAGGCCCCGAGTCGAATCCAGAACCCCGCCGGCCGGTTGTACCCTGGTATCGGCTCCCCGCAGCCAGGGCAGAACTCCACTCACTCCTGAAGCTCGTATCCGCACTTCTCGCATTTGGGCCTGGCCATGTCGTCTCCCCGTCTCCATCGATCCAGCACGTCTGTCCCGAACCAGGTCGCCCGGCCGGCTCTATCCCGCACTATGGAGCCCGCCGCACCGACTGAAATGATACCAGGGCAGGGTGGCCGGACCAAGGTATATTTCGCATTCTGCGAGACGGATCGCAGCACTATCTTGTCTTGACGGCGATGCACGAAATCTCGACCTTCACGTACTTCGGAAGGCTGCTTACCTCAACTGCCACCCGGGCGGGGGGATTCTCCTTGAAGTACTCGCCGTACACTTCGTTGATCTTGGCATAGTCCTTCATGTCGGTCATGTAGACCGTGCAGCGGACGACGTCGGACATTGCAAATCCGGCTTCGGCGACAACAGCACTCAGATTCTCCAGGACGCGCCGCGTCTCAGCCTCGACGGAATCGTTGACCAACTCTCCCGTCGCCGGATCGAGGGCAATCTGTCCCGAGCAGTACAATGTGTCGCCAACCTTGATCGCCTGACTGTACGGCCCGATCGCCGCTGGGGCGCCGGCACTCTTGACGATTTCTCTCTTCATAGGGATATCCTGATTCATATGGCAGCCAATCGTAGAGAACATCAAAAAGACAATCGTCGACAAACGCCTATCCATAGCTGATCTTTCTCCCAATCCGAGCCTCTTTCAAGGCATGACGTGCGTATCCTACCGTGAACACGCGTTTTCTGCACGCTCTTTCACATTTCGACTATGGGCCCTTTAGAGGCCCGCGCCAATCCAGAAAGCGTTGAGATTCCGCCTCCTTTTGTGGTATGGTGGGGATGTTACGCGGAGGCCATGTACGTGCAAGGCCGACGGGAAATCCCGATTAGAAGGACAACACCGATGAAAGAAACAGGCAAGACACACACGGGGACAACCAGGCGTCAATTCATGGCCGGTACGGCGGCCGCAGCGGTCTTCTCCATCGTGCCGCGTCACGTTCTGGCCGGCTCGGGCCAACAGGCGCCCAGCGACAAGCTGAATATCGGCTGCGTCGGTGTCGGCGGCATGCAGGGGGGCAACGACGTCCGCAATGTCAGCGGCGAGAACATCTACGCCCTCTGTGACGTGGACGAGAACCACATGGCCAAGACGGCGGCGAAGTTACCCGAGTGCCAAACGGTACCGCGATTTCCGCGAGATGCTGGACAAGGAGCACAAGAACCTCGACGCGATCACCGTCACCATCCCTGACCACATGCACGCCACCGTGGCGCTGTGGGCCATGGAACGAGGACTCGCCGTGCATTGCCAGAAGCCGCTGACGCAGAGCGTCTGGGAAGCCCGCCTGCTGACGAAAGCGGCGAAGAAGTACGGCGTGGCCACGCAGATGGGCAACCAGGGGTACTCGTCGGAAGCGACGCGTGTCGCCTGCGAGATCATCTGGAATGGCGACCTTGGCGACATCACTGAGGTGCACTCGATGAGCGGCGGTGGCTTCTCACGCGGCGTCACCGCAGTGGCCGCCGGTCGAGGAGGTGCCCAAGACGCTCGACTGGGACCTCTGGACCGGCCGTGCTCGCGAACACACCTACAGTTCCAAGATCCATCCGATCAACTGGCGGGGGTTCCTGGACTACGGCACGCAGATGATCGGCGACTGGGGCATCCATATGCTGGGGCCGGCCAACTGGGCTTTGCAATTGGGCAGCCCGACCAGCGTCGAGTGCATCGCGGTCGAGGGCGTCAATCCTGTGACCTATCCGAGCTACGCGTGTAAGTTCGAGTTCCCGCAGCGGCCGAACAAGTACGTTCCCGGCCGGGAACATGCCTGCCCGTGACCCTCTACTGGTACGAAGGCAGTGCGGTGTCAGAAATTCGCCGTGCCGGACGGGCTGACCCGAGACGATGTCAAGACGCTACAACGAGATCTTCGTCGGGACCAAGGGCTTCATGGGCACCGCCGGTCGTGGCGAGAGTGTCCGCCTGATTCCCGAATCGAAGATGCAGGGGTTCAAGAAGCCGCCGCAAGTCATGAAGCGTTCGCCGGGGCACTTCCAGGACTGGATCCGAGCCTGCAAGGGAGGCGATGTGCCGGCTGCTCGAACTTCAGCATCGCCGGACCGTACACCGAGTGGATGTTGCTCGGGGCCATAAGCTGGCGTTTCCCCAATGAGAAGCTCCTCTGGGACGGCGAAGAACCTGCGGTTCACCAACAACGAGAAGGCCAACGACTTTGTCAAACCCCGGTTCCGCAAGGGCTGGGAACTGAAGGATGTCACGGTGTGACACGATGCGAATAACCGAGTTCCGGCCCGATAGGACGTCTCTCATCGGGCCGGCTCGGATTCTGTAGAGAATATGGAACGACCGGCTTTCGGGCTTTATGGTCGATAAGGACCATAGGGCCGGGCGGATCGTCGCCGCCCGTTATCGCGGATTCCAAACGGAAACCAAAGGAAGAAAGGAGGCCTGGGGAACAGGCACGACAAGACATGGCCTCACACCCTATGCGAGCAGTGACACGGTCCTGTATTGACGCCTGTAGAATGCCTTGCTCTCGACGGAGTATATCACTGCCGGCACGGGCCCGTTTGCAGCGGGCTAATCCACGCATATCAGACTGATGTATCGTCGAAGCCACCTGTCCCCGGGCCTCTTGACAAAAAATGTCAACAAAGCATGCATAATACCGTTTGACGAAGGTCGTTCCATTTCAGGGTGCCCGTGAGGGCATATAAGTGCACGGAGGGACCGCCAGGCGACGCGGGTGTAACGCCTTACGGCGTCACTACAAATGGAGTCTGCCTCAGGGCAGGAGCTGGAATTCCCATAGGGTCGGGCCGTCGGTGGCTTCGAGGATGTTCAGACGGACCCGTTGCGCGGTGACGGGGTCGACCTCGGTCGAGAACTTCTCGCCAATCCGTTCGCCCTTGTGGAAGGTCGTCCAGGCTTGCCCCTTGGCGTATTGCAGTTCAAAACCTCTGACACGATCGTAAGCTTCACTCATCGCCACTCTTGAGAAGGTCGCGGGCTCGCCCAGGTCCACCTCCAGCCAGGCGCTGATGCGTGCCCGCGTCGGTGGCCCACCGTGTGTCCGGATTGTCGTCCAGCGCCATGCCGCGGCGCGTAGCCTGGCGAGTTCTGGAACACATTCGAGGCGGTTGCCGCTTTGCCGAACGCCAGCGAACCGCTGGTGCTGCTTACGGCGACGGGGGGAATATCGAAAGCTTCGGTATCGACGGTCAGTTCGATCACGGTGGCAATCGAATCACGCTGTTCGGCGGGGACGTCCACCACGATGCCTTTGTCGGTCTGGTTGATGTCCAGGTCATCGGCGTTCAGGGCTTCGGCGCTGGTGATCCTGGCCTTGATGGCGGGCAGTTCCAGCGGACCTTCCTCGGGCCAGTTCATGACGTAGACGTAGATCTTGTCGCCCTTGCAGGTTGCGGCGCCCCAGCGGCCGGGTCTGAAGGGGCCGCCGCGCGTGCCGTAGATGCCGTCGCCGAACTCACGCAGCCACGCGCCCATCTCCCGGAGTCGCTCGACCTGGCGGGGCTCGATCCGGCCGTCGGGCATGGGGCCGACGTTGAACAGCAGGTTGCCGTCGCCGCCGGCAGTGGAGATCAAGGTCTGGATGCACTGCTTCGTGCGATTTCATGTCATCGTTCGGCTTCCAGGCCCACTGGCGGCAGATGGTCATGCAGGTTTCCCACGGCCGCTCGCGGTTGAACCCGCCGATGCGCTGCTCGGGCGTGTCGTAGTCGCCCGGCAACCCGCCGCGATTGTTCAGGAGGATCTCCGGCTGCAAGCTGCGCAGCATCTTGAACGACTGCTCGGGCGTGTCGCCCCACATCGTGCGCGGGCTGTCGAGGCCGTCGAACCAGAGGATGTCCAGCTTGCCATAGTTCGTCGCCAGCTCGCGCAGCTGGTTCATGTAGAAGTCCATGTACTTCTCGTGGCGTTCCGTGGCAATAATCCGGGTGGTACCAGTCGCGAGGTGAGTAGTACCAGCCCAGGCTCAGTCCCTGGCGGTGGCAGGCATCGGCCAGTTGCTTGCAGACGTCCTTGCCATAGGGTGAATCCTTACTGGTGATCTTGTAGTCGGTCTGTTGTGTGTCGAACATGGAGAACCCGTCGTGGTGTTTGCTGGTGAAGACCAGGTACTTCATGCCCGCATCCTTGGCGATCTGGATCCACTCGTCGGCATTGAACCGGACGGGATTGAACGTCTTGTAGAGATTGTCGTATTCGGCCATGGGAATCGTCCCGGTTCCGGCCCGAGTGCGGCCACGCCGGGGCCCCTGGCGCGACCAGCCGATCTCAGTGCCCTCGAGCGAGACCGGGCCCCAGTGCACGAACATGCCGAAGCGTTTGTCCTGCCACTGGCGGATGAGCTTGGGTTGGGCGTGGAGGTAGGCCGGCTCGTCGGGGACATCGAGCGGCTCGATCTCCAGGGCTGGGCCATCGACCTTCAGAGCGATAACCGTAGCAATGGCCTCCTGTTGGGCTTTGGGCAACTCGACCTCGATGCCGTAGCCATGCTGCGTGACCTTGGCGGCTGCTCCGCTGAGTGTCTGATTTGCGACGATCTTCTTGTCGATGGCGGGCAGGACGAGCTTATCTTCCGTGTGCCAGTTCATCACATAGAGCCAGATCGTGTCGCCCTTGCAGGTCGAGGCTCCCCATTTGCCCGGTTTGAAGGGGCCGCCTCGGGTACCGTAGACACCGTCGCCATATCGCTTGAGCCAGGCACCCATCTCCTGGAGTCTCTCCACCTGACGCGGCTCGATCCGGCCATCCGGCATGGGCCCGACATTGAACAGGAGGTTCCCATCGCCGCCGACGGTTTGCAGCAGGGTCCGGATGCACTCCTGAGTCGACTTCATCTTGTCGTTCGGCTTCCATGCCCACTGCTGGCAGATCGTCATGCAGGTTTCCCACGGACGTTCGCGATTGAACCCGCCGATGCGCTGCTCCGGCGTGTCGTAGTCGCCCGCGTTGAGTTCCGACTGGGCTGTCGTGCCCGCCATGCCCTGGCGACCCTTGCTGACGCGATTGTTGATGATCAGACTGGGCTGGAGACCTTTCAGATAGGTGTATAGTTCGTTGCCATACTCAATTGTCCAGGGCTCCTCCCATTCGCCATCGAACCACATGATGCCCAGCGGGCCGTAATTGTCGATGATCTCCTTCGTCTGGTTCTTGAGGTATTCAAAATAGCGGGGCATGTTGGGGTTCGGCTTCTTCGTGCTGCCGCCCGGGCTGCCCAACGGATAGTCCGGATGGTGCCAGTCGCAAATCGAGTGGTAGGTGCAGAACTGGATGCCATATTTGGCGCAGGCGTCCGCCAACTCGCGCATGACATCCCGCTTGAACGGCGTATTGCCGATGTGGTAGTCGGTGTACTTCGAGGGCCAGAGGCAGAACCCATCGTGGTGTTTGGACGTCAGGACCAGGTACTTCATCCCGGCTGCTTTCGCGACTTTGACCCATGCCTCGGCGTCGAATTCTGTGGGATCGAAGCGTTTGTAGAGTTGGTCGTATTCCTCGACAGGCACCTCCCGCCCGCGCGACCAGCCGATTTCCGTCCCCTTGAGACTAACCGGGCCCCAATGCACAAACAACCCGAACTTCATATCCCGCCATTGCGCGATCGCCTGCTCGGTGGCCCGACCGATATCGTCGCTGTCCTGAGCATAGCATCTCGGTGCCGCGAGGGGCGTCGTCACTGCGAAGGCCACCAGCGCTGAAACAATACGTGTCATCATCGTCCCGTTCGTGCGCATCATGTCGATCCCTTTCCGTTCGGACTGTCGATTGTCACGATGACAACAGTATACCCGCAATCGCTCGAATAAGAAACGAGGCGCTTCCCAGTCCGGACGATGCGGTGGGGAGGTCTTGCCTAGGCTTTGACGATGGTGGTGTGGGCGGCGTCGAACATGCGGACGCCGCCGCGGTCGAGCTGGAGGATCAGGCCCTTGGCTGGGTCGATGCCGATGCAATGGCCGGTAAAGGTCCGGCCGTTGCAGGAGAGGGTCACGCGTTGGGCCAGTTGCGTGCTCAGACCCTTCCAGGTTTCGATCACGCGGTCTTCGTCTTTCTCCGCTGCAATCAGCCAGTGGTCCAGTGAGGAAAGGGTCCGCCTGGCCAGGGTGATCCGATCGCAGTGGCTGCCCCCGACCAGGTCGAGGCTTGTCGCGATATCGGTCAACTCGCGGGGAAACGTTTCGGCCGTCTGATGGCAGTTGATACCGATGCCGATGACCGTCGTATCTCGCCGGTCTTGTGACGAGCTATCAGCGTCCCGAGCGGCGAGCGACGAGGGACGAGAGACGCGACGCGATTCGACGAGGATGCCGCAGACCTTCTTGCCCGCCAGCAGAACGTCATTGGGCCATTTGATCCGGGCCCGTTCGCCACCGACGGTGCCCAGCGCTTCGGCCACGGCCACGGCACACGTCAGCGAGAGCAGCTCGTTCTCCAGCGGGGAATCGATCAGCAACACCGAGAACAGCAGACTGCTGCCATACGGGCTTTCCCATCGGGCACCCGTACGGCCTCGACCGGACGTCTGCTCCTCCGTGAACACCACCAGCCCGTCATTGTCGGGGTTCCGGGCGTACTCGGCCGCGATGTCGTTCGTGCTGCCTGTCCGCTCGTAAACGAGCACCTTTCGTCCGACGCACCGAGTCTTGAGGTTCGCGCCTATCCTGTCCGGGTCGAGCCGGTCTTCACGTGACATGGTCGTCGTCTATCTATCCAATCCGATATCGACGGCGGTGGCCGAGTGCGTGATGGCACCGATGGCGATACGGTCTACGCCGCACTGGGCAATGGCCGAAACATTGTCGAGCGTGATATTGCCCGAAGCTTCCAGCAGGGGCTTGGCGCCTTTTCCGCACATCTCGTCGCGCATCTCGACCGCGTGCTTGAGTTGCCACTGGCCCATGTTGTCCAGCAGGACGATGTCGATGCCCGGGATCTTCAGAACGTGATTCAACTGATGGTCCACATGGTCCACTTCGACCGCCACGAATTCGAGCCCCTTGAGGTTGTTCGCATCCTCGATGACGCGCTTCAATCTGACGGGAAAGTTCTTGCCCAGCTCGGCGAGGTGATTGTCCTTGATGAGAACACCGTCGTAGAGCCCAAGGCGGTGGTTGTAGCCGCCGCCGCAACGCACGGCGTATTTTTCCAGGAGGCGCCAGCCCGGAAGCGTCTTGCGCGTATCGTAGATCTTGGCCTTCGTACCCCGGATGGCCCGAACGTACTTGCTCGTCGTCGTCGCGATCCCGCTGAGCCGCTGGAGGAAGTTCAGCACGACGCGCTCGGCGCTGAGCATGGCCCGCAACGGTCCTTCGATAGTCACCAGCTTGCTGCCGACGTGGGCGGACTGACTGTCCTTGACGTGTGCCGTCATCTTCAGTCTCTCGTCGTAGAGCCGAAGGATTTCTTCCACCACCGGGACGCCGCAGACGACGATCTCCTCGCGCGAGACGATGGTGGCCTGCGCCATGGTATCGTCGGTGAACAGCAGTTCCGTTGTCACGTCACCTCGTCCGAGGTCCTCCTCGATGGCCATCTGGATCAGGGGACGCACCTTTGCGATATCGAGTTTCTTCATTTCTTCCCCGCCTTGTCGGGCCGGGCCGCGCCGGTTTTGCGGTCGGCCCTGCATGCCTATCTTTTCCCGCGACCTTTCTGTTTCTTCGTCGCCAGGAAGTTACTCTTCTTTCGGTGCGAATCGGCGAGCACCAACTCCGGCAGCTCCTTCAACTCGCGCAACTGATCCCGCAATACCGCGGCCCGCTCGAAATCGAGCGATTCGGCGGCCTCCAACATTTCCCGCTCGATCTGCCCGGCCAATTCGACCTTGTCGTACTCGGAGTCCCCGAGGCGAATCGCCTCCTGAGCGACGCGTCGGGCCTTGATCTGTTCGGTCAGGGTGTTGCGGATTTCCTTCTTAATCGTTTCCGGCGTGATATTGTGTTCCTGGTTGTACGCCAGTTGAATTTTACGCCGTCGCTCGGTTTCGTCAATGGCTTTTCGCATCGACTCGGTCACGCGGTCGGCATACAGCAGGACTTTGGCGTTGACGTTTCGCGCGGTCCGCCCGATGGTCTGGATCAGCGACGTCTGGCTGCGGAGGAACCCTTCCTTATCCGCGTCGAGGATCGCGACACATGAGACTTCGGGCAGATCGAGCCCTTCACGGAGCAGGTTCACGCCTATCAGTACGTCGAATTCACCATGCCGCAGGTCGCGGAGGATGTCGATCCGTTCGAGCGTGTCGATTTCGCTGTGCAGGTAGCGACACCGGTACCCGCGCTTGGTGATATAGCTCGAGAGGTTCTCCGCCATCCGTTTGGTCAGCGTGGTCGCCAGCACCCGTTCCTTGGCTTCGACGCGCCGGCCGATCTCTTCGAGCAGATGCTCGACCTGATTCGTTGCCGGCACGACGAAAATCTCCGGATCGAGCAGCCCGGTGGGGCGGATGATCTGCTCGACGACCTCGTGGTTGCACAGCCCCAGTTCGAAGGGCCCGGGCGTGGCCGAGACGAAGACCACCTGAGACCAGATCTTCTCGAACTCCTCGAACCGCAGCGGTCGGTTGTCCAGGGCGCTGGGCAGGCGGAAGCCATGCTCGACGAGCACTTCCTTGCGGCTGCGGTCGCCCGCCCACATCGCCCGCAACTGCGGGATGGTGACGTGGGACTCGTCGATGAACAGCAGAAAGTCGTCGGGGAAGTAATCGATCAGGGTATAGGGCCTCGCGCCGGCCGGCAAACCCGCCAGATGCCTGGCGTAGTTCTCGATGCCACTGCAATAGCCGACCTCCTGGATCATCTCGATGTCGTACATCGTCCGGGCCTGGAGCCGCTGCGCTTCGAGCAGCTTGGCCTGGCCCCGCAATTGGCTCAGTCTTTGTTCAAGCTCGGTGCGAATTCCCTCGACCGCGTCGTTGATCCGGTCGGCCGGCATCACGTAATGCTGCGCCGGATAGATGAAGACCTGAGTCTCGGCCGCCAGGATTTCCCCCGAGACCGGATTGATATAGGTGATCCGTTCGATCTCGTCGCCAAAGAACTCGATGCGGATGGCGAAGGATTCATACGAGGGATGCAGCTCGACGACGTCGCCCCGGACGCGGAACGTCCCACGCTGGAAATCGATGTCGTTTCGCGCGTACTGGATGTCGGCCAGTTGGCCCAGCAGCGTGTTGCGATCGCAGGTGTCCCCGACCCGGATTGCGACCATGCTGGCCTTGTAGGCCTCAGGCGAACCGAGGCCAAAGATACAGGAGACCGAGGAGACCACGATACAGTCGCGTCGCGTCGAGAGGCTGGTCGTCGTCGACAGTCTCAGACGGTCGAGATCGGCATTCCGGGAAGCGTCCTTCTCGATGTAGATGTCCCGCTGCGGAATGTACGCCTCGGGCTGGTAGTAATCGTAATAGCTGACGAAGTACTCGACCGCGTTGTCGGGGAACAGTTCGCGGAACTCCTCGTAGAGCTGCGCCGCCAGGGTCTTGTTGTGTGAGATGACCAGGACGGGCTTTTCGACACGTTCGATGACATTGGCCATCGTGAAGGTCTTGCCACTGCCCGTGACGCCCATAAGCGTTTGGAACTTCTGCCCGGCGTGCAGCGCATCGCTGAGCCGCTCGATGGCCTGGGGCTGATCCCCGGAGGGCTTGAATCGGTTATTCAGTTTGAATATGCTCATACGCGTTTACCGTCGCATGATTGTACCCGGGGAATGAGCGGGCTTCACGTTCTTTCCACTCGTTCATAACGTGCCCGCAAGCTCACGCGGACATGCGCGGCAAACACCTCACGGCGTCACTGCGAACGCGGATTCATACTGCATCCGCCCTGGATGGGTTCATCCTACTTGGATACGGCTATGGGATGAGTCACGCCTTTGATCATGGCCTGACCGTACCGTGCCCAGAGGGCGTCCTCGCTGAGACTGGAGGCGGCCGATGGCATTTCGATCGTGATCGTCGGGATCCCGAGTTCCTCGCCCGTATAGGCGCCCAGCGAGCCCGGCCTGGCGCCCAACTTCTTGACCGGGAGATGGCACGCTGAGGCCATGGCAGCCGCCAGGGCCTGGCCCGGACCGTCGTAGTCAACACAAGTAAGCGGCTGGTGAAGGCTGATAATCCGATCCGGGTTGAACTCCTGGATCGCGGCCTGAATCGCGCGACTTTCCGGTTCAGTCAGCGCAATATGCCCATTCGTATCGTTGTCGACGCGGTTGCTCGGCCTGGAAATTGCGGTTCAGGTCGATCCCGCGGATATTGTGCCGCGTTCCGGCAACCATGCCATCCGGATTCGCCACGGGAATAATCACCACGCGACGGCCCGCCAGCAGACTCGGATTGGTTTCGAGATGGTCGGCCAGCATCTTGACCAGAGGCGTTCCCGCCGCTTCGTTGCCGTGAATCGTGGCGATGATCAGCGTGGTATCGCTGCCATTGCCGAGAATTCGGGCCGTGATGGCCCGGCCCTGAACGGATCGTCCGAGCACCCGATACTGCGGTATTGCTTTCGGAGCGGGCATCGCCACGGGCCGATCCTCGCCAATGACGCGAGGCCTGGGCTCCGGCTCGTAACAACCCGACAGCGAAACCACAGCGAGAATCAACGCCAAGACTAATCCGACCGACCGTCCTTTGTCCATATCGCCTGTTCCTTCAAGTCACCCCAAACTGTTGAATTATGCGAGTATACCGACCGACCTTTTCTTTTGCAACGGAGAAAAGACCGACCGTTATTTCCGGGTCTGGGGCTTCCCAGACGGGCCGAAATCGTCGAGAATGGGAGAGTGCATCGTATCGCCGGAGACCTTTCGGTTGCGATAACACCGTTTCCTGGATCGAGTTACAGAAAGGATAGAACGCTTGAAACCGAGTATCGAACTGGCGTCGACCAGCACGCCTGACGGTAAGAAAATGGTCCTGTCCAAGCACGATCGCGATTTCTTCATCACGGTCGATGGCTGGCAGTTGATGACGAGCCGCGAAAACGAATCGGAACTCGAGCTGGCCCGACTCGGGTGCGGCCGAATCAAGAGCAAACCCCATCCCAGGGTCCTGATCGGCGGATTGGGCATGGGCTATACCTTGCGAGAGACGCTGGATCTGCTGCATGGCGGCGCGCGGGTCGTCGTCGCGGAGCTGATACCCGACGTCGTCAAGTGGAACCGGGAGATTCTGGGCGAGCTGACGAACCATCCCCTGGCCGATAGCAGGGTCACGGTTGAATCCCGCGACGTCGCCAGCATCATTCGAAACAGCGTAGGCCGATTCGATGCGATCCTGCTCGATGTGGACAACGGCCCCGGCGCGATGACGTACGCCCGCAACGGTGGCCTCTACGGCCCGGTGGGCATCGCCTCAGCCATGCGAGCCCTTCGCAAGGACGGGTGTCTGGCGATCTGGTCGGTGGACGCCGATTCGCGGTTCGAAGGGCGAATTCGCCGGGAAGGGTTCAAAATCCGTCGCTTCCGCGTTCGCGCCTACAAGAGGGCCAAGGCCCAATCGCGGTGCATCTGGACGATCGCGAATGAAGTCCGTGCGTTGCCTCCGGCTCAGGATTCGGCCGCGCCAGGCGGTAAACGAGACACTCGGCCCGGACGCTCCGGGGCTAGGCCGTCGTCTGAGCGCTGAACGGGAAGCTGGCCAGCACGGCCTTGCCACCGAGGAAGCGCTCGATGCGCATCAACTCGTTGTATTCGGCTACACGCTCGGAACGTGAGACCGAGCCGATCTTGACCTGTCCGACGCCCGTGCCGACACCGAAGTCGGCTTCGAAGGGCATTTCCGTTTCGCCCGAGCGGTGCGAGACGATGGCGGTCAGGCCGTTGTCCAGCGACAGGCGGATCGTGTCGAGCGTCTCGGTGATCGTGCCGATCTGGTTGGCCTTGATCAGGACGCAGTTGGCGGCATCTCTTTCCAGCCCGATTTTGACCCGCTCCGGATTCGTGGCAAACAGGTCGTCTCCGACGATTTGCACTTTGTTCTGCGTCTTGTCCTTGAGCAGGGCGAAGCCGTCCCAGTCTTCTTCGTCGAGGCCGTCTTCGATGGAGATGATCGGATAGCGCTGCGTCCATTCGACGAGCATATCGACCATTTCGGCCGAACTGAGCCGACTCCCTCTTTCGTCAGATGGTACTTGCCGTCGTGGAACAACTCCGAGGCGGCCAGGTCCATGGCGATGGCAATATCCTCGCCCGGGGCGTGGCCGACGCGCTCCAGGGCCTCCATGATGAGCTTGAGGGGCTCTTCGTTCGATTCGACCGGCGGGGCGTAGCCTCCCTCGTCGCCGACCGTCGTGGGCCAGCCTCGTTCACGAATGATCTTGCGGAGTTCGTGGAAGGTCTCGGCGGCCCAGCGCGTCGCCTCGGCAAACGTCGGCGCCCCGATCGGCACGATCATGTACTCCTGGAAATCAGACGAACCGACCGCATGCTTGCCCCCGTTGAGGACGTTGATCAACGGGATCGGCATGGTATACGGATCGTTGGCGGGTTTGCCAAAGACGTCGCCCACGTACTCGTAGAATTGGCGGCGGCGCGAGACGGCCCCGGCCCGCAAACAGGCGATGGAAACGGCCAGGATGGCGTTGGCGCCCAGGTTGGACTTGTTCTCGGTGCCGTCAAGCTCCAGCATCTTCTCGTCGATGCCGCGCTGGTCGGTCACCTCGTGGCCGATCAGGGCCGGCGCGATGATGCCGTTGATATTGCGGACCGCTTTGAGCACGCCTTTGCCCTGATAGCGCTGCTTCTCGTTGTCTCGCAACTCGACGGCTTCGTGCTTGCCCGTCGAGGCCCCGGACGGGACCATGGCCGAGACTCGGGTGAAGCGATCGAGATACACGGTGGCTTCGACGGTTGGATTGCCGCGCGAGTCCAACAACTCCTGGGCTGTGATCTGGAAGATGTCCATCCTGATATTCCCCTCAATTCTGTCGGTATCACCTGTCGTCTTATTCTTCTCTACAAATCGGGCGACAGTATACGCGATTCGCCTGCTTTCGGGTAGTCTTGAATCGAAAAGCGTTACCATTTTCGTCCGGACGGCCTTACCATGAGGGGAGGTATTCATAGCGAGTGGCCTGCGAGGCCGGGCACCGTGTGATAGCGGCCGAACCAAACATTGTGCGGACTATGGGAGGACGATCATGAGCGGTTTGAAGTGCACCCCATTGTTACTCATTGTGAGCATGCTGATGCTGAGCCCCGGACCGCTTGCCACAGGGGCCGAAGAAGCCGGAGGCAATCACATCATCCGCGAAACCGCGACGTTGCAGCCGGGCGATTCGACCATCCTGCGCAGCGACGTCGCGTGCCCAGAGGCGGTCTTGATGGTTGTACACGAGGGCAGCCGGGTGTTGAAGGGCGATTTGCTGGTCGAACTCGACGACCTCTCGTTCCGGCAGGAGGATCCGGTGTTGGCCCTTCGCGATCTCGAATCGATGGCGCAGTTTGAGGCCGCGAAGGCGGCGGTCGCGGCCAGGGAGAGGGAATCCGCCATGGCTGTGGACATCGCCAAGCAGGCCCTGAAACTTGCCCATGATGCCCGGAAACGGTATCTGGAGGTTGAGTTCCCAGACCTGCAAAGGAGAGCCGAGGCGGAAAGGGTGCGGGCCCAGACCAGGCTGGTGATGGTCCAGTCGCGTCAGGCGGATGCCTCTGGCCCTGAGGCCAAGGCCGCATTGCAGGAGGCCAAGATGGCGGTTGATGAGGCCGAGTCGAGGTTGGGCTTTCTTACGGATTACGTTCGTCCACAGAGACAGGCCGAGTTGGAGTTGACGATCGCCCGAAGAACGCTCGATCTCGAACGTGCGAAGAGCCAGCGGGAAGAGATGATCCAGCGGACCAAGGCGGAACTGGAGATCGCAGAGACACGGCTGCGTCAGGTGAGCGACCGCGCCTCATTCGTTCGAAAGCAAATGGCGGCCTGCAAGATCCATGCGCCGCATGATGGAATTGTCCGGTATGAGTGGACCGGCCCCAGACGCGGTTCCTTCCGCGATCATCTCCAAGTGGGGACGGTGATCGCCAGCCGTCAGGCGATCGTGCGCGTGGAGACTATGGAGCATCCCGAGCTGCTCCTTTGGACGACCCCCGCGGTGGCCAATCAGGTCAAGTCGGGGCAGCAGGCCACCATCCGCTTCCACGCGATGACTCAGCAGACGTTTCGCGGTCATGTCACCGAGGTGCGTGTGCAGCCTTCTGGGCCGGGCCGCGCGCCTCAAGGCCTGATCCGCGTACAGGTCGACAATCCGAACGAGGCGCTGAGGCCGGGAATGTCCGCCGTTGTAGAAATCGAGCCATAGCCAAATGACCCTTGCCGGGCCACTCCGCGCGCCTTTGTCATGATGTAGACCGTCATACTCGACGTTGGGCTGAACAATTCCCTTGTCCACGCACGGGCGTTGCGGTAGGCTGACCGTCCGTCCAAGAGTGGCATCGGATCAGTTCATGCAAGGAGATATGACGATGAGAGTGGCGGTTGCGTACGATCACCGGGGGCGCAAAGGCGCCGACTGTGTGAAAGCCGCCATTGAAGAGCAGGGCCACGAGTGGATCGACCTGGGGCCTAAGGAGGAAGAGAGCGTCGATTTCCCTGACTTTGCCCATCTCGCGGTCACGGAGATCGCTGAGAGCAAGGTCGATACGGCAATCCTGCTCGGCGCGACGGGAATCGGGATGACCATGTCCGCCAACAAGCTCAAGGGCATCCGCGCAGCGCGTTGTGTCGATGAGTTGGAGGCTCATACCGCACGTTTTCGTTTCGACGCCAACGTGCTGTGTCTGTCGGCCGAGTTGCTGAATGAGACGGTCCTGAGGAAGATCGTCGAGGTCTGGCTCAACACCGACTTCGAACGTCGCGAGCGATCCGAGCGGCACATACGCAAAATCGAAGCCATGGAAGAAGGGGACGATCCCACCGAAATGCCCCCGGCCAATGACTGAGCATGATGCCCTCAGCCGTTTCACTTCATCGATCATGGCGTTGTCCCATTCGCACCTGATGTAACCCTGGCCGTTTCCAGCGGATTCTGGTATCATTGCGCATGCTTTGACCTCTTGGAGAAAAGATCATGGACAACGCGCGCCTATCGAGACGACGATTCCTTGCCTCTATCGGTGGGGCCATGGCCTACCCGGCATTGTGCAGAGTGGCTACCGCTTCAAACTCGGATAAGCCCCGGCCCAACATTCTGTTCTGCATCGCCGATGACGCCTCGTGGGCCCATATGGGCGCGTATGGATGCTCCTGGGTTCGCACGCCCGCCTTCGACCGCGTGGCCCGCGAAGGAGTGCTGTTCACGAACGCCTACACGCCCAACGCCAAATGCGCCCCGTCTCGCGCGTGCATTCTCACCGGGCGCAATTCCTGGCAGTTGGAGGCAGCGGCCAATCACTGGTGCTATTTCCCCGCCAAGTTCAAGACCTACGCCGAGGCGCTACCTGAGCATGGTTACCACGTGGGATTCACCGGCAAGGGCTGGGCGCCGGGCATCGCAGGACAAATCGACGGCAAGCCGCGTCAACTGGCGGGGCGGCCCTGGCAATCACGGAAGCTCAAACCGCCCACCAAACAGATCAGCTCCACCGACTATTATGGCAACTTCGTCGACTTCCTGGACGCCAAGCCACAGGACAAACCGTTCTGCTTCTGGTATGGAGGCCATGAGCCCCATCGCGGGTATGAGTTCAATTCCGGTCGCACCAAAGGCGGTAAACATCTCGGCGACGTGGACCGCGTCCCGACCCACTGGCCCGACAACGACACGGTCCGCACGGACCTGCTCGACTACGCTTTCGAAATCGAGTACTTCGACCAACACCTGAAGCGCATGCTCGACCTGCTGGAAGAGCGGAAGCTCCTGGACAACACGCTGGTCGTCGTGACGGCCGACAATGGGATGCCTTTCCCCCACGTCAAAGGCCAGGAGTACGAGTACTCCAACCATCTGCCCTTGGCAATCATGTGGAAGGACGGGATTCAGAATCCGCGGCGTCATGTGGACGATTTCGTCAGCTTCATTGACTTTGCGCCAACATTCCTGGAACTGGCCGGCCTGGACGCGGCCCAAGGCGGGATGGCCCCCATCGCGGGACGCAGTCTCACTGAGATCTTCAGGTCCGGAAAGTCGGGCCGCTGCGTTCCCGACCGCGACCACGTGCTCATCGGCAAGGAGCGACACGACGTCGGAAGACCCAACGACGTCGGGTATCCCATTCGCGGGATCGTCAAAGGCGGCTATCTGTACCTCTACAACTTCGACCCGGAACGGTGGCCCGCCGGTAATCCGGAGACCGGCTATCTCAACTGCGATGGCAGTCCCACCAAGACGGAATGTATCAAGGCGCGCCAGTCGTCCGAGACACAGCGCTATTGGGCCTGGTCGTTTGGCAAACGTCCGCAAGAGGAGCTGTACGACATCCGCGAAGACCCTGAGTGCGTCAACAACCTTGCCGACGACAGCAAGCTACAGCCTGCGAAAGATGCCCTGCGAGACCAGCTCTTCCGCGAGCTGCGCGAGCAGGGCGACCCGCGAATGGAGGGCAAAGGGGACGTATTCGACGAGTACCCCTACGCCGATAAGAAGACCCAGCACTTCTACGAGCGGTACATGAGCGGGGAACTCGACAAACGCGCGGCCGGCTGGGTCAATCCGTCCGATTTCGAGTCGCTCTCCCGCTGAGATCACCCCGGCTCTATCCCGTGGAAATCCCGCCATTTCCGGCCTTGCGATTTGGAAATGAGGGATTTGGCGACCATAATTTAGTAGGTGGGGGCGTGGAAGCTCTATTTGGCTGGCCATGTCGACCTCGCCGGTGACATGACGCGGATGGTATGTGCCGCTGTGATAGTGTCTGGCGAATCGACCCGGGAGGAGAAGGATGTTGGGGGGGTGTATGAAAGACCCGAAACGGGGCCTCACGAATACGGTATTGGCTTTCTTGTTGATTCCGGCAGCGGTCAGTTCGGCCGATCTGCTCGGTCACGGCTTCAACCGCATCTCCGACAACAGCATCGTCGACATCGCGTCGCAGCTCACCGTGGACATCGTCGGTGAGCGCGACCATCAGGTCGTCTTCACGTTTCACAATTCCGGGGCCGTTGCGGGCGATGCGGTGATTGCCGACATCTACTTCGACGATCGGACGGGGTTGCTGCTGTCGCTCGATGAGATTCTCGATCGGGACTACGACAAGAGCAAATATGCCGGAGTCGATTTCAGCACGCCCGCCAAGCCCCCGAACCTGCCCGGCGCCAATAGCATCGATCCGGCTTTTAAGGTGACCGAGTCGCTGTCGTTCGACGCCGACAATCCAGGTCCGAAGTGGGGCATCGGCGCGGGCGAATCGCTGAGCATCCGCTTCAACGTGGGCGACTCGGGACTGGACAACATCCTAAAAGCGATCCACACGCCGGATTTCACCATTGGCCTGCACGTCCAGTGTCTGCCCAGCTACACCCTCGACGGGGAGCATCGCGGCACAGAGGCCAGCGACAGCTTCGTCACGGAGACGCCATTGCCCGACGCCGCCATCCTGGGCTGCTCGGGCCTGAGCCTGGCGGCCTACTGGATCAAACGCCGGCGCGGCGGACTCGCCGGCTTGTGAGTCTGCTCAAGAGCGAACGACACCTTAAGGGAGCCGGCAGGGATGGCCGAATCTGACGGACCGGTGCCATCGCGCACCTCATCACGGGCAGGGCATAATCACACCGACGGCGTGTTGACTTCGATGCGCTTCGGCCTTACCATGAAACGCAGAGGCCGACTGCCAGCGGTCAGACCGACCTGTGTGGGGCGGCAGTCAGCCCATTCGGTGGGCCTGAGCCGGGGGGTATCCGGCTCGCATAACGCGAAGGCCAGTATGCTCGCGCGTTTCGAACACGTCTTTGGGATGCGGTGTTTCTTCTTGCTTGGCATGATGGCAGCGTGCGCCACCTCCGCGCCGACCCCGCCATCGTTCGCTCGGGCCGAGCCCGTGGCGGAAATCTACTTTGGGGTCGTCGAGCCGCCTGTCGTCGCACAAGAGGACATCACCGTTTGCGCGCCGGTTTCCGCCCAGGCGACCGAGGCCAAGCCCCTGGAATGCAGCGGGATGGTCTGGGCGGGCGATCAGTTGATCCTGGCCAGCGACCGTCACGGGTTGACGCTCTTCACGTGTCCGATCGATCTCAAGCAGATGATCATCGGGACGCCGACACCGCAGATGGTGATCGGCAACGAACAGGAGCTGCTCGACGACGCCGAATGCCTGGCAGTTCGTAGAGACAGCCATCGCGAGCTCGTCGTCTACGTGATGTGCTCGCTGAGCAACGACCCCGACGAACTGCCTCTGCCGAAACGGCGCCACATGTTGCGTCTGCCGCTGCGGGAACTCGACCCGGCCTGGGTCGCCCACCCCGTGGTGATCAGCGCAGGGAGGGTGCGGACCCTGATCAACGAGCGATTCGAAACCGTGGGGATCGAACCCTATCGCACCTTCAACGCCGACTTCTCCGGCGCCGACAAGAACACCTATCGCTGGGGCAACGTCGAGGGTATGTGTTTCACGCCGGATGGGCGACGTCTGTTGCTAGGGATGCGAAACCCGCTGCTGGGTTCCTATGCGTTGATCGCCAGCGTGACGGGCATCGATGATGCCTTCGACGCGCGAGACGCGAAGAGGATCCGACTGACGGATCTGTTCGCGATCGACCTGGGCGATCGAGGCATCAGCGATCTGGCCTGGGACCCGGTTACTCAGGGATATCTTATCATCGCCGCCAAGAGCAATGGCCCGAAGCTGAACAAGGATCAGCCCTTCCCGCCTAACACGCTGGACAGCGCCCTGTTCTGGTGGAGTGGGCACAAGCAGGACGCACCCATCCTGTTCGCCCGGTTTCCCGACATGAAGATAGAGGCGGTGTGCCGACTGGGGCGCACGCAGTTCATCGCTGTCGGATCGGACGAAGGAGACATCAGCGAGGGGCGGCCACAACAGCAGCAGAGCGTGGTGACAGTCTTGTACTTCACCGGCCTGAAGATCAGCGATCGGGACGCAACGAATGTCGCCCAAAGATAAACGACCCGCGATAGACGATGCGCAGTTCGAGGCGAGCCTGGTGGCAGGCGACACGGAGATCGTCGAGCCGAAGGCGCCGCCGGCCAAACCCGTGTCAACTCACAAGCAGCCGGCGTGGGCGGGCAAGCTGCTCGGGCACTTCAAGCTGCTGAGGCTGATCGGTGAGGGCAAGATGGGACGCGTCATCCAGGCCCGCGACGTCAACCTCCAGCGAATCGTGGCGCTGAAAGTGCTGTGTAAGCGGTTGCCCGGAATCGATGCGACCAAACGCGTGGATCAATTCTTCCGTGAGGCCCGCTCGGCTGCCCAGATCGACCATCCGAACGTGGTACACATCTATGAGATCAACCAGCACGACGGCTGGTGGTACATCGCGATGGAGATGCTCGAGGGGGGCAATCTGGGCCAGGCAATCAAAGCGGCCGGACCGTTGTCGGCTCATAAGGCCTGCGCGGTGATCGCCGATGCGGCCTCGGCACTGGCCGTCGCCCACGAGATGGGAATTCTGCATCGCGACATCAAGCCGGCCAACCTGATGCTCACAAGGCAGGGACGCTGCAAGGTCACTGATTTTGGTCTGGTCCATCTGGACGACCCCAACGATCCCTTCCAGTTCACCCACAAAGCCGTGGGGTCTCCGCTGTTCATGGCGCCGGAGATGATCCTCAAGCGGGAGCAGACGCCGGCCATCGATGTCTACAGCCTGGGCACGACGCTGTTCTGTGCGCTGACGGGCCGGGCCCCGTACAGGGGTAAGACGCTGGAAGAGGTCCTGAAAAAGCATATCAAGGCGCCGATTCCCGATCTACGTAAGTACTTGCCCAACTGCGCCCCGTCTCTGGCGAATCTGGTCACGCGGACCCTGGCGAAGAACCCGGCCGACAGGCCCTCGGCCGGTGACATGACCTCGGCACTGCGTGCTGAAGCGATCACCGGCGCCGTCGTTGACTCGGGCACGCTTGGCTCAGGCACATCGAACTTGCTGCGCGAGCTGGTGGGTTCAG
Organism: uncultured Phycisphaerae bacterium; assembly: GCA_963726475.1. Lineage (GTDB taxonomy): Bacteria > Planctomycetota > Phycisphaerae > Sedimentisphaerales > Anaerobacaceae > Anaerobaca. The sequence continues at coordinate 23,951 of CAVSCO010000023.1, read as the reverse complement.
GTGTCATGGACTCGGCCGTTGGCGTTCAGACCGTAGCAAGGAGATCGCACGCCGCAGGCCACCGGAAGCGGTGGGCCATCATCGGCGCCAGTGCGGCAGCGGTGCTGCTGATCGCGGCGTCTGTGGGGTACTACACTCATCGAAAGTCAAACCATCGGGCCGCACCCGAGCCGGCCGCCTTGGCCCGGTACTTCCCCAATGCACCGGAGAGCATGGGAACGCTGCCTTTGGCCGCCGTGCCCGCTCCGACCCCGCCCGATCGGAACGATCCGCCTGCGTTCAGTTGGGTCGGACAGATCGACCCGGGCAACGCGAAGTTTGTCGCGAGCAGAAGGGGACGCCACTTCTATCCCATCGACGCGCCGGAGGCGATCCTGATTCGCGCCGAGGACTTCGTCGGATACCGAACGGTCGAAGCCGCCATGGCCGATGAAAAGGTACCCGCCCCATTGCAGGGCGAGCGTCCCCGCTCGCCTGGTCCGTTCGGCTGCGCTCAGGGCAGGCCGTGCGGGGACGCACGACCTACCTGACGATGGCTCGGTTTTCCAGATAGTCGATGTGGGCGTTGCCCTCGTTCGCACTGTCCTTGTATAGACCCGAGCGCCATGTCTTGGCGATGATGTCGATATCGCCATCGCCATCGACGTCCCCCGTCCAGGCCTCATGCCCACCCAGGTTCATATCGAGGATCACGTGCTCGCTCCAGGTCCCCGTCGCGTTCTCCCAGACATACCAACGGGGGGTGGGCATCGGCTTCTTGCCCCGGCAATCCTCCTGATCGATGGTGAGGATGTCGAGTCTGCCATCGAGATCGAAATCCGCGACGCGCAGACTGTGCAGAGAGCCCCGCCGGCCCGGCGCTGTCTGCGGCAGGAGAACCTTGCGCCACGAGGTGCCCTTGCCATCTTCGTTGTACAGAACAGCCGCCACGCAATCGGGGACATCGCATTCGACGATGACGATGTCGTTGTCACCATCATCGTCCATGTCGCGAATGACGCTTCGCGTAGCCATAATCTCCGGGCCGCCCCAGGTGGGCACGGTCCAGCGACCGAACGGCAACGGATGGAAGGCCCATTCGCTGCCCGCATTCCTGTTCTCCGCCCATCGGTCGCCCAGAATGATGTCGTTATCACCATCCCCATCGAGATCGTCGATTCCCTCGGGCCCGAAGCTGCCATGGGGACACTTCTCAGCCGGGATAATCCGGTGCTCGGGCCAGAGTCCCTCGATATCCGCAGGCTGTTCATACCAGAAGCAGCCATGGTTCTCCGATAGCGTCACGATATCTGCAAGGCCATCGTTGTTGATGTCAATCGCGGCCACGTCGTGAAAACCCGAATCGAGATTGCGGTAGCGATGCGCCGTGAACGGTGTGTTCCTCGGATCGCCTGAATTGCGGTACCAGTGATTGCCCGAGACGATATCCATCCAGCCATCCTTGTCGACATCGAGCAGGGCGGCCGCCTGTTGTGTTTCGGCCATCGATCCGACCAGATGCTCGATCCACTCGTCGGGCCCTCGATACTCGTACCAATAGAAGTTGTTCTCGGTGCGGTAGGGCTCGCGGGCCGAGGCGATCGTATAGTCCAGATCACCATCCTTGTCGAAATCGGCCAGCGTCACCGAGTGGAACCAGTCCTCGGTCGGCATCTTTGCCCGAACGAAATGGTGCTCGAATTCGAATGCAGGCGCCGCGACATCGTCGCGGCGCAGCCAGTGGTCCCAGCCGGAGAACCTGTCGCCCGCTGAGACAGCAACGACGGTGGCTCGGACCTTCATCGGATAATACTTGCCCCGATTCCGCCAGACTTCCGCGTTGGGATGCCACGTGCTGATGTAGCCCAAGGGTTCGCTGGACCAGACGATGATGCCGCACCGCATGAAGTCCTTGACGCGTGAGAAATCGACGGGATGGTTCGGATCGAGTTCCCACCACGTGCTGGGCGAGGCGTGGTGCGTGACGACTCCAGCCCCGTGCAATTCGCAGTGGGGGCTCATCGTCTCACGTTCGCCTTCATCCTGCCAGATGCCGAACTGGAGCTTGCTGGCGGCGTCCGTCGGCTGGCTGATGATCTCGAAACGGGTGTAGACCTCCCCGTGCTCGTAGTCGTCGGGGCGGGTCCAATCCGCCGGCGCCGAAGCGGGAGGCTGGAACCAGTTGAACCCGTTGAGACTCTCGTCGAACGTGAACGTCTGATCGAAGATGACGAATTCGCTCCCGCACGCGGCGTTTGCCAGAAGCAGGACAAGACAGAGTCTCGCGACACTCCAAAGCATAGACACCTTCCTCATGAGCCCAGCATCGTTTCGTATTCGATGATCGCCTTCGTCGGATCGCGATCCCATGCCGACCTTCGCGTTTCCGTGAATCCGCATCTCGTATACGTCCTCCGAGCCGCCTCGAAGAAAGGGATGTCGAGGGTGGTCGCCCTGGCCCGTCCCACGCCCATCGCACCAAACCGATGGAGAATCTCCCGCACCTGAGCGGCGCCGATCCCTTGCCGTTGGAACTGCGGCACGACGCAGTGGTGCCCTATGACGCCAACTTCCGGCCCCTGACGAGGATCATACGATGCGAACCCGACCAGATCCTCTCCGAGCCAGGTAAGAAACACGCACCTCCCAACCGTGTCGAGGTGCCCGAACGCCTCCGCGTCGAACCGCCGCCACCTGGCTCTCTCCTCGTTCCAGATGGGAGAGTCGCCGGCCAGCAACGGCCCATACGCTGCTTCCAACAGCGAGGCGAGTGTCCCAGGAGACTGTCCGTTTAGTGGCGCAAACCTCACGTTGCTCTCCATCCGATCCCTCTCGCCTCCAAGAATCGTGAGGCCCGGAGCCACAAACCGTCAAGCTACTCCGTCGACTGGGCATCCTGGGAGGGAATCGCCCGCTCGGCCACGAAGCCTTCGGCCGTTCGTTCGCTCAGAGTGAAACCGAATTCATCCAGCGCGGCCTCGATCCGCCCTGACCACGCCGCACCAACTACATTCAGCACCGAGCAGGGCGGGTCATGCGACCACTCTCCGTGGTGCAAATCCACAGCGCCAAGCTCAGAGATCAGCACGTCCTCGGCCGAACCGTCAGGGTTAAATCGGAACGAAGTGATCCCAGTAGACTCGTCGAGGCCTTTCCGACAATCCCAAAGATCGCGTATAACGGGGTGGTTCACGTCCGAATCCACGATCCATGCCGGTTCTCCTTCGGGCAGCCTGCGAATGCGTTCGCCATAACGCGGATCGACCACGATATGGACTCGGTACCGCTCCCGGCTCACGCTTGCCTCTTCGGGGTTCACGGCTGGTTTTCGATCTTCAGGTTGTCGATGTAGAAAACGGTCTTGGTCGTCGCGTTGCTGACAAACCCGAGCCAGGTCAACTGCTCGAAACTCTTGTTTCCGTCGGCGAGTTTGTCAAAATGACGCGGCTCCTGGCCAGGCAGGGTGACGGCGAGGTTCCACGTGCCACTGTTGCCTTTGCCCAGATCGGCGGAGATGTTAAAGTGGACCCACTGGCCAACCGGAATATCCAGCAGGGCCTTGCCGCCGACGAGGAGCTGATCGTTCTTGATGGTGAAACTCGGCCCGACGCTATAGAGCGTGGACCGCCAATCGCGCCATTCGTACTCGAGCAGGACGCCCGCTTCGATCCGCAGATCGAAGGAACAGCGTGTCGTCCCCGTGGCGTGATTGGGCGAGTAGACGAGGTGCGGGTTGTACGTGTACCGCAACCCCTCGGCGTCGGTGATCTTGAGACTCTGTTTCCCAGACGCGGCGGTCTCGGCGGTTACGACGATGGAATCGCCTTTGCCCTCGACGTGGACCTGATCCGCTCGGGGCGCCTGCCCGACGTTGGTTCCTTCAAAGGTGTCGTGGACCGCCAGCGGGGGCGGGTCCGGCGGCAATTCCAGGGCCGGATACGTCACATCATTGGCCTTCTTGATCCAGGCCGGATCGCCATAGACGCCCACCTGGCTATAGTCGAACGGCTTGAAGCCGATCTTCAGGGCGGGCGAATCGGCCTTCAGATGGAAATCGAGGTTTTCCGGGTCGACGAACAGCGGATCGGCGATGACCGAGTGCTGATCGTGCCCGTACTCCTGCTGCCACTTCTCCAGCGGAAGGCCGACGAAGTTGACCGGTTTGCCCGCCGCATTCCAGTAGCAGTTGTTGTCCATGTCGATCTTGACCTTTGTCCACGGTCCAGCCAGCAACGGGCCCGTCTTCCAGTAGACGATGTTGTTCTCGAACGTGAACGACAGATGCTCTTCGACCCGCGTCGCCTGCACCTGGTGGAGCATGCTGTCGACCATGATGTTGTTGCGGATCACATTCTCCTTGCCATAGTGCTGGTGGAAGCTGCCCGTCTTGGTGTTGTAGACGAGGTTGTTCTGCATGAGGATGGCGGTGCTGCCCTCGTCGGTGTAGAGCCCCCAGCCGCCGTAGGAGTACGCGTAAATATCGTGGAAGATATTGTCGCTAACCGACGTACCCTCCGACGGCCCGAGGGTGTAGACGCCACCCATGTCGCTGAGCACCCACCACCCAAGATGGTGGACATGGTTGAACCGCAGGATGTTCCGCTTGGCCAAGCTGTCGGAATAGCCCCAGCGCCAGCCGACAGAGAGCCCTGTGTAGTAGAAGTCGGCGATCTCGTTGTGCGTGACGGTGTTGTCGCCACTCTGGCCGATCCAGACGCCCACGGCCGATGCATAGATGCGACCGCCGCTGCGGATGATGTTGTTGTCGGCGGTGATATGACTGGTCTGGAGATTCTCTTCCTGACGCAGGGCGCCCTCGCCGATGCGGAGCCCGCCCGCCCCCAGATCGTGAAGGTAGGAGCGATCGAGCCGGCAATCCCGGCAGCCCTGACGGAACCACACGCCGTACGTGGCGACGTGGCCCACCTCGCAGTCCTGGATCGCCACGTCTCGAGCGCCGTCGGCCATAACCGCAGCCTCGGTGGCATAGGCCGCCTGGTGGGGCGCGTAGCCACTCTTGGGCAACAGTTCCTGGTTATGGTGGAACGTCAGCCCTTTGAGCGTGATGTATTCGACGAACTTGCCCGCCTGGGGCTCACCCTGCAAGACGACCAGCTTCGACGCGACGGGAGCGATCACTTCTGCCTTGGTCATGTCTTCGCCAGGCAGGGGCTTGTAGTAGAGCACTCCATCGCGAGCGAGAAACCACTCACCTGGTTCGTCGAGCGCGGCCTTGAAGTTCTCCAGTTGGAACCGCGTGTTGACGGGCCAACCGGAATAGCTCTTCAATTGCTCGCCCACCGTGACGATCAGGTCGTTCTCGGGGTCGATCGCCGTGATGAAACGTCGCGTGATGCACCACTTGTGGTAAACGACCAGCGTGACGTCTCGGAGTTCGGCCAGACTGAGTCGCACCAACGGTTCGATGGCGTCGGAATGCACCTGCGTGGCGCGAAGGAACTGTCCGGCCTGGTCCTCGATGGGGACTTCGGACGTCTCACCCATGTAGTGATACCACTTGTTGGGCGTCCGCGCTCGGACGGCCCGCTGGCCGTTGACGAAGAGCTGCTCGAAGTACCATTTGCCATTCGCCACGTCCGGGATGCGAACCGACCAGAGGCCGTCATTGCCGGCCTGGAACCCGGTGATGGCTCGACCGCCGGAGAAGACGGGCGTCGCTCCGGGTGCAGCCTCGTAGCGGATCGGGCACTCGGCCGTGCCACTGTCGGCCGGGGTCAGAACGAACGGCTCGCTCAGGGTATAGCGACCGTCGGCCACAACCACGGTGACCGGCTCCTTGAGGCCTCCATCGGCCTTCTGCTTCCGGATCATATCACGGGCTTGGGCCAGCGTCTTGACCGGTCCATCCGGCGAAACCTGGATGGTCGTCGCCAGGGTCGGCTCAGCGGCCAGGAATACTGCTGCCACTATCCAGGCGGCCGGAACCGCCACCTTATACCGAGTGCTCATGTGTCTTTCCTCGTCAACTGCTGCTCGTCCTATGTATGGGACGCCAGGCCACGATGCCCCGGCGTCCGTCGTGTTCTTTGCTCCAGTGGCGTCAAGCCGTCAGGTTCTCGAATTCGACGCCGACCTTCTTGCAGGCATAGGCCAGTTCGCGCAGGTAGTCGCCATAGCCGGTCATCCAGTGGAAGCCCGGCATGCGCTCGGCCAGCTTCAGGCTGTCGCAGGTGAACTGAACGTCGATTTGCGATCGGCAGATCGGCATGAACGGCGCGTCGACGATCTCGGCCCGCAGGCCCACCCACCGTTTCAACGCGAAATCGGGGGCAATGCACGTGGTCATCTGGCCTTTCTTGAATTCGACCTTCGGCGCAGCGCCGTAGTCCGACTCGAAGTGCGTCATCACGCGGACCGGTTCGAGGTCCTTGCCGTTCATCTTCCGCGGCGCGGTGCAGTGGGCCAGCGTAATGATGCCGTCGTGCGGATAGGTCGGGTCGTTCAGGAAGACCGGATTGCCCGAGATGTTGCCCATCAGCACGCCCGACGGGATCACGACGAAATCCGATTCACAGAACGCCATGTAGCGAGAATCATTGAGCAGACTCAGCGTCAGGCACGCGGTCGTATTCGACATGGGCATGATGGTGCCCATGCAACTGTTGATCGTCAGCGCCTGACAATCCGCCTTCTTCATGATGCCCCGGAATACCTGCTCCAGGAGGAAGGCATTCTCGACGTACTCGCGTTGCGTCTCGAGTTTGACGCCGCGGCCCTTGAGATAGTCCTTGGCGCGGGCCTTGGCCCGTTCGACCGCGGCGCTATCGGCATGCGCCGCCTTGATCAGCTTGCCCAGTTCATCGTACGAGACGGTTTGGATGTCGAACTTCCAGACCTTCCGCACGAGATTGGGCACGACGTCGGCAGGCTGGGCCCACGCCCCCGGACCGCCGATGGCGATGATCCGGGTGCCCAGCGTATTCTTCAGACCGCAAAGAGCCCGCAGGCGCCATAGGATTTCGTCCTGGTTATCGATCACGACGTCGTTGTCGTCGATGTTCTTGGCCGACAGGGCGTCGGTATGCTGCCTGAGGTATCGCGGGCTGATGATTTCGTACCAGAGATAGACCGGCCCGGACTTGTGCCGACAAAAGATGATCAGGTCTTTGCCATCCTTCTTCAACTCATCGAAGAGGTCCATCGGTCCGTTGGCGGCGTAGACGATGTACATGTCGGCCTTGCCCAGATCGGAGACCTTGGCCAGTTCTTCAGCATTGCGGACGCCGGAAGGTGGGAGGAACTCGACCGGGAAGTCGGCCTTCTTCTCCATGGCAACTAACTCGGCCTTGATGGCCCGCAGTTCCTTCTCTGCTTGCTCCTGAGTCTCGATTCCACCCCAGGAACGCCAGCTCGTTTGCGATCTTCGTACTGGGGTGGCATACGTCAGGATGGGCTTGACAACCAGCGGTTTGCGAATCGGTCCGGCCGGACCTTCCGCCTCGGCCATCGCCACCGATGACCAGGTCAGCCCTGTCAGGGCCGCACCGAAAACCGTGGCGCCGCCGACTCCCTGGAGAAACGTCCGACGGCTGATCCCGTCATTGCCGTGCTCGTGTCCGCAACCGCAGGGACAGCATGTTGTTCGCATCGCGTGACTTTCCACATCTTCGCTCGCCATCAGTGATCCCCTTTCATACAGCTTCGCAGATTGCTCGACTCGTGAACCTCTGGTGATAGACGGTGCAACAACGTGCGCAAAACCGACCATTTGACGCCATGTTGGCAATATACCGCAGCAATCGGTAAACAACAAGGCTCCAAATCCGACCCTCCGCGTTTCTTCGATTCGTCACAATACTACGGGAGGTGCGTGTTAAAAAAAAATGCCGTTTAGGTGGCAGCCTCAAAGCGTAATGCAATGGAGCTTTGGGGATGGTGATGTCCGGACCGATGCGAACGGAATGGCGCATGCGATGGGAACCATCCCCAAGCCCTGCGGACTTGAGGCTGCCACCCACGGGCTTCCTTGCGCGGAATGAGCACTACCCTAAAGCTCGAACGGACACCTCCGAGAGCACGCCTCCTCCACGGCCTTGACGGCGGGGGGTATGGGGCATAGAATGGCGGCCTTTGATTGGGTCTCGGACGCTCAGAGCGGGTTCGGGACGAGCAGCCGTCGCAAGCCCAAGGGGGCCAGCAGAAAGACGAAAGGGATCATGATTCATATCAACGAGAACTTCCTGAAGCTCCGCGCTGGATACCTGTTCCCGGAAATAGGGCGGCGCGTTCGCACGTTCAAAGAGCAGAACCCCGACGCCAAGGTCATCAGTATGGGCATCGGCGACGTAACGCAGCCCCTGGCGCCGGCGGTTGTCGAGGCCATGCACGAGGCGGTCGACGAGATGGCCAGGCCCGAGACATTCAAAGGTTACGACGACGGGGGCGTGGGCTATGAGTTTCTCCGCAAGGCCATCGTCGAAAATGACTACAGGGCGCGCGGGGCCGATATCGACATCGACGAAGTCTTCATCAGCGACGGCGCCAAGCCCGACACGGGCAACATGCAGGAGATCTTCAGCACGGACAACGTGGTGGCAGTGGCCGACCCGGTGTATCCGGTCTACGTGGACACGAACGTGATGGCGGGGCGCACGGGCCAAGCGAACGAGATCGGCCAGTACGAGGGCGTGGTCTACATGCCTGCCACGGCCGAAAACAGTTTCGTTCCCGATCCGCCCGCCAAACCGGTGGATATGATCTACCTGTGCTTCCCCAACAATCCGACCGGATCAGTCGCGACGAAGGAGCAACTGGCCAAATGGGTAGCCTATGCCCAGGCCACGAAGGCGGTGATCCTGTACGACGCGGCCTATGAAGCCTTCATCTCCGACCCGGAGATCCCTCACTCGATTTACGAAGTAGAGGGGGCCAAAGAGGTCGCGATCGAGTTCCGCAGCTTCTCCAAGACCGCCGGCTTCACGGGCGTCCGCTGCGCCTACAGCATCGTGCCCAAGACACTGAAGGCCTACAAGAAAGACGGCCAGGCGGTGGACGTCAACCCCATCTGGAAACGCAGGCATTGCACGAAGTTCAACGGCGTCTCCTACGTCACCCAGGCGGGTGCGGCGGCGGTCTACACGCCGCAGGGCAAAAAGCAGATCGCACAGACGATCGGCATCTATATGAACAACGCCAAGCTGATCCGCGAAACGTTGACCAAGCTGGGCTACCAGGTCTATGGCGGCGTGAACGCTCCGTACATCTGGCTCAAGACGCCCGAAGGCGTCGGCTCGTGGGACTTCTTCGATAGGTTGCTGAACAAGGCCAACGTCGTCGGCACGCCCGGTGTCGGTTTCGGACCGGCCGGTGAAGGCTATTTCCGCCTGACCGCGTTCGGCACACCCGGTAACGTCAAGGAAGCCTTGGACCGCCTGGCGTCGCTGTAACGAAACGCGGGTTGGCTCTTTAGTGGTTATGGAGGAACACATGGACTCGGCCAGAAGGTTCGTCGTAATTGTCTTCATTGCCGTGCTCTTGGTGCCGGGGCTTGGTTTCGCCTCGGAGGCCACGACAACGCTTGATGTCCCGAACGCGTGGCTGAACGACTGGCACGACCTGCCGGCGAAGCTCCGCCCACTCCAGATCGTGCACGGCGTGCCCCCGCAACAGGCGAGCCTCCAGGCCATGATGCAACTCAAAGACCTGGGCCTTGGCGGGATCGTCTGCAACGTGGCCTTCAACGACTACCTGCGATCCGAAGAGAACTGGCAGGTGCTCGTGCGGGCCGTCGAGTCGTGCAGCCAGGCGGGGCTTCGCGTCTGGATCTACGACGAGCAGGGCTATCCAAGCGGGGCGGCCGGAGGGCTGGTTCTCGAGGGCCATCCTGAACTGGAGTCGCTGGCCCTGGCCTACGATCCGTGTCAGGCGGACCCGTTCATCGTGCGTCCGTCGTACGAACACACCCACGCATCGAACAACTACGACGCCGCTCAGCGGTACCCAAACCTGATCGATCAGGCCGCGGTGAAGCGTTTCATTCAAACGACGCATGAGGCCAACTACGAGCATCTGAAGTCGTTCTTCGGAACGACGATCGAAGCGATGTTCACCGATGAGCCTTCGCTGATGGCCGTGAACATCGGTCCGCTGCCTGAGGACGTGCGTTCGAAGGTGCGCGTGATCGATCCGCTCGATCCGAACGTCAAGCCGCTGCCTTCCGTGCCCTGGCTGGCGGAATTGCCCGATCTGTATCGCCGCTGTTATGGACAGGACCTGATGGCGGTGCGCAAGAGCCTCTTCGAGGGCGACAGCGCCGAGGACAAGCGCGTGCGGCAGCAATACTGGGCGCTCGTGGCCGATCTGTTGGCGGGGCGTTACTACGGACAGATCCAGGACTGGGCGCATGCCCATCACGTTGCTTCGTCCGGCCATATCCTTTGGGAAGAGACGCTCGAACACCATCCAGCCCTCGAAGGCAATTCGCTCAAGGTATTGGGCCGCATGGACATCCCCGGACTGGATATCCTCTCATCAGACCCACAAGCGGTGATCTACGGCGCGTGGATGACGGCAGCGCTGCCGGCCTCGGCGGCGCTGTTCAACGGTGGCCGTCGCGTCATGACGGAAGTAAGCGATTTCTCGCAGACCATGGCGGGTAAAGGCCCGGCGTCGGTCAGCGAGATGTGTGCAACAGCGGGCTGGCAGGCCGCTCTGGGCGTCACGGAGTTCACACTCTACTACAACCGCCAGCAGCGTAGCCCGGAAGAATACCGCGCGTATGGCGACTTTGTGGGTCGGGTCAACGCCTTGCTCCGCGAGGCCAGTTGGGCCCCACGCGTGATATTGTACTATCCGATCGCGGACATGTGGGCCGAATACAAACCGGTTGGCCAGAAGCTGACCAAGGACACGCAGTCGCCAAGAATGCGCACCATCATCGATTCGTTCCACGGCCTGGGCCAGCGCATGACACGGGGGCAGATCTCTTTCGCGCTGGCGGATCATGAACTGCTGGCCGGCGCTCGCGTCAAGGGCAATCAGATCCGCATCAACAACCAATCGTTCGATGCGATCGTCCTGCCGGCCGATGTGGCACTACCGGCGCCGGCCAAAGCAACCATCGGCCGATTCGAGGCCGGTGGAGGCCAGGTCTTGCGTGACGTCGGGGGCCAGACCGTCGGCCTCGACTCGCTCGCCGATGTTTACGACGCAGGCTTGCTGCGCAAGCCCCAGGAACGAATTATCGTCGGACGGTTCGCCAGGGACGATCGTGATCTCCTCGTCGTGGTCAATGTCGGGACGACGGCCAGTGACATCGAGGTGTCTGCGCCACAGGCGGAGAAATGGATTGTCACCGATCCGGCCACCGGTACAATGGAGCCCCTCACAGCCGAGAATCCAGGATGGATCGCCTTGTCGCTGCCACCTCGCGCAACGCGCATCCTCATCGGTCCGGGCGACGATTGAGAACGACACTGCGCTTTTCGACGCCCCGCGAGCCGCGTTGCGGGTCGTTGGGAAGGAAGGGACTCCACGGAAAGGTCTTGCTTTGGAAGGGGCCGAACGAATGGCCGAGCCGACGACAGCCTACATCGGACTGGGCAGCAATCTTGGGGACCGCCATCGCAACATCAGAGAGGCCCTTAAGACGCTCGACCACAACGCCGCGATCGAAGTCGGGCGGGTTAGTGACATCAAGGAAACGGCGCCTCTCGGGCAGGTGTCGGAGCCGTACTACCTCAACGCCGTCGCGGAACTGAAGACGACGCTGGACCCGGAAAGGTTGCTCAGCGTTCTGATGACGACGGAAGAGGTGCTCGGCCGGACTCGCCGGAGCAAGTGGGGGCCGCGTACGATCGACCTGGACCTGTTGCTGTTCGGCTCGGAAGTCATTCGATTGCCCGATCTGATCGTCCCCCATCCTCAGATGCACCTGCGTCTTTCGTTCTCGACGGGCTGTGTCAGTTGGACCGCGACCTGCGGCATCCGCTGTTCGACGAACCGGTATGGGAACTGGCTCGCCGTCTTGGTGGGGGCGACTTCGTACTCGATCCGGCCGGCCCGCAACTCGTCAGTATCGCCGGCTTGATCGGCGTCGGCAAGACCACGCTCATGAAGCGACTCGCCGAAGCTCTTGAAGGGCAGATGGTCCTGGAGCCCTACGACACGAACCCGTTTCTGGCGAAGGTCTACGCAGGCCACAAGGATCTGGCTCTCGATAGCCAGTTGTACTTCCTGCTCAATCGGGCCGATCAGCTCCGCCCCGACGCGTTGTCGCAAGACTGCGTCTCGCTGACGGATTACATCTTCGAGAAGGAGTTGATCTACGCCAGGCGGCTGCTGGACGACGAGCAGCGGAAGCTTTACGAACGGGTGTACGAGCAATTCGCCCGGACGGTGAAAGACCCCGTCCTCGTGATCTACCTGGAGGATTTGCCCGAGCACTGCCTCGAACGCATCCATCAGCGTAATCGCCCCTACGAGCAGCAGATTACGCTCGAATTCCTGGAGGCGCTACGTCAGGACTACGAGCGGCTCTTCGAGAACTGGGAGGGTTGTCCATTGATCAGGCTGCCGGCCTCGCGCGTCGGTATCGACGACGATAAGGCGATCGAGCATGTGGCGCTACAAGTCAAAGCCTACGTGGCGGATCGGGAACATGTGGTGGTCGGCTGAGACCGGCCGAATGGTGGAACGACGATGCGGGTAACAGGAAAGATCGACGAGGTCAGACAGTGGACCGATGAGGCCCGGAGGGCGGGCAAACGCATCGGGCTCGTACCCACGATGGGGGCGTTGCACATCGGGCATGTCTCGCTGATCGAGGCAGCCGCCCAGCAATGCGATTTCGTGGTGGTCAGCATCTTCGTCAACCCGACGCAGTTCGGGCCCGGAGAGGACCTCGAAAACTACCCCAGACCCTTGGAACAGGACCTGGCGATCTGCGAACAGCACGGGGCGGACGTGGTTTTCGCGCCGACACCGGCCGAAATGTACCCGCGAAAGAACCAAACGTGGGTCAACGTGGTAGGAATAACAGAGTCGTTGTGTGGACGTTCGCGTCCGATCCACTTCCGTGGGGTTACAACCGTCTGCACGAAACTGTTCAATATCGTCGGCTGCGACGTTGCCTTTTTCGGGCAGAAGGACGCTCAGCAGTCCATCGTGATCCGGCGAATGGTGGCCGACCTGAATATGCCTCTGGAGATCGTGGTCTGCCCGACGGTGCGAGAGCCCGACGGGCTGGCGATCAGCAGTCGCAACCAGTATCTGAGCGAACAGCAGCGCAAAGAGGCGCCGGTCATCTACGAAGCATTGCAGCAGGCCAGGAAGATGATCGAGGCCGGAGAAACCGACCCGAACGTGGTACGTCGGCAAATGGAGAAGACAATGGGTCGTGTGGAGGCCATGAAGCCCGAGTATATCGAGGTCGTCGACCCCGACACACTCGAAGTCCTTGACCGGATCGCGGGTCCGGTGCTGATCGCCGTGGCAGCCCGGCTCGGCCCGGCCAGGCTTATCGACAACATCATGATGGACACGGGGCTGTGATAGGCTATAATCAGCGTTTTGTCCACCTGGGAACAGATCGCAAAAGAGAGAGCAGATGTTACTGAAGGTACTCAAGAGCAAACTACACCGGGCCAGGATCAGTGAAACCCGGCTGCATTATCCCGGCAGCATCGAGATCGATTCAGCCCTGATGGAGGCGGCGGGGATTCTGCCCTACGAGGCGGTCCTGGTGGCCAATCTCGACAATGGCAGCCGCCTGGAGACTTATGCCGTGCCGGGCAAACCTGGTTCGGGGGACGTCGTGGTTCTCGGAGCGGCGGCGCAACTGGCCGAGCCGGGCCACATCGTGATTATTATGGCGTTTGGCCAGTGTACGCCGGAAGAGGCCGCGACGATCAAGCCCAAGGTCGTGGTGCTCGACGAAAAGAACAATATCGTGAAGCCTTAGTGATGGACGGCCCCCTCCAAGGCAGAGCGAAAAGGATATCGCAACCCATGATGGAGACCGAGCGGCGTTTGGCAGCGTTTGCGTACGGTAACGATGGGCACTGCAAGACGAGACGCCAGTAAATGCATCCCGAACTTATCAAAATCCCCTTTGTTCACCTGACGGTCAAGAGCTATGGCCTGATGATGGTCATCGGGTTCCTCGCCGCGGTGACGTTGATCCGTTATCTGAGCCGCAGCTTCACCAAGGACCCGCAGCACATCACGAACGCAGCGCTTTATTCGCTGATCGCAGGCGTGGTCGGCGCCAGGCTCTTCTTCGTGATCCACTACTTCGACAGCTTCCGTGACGACCCGCTGAGCGTCTTCGCGATCTGGAAGGGCGGTCTCGAACTGCTCGGGGGGGTCCTGCTGGCGATCGCGGTGATCTTCCTCTACATTCACTATCACAAGCTACCCCTTCGGCACTATCTCGACGCGCTGGCCGTGGGACTGATGTTGGCCCTGGTCTTCGGGCGCATCGGCTGCTTCCTGAACGGCTGCTGCTATGGCAAGCCCACCGACCTGCCCTGGGGCGTTCGCTTTCCTTATGGCTCGTTCGCCTATCGCAGCCAGATCGAGCCCGACCTGGAGAGGGACCGGGCCGAGCCCCACCTGCACGTGCCCGACGACTATTTTGGGTACTTCGACAAGGATGGCCTCTACGATCCGGGGCTCAAGCCCAAGAAGTACCTGACGCCCGAGCAGCGCGAGCAGATCACGAAGGGCTCATATCGCTGCCTGCCTGTGCACCCGACGCAGTTGTACACCTCCGCCTCGGCGGGCGTATTCTGCCTGATTCTCTACCTGTTCTGGAGGCGGTCGCGGAAGGCCGAGCGGGAGGGCAAGTTCGCTTTCGCGACGAAACCGGGCTCGGTATTCGGGCTGATGTTCATCGTCTACGGGATCATGCGATTCGTGATTGAACTGTTGCGCGACGACAACCCGTTCGAGATCGACCACCTGACGATCTCCCAGCTCCTGGGCATCTCGCTGGTCATCCTGGGCGCGGCCCTGTTGGCCCTCTTCAACTTCCTCAAGCCCGAGATCCTCCCCCCCGACAACCCCGGCCCAAAGAAGCCGTCCAAATAGCTCCGCCTCTCGTAGGGCGAGCGTCCCCGCTCGCCTGCCCCCTCGGTTGCGCGAAGCCGCCTAACGTACTCGAATAGCCCCGGCCAGGCATCGCCCCTGAAATCTACTGGCAATTCCCGGTCTCTCGTGGTAGAATGAGTTCATACCAGGGAATGAAGGCGGGCCGGGAGAGATTGAAGTCTCGCCATCATAACTTTCGTTTCCTTTCCTTTTTGCTCCTGCGCCTGCCTTTGAGATGTGCGGATTGAGGTCTGTTGGCTTGGCACCGGTCTCGGATGACCGCGCCGGCGGTGGGTGGCACGGTCCATGCTATGAAGGGAGCGAACGATGGAGAGGAACAACGGTTTTGGAATCGCGATCATCATCTGCTGTCTTGTCGTCCTCGGCTCGCTGGCACGAGCCCAATACGGCGGGGGAACGGGTGATCCCAACGATCCGTATCTGATCTACACGCCAGAACAACTCCAGGCCATCGGCACCGACCCCAACGACTGGTCCAAACATTTCAAACTCATGGCCGACCTCGACCTCTCGGCGGACACGGACGCCGCATATGACGTTATCGGCACTCAGGATAAACCCTTTGCGGGCACGTTCGCCGGAAACTCGCACGTGATATCCGGCTTCGCCCTGCGTTCGGTTGGTAGAGACAACATCGGGCTTTTTGGGTATGTCAGAGGACCGAATGCCATGATCAGCGATCTGACTCTGGCCGCTCCTTGGGTCGATGGGGGAGAGGGAAACAATGTCGGGGCGGTGGTCGGGTGTCTCCAGCAGGGGGCCATTGCGCGCTGCTACGTTGACGAGGGTACGGTTTGCGGCGGTAATCGAGTGGGCGGCGTGATAGGGATGGGTCAAAGTGGCGCGCTTACGGATTGCCATTCGACCGCCGATGTGACGGGAAACTACCACGTAGGCGGTCTTGCCGGATACAACCTCACGCCTATCAAGGATTGCCACGCCAGCGGTCATGTGACAGGGGGGAACTGCACAGGTGGCTTGGTTGGCACCAGTGGTCGCTCTATCTCACGTTGCTTTGCAGCCGGTCAAGTGACAGGGCAAACCACCACGGGCGGCCTGGTAGGAAGGAATGGGGCATACACCGTCGACTGCTACGCGCTGGGGGCCGTGATCGGTAACGACAGAGTGGGAGGGTTGCTCGGGTATCATAGCAATGCCACTCTGCTCCATTGCTACGCGGCCGGTCCCGTCACAGGTAAGTCAGGCGTCGGCGGTTTGGCAGGATACACCCGAGGGGGCGCGGCCATCGCCTCGTTCTGGGATGTGCAAACCACCGGCCAAGAGGCGAGTTCTTGTGGCACGGGAAGGACGACCGCCCAGATGCAGACGGCCGCGACGTTTTTCGGTTGGGCGGCGTGCGATAGCGAAGGGACATGGACGCTCGATGAAGGCCACCACTATCCACGCTTGCAGTGGGAACAGAAAGGAGGCGTCCCCCTTACACCTCTGCGATTACCTGACCACTTGGTGGGTTCGGGCACTCCGGATGTCCCCTATGAGGTCTACACGGCTGAGGAGCTAAACCTGATCGGGCTGTCTCCCTGCGAATGGGACAAGCACTTCAGACTCATGGCTGACATCGATCTGTCGGCCTTGGGCCATGACTTCAACGTTATCGGCAGGGAACAAGCCTTCACGGGAGTCTTCGACGGAAACCACCATAGCATTTCAAACCTTGCCTACGCCTCCGCGGAAGTCGGTCAGGCAGGGCTCTTCGCCAGAGTCTCCGATCCCAACGCCGAGATAAGAGACCTCAGCCTGTTCGATTGCCACATCGACGCGGCGACGAGTGACGGCGTGGGCCTGCTAGTGGGCTATTTGCTCTCAGGGCGCGTCATGCAGTGCCATTCGAGCGGGACGGTGATCGGTGGGGACAGCGTCGGCGGCCTGGTCGGAGTCAACTCCCGAGGGATCGTTGGCCAATGTCATTCATCGGCGACAGTCAACGGCGGCGAGTACTACACAGGTGGCCTCATCGGATTTTGCGATGATGCGACCGTCGTGGACTGCTACGCTGCCGGCTGCGTGACCGGCGAGTACTACGTTGGAGGGCTCTTGGGCCGGATCGACGGCGGTACCGTGACGAACTGCTATGCGATGTCCAGCGTGTCAGGCTATAGCTGCGTTGGCGGCCTTGTGGGCATTGTGGACGCGGGCATTGTCTCATGCTGCTATGCCAACGGACCGGTAGGCAGCGATTACATCGCTGGCGGCCTGATCGGTTGGGGCGGTCGCCACGCCGCGATCCTGTCGGTCTGGGACATTGAGTCGAACGGACAGGCAACCAGCGCCAGCGGCAAAGGCTGCACGACAGCGGAGATGTACGACAGCGCGACGTATCTCGGTTGGAGTGCTGTCGGCGGAACCGAAGCCTGGACGATCGACGAAGGACGCGACTATCCCAGACTGAGTTGGGAGGGTCAGGCGGGGCGGTCGCTGCCCACGACGTCACTATCAGACTTGGTGAACGGGACAGGCCAGGAGACCGACCCGTTCCTGATAGAAACCGACGACGATTTGAGTATTGTTGGCTTCTTCCCGCTGGAGTGGGACAAGCACTTCACACTCACGGCTAACCTCGACCTACGCGCAGGCACCGAACTGGGCGGCAATATCCTTGGGGTCAATGGTTACTACCCCTTCTCTGGGGTCTTCGACGGCGGCGGCCATGCCATCTCTGGTTACGATGGCTCTCGGCCCAATTGGGGCTCCGCCGGGTTCTTCGGATATGTCGTGGGGGCAAACGCCTGCGTCAAGAATTTGAATCTCATCGATCCGCGAGTCGAAGCCGTCTCATCTGTCTGTACCGGCACGCTCGTGGGCTACCTGAGCTATGGAAGCGTCCTGCGGTGCTCCGCGCAGGGCGGTTCCGTCATCGGCACTGAGTGCATTGGCGGACTGGTGGGCAGCGTCGCCTACGGCACCGTCTCTGAGTGTTTCGCAAGCAGCACGGTCAGAGATGAGGACATCTCCGGCGACGTCTTCCAGGAGTATCGAGACTCCGCTCGGACGAGGGTCGCCCAACACCGATACGCCGGCGGTCTCGTGGGTGAGAATTGGTACGGCACGATCGCCAACTGCTATGCCTTGGGGTCTGTCGCAGGCGACTCCGTCAGCGGCGGGCTGCTGGGCCGGCACTACGAGGCCACCATCACAAAGTGTTTCTCGACCGGTCTCGTCGTCCAATCAGGTACCTTCGGGGGATTGATGGGGTCCGGCTCCGCATCCGACGTGCAGGCTTGCTTCTGGGATAAGGACCGTAGCGGAGTGACGACCAGCAGCGGAGGGACGGGGCTGACGACGGCGGAGATGTGGAGGGCGGCGACGTTTCTGGAGGCGGGGTGGGATTTTGCGGGCGAGGAGGCGAACGGGACTGAGGATCTGTGGTGGATTGACGAAGGGCAGGATTATCCGCGCTTGTGGTTCGAACTGCCCGAAGCGGATGGCGTGGAGTGAGCCCCGAGCGAGGGGGCGATGACTCGTGGGCAACAGGCAGGGGGCGATAATTCGGCCCTCGTGGCGGATGGAATGCGAACCGGCTGGAAATGTTCGGGCCGGGAAGCTCGCGTTGGATGGGCTTTGGAGGCATTTTGGCGGTTCGGGGCCTTGCACAGGATAGTTTGTCGGGGTATTTTCATTTGAACAATCGGTCCGATTACCGATAGTATAGGAGAGGGTACACGGTATCTATACAGGATCGCAGGTCAGAAGACATCTTATGGGGCTCTACGACAGGGATTACACTCAGGCGGGGCAGCGTCAGCAACACTACGGTTCGCCTCAGATGCGGTTTAATCTGCCGCGACTGACGCCCGTGGTCAAGTGGCTGCTCATCGTTAACGTCTCTATCTTCGTCGTCGCCGCGCTGTTTCGGCCGGTCGGTGATTTCCTCGAGAAGTGGTTCGCCGTCGACGCGAGTTCCTGGCTGACGAAACTCCAGCTATGGCGGTTGGTCACCTACGAGTTCCTCCACAGCCGTGACTTCATCGGGCATATCTTCTTCAATATGTTGGCGCTGTTCTTTCTGGGACCGCCTCTGGAACGCCACTGGGGCAGCCGCAGGTTTCTGCCTTTCTACCTGATGTGCGGAGTCGCCGGTGGTGTCTTCTATCTTCTGCTGACCGCCACGGGGTTTCTGGCGCCTGCCACGATGATCGGTGCTTCGGGGTCGATCCTCGGGCTTCTGGCCGCCTGTGCGATCCTGTTTCCGCATATCGTCGTGTTTGTCGTGTTCTTCCCGGTACCGATCCGCATCGCAGCGGTCGCTCTGACCTTCATGTACTTCCTCCTGATAGTCACGCGCAGCACCAATGCCGGCGGGCAGGCCGCTCACCTCGCGGGCATGGCCGCAGGGGCCGCGTACGTTCTGTTGCTGCCCAAGATCGGCCGGGTCCGTCTCAAGATGCGGGCGGGATCGTGGGAGAAGAGCGTTGAGGAGCAACGGAAGCTGCAAATCGAGGTCGATCGCATCCTCGCCAAAGTCCATCGCGACGGACTGCACAGCTTGACCGGCAAAGAGAAGAGAACGCTCAAGAAGGCCACGCAGATGGAATTGCGGCGGCACCGCGTGTAAAGAGAAAGAGCCCCACGAAAGTCCGCAGGGCTCTGCGATAGGCTACTCTGGTTGATTCAACTACCTTGCGTCAATCCCACTTGAAGCCGCGTTTGCCCATTCTCTCGGTCAGGGCTTCGATGCGTTTCCTGACGTTCTCGCGCTTCAGTTCAGCGTCCTGCCACTGAACGATATCGTCCTTGTTCTCTTTGATCTGTCGTTGCATTTCCTCGATCTTCCGCTGGAGTTGCTCGTACGCGATCTCTTTGCGGCGGACGATCAGATCGTAACGACGGGCG
This sequence comes from uncultured Phycisphaerae bacterium, assembly GCA_963726475.1. Classification (GTDB taxonomy): domain Bacteria; phylum Planctomycetota; class Phycisphaerae; order Sedimentisphaerales; family Anaerobacaceae; genus Anaerobaca. The sequence continues at coordinate 4,049 of CAVSCO010000023.1, read as the reverse complement.
ACGATGTCCTGCAATTCCGTGCCGAGTGATTGCCTCTTGGCGCCGGACCGCTCCCGCCGCATATGCCGCAGAATCTCGTCGCGACGCTTCTTCAGATCGAAATCTTCTTTCAGCACCGTGCCGAGTTCCGGATTCATGCTGAATGCCTCGAAGATCCGTCCGTATTGCTGCAGCGCATGTTCGAAACTCTTGATGTAGAGTTGCGGGTCCCTCTCCTTGACCTTCGCTAATTCCGCTTCTGCCTCCGGATAGTTTGTCTTGAGCCACTCGATGAAGTCTGCATTCCTTCGCTGGCGACGGGCCTCGAAACGCTCCCGGCTGATCTGTTCGATTTCCTTGCGACCCTGGCGACCAAGTTCAGCCTTGAACTCATCCGGATCCTTCTTGCGCAATTCCGCCAGTTCCTTCGCCTTGGCCGGGTCGCGTTCGGCAATGCCCTTCATGATGCGTTCAACGATCGCATCATCCGAAAGCCAGCGATACCACCAGGGGTAGCGGGGCGAACTGGACTCGTCCTCCCACATGTCTCCGGCCTCTTCCTCGGGACCGGGTTGAGCACTGGCGACTTTCAGTGGCCAGGGACCGGCAACCAACAGGAATGCGCCCAGGAAAAGAGCTGTTTGAAGACGCTGCATTCGGCTATTCCCTCCAAAACTCGGTGTCGATGCGAATCAATTCCATCTCGACGTCGTCGAGCGAGGCGGTCGCCACAAGATCGCCATCGCCTGCCTCGAGGGCCTCCATCTGCGTTTCGATCTGTCGCAGCTCCGATCGAAAATACGCCAATTCCATGTCGTCCGAGGCGATGTCGTCACTTTCCCAAATGGCCGAGGGAATCAGCGACGCGTAGCTGACGCTGGAGGGTTCCCGCACGGGACGTCCGAAGAAGCCAATCAAAGCCAGTACAATCGCGGCGGCCACCGCCCCTGCGTACCGATACAACGGACGAGACAGGCCTCGTGAACTGCCAAGCTGGATCGTGATGCGCTGCTTGATCGCATCCAGTGTCTCAGGTGCGACCTGCGGCGCCGGGTACGCATCCAGGAATCGCTCGGCGCGCGCATCTCGCGCTCGGCCGCATCGGCCTCAGACGGGTCCTGAAATCGTTCCAGCACGCTTCTCAATTCGTCATAGTCACGATCATTCATAGCTTCAACCCTCCATGAGCTCGCGCAGCTTTTTGAGCCCTCGGTGCAACTTCGAAAGGGCCGTTCCGATCGGCTCCGATCGCAACGCCGCGATCTCCTTGAAACTCATCTCCGAATAGTACCTCAATAGAATCAACTCCCGTGTATCGGGGTCAAGCCGGTTCAACTGGGTCTGGAGTCTATCGAGTTTCCAGCCCGTCAAGTCGGACTTGGCCGGTTCGGTAGGCTGCGATTCCAACTCGGCCCGGCGGCCCTCGACCAGCTTCTTCTGCCTCTTCTTACCCCGGAGATGGTCGTGGAAGATGTTCGAGGCAATGCGAAAAAGCCAACTCTCAAATGACCCGCCCTTATAGGACCCGATCTTCTCGACCAGCTTCAGAAACAGCTCGCTGAGCAGTTCATCGCTCAGGTCGCGATCTCCGGTGAGCCGGTAGAAGTACCCGTAGCAACGGCCGCCGTAGAGGTCCACGATCCGCGCAAAGCACTCAGCATCCCCCGACTTACAGCCGTCTATAATTTGGGTTAGCTCGACGCCTGTACCCATCCGGATTATTCACAGCCTACGAAAAGACGCGATTGGCAAAGGGTTTATTGCAGGAATCTGCCCAAACGCCCGCCGCTCTGACGGGGGCCTGGCAGGTGGCAAACATTGGAAAGTCCCCATGTCCCACGTCGCAGTCGACGGACATCGTGCAACGGCCGCGACGCGAGACTGGTTCGGCGAGAGGATGGACCGGCTCAGACCGGCCAGGCGTCGTCCGGATTCTCGGGCTCGTCGTCCTGCTCTTCCGGGTCCACGCGCCAGCTTTCCGACTCCTCCATTTCGTTGATCTCCCGCTGGACGTACTTGAAGATCTTGTCCTGAAGCGGGGCGAGCCGGCCGTATGATTTGAGCATGTTCTGATAGCTCGCCAGGAGCATGTCCAGGCGAATCAGTTGCCATTTCGCGAGGCACTCTGGCTCTTTGATGGTGGAGAATGGGTCACACTTGAAGGCCTTGTGTCCGTCCGGGCCAATCTCGCAAAGTTCACATTGCTCACATTGAATCATCTCTCTACCTCGTTTCGGAGCCGCAGGAGGCGAGGAATCGAGCGGCAGCCGAAAGACAGTATCCATCGTGCGAAGATCCCTCGTCGCGTACGTCGCCGCAGTAACGCTCTGTGATTGCGACTTTTGCCTGTTTTTATCCCTTTACAGCGGGACATTTCTCGTGTAGCATCGGTATTATACGGGCTACGAAGTGTTTGTAATAGAGATTCTGAGTTTTCTTAGAGGAATGCATGGCCAAGCCACGACGCAGAAGGAAGATTGGAAGCAAGAAGAGACGCACGCGCTGGAAGATCAGGCATAAGATCAGCTAAGAGTCTTGTCATTTCGCCGTTTCTGACCCTGTAGGAGGTCTCGCGCCGGGCAGGGGTCGTACGCTGGCGGTGCGACCGGATCGATGAAGCATTTTCGCGTTGTCTTCCAACCGGACGGCCAAGAGATTTCCATCCATCAGGGAGCCACTCTTGTCGAGGCCGCAGGCCAAGCCGGTATCGTTCTAAACACATCCTGCGGAGGCCGGGGGACGTGTGCCAAATGCACCGTTCGCCTGGAGCCGTCGGGGCAGGATGTGCTGGCCTGTCAGTACACCGTCCAGAGCGATCTGACGGTCAGCGTACCCGCCCAATCGCGTTTCTACGCCCACAAGATCCTCGATCACGGTCTCGATCGCACCGCTGGGCTGAATCGGACCATCGTCGACAAATACCGGTCCCTGGCCGGCCCGACGGACATCTATGGCGTTGCCATCGATATCGGAACGACCACCGTCGTCGCCAAACTCATCGACCTGGCCGATGGGCGGTGCGTGGCGACGCGGGCGATGCTCAACCCGCAAACCCGATTTGGCGATGATGTGATCAGCCGAATCAGCCATGCCGAGTCGGAGGCTGGACTGGCCGAACTCCACAAGGTCATTGTAGACGGAGTCAATGAGTTGATCGCCGGGCTGTGCGGGGCGGTCCGAATCGATGCGAATGCCATCTACGAAGCCTCGGTCGTCGGCAATACGACGATGAGCCACCTGTTCCTGAGATTCCCCGTCGCCCAGTTGGGTCAGGCGCCTATCGAGCCCATTCCGTCGAGGCTCACGACACGCCACCCAGGGACCTGGGCCTCACGATGAATCCCGCCGGAAATGTCCACACCGCCGAGAACATCGCGGGGTTCCTCGGTTCGGACACGACTGCGGTGGCGTTGGCCGTCGATATGGACTCCGCGACGCAGATGACGCTCGTCGTAGACATCGGCACGAATGGCGAGTTGGTCCTGGGGACGGGCGAGCGGCTGTTCGCGGCCAGTTGCGCCGCCGGCCCGGCCCTGGAGGGAGCTCGCATCCGATGTGGCAGCAGGGCAGTCGAAGGGGCCATCGAGACTGTTGTCATCGACAATGATGACATCTCTCTCGATGTCATTGGCGGTGTGGTGCCGCTCTCGATCTGCGGCAGTGGACTGATCGATGCCGTGGCGGTGCTTCTGGAATTGGGTGTCGTGGACAGCACCGGGCGGTTTGCGAGCCTCGAGGAGGTCGAGGCGAAGTGCTCCAAGGCTGTGGCATCGAGGCTAGTGGAGCTTGAAGCTCAACCGGCCTTTTGCCTGGCCCGTGACGAGCAGACCTCCGGGCCAACGGTCGTCTTGACGCAGAAGGACATTCGCGAGTTCCAGCTTGCCAAAGGAGCGATTCAAGCCGGAGCGCGGATTCTGTTGGGGAAGATGGGGATCGACGCGGCCGGGCTGGAACACGTGCTCCTGGCGGGAGCGTTCGGCAACTACATTCGCCCGTCCAGCGCCGTTCGGGTGGGGCTGCTGCCCAACGTCCCGCTGGAACGCATTCAGTTCGTGGGCAACGCTGCCGCC
>CAVSCO010000022.1:0-3979 GCA_963726475.1 uncultured Phycisphaerae bacterium | reverse complement strand
TTCGTGCGGAGGCGAGTATCCCTCCAGAAGAATTTCCGCGGCACTTCGTAATTCGGCCCCTTACGCGCCAGTCATAAAGGTAGATGCCAACCAGGACACGACACAAACGATGAATCCTGAGCGACTATCGCAGTGTTACGACGCCTATTGTGACAAGCTGGCGTTGTACGCATGGAACCGGCTGCCACGGGATTCGGCCCAGGACGTGGTACAGGCGGCTTTCGTACGGCTGATGTCCCAAAGATCGGTACCAGATGACGTGCAGGCATGGCTGTTTCGCACCGTTCGAAACGGCGCGATCATGCGCCTTCGCCGTCGTGCGGTACGGATGCGGCACGCCAAACGCATTGCGTCCCACACAACCCCCTGGTTCGAGAGCCGTTCGAACGATTTGATCGACGCGCGGAAGGCCGAAGAGATTCTTCAAACCCTGCCGGCCGAGCAGCGCGAGGTGGTCCTGCTGCGAATCTGGGGCCAGCTCTCGTTCAGGCAGATCGGCCAGGTCGTCGGCGGTTCGCTGACCACGATTCACAGCCGGTACAAGGCGGCCCTGGCCGTCATCAAGAAAAGGATGCAGGACTCATGCGAAGCGAAGACGGAATGACACCTCTGGAACAGGAGTTGGAAGCAGCCCTGGGTGGCCTCAGGCCGGCACCATCGGGACTCAATCGCGATCGCCTCATGTTCGAAGCGGGCCGAACCACACAGGGCCGACATCGCTTCTGGCAGGGACTCTCGGCAACGCTAGCCGTCTTGCTGGCGGTCTCCGTCGTCTCTCGATCCCGGCCCGTGGCATCGCAGTCGACTCCGAAGACAATCGCCCGAGCCCGTGCCAACAAGACACCGGCGGCTGTGCCTTATTCGCAAACAGAGCAAGTGGATCGACGAGCGAGCGAAACCTTCCGCCAGTACGTAAATATCCGGCAAGCGGTCATCGATCGCGGCGTCGAAGCTCTGCCGGCCTCGCCGGCCATGGGACAGACGACGGTCGCGCCTCCGCTGACCCGCGAGGATATGGAGGACCTGCTCTCGTCGACCTGACCGAATACCGCGACTATCAGTAACGACTCCAAACTCCCTTCTTTCCTAGTGGAGGCTGACCATGACACGAAACGTATGCGCCCTAGGGGCCCTCATTCTGATCTCTCTGGCATTCTCTTCAGGATCGGCCCGAGCGGCCGACGCACCGAAGACAGAGTCAATCCGCACCGTGATATTGCACGTGACGGCCGCTCCCGAACCGCACCACGCATTGAAGTATCGCTTTGAGACGCCCTATCTTGGAGCAGGAGGCGGGCAACGCCGCGTTTCTCTACCAGATCGCCGCCAGCCAGATGATGCAAACCAACAGTGGCGACCGAGCGATCGACCGTGACACTTTCCGGCAGTGGTACGGCAATCCGATCGAAACGCTGCCCCTGGAGAAGGTCCGGCCTGCTATCGCCCGATTCGAGCAGAGCTTCCGCCTGCTGGAGGCAGCGGCACGACGCGAACAGTGCATGTGGGAATACCCAGCTCGCAAAGAGGGCTTTCCCTATGTGAGTCCACTCCTGAATGAGTACCGCACGCTCTCGCGTCTGGCTATCCTGAAGGCCCGACTGGAAACCCATGATGGGGATTTCGATGCGGCCTTCAATACGCTGCATTACGGCCTTGCTATGGCCCGTGGCGTGGGCGACGGTCCAAACCTCGTTCAACATCTGGTGGGCCTTGGGATGGCCTCTGAGACGCTTCGTCAGGTCGCAGGATTGATCCAGGACCCTGCCGCCCCAAACTTGTATTGGTGCGAGCACACTGCCGACCCCGCTGGTGAACGGTCGTAGGGCAAAGCAGATGGAGTCAGAGGCCCTGGAAGCCGAGATACCGGAACTGCGAACGATGGACGACACGGTGTTGTCCAACGAGCAAGTCACCAGGCTGTGGAACAGAGTCGCCGAAATGCTCGGACCCCAGGCGGACGATCCGGACCGGTGGTTGGACAAGGCCAAGGATATTGCCAGCATGATGGAATGGTACCCTCGAGCCAAGGCGTATCTGACAGAGCAAGGCTGCCCTGAGGACGAGGTGGAGGCCTGGCCCGCCTTGTACGTCGTCCTCCGATACCAGCGGGATCGGTTGTGGACTGTTCGCGATCAGTACTTCAAGTGGACCTACATCCCGTACGCACAAGCCCAGGACCAACTGCGCGAAACGAGGCGGGAAATCGTCCGTCAGGACGGGTATGGTGACGACCGCACGCTGGACAATCCGTTCGTAAGGTTCTTCCCGGCCATGCAGCGCGTGCTTGCTTCCTTGAGGCGAGGCTGGAGCGGGACATGGCCATGCTGCGATGCGTCGAGGCCATTCGGATGTATGCTGCCGATCATGACGGCACACTGCCTGACTCCCTGGACAAGATCACCGCCGTGCCTGTCCCGCTCGACCCGATTGACGGTCGCGCATTCTCCTACACGGTCGATCGAAAGAAGGCCATCTTGGAGAGCCCGATTCCGCCCGATGGTGGCCCGAAGGACGGGCTACGATATGAAATCACCCTCCGATGATCCTTGCGCCTAGAGGACCTCTTACACCGAAAACTGCAGAATGGGAGGAACACCATGATTCGCAATAGACCTCGTACACTCTTCGCACTGCTGGCTCTGTGCATGATCGCGCCCGTGGCCTTGGGGCAAACCCAAGATCCCGGTCGGCTGTTGGCCTCGTGCATTCGCGACAACACACTCGCCGTGGTGCAGATTGACGTTACCCGCATCGACACGGACGCATTGTATACGATGCTGACCGAGACGGCTTCCGGAACGATTACCGGCCAGGAAATCGTGCGGTTCAGGGAGATCGCGCAGCGGTGGCACGCGGAATGGCCAAAACGTGTCGCCCAGTTCAAGGAAGCGGGCGGTCGCGAGCTCGTGATCGTCTGGACGCTTCAAGGTCCCGTGCTGGCCGTCCCGGTCACCGGCAACTTGAACGAGCAGGCGATGAAGGATTGGCTCGGCCGCATGTGGGCGGATTTCTACAGTGGTGCGATCACCTACCTTGGCCGAGATGGGCTGCTCGTATCCGGGCCCAAGCCGATGCTGGATCGTCTCGGTGCCAATGCACCGTCGAGGCGAGCAGAATTCGACCGTGCTGCTGCGAAGACTAGCGACGCAGCGGTCCATATCTTCGTCGTGCCCAGCCGTGATTCGAGGCGCGTTCTCGAAGCGATGCTGCCGAGCCTGCTGGGCGCGGGCCTCTCCGTCAAGACCAATGCCCTCGTTGAGGGACTTCAGTGGGCGACGATCGACATTCGATCTGCCCCCCACCATGTCATTCAACCTTCACATCCAATCCGCAGACGGCTCTTCCGCACTGGCCTTGCAGGACCTTCTCAATCAGATCCTTGGACGACTCGGCGAGATTCCGTCCTTCGCCGACATCTCGCCGCGACCTAAGGACGCTTTGGGCATGCTGACGCCTCGCGTCCAGGGGGATACACTGCAACTGGCGTTCGATGAGACGCAGTGCAAGCGTCTGGCCACCGACTTCGTCACGCCTGGCCTGCTCGCCTTGCGGGAGTCGATCCTCCGCCGGCTCTGCTCGGCCGTTCTCAGCCGCGTGGGCAAGGCCCTGCTGATCTATGCCAACGATTATGAGGACAAGTGGCCTCCCAGCCTGGAGACCCTGGTCGACACGGAAGACCTTCCTCGGCGGACCTGGTCTGCCCGGCGATGCGATACCGTCCCGACTACGACATCCTACGTCTATCGCGGCGCCGACACCGGTGGCACGTCCGTCGAGCCGATGATCATCATGGTCCACGACCGGGCCGGCAATCACGAGGGCGGACGCAATGTCCTGTTCGTCGATTCCCACGTCGAGTGGGTCACGGAGGAGCAATTCCAGGAGTTGGTCGAGAAGGACAACGAAATCCGGATCGCTCGCGGACTCCCTGAGAAACCCGCCGCAGTAGATGCCAACTGGGTCACCGGCAAATGCAGAC
>CAVSCO010000021.1:0-130404 GCA_963726475.1 uncultured Phycisphaerae bacterium | reverse complement strand
TTATGTTTATGTGTGCCTTCGTTGCATTTCTCGTATTGCTCAACGCGCGTTTCTAAGGTACGCAGGATGGACCGGCGCTTCTGTACTTGCCGGCACCGTAGCGGCCCACGCCGATCAGAGCAATCGACGCAGACCCAACATGCTCGTGATCCTGGCCGACGACTGCACGTACCGCGATTTGCCAGTCTACGGCGGGCGCAATGCCGTGACACCGAACATCGACCGGCTCGCCTCCGAGAGCCTGGTCTTCGATCGCGCCTACGTCAGTTCGGCCATGTGCCAGCCCTGTCGGGCAGAACTCTATACAGGGCTCTTCCCCATGCGAAACGGCTGCGCCTGGAACCACTCGGCGAGTCGTCCCAACGTCACCAGCATGCCTCACCATCTCGGAAAGCTTGGTTATCGCGTCGGCCTGGCAGGCAAGGTCCACGTCACCCCGGCTGATGTCTTTCCATTCCAGTCGGTCGGCGGATTCGACGCCAACTGCGTGCGCAACCCAACGCGACCTCACGATACCGGGCCGGCCCGGCGATTCATGTCGAGCGATCCCGATCAGCCCTTCTGTCTCGTCATCGCCCTGGTGGAGCCGCACGTGCCCTGGGTGATGGGCGATGCGTCGAAGTATCCGCCCGACAAACTGGAACTGCCGCCCAACATTGCCGACACACCGCGCACGCGAGAGGACTACGCTCGCTACCTGGCCGAGATCACGTACATGGATGGCCAGGTTGGTGACATCCTCAAGGTGCTGGAAGAGACGGGCCATGCCGACGACACGCTCGTGCTCTTCTCGTCCGAGCAGGGCTGCCAATTCCCGGGCTGCAAATGGACCAACTGGGACACCGGGCTCCACACGGCTCTCATCGCCCGCTGGCCCGGGAAGGTGACACGGGGGCAGCGCACGGGCGCGATGGTTCAGTATGCCGACGTGCTGCCAACTCTGATGGAGATCGCGGGCGGCAGTGCCTCGGATCGTGATTACGATGGGACCAGCTTCCTGCCCGTCCTGCTCGGGAACAAGTCCGACCATCGTCCGTTCGTCTATGGCATGCACAACAACATCCCGGAGGGCCCACCCTATCCGATCCGGACGATCACGGACGGACGGTACCGCTACATCCGCAACCTCAGCCCCGACGAGATCTACATCGAGCAGCACCTGATGGGCTGGACGGGAACCGGTCAGTTGAACAACCCATACTGGGCGACCTGGGTGCGCGACGCCTGGAGAAACCAGCATACCTACGACCTGGTTAAACGCTACATGCATCGCCCCGCCGAGGAGTTGTATTGCACGGCGGACGATCCGTATGAGATGACGAACCTCGCCGATGACGAAACCGTTGCGGACATCAAAGCCAGACTCAGCGCCGAACTCGACCGCTGGATGAAAGCGCAGGGCGACCCCGGCGCCGCTGAGGACACACGCGATGCCCTCGAAGCCGCCCGCGACGGGAAGCACCTCTATGGATCATCGGTCGAGCCCTGATAGCAAACCGCCAGAAGAAACATATGCCTTGGAGACCACCATGCAATCGATGCCGAATATGCGTGTCAACTACCGATGGCTGCTGTGTTCGTTGCTGTGCTTCGCCTCCGGGGTTTCTACTCGTGCGGCGGAGGTGTTGATCTACGATGGCACCTTCACCACGACCGCAGGCGATCACGGTTTCGCTTATTTCCACGCCTCGCCTGCATCGGGGATGGACTGGCTCGCACCGGCCGATCTCTATGAAGGTCAGTGGCACATCCGTTACGAGGTTCTCGACTATCCGTCGGACAAGCCGTTCCAACTCAGCGTCTGCATCTGGGCCGACGTCGGTGCGCGAAGACGGCAAGTGGAAGACCTGGCACGAGACCTGCGCCCGCCGGACGCCGATCTCGGGCAAAGGCGTCTTCACCGATGCCTCCTCGCCGGCTGACTGGTGGTGCCTCAAAGGTGAGCCTGTCGATTTCGCTCGTGTCGGTGATTTCGAAAAACTCGGACTCGTCGTCTGGAGCGCGGATAGACGCAACGTGAGCGACTGGGTGCCCGCCAATGAATCCAGTTGGGACCAGGCGAAGGACTTCCTGCCTCTGACCGTTCGCCTGACGCTCGTCGGCGTCACGAAGGGGGGCCACCTTCTCAGGCTGGGACCATTATCTGGCCTGCCCTCTATCCTGGCACTACATACATGCCGACGACCACCGCGCCAAATGGGGGGATTTCGACGACCCCAGTTGGCTGCGTTACTTCGGTCTCGACGCCGGGGACATGGACGGTGACGGCGATCTCGACCTCGTCTCGGGTCAGTACGTCTACCGCAATCCGGGGGGCGACCTCACCGGCCCCTGGCAGCGCACCGAACTCGGCGGCAACATCGACGGCATGCTCACGCTCGACGTGGATGGCGATGCCCATCCCGATGTGATCGCCACCGCCCTGCCCGATGTATTCTGGTGTGAAGCGAAAGACGAAACGCTCAACCACTGGGAGCGAATAAGGATCGGCACGGTGCCCAAGACCGGTCACATCAATGGCCAGGGCTATGGCAAGGCTGACCTCGATGGCGACGGAGAGCCGGAGGTCCTGCTGTCGGCCGCCGGAGGGATCTACGCCGCGAGAATTCCCGAGAACCCCGCTGAGACCTCGTGGTCCTTCCTGCACGTGGTCGCCCGGGGCACGGATGAAGGATTCGCCAGCGCGGATATGGATGGCGATGGCGATCTCGACCTCATCGGTGGCGAAGGCCCTCCCGGTGGTGAACACCCGACCATCGTCGCCTGGTGGGAAAATCCCGGACGATGGCAAGGCGATTGGGCCCGCCATGAGATCGGTCACACAATCCATGCGGTCGATCGCGTGGCCGCCGCCGATTTCAATGGCGATGGCCGACCCGATATCGCCATCTCGGAAGAACGCTCACCCGGGAAAGAGCCCGATGGACATCTCTGGTGGTTCGCGGCAACGGCCGCCGGCCCCACGGCGCCCTTCACCCGACATCTGCTGATCCAGCAGTATTCGATGAATAACCTCGACGCGGGCGACCTCGACAACGACGGCGCCGTGGACCTGGTCACGTGCGAGCACAAGGGCCCATACCTGCGGCTCCAATGGTGGCGCAACGATGGCTCGGGCAATTTCGTCATGCACGAGATCGATCGGGGCAAGGAGGGTCACCTCGGCGCTCGGCTGTTCGACCTCGACGAAGACGGCGACCTCGACATCGTCAACGCCGCCTGGGACCGGTGGGAGGACCTGCACATCTGGAGAACCGACACAAACGCTCGCTGACGGAGCGACCGCTTACTTGATACGGCTTTGCGACTGGAGGATGACGATCTTCTGCCAGATCTTCCGCGAGAGGCCCGTGCAGAGACTCTCCAGCTCCGTGGCGGCGTTCGTCACCTCCGTATCGTGAAAACTCTCGACGTAGAGGTAACCTAACTTGCTCGTCAGAGACAGCATTTCCGTGCAATAGTCGAGGTAGCGTCCGAGTGCAAACGCATCGTGCTTGCGTTCGGGGCTGTGCATCGTCGGCTGCGGGTGAACGGTGACGGTGTCGGGGTCTTTCGTAAGCTGCTTCATGTCGATCACGTGGGCGATGTCACGCAGCTCGTTGATCGCCCGGATGGCCCGGCTCCGTTTGATCCGCGTTTCGATCGACCACAGGAACGCGGCACCGAGCGCGATCAGGATCAGCACGTTCGCCCCGGCGTCGATGGCCTGCACCAGGCCGAACAGCGTAACACGGTCTTCCGTCTCGTAGTTGATCAGGATCGTTGCGACCGCGCCGAGGAAGGCCAGCATCAGCAGGACGATGACAAGCCTGAGCCCCCAAACGGGCCGCGAATGCGCGTGGCGGTCCGCTCGGTCTGCTGGGCGATGCCGAGCAGGTGCCGGCCGACCTCGTACAAATCCGAGGTGGGAAAGCGATCCTTGATCCGCAGCGTGAGCCGTTCGATTGTGCCGATCACGCGTTTAGGGTCGAGTCGTACCTTCATAGGCTCCCATCCGAAGTCGATTCCAGGACGTCGGCCGCATTATACGCACCAGCCCTCCATCTCACAACCACCCCTCTGAAAGCCCATCAACGCTTCACGTTTCACTCTTCACGCTTCACGCGAAAGCCCCTCTGGCGCGCAAGAACACGCAACACCCTGGAGGCAAAATGCGAGGGACATGAAAACTTTTTTTATTCCTTTTGCCGTCAGAAGTTACGAGCGACGAGACCGGAAAAAGACCCGGATTTTTCGCATCAAACGTGCAACACCGTCCAAGGGTAGAGGCCGGTGTTGATCCGGCCGGCAGCGCTGCGGCGTCCAAGGGACGGGCTGCCCCAGCGGAAACCCGATGTCTGATGGACGAGACTCGTGACGATCCTGAGGCCCATACAGGTCCCGGCCTGGCTCGAACGCATCGCGGTGCCAGTGGTCCTCCTCTGGCGTAGGCTGCGGTACGGGTACGCCTTCCGCCGCATCCCGCTGACCCAAGGCCTCTACGCGTGGGTCGATCCCGAGGATTACGATGCGCTGGCCCGCTACAAGTGGCACGCGACACAGGGCCGCACCACCTTCTACGCCCAGCGAAAGGCGTGGGACCCCATCACACACAAGGAAGTCACGATCAAGATGCACCGCCAGATCCTCCCCGTCGGTGCCGGGCTCGTCGTCGACCACATCAACCGCAACGGGCTCGACAATCGCCAAGCCAACCTGCGCAGCGCCACCCGCTCGCAGAACGCCTGCAATCGCCAGCGGGCCGGCCGGACTGGAGGCCACTCCTCCTTTCGGGGCGTCACCTGGCACAAAGGCATGAACCAGTGGTTCGCCCGCATCGGCGTCAAGGGCCAGGCCATCCCTCTGGGCTACTTCGAAGACGAAATCGACGCGGCCCTGGCCTACGACGAAGCCGCCCGCCACCACCACGGTCCCTTCGCCACGCTCAACTTCCCAAACGGTCCGCCCCCGTAAAGACCGTCGCTCGTGACTCGTATCTCGTCGCTCGGGCCCTTGGAGCGCAAATGAGTTCTGCGACGAGCGAAGGGGCATCCGCGTGGATGTACACTACACACCGGCTGCAACCTCCGCTGGGACGGCTGATTTCTGCTTCACCTCGCGGAATGCCCTGTGTAGCATGACGATCGAAGGACTCGTCCGGAACGACCAGATTCGAAATGACCGGTTGATGGTTCGGTTTCCGGTGACTGATACGTGCGCTCCAGTCGACTCAGGGAGCACCGCTTTCTAAGGGAGAAACGAGATGGCAAGGATCATCGTGCGATACGTGCTTTGCGGGGCGGTTGCATTGGTTTCATGCGGATGGCTCGTGATAAGCCATCAGTCGTCCGTGCAACCGTCTCCCCCCGGTACGGAGTCCGCTTCTTACCACGGCGTTTCGGGGACGTTCTCCATCGTCGCCGTGGACCCGGATGCGGGCGTATGTGGGGCAGCGGTAGCCAGCAAGTACCCGGCTGTCGGCCACGTCGTTCCCTACGTCCGAGCGGGCGTCGGCGCCTTCTGCACGCAACACTGGCACAATCCCGAGTGGGGCGAACACTGCGCTCGACATGCTGGCCGATGGAATGCTGCCGGAGCAAGCGCTGGCCGAGTTGCTCCGCAACGATGATCGACGCGACAAGCGGCAACTGGCTATCATCGACATGTCCGGTCGCGCCGCCAATCGCAACCCCGCCCGCGCCGACCCTTCAGGCATCTGGTGGGGCAGCGCCGCAGGACGGTTCTACGCCTGCCAGGGCAACACGCTCACGGGCCAGGGCGTGATCTTCGCGATGGCCAAAGCCTATGAAGAGTCGAAAGGCACGCTGGCCGACCGCCTGATGGCGGCATTGGTAGCGGGCGACCGCGCCGGGGGCGACCATCGAGGCCGCCTGGCCGCGGGCATCCGTATCGCCAAGACCGGCATCCCGGGCGACTGGCTCGCGTTGTACGTTGACGAGAGTGACAATGCCGTCGCCGACCTCGCGGCCCAATACGCCGACCTGGAGCACGACGCCAAAGGTCAGTGACCCACGGTCCGACATCGAATCGGTGTCATGCAGGTGACCAAGGCGCTGATGACCTGTCGGCTGCCGCGCAGGGTGTGTATGCACAGCACGCCTTTCGTCCGCTATCCGGCCGGCTTTATCTCCGTCAGGGGCACGCCCTTGTACTCGCCGGTCAGGGTCAGCAGGAACGCCTCGACGTCCGCAATTTGTGGCTGCGTGAGCCGAACGTTCAACTCGTAGGTGGCCATCTTGTCGATGGCGTCGCTGAGCTTCTCGACCGTCCCGTCGTGGAAATAAGGATGCGTGACCTCGATGTTGCGAAGGTTCGGCACCTTGAAGAAGAACTTGTCCTTGTCCTCTTTGGTGAAGTTGAACCGTCCCTGGTCGGCCTCCAGAATCTCCGTCCCGCGAGCAGCGAAGTAGTCGCCCCGCTTGCCCATCTTCTGGTAGTCCTGCCCACCCAGCGACGGGCCCATGTGACAGGACGTGCATCCGGTCGTCACGAACGTCTTGTAGCCTCGAAGTTGCTCCTCGGTAACAGCCCCCTTGTCGCCCATGAGATACTTGTCGAACGCGCTGTTCGGCGTGATCAGTGTCTCTTCAAACGTGGCGATCGCGTGACGAATGTTCTTCTCGGTCATGCCGTCGTCGTACAGCTTCGCGAACGCATCCTTGTAATAGGGATCGTCCTTGATCTTGCCGATCGCCAGCTCCCAGTTGGAACCCATCTCGATGGGGTTGTTCACCGGGCCATCAGCCTGCTCGAACAGATCGGCCGCCCGCCCATCCCAGAACTGGGCGAGATTGTACGAGGCATTGTACACCGTAGGCGAGTTGATGGGCCCGATCTGACCGTTCACGCCGGTCGCGAACTTCTCCTGGTCCGTCCCGCCCTTGTCCAGACCGTGACAGCCGGCACAGGGGAGCGTGTCGTCCAGCGACAGACGCTTTTCGTTGAACAGCTTCTCGCCCAGCGCCACCTTCTGCTCATCCACATCGACCGTCAGTGGCAATGGCTGGACGGGCTCGCCCGCGAATTCAGCCGCCACGTTGGGCGAAGCGAACCGCTTGGTGCGGACGTCGGCGATCCACGCGCGGAGATTGTTGTTGTCACCCGCACCCACCTTGGCGTCCCAATGCATCACAAGGTATCGCATGGGAGGCATGGTGCCCGCGTTGAGCGTATACTCGATCTGGGCAAGCTGGACCTGGGAGAACTCCGCTTCGCCAAAGAGTGCGTCAGTCAGGTCGAACGCCGCGACGCCGTCCGCGACGTCCTTGCTGATCATCGTCTTCGCAACGGGCATCGAGAAATACCAGGGCTTGGCGGTACGGTCGCTGTGGCAATCGACGCACTTGCCCTGCATGACCGGTCCGGCCTTGGCGAAAACCACATCGGCCAGTTTCGCTGCCGGCAGTGGCGGCCGGGTCGGCTTGAAGATGAGATTGCTCATGGGCATCGCCAGCGCCCCGAGCACCCCGAGGATCACCAGCGCGACGATGATCTGCTTGGTACCGAACTTCGACTTGCCACCCGCGTTCTTGCGTCCTTCCGGATTCTTGCCCTGGGCATCCATTCACAGTCCCCTTTCGAATTCACACATGCATCGCGTTCGAAGGCCGCCGCCGGCTCTCCCCGGCCTACGCAGAACCCGACTCTGCGTCGCCCTCCATTTGAAACAGCCGCTCCATTATGCCCGCCGATCGCCCTGCCGTCACGCATTTTCCCCCCGAAACAGACGCCCGTGAAGCGTCACGCGTACCGTCTGTACGGCACACGACCTCCTTGCGTTGCAGGATTTTTGCGTTTTTCTCAGAAATTCCGTCCATATCGGCAGCCGAAAGACGCCTATAGAGTGGATGTAGGCGGGAGACTACGGCATGGAGACCGAAAGCGGAACAGTGCAGAGCGAGAGCCAGCGAGAAGGCCTGGCGGAGAATCTTCCTACCTCCAGTGAACGAGGTCACCCCGGCACGTCTGTGCCACGACCCCGGCACGTCGATCGGCCCCCGAAGCCAATCGGCAATAGTCCACGTCATCGGTCAATCCCGCGCAAAGCCTTCACCCTGATCGAGTTGCTCGTGGTCATCTCGGTGATTGCGGTGCTGATCGCGATGCTGATTCCCGTGTTGCACCGGGCGCGCGGGCAGGCGCGCACCGTGGTCTGCCAGTCCAACCTGCGCCAGTGGGCGATGACCCTGGCCGCCTACACCCAGACCTACGAGGGACGCCTTCCCTCCGGCGTGAACAGTTACGTCGGCCTGTGGCTTTTGCGCGGGACGTTCATCGGCGACATGGACCCCAACACGAACCACGGCGCCCTCCACGGGTTTCACACGAAGGGCATTGCCTTGTGTCCCGAAGCAACCAAGCCGGAAGACCATGGCATCTTCTCCATAGGGGTGACTGACACGAGCACGCCATGGTCGATGACCGGAGAGTGCGGGGTGTCCACCCATGCCTGGCAGATTCTTACGCCGGAGCCACCATTTGTGGGCAGTTACGGATACAACCGCCCCTTGTTCGCAGCGTTTCGGATCAGCCGCATGCGACAGCCCGGGGGCCCGAGAGACCCCCGGTCTAAATACTCTCTTGCTACGACAGCACGCGAGCATCCCCCTCATGCTTGATGCGACACACCCGATGCCCGATTTAACTAGGGCCGATTCCATGCTGTACGGTCCACAGGGCAATCCTGGTCACGGAGGGGGCATGGGGCTGAACCCGTTTGTCATGGACCGCCACGGCAAGAAGACCAACGGCATGTTTCTCGACTGGTCGGTCCGCGCGGTGGGTCTCAAGGAACTCTGGACACTTAAGTGGGCGTCCGACTTCGACCGGGCGGGCCCCTGGACCAAAGCCGGTGGCGTCCAGCCCGACGACTGGCCCGAATGGATGAGAGAGTGCAAGGATTACTGATCGTGAAACGTATCTCGTGACGCGGAGGGCGAGGCATGCCTCGCCCCTACCATGGCATCGCGCCGTCAC
Source organism: uncultured Phycisphaerae bacterium (assembly GCA_963726475.1). Taxonomy (GTDB): domain Bacteria; phylum Planctomycetota; class Phycisphaerae; order Sedimentisphaerales; family Anaerobacaceae; genus Anaerobaca. The sequence continues at coordinate 121,428 of CAVSCO010000021.1, read as the reverse complement.
GGGCGTAATCGGCGTGTTGGTAGGGGCGACGCATGCGTCGCCCCGGATGGCAGGCGACATCCAGAGGTGAGCCCATGAAAAAGACCGGCTTTACTCTGATCGAGTTGCTGGTGGTCATCTCGGTGATTGCGCTGCTGATGGCCATGCTCGTCCCGGTGTTGCACCGGGCCCGCAACCAGGCGCGGCACCGTGGTGTGCCAGTCCAACCTGCGCCAGTGGGCGATGACCCTGGCCGCCTACACCCAGGCCAACGAGGGACGCTTCACCTACAACATGGGCGGCACCTACGGCCTGTGGCTGTTGCGCGGGTTCGTCGGCGACAGCGACCCCAATACGGATCTCGGGAAACTCCACGGGTTCCAGACGAGAGGCATCGCCCTGTGCCCCATGGCGAGCCGGCCCCTGCCGGAAGATCCCAATTATGACAATTTCGGAATAGTGATGACTACCCCCACCATGTCGTGGCACGTGAAGGGAGAAAGCGGAACATCCACCCGCGCCTGGCAGATCGTCGCGCCGGAGCCGCGATTCCTGGGCAGTTACGGATACAACACCGCTCTGTTCTCGGCGTTTCGCACTGCTCGCATCATCGGCTTGGGGGCTGACCAGACACCCGGCGTGAACATTTTCTCGCTGCGAGGGCACGCGAGTATTCCCGTCATGCTCGATGCAAGCATCCCATACCCTAACTTGCGGAGGGCCGAATCCCAGCGTCCTATGAGTTGGGATGGCGGGGGCGGTGGTCTGAATGCGTTCCTCATGGATCGGCATGGCCTTCAGACCAACGGGATGTTCCTCGACTGGTCCGTCCGCAAGGTGGGCCTTAAGGAACTCTGGACACTCAAATGGGCGTCCGACTTCGACCGGGCGGGCCCCTGGACCAAAGCCGGCGGCGTCCAGCCCGACGACTGGCCCAAATGGATGAGAGAGTGCAAGGACTACTGAAGGACCCCGCTCAAGCGCCGCGGGGGCTGAAGAGATGAAGAGAAGAGCATTTACCCTGATTGAGTTGCTCGTCGTCATCGCGGTCATCGCCGTATTGCTGGCGTTGCTGGTCCCGGCGTTGCGCCGCCCGCGAGCAGGCCCGACGCGCCGTGTGCCTGAGCAACCACCGCCAGCTTGCGACCGCCTGGTTGATGTATGCCCAGGAACACGACGGCTACCTCGTCGATGGCCTTCAGTCTCATTACGGCTGGTCCGGTGGTGGCAAGTCTGGAACGCGCGTCGTCACCATACACGGCTGGTTGGGCAAGGCCTTCACAGAAACGGACCGTTCGGCCATCATGGCGCATCCCGACAAGGGCAGCCTCTGGCCCTACATCAACGATGTGGACTTCTACCGCTGCCCGAACGCCAAGCCCCGCCATCTGGCCACCTACAGCATCGTCTCCGGCGCCAACGCCTGTGCGGCGGAAGGGACAACGGTGCCTGGTACACGCGATCCCGCATCCCTGACCGAAATAGGCAAGCGGGTGAAGGGCACAGTCCTGTACTTGACGCGTCTGGAGCAGATCACACGCCCGGGACCAGGCAAACGAGCGGTTTTCATCGACGTGGGGGAGTGTTTTCTTGGTGATTTCCGCGTGTTCTATCTTAATCCCGTGTGGCAGTGGGCGTCCCCGCCTCCCCTTCGTCACGCCACCGGCACCACGCTGTCGTTCGCCGATGGGCATGCCGAGTACTGGAAATGGAAGGGACGCGAGACGCGCGAGATCCCGCTCGAACTCATGCCTCGCGAGGATCTCTTCCAAGAGGTCGTGGCTAAAGAGGTCAGAACTGACGTGCAACTGGAACATGGCAGACGCGACGCGGGCTACCAGCCCCAGACCGAGGAAGGCCTCTACGACCTCCAGCGACTCCAACGCGTCACCTGGGGCCGACTGGGTTACGGGAACGAAGACGTTCCATAGCAAAGGCCAGCCACACGCGTGCCTGCCGCCGAAAGGAGCCCCCTGCCGCCATCCGGCCTATCTGAGACTTTCGCCCCCAACACGCGTCTGGGCCGCGCGCAATTCCATGGCTCGGTAGACGCGCAGCGGATAATCGGTCTGGATCAGATCGATGCCCCACTCCATCGCCTGCTGGTAGCGTTCGATCTTCTCGTTGGCGCCCAGCGCATCGGAAAAGACCTTGATGCCACGAGCGTGACAGCGGTCAATGACTTCTTTCGACAGGATGTCCCATCGGGCGTCCACGGCGTAGGGCTGAAGTGTCTCCGCCAGTCGGTCGATTTGCTCGGGCCGGGCCAGTGGTGGCAGCGCCGGATACGGGGATTGATCGCCTTGAGTCTCGTCAGATACTCGGCTGACTGATAGACGATGGTCCGGGTCGCCAGCCCGTGCCTTTCCACGGCCTCCGACAGCGCTTCCGGCGTGATGGCCTTGGCATCGAGATACAGTTGCAGCCCCGCCGGAACGGCCGCCAGGAAGGAGTCGAGCGTGGGTAGATGCAGACCCGCATACGGGCGGCCAAACCACACCCCGGCATCCAGGTGCATCAATTGCTCGCTAAGCTTCTCGGCGAGGGGCCCGCTGCCGTTGGTGGTGCGGTCGAGACGTCCATCGTGGAGCAGGTAGAACTGCCCGTCTCGCGAGGTGCGAACGTCGAATTCAACGTAGTCGGCCCCCATCCGGGCCGCTTTGGCAAAGGCGAGAAGGGTATTCTCGGGCGCGTAGCGGCTCGCGCCGCGATGGAGCGAGACCAACGCCGGACGTTTGGGCACACGCCGTTGGAAGTCTCTGGCCAGAATCTCCTCCGCCAGATCCGTTTGCAGCCAATCCACGCCGGCTTCGATGGCCCTGTCCCAATACTCCGGCTTGTCCCAGGCGCCGAGGACCTTGGCCTGAACCTTGATGCCCAACCGGTGGAATGCCTGAACGTCTTCGGCCTTGATGTCGTCGGCATCGATCTCCACCGCGTCCGGCTTCAGCGTTTGTACCCAGCCGGCCAGTCCGTCGCTGGGATGCCATTTCGTCATCAAGGCGATGCGTTCGCCCGCGATCGTGCGGAGGGTCTGGAGCCGTTCAGGGCTTTCGTAAACGACCACCTGATTCTCCATCTCCGGCCGCCAGAATGTCTCGCGCCAGCAATTCCAGGTCGACGTGCTTGCAGTCCAGGTAGAGATTGACCTTGCCTTTGGCGATCGCGAAGGCATCTTCGAGCGTCAGTACATGCTCGCCTCGATATCGATCGGCAAACCAGGCGCCGGCTTCAAGTCTGCCCAGTTCGTCGGCGGTCAGCTCGTCCACGCGCTGGCCCTTCAAACCGAGCTTGTCCAAGCGTGCCGTCATGCCAGAGCACGTGATGGCCATCCCGCGAAAGCCTGACGTCGATCTCGGCCCATTCGAACCCGTCCTGAAAACAGCGTTTGAGAGCGGGCCGCGTGTTCTCCGGAGCCTGTCCGGCGGCCCCGCGATGCGCCATCACCTGCACCGCCCGCGGCGGTCGCACCGGTTCGAAGAACGTGAAATGCGAGCCCCACGCCAAGGGGGACATCGCGACAACGACCAGCCACGCACATAGCCTCAGCGTCCGCCCCGTCGTACTCCCAGCCAGTCGCGTGTTCACAGCCTCTCACTCCCTTCGGCGTCACAACATCCGTCCGCCCCGCATTGCAGTGTTGCGTCGCCTTCGCTCAAGAATCGTCCTGTGGTTCGACGCCGCACACCTGGCGCAGGATCACTTCTTCAGGCAGAGCAGCATACCCTGCCCCGCTGCAAGCCAGGCGTTCTCACCGCCCCAATTCCCGATCGCACCGCTGTAGGCACTGACGTATTGGACTCTGCCCGACTCCTTGAACGTGACATCGAAATGGGTCGAGTTGTGCAGGCTCTTGTTGACCACCATCACGAAAGGTTGCCCGTCCGGCCCCTCGAACTCGCCCACCAGAAGATCGTCGCCGCTTAGCCTTGCGAGCCACTTGCTCGTCTTGATAGTGGAACAGCCCCGCGGCACATTGGGATGATGGAAGACGTTGACACTCTTGAGCGTCAGGTAGACCTTCCCGATACGGTTCAGTTGAAGATTCACGTTGCGAAGCATGGCCCAGGTCGGAGTCTTGTGGCCGAATTGATCGATGGGAGCCAGCCGGTAGTTGCCCACCGCCGGAGCAAAGTACGTGAAGTAGCTGATGCCACGCCCGCCGTAGGCCAGAGTGGTGTAGAGCTGAAAACGCAGCCCCGCCTCCGTCGGCTCGGCGTAGTGAAAGTGCGCGTTGCCCAACACGATATTCCAGAACGGCAGCCCGTGACGCTGCGCCGCATCGCGGACGGCTTCGAGGTTCTGGAAGTACCCGCCGCGTAACGATCCATCGTCCATGAGCGCAGTAGTGGTCATAGCTGATGAATCGCGGTCGTACCGTCTGAACGTAAGACTCCAGATACTGCTCGTAGGTCGGAACGTTCATCTGCTGTGGCGAGGCATAGTTCGGGAACAGGTTGATGTAGGCGCAGGCCTGCGGCGCCGCCTTTCGGAAGGCCTCGGCCCACTTGCCCAGGCCCGGGAAGAACTTCGCTCCGGGCTCGTCCTTCAGATAGTATCCGAACACCGCATCGTGCTGTCCAACCTGCTGCACGAGCGCCGCCACACGCTGATCGATCTGGGCTTGATCCAATGCGACGATCGCCTTCGTCCACCCGCGTGGTGCTATTGGAGACGATGCCCTTGAGCCCTGCCTCGCGGACCAGATCGAGATGCTCCGGCGACACGAAACCCGCCAGGTTGAATCCGCAGGCTCGAATCTCCTTGAGAGCATCCAAATCGCCAGGCGTCCACCCCCAGGGCAAGATGGGAAACTCCTCCGGCTCCAGCCTTGGCACCTCTTCCATCGCCAGCGAGCCCGCCGCCATGCAACTCGTCAGCCCGGCCGCGATAATCCAAAGTAGCAAAGGTCTCTTCATTGGTCCGGCCCCTCAAACAATAGCTGCGGCTCATGCGCGGGCGTCGGCCCGCCTCTCTCAGACTTTCAGCCCTTCTTTCGCTTCTTGGCCGATTTGATGAATCGCCCGAAGGCTCTGTCCTTCTTGCGTTTGTCCTGGTAGGACATCTCGTGATACTCGGACTCCTTCTTGAGCTTGATATAGCTCAAATAGCGATCCTCACTCAGCTCTCCGCTCTCGACCGCGGCTCGGATGGCACAGCCCGGCTCCTGTTCGTGGCTGCAATTCGAGAAGCGACATTCCGTCGAAAGCGTGACGAATTCATCGAAACCGGTATCGATGCCATCTTCGGCACCGACCAGGCCAACCTCTCGCATCCCCGGCGTATCGATCAGCATCGCGCCCTGGCCAAGCACGATGAGCTGCCGGCGGGACGTCGTGTGCATGCCCTTCCCCACGTTGCTGACCGCATTTGTGGCATAGACCTCCTCGCCGAGGAGACGGTTGATCAGAGTCGTCTTGCCCACACCCGATGAACCCAGCAGGCAGTACGTCTTGCCCGGAGCGAGCGTCTGCTGGAATGCGTCAAACCCGGCACCAGTGACATTGCTGAGGGCAAAAACTCTGGCTTGGGTGGCAGCACCGATGATGGCCAGCTTCTGATCCAGCTCCTCCTGGCTGATCAGGTCGGTCTTGGTGAGAATGACCACCGGCTCCACATTGCCGTCGGCCGCCATCACCAGATACCGATCCAGGCGATATGTATTGAAGTCAACCTGGCAGGATTGAACGATGAAAGCGGTGTCGATGTTAGCCGCGATCATCTGGAAATTGACGTCCTGCCCGGCGGTCTTGCGCCGCAGAAAGGTCCTTCGCGGAAACACCTGGCGGATGATGGCTGCCGTGTCATTGTTGTGGTAGTGCACCGTCACCCAATCGCCGACGCAGGGCAGATCGACCGCACTCTCACTTCGATAAGAAAGCCTGCCTGCCAGTTCGGCCGGGACTTCCCTCGATTCATCTCGTACGACGTACGAACCCCGGTCGACCGCCGAGACGCGGGCGAAGCAGCACCCGTCCTCGCGCAATGCGTCAGCGTGCCCTTCAAACCACTCGTCGAAACCCAGATCTCTCAGTTCCATATGCCCGTATCACCAAACGATGCCCTCCGCGAGCGATACGTCAGCAACGCCTCACTGAAGGAGCGGATTGTTTATGTGCTTTCCACGACGAAGATCGTCACCTGGTCCGTGACGCTCTTCGCCTTGTGTCTATGATCGGCGCCGTCGGGTATGGTGGCGACGTCGCCAGGACCATACCGAACCGGCTTGCCATCAAAATCGATCTCCAATTGGCCGTCTATGATATAGCCGATATGGCCCTTGGTACACCAATCCAATTCGACGAAATTGTCCGAAAACTCCAGCAGACGAAGCCGTGTGCGACCCTGCACCACCACCTTTTGACGAACTCCCGCCGCAGGAGCATCCCAATCCATCGATTCGAAATCGATCCTGTATTGATTCATATCTACATTCCTTTACGGGCCGATAGCGTGTAGGGTGTGCCCCGCCCACCGCCCGGCTGTATTCAAACGCGGTACCTGCGATTCGCAGGTACCGGACCCAGGCCAGCCGCACGTGGGCGACGCGGCCACCCCGCCGGCGTCCCTTGTTATCCCTGCCACGCTGTTCCGAAATACCTCTAAGCGAAGCGCAGCCGATTTGACTCCGTCATCTTGAGCGAAGCGCAGCCACGGCCCTGAGCAACGTCGAATGGGGAAGTCGAAAGATCCGCCTCCAAACCCGAAACTGATTTCCTCCCTCTCTGGTCGTACTGAGTCCGTTCGCCTGCGCTCAGGGCAGGCTGCCTCGCAGCGGCCTCATTGCTGACTCCGGTCCTTGGTCAGCTTGTAGGCCCCTATCCCCAGGCCCAGGAGAATCCCCAAGGCGAGAAAACCGACCGCTACGAAGTAGTGGAAACGACCGATGTCTCGAGCGTATTCGGCAAGGGGCTCTTGCTCAGTCAGTTTTGTCTCCAATTGTGAAACGGCGTGCTGCAACCGCCAAAAAGACAATGCGATGATCCCGATACAAATGACAATCGCTATCTTGATCTGCGTCAGTGTGGTTTTCCGCCTTCTTCCGCTCATTCTCTGTATTGTCCCTCGTAATGATCTGCGCTCATGGAACGTGGCTTCGGGACGCCCCCTGGAAAAGGGCCGTTCCTGCTCCTGAATATACCGCCGTACTCGTTTCCGCATCCAGGAGAACCGAGGCCCTGCGCCACATTTCCCGGGCCCGCAACTCCCCAGCCCGGAGGCGGGAGGCGGGAGGCCGGAGCAACTCAACACTCAGAACTTAGACCTCAAAACTCAATTCCTCCTTATCTCCCCCGCCGATCCAGCCGCAGGTTCCCCTACGGCTACCTTGTTACGACTTGATGCCAGTCGCCCCCCTTTTGTTCGTTGAGTTTGCCGCTGGCAACGCTACTGAACAGGCGGAACGGTCTTGGTTGGTCTTTCAACCGCCAGCAACAGAGCGGGCAAAACGCCCAGGACAAGCAGCAATTGCACGACGAGGCCCGATATGATGGCGATCGCGAGGGGCTGGAGCATAGCTGAGCCCTGCCCGATGGCCAAGGCCAGAGGCATTAAAGCGAGAATGGTCGCCAGGGTCGTCATCGCAATGGGCCGCATGCGGTTTCGGCCCGCCGTGATAAGACGCTCGCGAGGATCCGTCCCTTCAGGGAGATCCGTATATTCCGAGTAGTAGAACACCATCACCTCCGTCACGATGCCGACGATCATGGTCATTCCCATGATCGCGGTGATATTCAGCTCGGTCCCCGTCAGCCACAGGCCGATGAAGACAGGCGCTATTGCCATCAGGGTCGTAGCGAGGATGACCATCGCTATGCGAAAGCGTTCGTAGAGAAAAAGAAGCAGAAGAAACACCAGGGCCACCGCCGTCGCAAACACTTTCAGCAGGCCCTTGAATGCAATCCTCTGTTGCTGATACAGACCGCCCAGTGTGTAGTAGATGTCCTTGGGCAAGAGCCCGGAGCGGTTCAATACTTTCGTGACCTCCCGGACCGTCGACCCCATGTCTCGACCACTGATCCGGCCCGTAACAGCCACCATCCTCTTGAGGTTGTCACGCATGATCTGCGGCTGGCCCGTCACGGTCTGGAGGCTTGCCACGCGGCTCAGTGGAAACAGGTGGCCATCCGGCGCCCGCAATCTCAGTTGGCGGACTTGGGCGATAGCGACCCGTTTGTCCGATGGAATCCAGACGCGCACGCTAACCATCTTAGGCCCCTTCTGAATCTGCGTGGTGACCAGCCCGGTAAGGTAGGCGTGCACCATGGTAGTCACGGCCGCCGGTTGGACGCCCTCCAGGGCCGCCTTCTCCCGGTCGACCCTGATATCGAGCGCATCTCCCGCCAGAACCACACCATCCTTCACATCGACCACACCACGCACTTGCCCGATGGCCGCCGCAACCTTGGGCGCCACTTCGAGAAGCTGTTTCTCATGGTCCGAGAACAGCTTGATCTCAATGGGTTGTGGCACCGCGGTCAAATCCCCAATGAGATCCTCCATGAGCTGGGCCATTTCGATCTGCAGGCCGGGCACGGAGTGTTCGACTTTTCTTCTTACCTCGTCCATCACCTGTTGGATGCCGCGTCGAGGCGGTGGTTTGAGACGCACGAAGAAATCGCCTTGATTGGCCTCGGTCAGTCCGCCTCCAAGTTGCAGTCCCGTGCGACGCGAGTACGTCTGGACCTCCGGCGTATGCTGCAAAATCGCCTCCACCTGTCGAAGCAGGCGGTCGGTCTCTGTGAGGGACGTTCCGGCCGGGGCTTCATAGTCCAGGATGAATCCGCCCTCATCCATGACGGGCATGAAACCGCTGCCGACGTGACGATAGGCGAGCCACCCGGTCAGCAGGAGTCCGCCGGCTGGTATCAGAACCAGCAACGGCCTGCGCAGCACACGCCGCATCACCCTGATGTACCAGCGATGAATCCAATGGTCTTTTGACTCACCCACCTCGCGATCAGCATCCCTCTGTCGGAGTAGATGCGAAGCCAGCAATGGCACGGCCAGCCATGCCACGAAGAACGACACCATCAGGGCAGCAGCCATGGTCAGTGAGAGGGCCTTGAAGAAGGCGCCCGTGACACCCAGGAGGAACGCCAGCGGGGCGAAAATGATGACCGTCGATAGCGAGGAGCCCGACAGGGGACGGGTGAATTCGGCGGCCGCACCCATAACGCGGTCGTGATACCGTCCTTGGCCATGCGTCATCCTGCGCATGATATGCTCGACCATCACGATGGCGTCATCGAGGATCAATCCCACCGCCGCGGCCATCCCACCAAGGGTCATGATGTTAAAACTGCGGTGCAAGACGGACAGCAACAGGATGGTCGCGGCCAGCACAAGCGGCACGGTCAAAGCGGCGATCAGAGTGATGCGCACATGGCGCAGGAACACCAGCAGGACGAGCGAGGCCAAGATGACGCCGATGATAACGGCGTCACGCACGCTGGCGGCAGAGGCGACAATGAGCTGGCTTTGGTCATACCAGTTGGCGATACGCACATCCGACGGCAATCGGCCCTGCAAACCCGCCAACTGGGTCGCGACTTGCTTGGCAATCTTGACCGTATTACCCCCGGGCTGCTGATAGACCTGAAACAACACGGCGTCGCGACCGTCGGCCGTCACGCGGGTCCAGTGAGGCGCGGTCGCCGTGCTGATCACCGCCACGTCTTCCAGCCGAACGAGGCCATTGGCACCGGAACGCAGGATTGTCTGGCCGAGCAGGTCGAAGTCCGTGAACTGAGTGTCGCTCATGACGAGGTAGAGCTTGTAGTGTTCCTGCAAACGGCCGACGGCGGTTATCACATTGGCCGCCGAGAGGGCCTGGGAGACATCATTCACATCGAGACCGAATGCGTCCAATTTGGCGGGATCGGCCATCACCTGGTACTCGGCCGCCGCGCCGCCAAGCACGCCAATCCGTGCAACGCCGCCTACCGCAGAAAGCACGGGCCGGATCCGGTAGAGTGCCAGGTCACGCAATTCGACGAGTGAACGAGTGTCCGAGGTGAGACTGTACCCCAGTACAGGAAAGACCGTCGGATCCATGCGGCGGACGTCGAACGTCGTGCCGTTTGGAAACGTCGGGGCGAGATGATTGATCGCCGACTCAACCTGGAGCGTGGCAGCCACCATATCCCGGCCCCACTCGAAGTTGATCGAGATTTCGGCACTGCCCCGGCTCGTCGTCGACCTGACCTGGCGAACGCCGGGAACGGACCGCACCGCCTCTTCGACCGGCAACGTCACCTCGATAACCATGCGTTCGGCGGGCCTATCGCCGGCATCGAGGTTGACCACCACACGCGGAAAGGTCACGCGCGGGAACAATCCCACCGGCACCCCCAACGCGGCGACGACACCCGAGGCCGCGAATACGGTCAGCAGGAACAGAACGGACCGACGATGAACCTGGACCCAGCCGGTGAAACTCATTGCGCATGCTCCACCGAAACGGCCATTCCGTCACTCAATTCGTAGTTGCCCACCGTCACGACCTCATCACCGGCCTGCAAACTCTCGGCAAGGACTTGCACCTCGGTAGCGGTATCGAGACCAAGATTGACCACATGACGGACGGCGTGGCTCTGCTTGATCGTGTACAGGATATAGCGCCCTTGCTGCGGCAGAACAGCCGAACGCGGGACGATGAACCCCTTGGTTGAGGCCAATGCGATCTTCGCCTCAAGGTACTGGTTCAGCATAAGCACGGCACCGTCATGGGGCGTCACGAACACGTCCACCAGCCGGGTTTGCGGGTTGATTCGTTGTGTGATCAATGTGATACTGCCCCGGGCGGCTCGCTTCTCGGTGCGTTGACCGGATAGAGTTCCACCGTCTGCCCCAGGCGCAGCGAGCCCATGTCCTCGTTCTCGATGCCCAGGCGGACGGATATCTGGTTCTGTCCGATCATCTCCACTAAGGTGGTCCCGGCTGGCACGATTTGTCCGGGCTCGACATCGATGCGACTGATCAGGCCTTTGGACGTCGAGCGGACCACCTTCCGGCCATCGATGCCACGGCTCTCCATACTCTTGACTTTCAGCTCCGCGGCCTGGAGATTCTGCTGGGCCGTCACCAGGTTCTGCTGAGTGCTCAGCTTCATCGCCAACCGCTGCTCGACCAGCTTGAGGCTGTCTTGGGCCGAGTCTCGCTCCGAGCGTGCTTGCGCCAGGCTCAGCGAGGTATCCGGACTCGGGCTAATCGCCACCAGCGGCGCATTGGCATCGACCACTTGGCCGGCCGTGACAAGCACCGAATGGACCTGGGACTGAAAGGGGACGCTGAATGTCTCCGTCTTGCCCAATGCCGAAACCACCGTGCCATAAACAACCAGGGTTTCCTTGATCTCGCGCTTGCTCAGCGTCATGACTCGCACGCTGGCCACAGAGCCGCCCTGGGCTCGGGGCGCTGCGTCGGCGGAGCCGCGAGCCGATCCCGCGAGCCGACCGTACCAGTACCCCAGTCCCCCCACGACGGCCAGACATGCCGCCACGATTGCTATCCATATGATCCAGTGTTTGCCCTTCGTCATCGCGGCGCTCTATACATGGGCCCGTCGCTGGGGTCGGTGGCGTTGGCTTTCGGCAGTTCGTACAGACCGCACGCCAGTTCCAGTGCGATGCGGGTATCGACAAGCTGCTGTTTGAGCTGCAAGACTCTCATCTGCGTCTGCGTCAGATCGCTCCAGGCCGTGTAGTAGCTCAGGACGTCAGCCTGACCTTCGTCAACCGCCCGGCGATAGGTATCCACAAGCCGGCTGCCGCTGCGTTCGGTCGCTTCGGCCGTTTCGATTTCCTCGTTGATCAACGGAATCCGCGCCAATAACCTCCCGATGTCGGCGCGAGCCTGAAATACGCGGTCGGCGTATTCGTCGAAAAGCCGTTGCCGCGTGGCTCGCTCCAGCGCGATCCGGCCCTGGTTGCGGTCAAACAGGGGCAGATCGATCGTCAGGGAGAACCCCTGTTGTCACGACGTCGCCCGTGTCGCGGGCTTGATTGCCGCCGATATTGATGCGAGGGAACTGGTTGAGGATAGCCGCCCGCAGCGTCTCCTGCTGGCTGTCGTATCCACGGCGCAGCGCCACGAGATCCAGGCGTCGCTCCTGCAAGCCATCAACGAGTTGGTCGAGCCCAGGGGCTTCCATCTGCCCGGGCATGGCCAGGTCTGACTCCAGTGTCACATTCGCATCAACGGGAACGCCCAGGGCGGTGTTGAGTTTGAGTCGCTGTTCCGCAATCTTCTTCCTAAGGTCCAGAACGGTGGCATGGGCCATGCGGCTGGCCGTCTCCGCGGCCGAAAGGTCCAACGCGGTCATCAAGCCGCTTTCCACGGCCTTCTGAACCGTCTTGTAGTTGTCTCCCAGCCGTCGGTCTGAACTGACCGCAAAGGCGGCTTGTCCCGACAGGCTCACGAGGTCGTAGACCGCCATCTTCGCCGCCTGGGCCGCCTGCCATTCCTGCCAGGCCACGTCCAAATCTACTGACGCCCTTTGCTGAGACGCGGCATCCACCTGCGCCGAGTGAGCGATCAGCTCGGTAACGTCCCAATTCAGACCCAAGCCGAACGCATCGACCGTTCCGGTCGTCGCGCCGGCGGTCGGAAAGTCACTGCTGTAGGCCATTTGCGGATTCGGGAGCAATCCGGCTTGCACCAGTTGAGCGGCCGCGACCCCGCTTGTCCCGAGCGGCGCGCAGCGATGGATTGATTACGACAGCCAGCACCGCTGCCTCGTCGGGCGAGAGCCCGTCGCGCAGGTCCAACTTCAGCGGACGGACGATCGGGTGCCGCAATCCTTCAACCCGCATCCGCAGCACGTCAGCCGGCGGCACTACGAGGGATCGCTGCACGCTGCTGTCATCCAACGCCAGTGGCTGGTATCTCTCACAGCCGCCAAGCCAGACCAGGGCCGCCAGACAGATGGCAACAGATGGGCCTCGGCTCCCGCCGTAGATTGCTCCGTCCTGGCTTGCTCCGTCCATATCGAATCGACTCCGGCTCGCAACAGCAGGTGAACTTTTCTCTGCACAATCCCGCGCTGGGCGCGGGCGACATTGCCCTTCCCATCATCGCCCTTCCTCCATGACGCTCAACCAGGAAAACCCTCGGTCTTTCAAAGCATCTCCCTGGACACCGCTGCCATCGCCGATGCATCTCCCCGAATCGCCGCCATTGCCCCGTTACGATTCCCCCGGGACCCTATCCACGATTGCAGCAGAAGAAGGCGGCAAAAGAGCATTCCGCGAATACCCCATCGTGCCGCGAACTAAGGCAGGCCCGCCTCCGCGTGTGCGTCTCGTCGCTCGCATCTCGTCACTGGCAGCGCATAAAAAAAGCCCGCTGCGAACAGCGGGCTTTCTATCGATCACAAGTTTCAGTTAAGCCTGAGTCAGCGAAAGTACCTGACTTGCGCCGGCCCTAAAGGGGCCAACGTTCTAGTTATCCTCTAGAAAGGAGGTGATCCAGCCGCAGGTTCCCCTACGGCTACCTTGTTACGACTTAGTCCCAGTCACCGAGCTCACCGTCGGCAGCGCCTCCTGAAGGTTAGCAAGCCGACTTCGGGTACTCCCAGCTTCCATGACTTGACGGGCGGTGTGTACAAGGCTCAGGAACACATTCACCGCGTCATAGCTGATACGCGATTACTAGCGATTCCAACTTCATGGAGTCGAGTTGCAGCCTGCAATCCGAACTGGGGCTGGCTTTTTGCGATTTGCTCCACCTCGCGGTCTTGCGTCGCTTTGTACCGGCCATTGTAGCACGTGTGCAGCCCTGGGCATAAAGGCCATGAGGACTTGACGTCATCCCCACCTTCCTCCGGTTTAACACCGGCAGTCTCGCTAGAGTCCCCGGCATGACCCGCTGGCAACTAACGACAAGGGTTTCGCTCGTTACGGGACTTAACCCGACATCTCACGACACGAGCTGACGACAGCCATGCAGCACCTGTGCAAGTTTCACCCCGAAGGGCAGCCGACCCTGTTTCCAGGGAGGCATCCATGCATGTCAAACCCAGGATAAGGTTCTTCGCGTTGCTTCGAATTAAGCCACATGCTCCACCGCTTGTGTGAGCCCCCGTCAATTCCTTTGAGTTTTAGCCTTGCGACCGTACTCCCCAGGCGGTCCACTTAACGCTTTTGCTTCGGCCGTGACGGCGTCAGAGACCTCCGCAACCTAGTGGACATCGTTTACGGCGTGGACTACCGGGGTATCTAATCCCGTTTGCTCCCCTACGCTTTCGCGCCTCAGCGTCAGGACAGGCCCAGTGCACCGCCTTCGCCACCGGCGTTCCTCTTGATATCTACGCATTCCACCGCTCCACCAAGAGTTCCATGCACCCCTACCTGCCTCAAGACATGCAGTTCGCCCAGCAATTCCTCGGTTGAGCCGAGGGATTTCACAAGACGCTTAGCTGTCCGCCTACGCGCGCTTTAAGCCCAGTGATTCCGAACAACGCTTGCCACCTTCGTATTACCGCGGCTGCTGGCACGAAGTTAGCCGTGGCTTCCTCTGGGTTTGATCAATGTGCCGAAGCAGCACTTTCTGTCACCCCTGACAGTAGTTTACACCCCGAAGGGCTTCCTCCCACACGCGGCGTCGCTGCGTCAGGCTTTCGCCCATTGCGCAATATTCGTTACTGCAGCCCCCCGTAGGAGTCCGGGCAGTGTCTCAGTCCCGATGTGGCGGGCCAACCTCTCAGTCCCGCTACCCGTCGTCGCCTTGGTGAGCCGTTACCTCACCAACAAGCTGATAGGACATAGGCCGCTCTCAGAGCCGATAAATCTTTGATCATCGACCCATCGACCGATGATGTTATTCAGTATTACTGCCCCTTTCGGAAGAGTGCCGAAGCACTCAGACGCTATCCCGAAGCACAAGGTACGTTACCTATCCATTACTCACCCTTTCGCCACTAACTATGCTCGATTACCCGAATTGAACTTGTCCGTTCGACTTGCATGTCTTAGCCACGCCGCCAGCGTTCGTTCTGAGCCAGGATCAAACCCTTCAGTTTGAATCGTCGAATCCGCCGAAGCGGATATCGTCTATTGAAGGCTCAACACTTTCTGGTATATTCGCACCGAAAGTGCTGAAGTAAGGCTACTACTTTTAACCGGCCTCGCCGAGGCGAATCTCGCCGGGCCGTTGCACTTTCGCTGCTCATATGGCTTAACTGTTAACTTGTCAAAGATCACCAAATTAAAGAGGTGGGCAAGCAGTCAGTCACGGTTGCCTGTCCACCATCGATGTTTGGTATTTTACGCGGAACTTCGAAAACGTCAACCCCCTGTCTAACGAAAAATCAAAAAAATCTACACTTTTCGTCCGACAGGCCCTCTCGACCGCGTAAAACGCATCCTTCAAGCCATCGAATATTTCGGATTCTACCTTGACCCGACCAAAACGCAACCGCTTCTTCGTCGTTTGTGATGCGTATCAGGCCTTGCGCAACGCATTGGAAACGGTTCGTATTCACCCGCTTCCGGCCGCATCCGCGTGAAGCGTGAAGCGGGGTTCGTGAAGCGGGGTTTGCACCCCGTGGCCCGTGCTTCGTGCATATTTCGTCGCTCGTCGCGCGTCTCCGGTCGCTCGAAACACGTGTTTAGGCCTGTGTATCTCGTATCTCGTCGCTCGTATCTCGTGAAGCGCGATTCGTGCCCCGTGCCCCGCAAGCTCAACATTAAGAACTCAGCACTCAAAACTCCGTGCCGCCCTTCACACCCTTCTCACCTTCCGTTCTCGCAAGAGATCCACCCTGCACGCCCATGAAGCGGCGTTCGTGCCCCGTGGCCAGTGACCAGTGCCCCGCTGACTCAAAACCAAGAACTCACCACTCAAAACTCCCTTCCCCGGCCTGCACCCCGTGAAGCGTGAAGCGGGGCTCGTCAAGCGTACTTCATTCGCCGAGATACGAGCGACGAGATACGTTTCCCTGCGGTCTCCCGCCCGCACCTGGCCTAGGCGTAGTCCGTATCTTGTATCTCTTATCTCGGCAAACACTCCGGCCACCGGCTGCAAGCCAGCAAATCAATCGCCAGATCCAAGAATCTACGGGGCTGTTCCTGCCGATAGTATCCCCTGAGGCCGCAGCTCTGCGAGCCTCCCGGGAAAGACGCCGCAGCGCCCGCCAAGGCCTGCGTAGCCCGCTGTTCTGTCTGAAAGACGAGGTCAAAGCCATGGCATTCAACGCCCGACGCAAAGACACGTTCGAGGACGCCGCTCACCGACTCTACGGCTTCCTGGTCCTGGCATGCCTGCTCGCCGTCGGCGTCGCCAACATCCTGGCCTACACCTTCTCCGCCCAGTACCGATCCAGATTCCCGCTGGGCAAGTTCATTCTCTGCACCCTCGCCTGGACCGCCCTGCCCCTCGCCTTCTGGTGGATGAAGCAAATCACCCGCGACCAGGGCCCCGCAGTTTCGAAAGCTCCAGAAAGCCCTGTCCGCGTTCGAAGACATCTCCCTGACGACGGACCATTTCGTCAAGGCCGCCGAGTTCAGCAACCTGTGCCGCAAGAAAGGCCTCCAGGGCTCTACGACCGACTTCCTCATCTGCGCCGTGGCCGCGATCGAGCACCTGCAAATCCTCACCACCGACGCCGACTTCCTGCGCTACGCCAAGCACCTGCCCATCCACCTCTGCGGCGTCGAAGCGTAGCCGAACTTCATAGGACACCCCGGGCACTCTGAGGTGCTGACGCTGTCCTCGAACACCGCTTTTTAGGTTATCAGACACACGCATCTTGCCGATATAAATCTAAAGAGTACCGGTCCATGGAATGAGCCCGGTCGCCGAGAGGATGCGATTATGCGGAGAACCATGTGGCTTCTATGAGAATGGAAGCACTTACATTTTGAGGAACGTGTACTTGCTGGAGAGGAACATGAGCGAAAACAAAGCGAGAGACTTGTTGTGGCCAACGGACACGGGGATTCTGGTACGGTTCGTCTTTCTGAATGTCGGCCAGGGTTCGAGCACAATTGTCCTAGTTCGCAGTGCCGATACCTACAAGGTGATTCTCGTCGACATCAATCTCGATTCCGAGAACGAAGGAATCGATGTTCCCGCACTCATTGCGGATCTGCTTGATGGGGATAGCCTGGAGGTATTCGTGAACACGCATCCCCACATGGACCATCTGAGGGGTATCAGTGAACTCGCGCAGAAGGTCGAGATCAACGAAGTGTGGCATTCTGGTCACAAACCCGGAAAGAAGCACGGCGACGCATACAAGGACCTCTGCAATCTCATCGAAAAGGTCACAAAGGACGGTGGCAGGGAAGTGAAGCTGCTGGGCAGCCGTGACCAGAATTCAATATTCGACGCTCACTACTATGTCCTGGCGCCGGCGGAGTATGTCTGCGACGAAATCGAGGGCGAAGACCCGGAAGCACGCTCTCGTCGTATTCACGAACAATGCGCGGTGCTGAGATTCGGGCTTGGAGATAACTGGGGATTGCTACCTGGAGATGCAGATCGTGACGCTTTTGAAAAGCGTATCACGGACTACCACAAGGATCGACTTTCCTCGGTTGTTCTGGCAGCCGCCCACCATGGCTCCAGAACTTTCTTCCGTTACGAGGAAACAGATAATCCCTACCTCAAAGGACTTGATACAATTGCTCCGAAGCATGTGGTTATCTCTGCCCCGCGCCAGGACGAGAGCAAACATAACCACCCTCACGACGATGCAGTCAAGTTTTATGAAGATAAGGTTGGGAGCGAGAATGTCTATCATACAGGCTCGGAACGACATTCTTACACCTTTGACATTCGTGACGATGGGACGGAGAGCGACATAATCTCGGATGATGGAGAGTTGCGTTGCGCATATCCACTTGGTGATGGGTGCGGTGACAAAGGCGGGGGACACCGTTTTACAGAACGGAAAGCCGAAACAAAGATTAGAGGCGGAAGGTACGCTCAATGAGCCCCCGGAGTATACCAACTGCAGAAATCCTCGATGGAAGCGCGAACTTGAAGGGCAGCCCCAGGTGTCACCGTACTTGAGACGTGGAGACGATACGTTGCATGGGAGTGGGTGCTGAAGTGCCGCCTCCGCGTAGATTCCGAGAATACTAGACTCGTCCCGCTGCAAACAGACTGGTACATCACGGTCGCTGATACTTACCCACGTGGTGATATCGAATTCGGCCCGGCCAAAGAAGACGGCATAACTGCCACATTTCAGCATCAGTTCCACAATGGGCTTGGGCCGAGAGAACTGCCGTGGCGAAGCGGACGCATCTGTTCAAAGAGCAGTCTCTTCAGACTTCGTAAAGACGCCTACGCTGATGAACCCTTTCGAGCAGACAAACGCCTTCGATGGAATGTGGAAAGAACGAGAGCATGGCTCGTTGATGCGTCAAAGGGCGCTCTGGTTGTATCGGGGGACCCTTTCGAGTTACCCGACTATGCAACGAGGTCTGCTCGCTATACGATCGCATTCTGCGAGTCACCGGAAAGCATCAGTGTGTGGGAGGGCAGGTTTGGAGAACATGGGGTGGCTCTACTTGGCCAGCTGCGCCAACCGAGAAATACCCTGATAGTTCTCGTCTTCAATGATGATAAGAATAGGCGAATAGCCGAGATACCTTGGAACAAGCAGTTGAAAAGTTCGATCGTCAGGACGTTCATCGCTCCCTGGATGCTCTTACGAGATGTCCTTTGCGTATCCCCATGGGAAGTTCCTATGTCGTGGAACAAACTCCGCGAGTTCAGTGGGCAACGCGATATCGACTGGAACCGAATGCTGTCGAATCTCACTTGGCCTCTCGCTTGGGACCCTTTCCAATTCATGCTTCTGGGTTTTGGGATTCCAGAAGAGATAGGTGGCCAAGTACACCACATACACTGGCAAGCATTGCGTTTTCCTGGTATAGAGCTGAAAGCAGAAAGTGATCATGCAACAAGAGCGATGTCAATGTCTTCGGAAAAGCCACCGGAGGCCGACTGCGAAAAGGCAGTGCCTGGCAAGCTTCTGTGGCAAGCGTCGCAAAACTGGCACACATCGCAGATATGCAATCGCGGGATGTTCACAGAGGGATTCTGCCAAGCACGAGTTCTCGTCATTGGTGCGGGTGCGGTGGGAGCTATGGTCTCCGAAATGCTCGTACGCGGCGGCGCTACAGACCTTACCTTGGTCGACCATGAAGAGGTGGAGATCGGCAATCTTGCGCGTCACACACTGTCACTTGCTGACATCGGAACGAAGAAGGTCGCTGCGTTGGCGACGGCTGCGAAAGACCTCACCCCATGTTACGGTCCGCGAGATCGCTCAGAAGTTTGAACGTTTAGAGCCTGGAAGCTCAGATGCTATTGCCGCATGTGACATCGTTTTGGATTGCACGGGAAGTGATGACGTGGCATGTCAACTGGAACACTTCACCTGGGCAGGTTCACCGTTCTTCTGTGCGATCTCGGTCGGGTTGCAGGCTCGCCGCCTTTATGTACTTGTGGCCAGACGAAATCGCTTCCCCGCGGCATTCTTTCTCAGACATGTGGAGAAATGGCTTCGCAAAGATGGTAGCGAGTACGATGGTGGTCCATTGCCCATTTCAGGAGGCATAGGTTGCTGGCATCCAGCATTTCCCGCCAGGGTCGATGATATGTGGCTTCTTGCATCAACCGCGATCAAGTATGTTGAGCAGAGACTGCAGTCTGCCAAACCGGGGGCTACTCTCGCAGTCTTTGAGCAACAATGGCGAGATGGCTCATTTTGTGGAGTTTCGCTTGTCCGCGAAGAAAATGACAATGGGTAATTACGAGGCTTGGTCTACTGACGCGTGTTACGGGCTGAGGGTGCCGTCCAGGGTAATTGAGCGTATGCTCGAACTCTGCCAGCGCACCTCGTACGTGGAGACGGGCGGTGTTCTCGTCGGATATTACACGAAGAGGCGAGACTGTGCGATTGTCACAGCGTGTTCATCCGCTCCGAAAGACTCCCGCTCCGGAAGCCACTACTTTCAACGAGGCGTTCACGGACTCCAGCAATGGCTGAACGCGCTTTGGAGGCGAGGTCGCCGCAGATACTATCTTGGAGAGTGGCATTATCATCCACGGGGTAGTACAGACTTCAGTTCTATCGATGTTGCCCAGATGAAGAACAACGCTGAGGACGATTCATACCATTGCCCTGAACCAGTGATGTTAATAATTGGTGGGGACCCTTGTGATCAGTACAGCATTGGTTCGTCAGTCTACGTGAGAGACCGGGGGATGCTCATACTGAGCGAAGGATGGGAAGGCTCCGATTAGAACGTCGGTTTAGCAGGGAGAGAATTTGATGAAGGGCCTATTTGACACCTACAGCATACCCGCGCGTGTATTCCCGTCGGTCCTATCGGCCATCCCCGTCTTCGTGCTCCTCTTCTTTCTCTCGGGGGACGTAGAGTTAAGGGAGCTTGGCAAGTTTCTATTGAGCCTGAAATTCTACGGCGGAATCACGCTCGGGCTTGTCGGGCTGTACTCCTATGCCCAGATAATCCGATTCGTTTCCAAGCTGCTGGAGGAGGCGCATTTCATCAGGCGCTCTGGTTTTCCAAGCACATATCTGATGACTTATGCGGACAGCACATATTCGAAGGCTTACAAGGACAAATACCGCACCAAGGTCAAACACGACTTTGATATAGACCTGCTTGACGAGACGGGAGAGGCACAGAATCCTGACGAGGCGAAGAAGCGCCTGGCTGAAGCGACGAAACAGGTAATTCTCAAGGTGCAGAAGGGACAACTCGTCTTCAAGCACAACGTCTGGTATGGTTTCATCCGGAATCTGATAGGTGGGGCATTCTTCTCCTTGGCCTTCTGTATCATCAACATCATTGTTGGCCTCACAGCAATCAAAAACATCCGCCTTGTGGTTACATCGCTCGTGCTGGTCGTCCCCTACGGACTCCTCTTGCTCTTGAGGACACCGCTCTTGCGACAAAATGCTGAAGCGTATGCCAGCCAATTGATCGCTGAATACATGTCTCTAGGCGCCTAACTCCAGATCCAGTGCCGAACGTGAGCGACAGGCGACAAGCATCCGCATGGGCTTCAAGGACATTCGGCCGGGCTTGCGAGATACGAGATATGAAGTAAGTCGCAAGTGTGAAGTTTGAAGTGTCAAGTCAAAGGCGGAGCGCGCGGGCTATCTCACCAGGTTTGAGCCATGCTTTGCCCCATCCAGGCATCTACCCGTCTCCAGGTCGCCACGAAATGGAATTGGCGGGCGGTGCCCACCCTACGGGGCACGGGCGCCGATGCCCCCGCTTCACGCTTCACGCTTCACGAGATACGCGATCCGAGCCGCGAGATACGCCCCCCCGGCCGTACGGTTTGTCGCGAATTCGCGTCAGGGCGATGCATGCATCGCCCCTACGGGTTGCGGGCACGAGCCACGAGTCACGAGCCACGGAACCGTCAGTTCGTGGGGAGGTCCTCGTCGGGGGAGTTCGATGTCGGCGACGTCCTCGAAGCTGTCGCCCTCCTCGTGGACGTGCTCGTCGAAGGTCCAGCGGTGCAGGGCGTCGATGAGGATGGCGGAGGTGATCTCGTAGCCGTCTTCGTCGTTGACCTCGGCCATCACCTCGCCCAGCCAACTGGCGAGACCCTGCACGGCGTTGACGCAATCGTCGAACTCCAGCGACGCGGGGTCGTCCGTGCCGACGACGGTGCCGTGTTCCATGACGTTGACGATGAGCCGGGCCTTGGGCTGCGGTATACGTTCCATAAGCGAAACCTCCAACTCGCACGGTGGCGAGCACAAAGAACTATGCCAAACGACGTGCGGGACAACGGAATCTCGCATCGAGAGCCACGTATTTGCGCGTCACGCTAACGCCGCAGACGGCGGCTGTCAAACGTGAATTCCGAATATCGCTCACAGGTCTTACGTCCGCGTAACGCTCTCGATTTGGACGAGCGGGGACGCTCGCCCTACGATCAACGGAAGCGGATGCAGACGGGCCGGCCGACGGCGATCTTCTGGCCGGTCGGTGTCAGGGCTCCGGTTTTCGAGTCGATGCGGAAGACGACGATGCTGTCACTGCCCTGGTTGGCGACGAGGCAGAACGCGCCGGTCGGATCGATGTTGAAGTTGCGGGGCGTCTTGATGCCGGCGGTCTCGTGCTCGACGAACGTCAGCGTCCCGGTCTTCGGATCGATGCGATAGACCGCGATGCTGTCGTGGCCTCGATTGGAGCCATAGAGGAACTTGCCGGTCGGATGGACACGAACCTCGGCACACGTGCTCGAACCGGTGAAATCGTCGGGCAGAGTCGAGACGGTCTGGATCTCCGTCAGCGTTCCTGAGGCCGCATCGTAGTCGAAGGCGGTTATCGTCCCGCCCAACTCGTTGATGACGTACGCGTGTTTGCCATCGGGAGCAAAAGCGAAATGTCGCGGGCCCGCGCCGGGGGCGAGTCTGGTAAATGGAGGATCGTTGGCGACAATCTTACCCGTATCGCCATCGAGTTTATAGATCATGATCTTGTCGATTCCGAGGTCGGCGACGAAGGCGAATCGGTCATCCGGACTGAGGTTGACCGAATGAGCGTGGGGCCCTTTCTGGCGTCCGGCGTTCGGGCCGGAGCCGCTGTGCTGGACGACACTCGTGGGCGTGGCAAGCGAGCCATCGGACTTGATCGGGATCACCGAGGCGCTGCCACTGCCATAGTTGGCCACCAGCACGTTGCGTCCGGCGTGGTCGACGTTGACGTGACATGGCCCCGCCCCGCCCGAGGGTTGCTGGTTGATGAACTTCAGGTCGCCTGTTTCCGCATCGATGGCATAGGCGCTGACGCTGCCCGCCCCGCCACTTTCGCTGACGGCGTAGAGGAACTTGCCGTTGGGATGCAGTTCGACGAACGACGGGTTCTTCGCCCGGGCGGCCAGGACCGGATCGGCCAGCTTGCCCGTATCCAGATCGAGCGTGCTGCGGTAGATCCCCTCGCTGGCGCCGCCCGTGTAAGTTCCGATGTAGATCCCGATCGATTTGGCGCTTGCCGTCGAGAGCGCCGCCAGGGAAATCATTGCGGTCACGAAGAGTCTCCTGCTCATAAGCCATCCTCACTGCCTGTGTGCTGTCGTCTGCGCCCTGCGCGCACCCGCGCCTCGGCGAGCGCCCATTATACCGCCCGCGCCGGCCAACGGCAGACAAAAACCAAGACGGGTGGCAGCCCCGAAATACCTTGGTGTTTAGGGATGGGGTACTCGTCTCGTGCTCCGGGCAGGTGTGGCTGCACTCCCGGCAACCATCCCCAAGCTCGTCGAGCTTGACGCTGCCACCCGGCTGCGCCGTTATTCCGCAGGCGGGTTGGCGGCGAGCATGAGGTCGACGAAGGCTTCGAGATCCAGGGTGTCGAGGACGCCGTCGGCGTTGAGGTCGGCCGGACTGTCGGCGGGCGGATCGATGTCACGCCATGCGTCCATGAAGAGTCTCAGATCGTCGACGTCGATGTCACCGTCTGCGTCGTAGTCGCCGACGTCGGAGACCCCGCGATAGAGGCGGATCTTGCCATCACCCGAGCCGACGAGCAGATCGTAGTAACCATCCTTCGGACCGAAGCTGCCGTCGCCCGTCCAGGTGCAGACGAAGGGACGCGAGCGAGGTGAACCCGCCAGGTCGATGGGCGTGCCCTCGCTGGTCACCAGCGAATAACCCGCGAAGAGCGGAAGCGATTCGATCCCCTCGTTCTTGTAGAACAGCAGCAGGCCATCGGTGTTACCTGTGAGCAGGTCTTTCTTGCCATCGCCATCGAGGTCCATCACGACGGGGCTGGCCCGCAGCCCGGGACCTGAAGGTCGCGACCACCGTCCTGGGCAAACTCGCCATCCGGCGGTGAGAAATAGAACGTGGGCGGCACGGAACCGGCGCAGCCGCAATTGAGGTAGATGTGGATCGCGCCGTCGAGGCCCCCGACGACGAGATCGAGCATGCCATCGCTGTTCCAGTCGACCGGCACCGGCGTCGCGCGGGCGCCGACGTCGAGGGTCCACATCCCCTCACTGCCGACGGTCAACTTCGTCCCGGCGCCGAAGGCAGGTTCGTTGTCGTCGGCCACGTTCAGGAAGACGCGGATCGTGCCGTCGGCCTGACCGACGAGCAGGTCCTTGGCGTCGTCGTCATCCCAATAGACCACGCGCGGAAAGCAGCCCATGCACCCGCTGGCGGGACAGGTCAGGTCGGCACCGTCCGCCTGGGCGTAGAAGAACGCGTCGAACTGCGGCTCGGCCTCGGTCCCGATGTTCAGGTACACGCGCACCTTCGCATCGCCCGAGCCACCGCCCTCGCCCACGATCAGGTCCTTGAGCAGGTCGTTATTCCAGTCCACGAACGACGGCACGGAATAGCCCGGCACCTGGATGTCCGCCCCACCCGCCTGGATAATCTCCTCCGGGCCGAAATCGAGCGCCAGCGCAGGGATTGAACTCGACAGGAATACCGCTACCAGTAGACACACCGCTCCCCTAACCATCGGCCGGCTCATCTCGCATCTCCTCGAACTAAAGAGAAAAACATTCGATGCCTCAGCCCTCCGCAGGGCCTTTCAGGCAAAAAGGGGGCGTCCGCTTCCCAATCTTCCCATCCGTGCAGGATTATATTGTATCAGCCTGCGAAGGGACTGTCAAATGCAAACGGGTATCGGCCCTCCGTGGGGGGAGCCCCTGCACCGTTCGGCGACGCGGGCAGACATCAGTGGTCCGCCCCCTAACGCAGCGCCGGCGGCGAGGGTCGAAATCAGGCGACGAACCGTTTGAGGACTGCCGCGGTGTGCATTGCCAGGATCATCAGGTAGTCGAGGTCGCCCAGCGTGTAGTGGTCGTGGACCATGGCATTGTCGACGTAGATGACGCCGTAGCAGCCACCCGTACCGCAGATCGCGGCGATCAGGGCCGAGCGAATCCGCTCCTTCGATTCGAGGTCGGCCGCGACACGCGGCATGACCACCGACTGGCCCCGCTCGACGGCCTGGTTGATCTTGTCGGCCAGCATCAACTCGCCCAAGTCAACCGCTTTGCCGTCGCGGCGTTTGCCCGCGTGGTAGGTCATCGGGCCGTTAGGCGTCTCCCGCAGCGCACACCAGGTGTGGAAGGCGCTGAACTGCTGAAGCGTCACATTGAGCATCGCCACGAGCATCTCTTCGAGATTCGTGGCCTTGCAGATCGCGTCGCAGGCCTGGGAGAAGTCAGAGAGCCGCTTGGCGGGCAGCCGCATCGCGGGAGCGTGACCGGCGTCGGGCTTGCGCACCACCGTCTCGTGCATGGGCGTCGCCAGACCGGCTTCGAGGCTCAGCGTGTCCTCGAACTGGGAGGAGTTGCCCGGCTCCGGCTGGCCATCCAGGCTCACCTCGAGGGTAAATTCGGTGATGCGGATCGCGTCGCCCGTCTTGATCGGGCGCCTTGCTGATCACCTCCCCGTTGAGGTAGGTCTTGTTCGCCGAATCGAGATCCTGCACTTCCCATTGGCCGGCATCGTCGCAGACAATCATCGCGTGCTTCTTTGAAACAGTGCGATCAGGAAGAAAGACATGGTTGTCGGCGGCTTCGGCCGATCTCGATGGGACCCTGGGCGAACTGGTATTCCTTGCTTTCGCCATCTCTTTGTTTGAGTACCAGACGCATCGTTTTTACCTCCGCATCCGGGTTCATATTGGGCTTATTGTTATTATCAGGCACGCGAATAGTATTGTCAAGGAAACATTTTCCAAACAATTCCAGCGGTTTGGACGATCGACGCGCCCGCCCGCTTCGGCGATCGGTCTGAGGCGTTGCGTGTTCCAGATCCGGGCGGCCACGGTGGGCTGCCCCTACAACGCACTTAGCGGATAACTACTTGTCAGTCTGAGGCTTGCGCGTCCGGCGGGCGCGATAGCGGTACTGATCGAGGATGACGGCAGCGACGATGACGCACCCGGTGATGAGCCGCTTGGTGGACTCCTGGGCACCGACCTGGGCCAGGCCCGTTCCGAGAACCGCGATGATCAGTACACCGAAGAACGATCGGACGACCGAGCCCCGGCCCCCCATCAGACTGGTGCCTCCGATGACGACGGCCGCGATGGCCTGCAGCTCGAACCCGATGGCGGTGTTGGGGTTGGCCGACGACATGCGGGCCGTCTGGATGACCGCGCCGACCGACGCCAGCAGGCTGCACAGGACGAACACCGCCAGCTTATACGGGCGCGGATCGATACCCGAGAGACGCACGGCCTCCTCGTTGGTCCCGATGGCGATCAGGTAGCGTCCAAAGACGGTGCGCGAGAGCACCAGTTGGCCAGCGACCACGATGAGGATGGCCAGCACGAAAGGCAGGGAGAGGCCCAGGATGGCGGTGTCGGTGACGACCTCGACGGGCCCGCCGATGTAGATCGTGCGCGACCCGGTCATGAGGTAGGCTGCCCCCCGCGCCGCTTCGAGCATTCCAAGCGTGACGATAAACGAGGGCAGTCGCCAGCGGATGACGATCAGGCCGTTGGCCGCCCCGCAAGCCAGGCCCACCAGCAGGCACAGGCCGATCGCAGGCAGAAGAGACAGGCCCCAGTTGACCAGTGCAATGCCCAGCACGGCGCTGGCCAGCGCCAGGACCGAGCCGACCGACAGGTCGATGCCCGCGATGATCAGCACGAACGTCATGCCCACCGCCACCACGGTGGTGTCGGGGATCTGGTTGGCGATGGTGCGAAACGTGGTGAGGCTGAAGAAGTTCCGGGCGGTGATCCCGAACACGACGATCAGCAGCACGAGCGCCGCGACCATCCCGAGATAGTCGGTCGCCAGTCGCTTCAGGTCCATTGCCCTGCCTGCCTTACGTTCGTCCATGCGAGACTCCACAGATCGTTGATGTCGTGACGCACCTGCCAACCTGCCATGCCAGCAGATCCGAGGTCCCCTTTGTATGCGACCGGCCCGATGCGGTCAAGCCGCAACGGCCACTGCAAACGTCTGCGTTGGCTTTGATTCGGGTGGCAGCCTCAAGCCGTAGTGAAGCGAAGGCTTGGGGATGGAGGGGTGGACCTACCGTCGGGATTTCGGATCACAGACTGTGCCGGCAACCATCCCCAACTCCTGCGGAGTTGAGGCTGCCACCCATCGCCATTTGTCACCTCGCTATGACATGCCCAGGTTTGGCTTGAGATGCGACTCGGCCATCAGGCATACTGGGAATCGGACGGAGGCAGGTCAATCGCCTCCGCAAGACCTGATGAAAGGACGACCGACGATGAGCGACCCGCAAACCCGCACGAACCAGAACTTGACCCGACGTGATTTCCTTCGGACCGCGACCGCCTGCGGTGCGGCCTGTGCCCTGCCGTCCATCGTGCCCGCTTCGGTCTTCGGCGCTGCGGCGCCGAGCAATCGCATTCACCTGGGCGTCATCGGGACGGGCAACCAGGGCTTCAACGACATGAAGGGTTTCCTCCAGAACGAGGACCTGCGGATCGTGGCGGTCTGTGACGTCAATACCGCCAGCTATGGCTACAAGACCGCCGATCAATTCCGTGGCCGCGAGCCCGCCCGCAAGCTGGTCAACGAGTTCTACGCCCAGAATCAGCGCACAGGCACGTACAAAGGCTGCGACGCCTATAGCGACTTCCGCGAGGTGATCGATCGCGACGACGTGGACGCGGTGCTGATCGTGGTGCCCGACCACTGGCACGCGGTCATGGCCAATACGGCCGCCCGCGCGGGCAAGCACATCTATTGCGAGAAGCCGATGTCCCTGACCGTGGCCGAGGGGCAATCGATGGTCGAGACGGTGCGCCGTTGCGGCATCGTCTTCCAGACGGGCAGTCACGAACGGTCGAACGAGCAGAGCCGCTTCGCGTGCGAGTTGGTGCGAAACGGCCGAATCGGGCAGCTCAAGCGCATGATTGCCACCGTCGGACCCAATAACAAGACATGCCCTCCCGGGGCGTGGACGCCGACACCGGTGCCCGACGGATTCGATTACAATATGTGGCTCGGGCCGGCCCGCTGGGTCCCCTACCACGAGGACCGCTGCTTCTACAACTTCCGGTTTGGGCTCGACTACTCGGGTGGCCAGACCACCAACTACGGCGCTCACTCGCTGGACCTGGCCCAGTGGGGCAACGACACCGAAATGACCGGACCAGTCGAGTTCGAGGACGCCGGCGCAGTGTTTCCCAAAGATGGGCTGTTCGATGCGCCGACGTACATCCACTTCCGCGCCCGCTATGAGAATGGCGTGGAGTTGGTCTGCAAGACGGGGCCCGAGAATATGCAGATTCGTTTCGAGGGCACCGAGGGATGGGTCCAGACGGGCTATCGGGGTTTCACCACCGAGCCGGCGTCACTGAAGACGTCGGTGATCGGCGCCAACGAAATCCACCTCTACGAGAGCAACGACCACTATCGCAACTTCCTCGACTGCATCAAGACCGGTCGAGAGACAGCCGCTCCCGTCGAACTCGGGCACCGCTCGGCGACGGTCTGTCACCTGGGCAATATCGCGATGCGACTGGGACGCAAGATTCGCTGGGACCCCGCTGCCGAACAGATCATCGGCGACGAAGCGGCCAGTCGCCACCTGGACCGCGCCCGCCGATCCCCCTGGCATCTGTAGGGTGGATCGTGCTGCGCCAGCGTTTGGGGATGGCAAGCATCTGTAGGGTGGGTTCTCAACCCACGCGTCACGCCACCATCGAAACGGGATGAACACGTGGGTCAAGGACCCACCCTACGACTTCGGTACAATCAGCCTTTGACGAGCCAGATGTTGCGGAACTGGATCGGGTGGCTGTGGTCCTGTAATTGGATCGGCCCGGTCGGCTTCTGGTCGGCGTTCGGATTGGCGGTCGGGCGCGGGATCGCGACGTTGTCCTGAATCTTCACACCGTTGAGGACGACCGTGATGCGGGCCTCTTCCTTGACCTTGCCATCGTCGCCGAGGCGCGGGCGCGGAACTCGATATCGTACGTCTGCCACGTCTCGGGAGGCAGGGACGCGTTGACGTCGGGCCGCTTGATGCTGTAGAGACTGCCGCAATCGCCCGAGGTCTCGACCAGACCGAACGAATCGAGGATCTGCACCTCGTAAAGGTTGTTGAGGAACAGCCCGCTATTGCAGCGGCCCTGCCCACGATTGAGCGGTTCGAGCGGGAGCTTGAACTCCAGGTGCAGATGCTCGATGTCACCGAACCGTTCCTTCGTCGGTCGTCGCGCCCTTGTTGACCTGCATCACGCCATTGTCCAGCGCCTTCCACTGCTGGTTCGTCCACGCACTCAGGTCGGCCTTGGCTCCTTGTTTGTAAGGCAGCAGCACAACCGCGCCGGCCGGGGCTTCGAGGCCTTCCTTCGGGCTCTTCCGTACGACCTTGTCCAGCTCGATATGCTGGCCGTACTCGCTGCCCAGGGAGATATGCCCGTTCTTGATCTGCCCATGCCAGTGGTATCCGCCCGATCGCGAGCTGATCAGGGCTTCGTAGCCACTCGTGCTGGCGTACACTTCGACGGTCGCCCCGGCCTTGTCGGGATCGTTGCTCGTCGCGTTGATGCGAATGCGGTAGTGGTCTTCGCCTTCGGCGATCACGTCCGCACTGGCCGGTATCTGGGTGACGCTGTCGGAGAAGAAGGTCCCGGTGTACTGGCCCATGAACGGGTCGGCCCATCCGACCGATGCGGTCAAGACGAGGAGGACGGGGACGACGATTCCAATCGCGGTGTGCCTGGTCATTGTTTGAACTCCTTACCGTATGTTGTGAATGACTGTTCCGACCATGCTACCACCGGCCCGGCCCGCGTCAAGCGTCTCTTTCACACTCTAAGGTGGCAGCCTCAAGCCGTAGCGAAGCGAAGGTTTGGGGATGGCGCCCTCGGCTGCCGATCGGTTCCGGCGTTTACCGACACCGCGATCCGTCCCCAAGCCCGTTGGGCTTGAGGCTGTCACCCGTTCTGCCCAACGTCAAAGGGGCTGCCGGCACAAGCGAGCAGCCCCTTGAAGAACCATACTGTTACGGCGTGGCGTTCTATTGCGCGGGATGGCCGTAGGCGATGTCGTCGATGAAGACCAGGCCGGTGCCTCCCATGCTCGGGTTGTCCTGGTCGCCCAGGCCGATGTACATCATCTGCACGTCGCCAAGGTCGACACCCGCCAGATCACTGAAAGGAATTTGCCACTCGTTCCAGCCCGAGCGGATCGCCAGGTCTGGATTCGTCACCGTCGCGACGCGACCGGCGCCATCCTCGATGGCCACGTACAGCGATTCCGGGGCGTTGCCTTCCGTCGGTTGGGCCACGCCGATTTCCGCCACCTGCCAGTTGCCGGTGACACCGCCCGTGCTTGCGATATCCGCAAACGTCGTGCCCGTGCTGACACTGGCATTGTGGCTGGTCAAGGCCAATCCAATCGTGACGTCGTTGGCCATGGCAATCGTCTGCGGGTTCCAGGCCATTGCGGTCCAGTTCGAGCCGTCGGTCGAGTAATATCCGTTGAATGTATCGCCCACGCGCTCGATCTTGACCCAGACCGGCTCGCGCAGCGCAATCTGCTCGGAGCTGGCAACGGCACTGTCACTGACCGCCGATGCATCGGTCTCCAACCTCGCCTGGTATCGCACGCCATTGTCGGCGCTCAGATACACGGCCGCGAATGCCGAGCCCGGTTCGAGCGTCTCGCGGATCATGACACCCGCCTTGGCCCAGACATCGCTGTCCACCAGGCTGTCGACCCGCACGACCATGCTCCCGTCACCGCTGAGGTTCTTGTGGGCATAGCGGAATTGATCGGCCGTGCCCCAGATATCGGTACCGATGCCATTCATGACGATCGTTCCGTCGGCCATTTCGGCAAATCCCGGTGCCTGGCCATAGACGAACAACCGCAAGGTATCGGCGCCGTGTACGTCCCAATCCATCCCGCCCAGATCGCGCTGAGCCTCGGAGTAGAACGGAGACGCCGAGTTGTCGTACGCCAAAGGCATCGACTGCGCGCCGCTGTGGACGATGGTCCGCTCGGCAAACGGTGCATCGAAATAACCTACGGTCGAGCCGTTGTCGTTGGTCCAGCCATCGATCCAGGTGTCGAAGATCGTTTCCTTCGCGTCGATATCGTCGGTGTAAGTCTCGAAGCCATCGATCAGCACGAACTCCGTCGTCGAGAAATTCCAGACCTCACCCGTCCAAACGGGGACCGCCTCGGCCTCATTGACCTCATCGACCCGCCAGTAATAGGTGCGACCGTAGGAGAGATCCGCGGGCGTCACGGCCGATTGATCGGTCGAGTCGAGACGTTCGAGCGTTTCCGGATCCGTTCCAAGGTAAACGTCGTGCACAGCCGCGTCCCGACCGGGGCGCCAGCTCAGAGTCGCATCGGGCTCGACGTTAGCCGCGCCATCGACCGGTTGCGGCTCTCTCGCCTGAACGGGGATATAGAGGAAGCGGACCTCGCTCAGCCCATACTGACCCAGCATGCCGTGGCCACTGCCGACGGTCAGCCGGACGAACTTCGCCGAGATCCCGCCAAAGTCCACCGTCGTGTTGTGCTGGTAGTCCGCCTGAGCCGTCGCGCGGGCGAACTCGACGTCGCCCAGGCTCACCCATTCGACGCCGTCCGTCGAATACTCCACGGTAACATCCTTGAGCCCAAATCCGATGACCGGCTCGAACTGCACGTTGTAGTTCCAAACCCACATCTCATGCAATCGGTAGACGCGGTCAAACTCGAACTCAATCCACAGAGGATCGGCCCCGTCGGGCGTCGCGAGCCACATGTCCTCCAGCGCGATCGAGTGCTCATCGTTGTCATTGAGACCCGAACCATTGACGGTATTCTCCGGTCCGCCCTGCGTTTCGGAGATGCCGTTGCTGGTCGCAACCACATCCGTAATCGGATAGCCTATGGGCTCCGTCGTGAATCTCCAGATCCGCCCCCTGAACATCGCGTGGTCGGGTGCCGCGTTGACTTCATCGACGCGCCAGTAGTAGGTTGTCCCAAAGTCGAGCAGCGTCTCCGGATCGTACGTCGTCGCCGTCTGCTCCTGGCTGACGAGCACGCCGAAAGTGTTCTCGCGATCGGCGCCAAGGACATTCTCCAGAGCCGTCCCAAGGTAGACGTCATGCCCCACCGCGAACTCACCAGCCGTCCAACCCAGGACCACATCACGGGGCACGTCCGTTGCTTCATCGGCCGGCACCGGCGCCGTCGCCAGTTCGCTGAAGGTCCCGGGTCCGCCGCCTGCCATGACTTCCGCCAACTCGTCAGCGGTCAGCGCCCGGTTATAGATCCGCACGTCGTCGATCAATCCATCCCAGGCCCGCTCGCCATCGCCCGCACTCGCGGGCTGGTTGCCGATCGCGACGGGGACGCTCGGGTCGGTCGCGACCGCCGTTCCGCTCTTGGCCGCTCGCCCTGTCTCGACGGCATTGACGTATGTGGTTGCATCGACACCATCCCACATGGCCGTGATGAACTGCCACTCGTCCGTGACCAACACGCCTGCCGTGTCGACTAACGTCAAGGTCGTATTGCTCTCATCGGTCTTGAGACGGAACCGCACGTTGACACCGCCGTTGGTGCTGACCATCCACCAGTGCCCGTCGGCCGTAGCGCCGGTAGACGACTTCGAGATGATACGTGCGTCATTCTGCGTGAATGAGTACGGGTCGACCCAGGCGCTGATCGTAATGCCCGACCCAACCACATCCATGTTGTTGTCGATGGCAACGCGATCGCCTTCGCCATAGATGAATTCGAGGCAGTGCCCGGTCCCGTTCCAACCCCCTTCCACCCAGTCGGCGCCTACCACGGTCCCGTTATTCGCCTGGCCGGCCGCATTGCCAGCCACCGTACCCGAGCCCTCATCGAAGCGCCACCAGGCAACGAGACTGAAATCAAGTGCAGCCGCCCGCCCGGACGCCAGGAAACCGAGGATCATACAGAGATGAATGAGAGTTGAGAGTTGCGCACGCATCGTAGCCTCCTTCAAGACAGTGAAGTGTCGCGAGCCGACGTGCTCTACCCCGTGGGAAACACCTCCGGCCCGTGTCTTCCGCTCTGCTCCACACCAGCTTCCGGCGTCCGCTCGCCACCAGTCGCAAGACGCCCCCCGCGCGAACGCCACCATTCGTGCTCTATTCTCTTATACCCGCTTGGCGACCGAGATGCAAAAGAAAAGGACTGTACGCCAACAGGGGTGTCTGTGCAGATTTTAGGGCAAGGCCCTTCTGAACCGTTGAAACGTCTGGGTGGCAGCGGCAAGCGCAAGCTTGCCGATGGTCTCAAAAGCTCAGCCGGCAGTTCGTTCCGCCAACGTCAGCAGGCGCTGGGCGATGTCGGCAGCGGCATTCGGGCGGGCCACAAGCTTGCAGGCGTCGGCCATCTCCCGACGTGTGACATCGTCGGACATCAGCGACTCGAGCTCTTCCCAGAGCCACCCGGCCCGATCGTCGGCATCGGCGACGTCGTCGACGATCATCGCCGCCCCTACCTCGACGAGCTTGCCCGCGTTGCGGTATTGGTGCCGGTCCTTGTGGTGCGGATAAGGCATGCAGATGCTCGGGACGCCCGCGACCGCGTACTCGGCCACGCTGACGGCGCCGCTGCGTCCCACGAGCAGATCGGCCGCCGCGAGCAGGTCGGGCATTTCGTCGTAATAGCTGATGACCTTGTGAGCAATGCGAACGCCCTCGTAGTGGCCTGCGACCTCGTCGATATTCTCGAGGCCCGTCAGGTGAACGATTTGCCATGTCTCCGCGAACGCTTCCAGCTTGGGCAATAGCATGCTGATCGCCTCGTTGATCCGCATCGAGCCACTCGACGCGCCCGTGATCAACAGCGTCTTCTTGCCCGCATCCAGGTCCAGGGCCTCGATGGCCCGCCTGCGGTCGGCTTGTGCGAAGCCGCTTCGCAAGGGACAGCCGACGACGGTGACCGCCTCTTGCTTGGTCAGGCCAAACTGTCGCTCGCAGCCTTCGAACTGTACGAAGATCTCGTCGGCCCATCGCGGCGCTGAGACGATTGGCCCGACCGGGTGAGATATCGACGTTGACCAGCGCGACCGGCGCACCGAGCTTGTGCCCCGCCATGCAGGCGGGAGCGGCGACGAACCCCCCCGCTCCGATCACGACGGGATTCGGGCTCTTGGCGATCAGCGCTTTCGCCTGGCGGAAGCTTTGCCAGAACGTTCGGCAGAAGGTGATGAATCGGCGCGGGTCGAAGTACAACCCCGTCGCGGGCAGGACGGTGTAGGGGAAATCTGTCTTGTCCAGAATGCGCTTGTCGACCGGCCGCGTGCTGCACAGGAAGTGAACGGCCGCATCAGGCCGGAGTGCGACGATCTGCTCGGCGATCGCCAGGGCCGGATAGATGTGCCCGCCCGTGCCTCCGCCGGCAAAAAAGAACGAGATGTCACTCAAAGCAGCCTCCCTGCTGTGTTCATCAAATCTTGTGGCTGTTCTGCGTGGCAGCCTCAAGCCCAGCGGGCTTGGGGATGGTTTTGGCATGAACATCCTTCTATGGCCAGCGTGACAGTCAAATCCGCCATCCCCAAACTGCGTTTGAGGCTGCCACGCGGACGTCGAAATACTCTTACTCTGACTCTTCGTCCGTGATCTCTTCGAGTTCGCCCCGGTCGGTTTGCGAGGCAATGTTCAGCAGCACCCCCACCGCGGCCGCCGACAGCAACATGCTCGTACCGCCCGAACTGATGAACGGCAGCGGGATGCCCTTGGTTGGCAGGACGACCGTGACGACGCCTATGTTGAGCGCCGCCTGAATGCCGATCGTCAGAACGATACCGGCCGCCAGGAGTCGCCCGAAGCGGTCGCGACACCGCATCACGACAACCCAACCGAGGCAGATGAACAGGATGAACAACCCGATGACGCCGATCGTGCCGATCAGCCCCAACTCTTCGCCCACGACCGCAAAGACGAAGTCGGTCGTGTCCTCGGGCAGATGGCCATATTTGGAGATGCCCTCGCCCAGGCCCTTGCCCCAGACGCCGCCGGAGCCGATGGCGATCAGCGATTGATTCGCCTGATACGCGACGTCGGCCCACTTCTCCGGGTGCAGGAAGGCCAGCAGGCGCTTGATCCGGTGAGGCGAATGCAGCAGACCTGCGACGACGCCCGCGCCCGCGAACGGCACCAGCGTCAGGAAATGCCACCATCGCACGCCCGCGATCAGCAGGATGACGAAGCTGATCAGCGCGACGAAGGCGGCGGTGCCGAAGTCCTCGACCACGATCAGCCCGCAGACCAGCCCGATCAGCAAACACAGTGGGACGAACCACGTCCAGTAGCGACGCGCGGTCGGCCCGGATTTCGCACAAATCGCGGCCAGGCCAAACACCATCGTCCACTTCGCCAGTTCCGAGGGCTGGAAGCTGATACTGACCGGACCGACGGTCAGCCGGAGCCAGCGCCGGGCCTCGTTGATCTCGGTGCCCAGTTGGGGAATCAGCACGATGCCCAGCAGCAGGACCGAGACGATCACCGCCCAGACGGGGGCCGATTTCCACCATCGGTCGCGGAGCCTGAGCCAGCGGTAGTCGATGGCCGAACCGACCAGCAGCACGACGACCGCGATGGGGAAGAACATGATCTGCCTCAGGGCCGGGAATTCGTAAAACCGCTTCAGGTCGAACTCATAGCCCAGGTTCGCTCCGGCGGAAAAGACCATCACCGCTCCGATGCCCATCAGGAAGATGACCACCATGGCGATGTAATCGGCCATTCGGCTGCGCGGTTCGTTCATAACTGCGGTCGATGCAAGCATTTACCATTACCCTATCACCGGACGCACTGCGTCCGAGAACACATTTCCTATCTTACCTTTCGGCAAACCCCCGTTTCAAGCTGCAAAAAACGCCCAAGTTAAGTGCGTCGCCGGAACTCGTGATGCGTATTGCGTCATGCGTATCGCGTAAGACGTCGCTCGTATCTCATGACGCAACAGGACACTGCCCCCGCTCGCCAACAATCCTGTTGGCAACAAGATTGTTGGCAAAGCGTCGCCGACGGTGCGCCAGTACGCGAGGCTCGGTCCCCCTTTTCCCTCAGCCGCATTTCCGCTATAATGGCAAGCGTAGCCTGAGGGATCACTGGTGTGCATGGAATGGCTCATGAAGGACAGCGGATGCGAATCACCGATGTTATCTGGAAAGAAGCCGTTGTCGAGAAGCTGATGGCCAAGCACGGCGTATCGACTGCAGAAGCAGAGGAGGTGCTTCGATCCGAGCCGGTGGTTCGCAGAGTGCTCAGAGGGCACGTGCGTGGCGAAGACGTCTACGCCGCGATGGCACAGATCACAGGCGGGCGCCGCGTGATCGTGTTCTTTATTGACAAGAAGCGAGGGATGGCGCTGCCCATCTCTGCACGCGACATGACGTTGGCAGAAAGGAAGTACTATGCCAAACACAGATAAACAGATCGACCCGCTGCCGGAGGAGTTTGGCTCCGAGCAGGAGGCGGCGGAGTTTTGGGACACGCATAGCATCACGGACTATGAGGAATCTCTGGAACCGGTCGAGTTGGACGCGGACATCCAGCGACGCCATTTTGAGATCGAGGTCGACCAGGAGTGCTTCCTGGCCCTGCGTGAGACCGCCAGGAAGCAGCAGAAACCCGTCAGCCAAATCGCCAGCGAAATCCTGAAGCACAACCTCCGCGCCGGATGAGGAAGGCAAGCTGCACTATTGAGTTAGGCCAATCGCAACAACGCGGTCTTTCCCTTGCTCCTTGGCGTCACGTTTTCGGCTCTCGGCGATGAGCGAAATGTCCCTGACACGATTCTCTGGTGGCGTCGTGGCAACGCCAATACTTGCGGTGACCCTCGGGAGTACATGCTCGTTGTATTCCAACTCGAGGCTGGCAACACCCTCGCGGATCGCTTCAGCTAGTTTGACGGCACGATCATGACCTTGGCCAACAACGAGAGCGACGGTTTCGTCACCTACTCCTCTGTACCCAGTCCCGAGAAGCCCGATGGAGTCTCGAACAATCTCCAGGTAAGCTTTCATAACAACATCGCCGGCGTCCTGCCCAAACTTCTTGTTGATCGGGCCAAAATCATCCATGTCCGCATAGATCACGGAGACCGGCACGTCAGATGCGCGTTCTAGAGCGTGTTCAAGGTCACGATTGAAGTATCGTATGCTCGCCAATACTCCAAAATCCTCAAGGATACGGTCCTTACGTAGCAGGTCCTGGAGTTCATCAATACGACGAAGACCTCGGTAAGTAATCTTGATACGGTGCAAGGCACTGGCGTGAAGACTGAACATAAGTCCTTCGCGAGGATCAGCCCAATGCCAATCATGCACCTGCGACGGCAGAGGATGGGACAAGAGACTTCCCCTCGCAGTCTTCGAACAAGCAACTGGAAGTCCCTTTCCTCGAAGGCAATGCAGAACTCTTCAAGCAGATAGGCAACCATCTCTTCGTACAACGTACCTTTGAGGCGAAACGAATCGCTACGGTGGAACTGAGACGCATTGGCGAACTCAATCTCGCCCGCCGCTACTGCTCGCAGGAACCGCAATTCCTCATATCGGATGTCGTCCATTGCTAGCATCCTTTGCTGAAATACACGGAACATGGTCCGGCCGGATCACTCGGATCGACCGGTCAGTCACCTACATCATATCCGCTGGACGCGTACAAGCCCGTTTATTTCGCCCACGTACCCCGGGGTAGTCCTGTCTGCCTTGATACCGGGGGTTTGCCGGGGGAGTGACGCCCGAATAGCGTCCTGTAGCTCAGTGTCTTCATACCGTCCGAACGAAACCGAGCACAAGGGTTCTGAGGCCTTAGATATTGAGCATTTGAGATTGTCTCGGATTTCTGGGATTCGGATTACCCAACCGCCGGAGAGATATTCATTAGAACGAGCGGGGTTTTCAGGGGCTTGGAAAGAGGGTTGACAGGGGGTGTGGGCGGGGGTGATAATGTTGTTTTTGTGGGTTGGCGGCTGTCGGGGGCGGTCGGGCCGGTTTGGTGAGCGGCCCGGGGCTCGGCCCGGCGGGCGACTCAATCACAAGGTAGGACGGATCGTAATGAGCTGCATCGGAGCGGTGTTGTCCTTCGAGATTCATCACATCTTTTCCTAAAGGGGCGTACTTATGAGCGAAAGTCAGACGACGCGCCGCGAATTTCTCAAGAGTTCCGTGTTGGTGGGAGCGGGTCTGGTCGCCGTCGGTCCGATGGGTCGAAGCCTGCTTTCGGCCGCGACGCCGGGCACGAGAATGAAATTCGGCTTAGTCACGTATCTCTGGGGCCAGGACTGGCCGCTTCCAACGTTGATCGCCAACTGTCACAAGACGGGCGTCCTGGGCGTCGAGCTTCGCACGCAGCACGCCCACGGCGTCGAATCGAACCTGACCAAGGCCGAACGGGCCGACGTCAAGAAGCGGTTCGACGATTCCGACGTGACACTGGTGGGCCTCGGAACCAACTTCGCGTTCCACTATCCCGAGCGCGACCGCCTTCGGAAAGAGATCGAAGGCGCCAAGGCCTATGTCCTGCTGTCGGCCGACTGCGGCGGCTCGGGCGTCAAGGTCAAGCCCAACGATCTGCCCAAGGGTGTCCCCTACGAGAAGACGATCCAGCAGATCGGCGAATCGCTGCACGAGCTTGGCGAGTTCGGCGCCCAGCACGGCCAGGAGATCCGCCTGGAAGTACACGGCAGTTGCTCCCCCCTGCCCGTGATCAAGTCGATCATGGACGCGACCGACCATCCCAACGTCCGCGTGTGCTGGAACTGCAACGGGCAAGACCTCGAAGGCGAAGGCCTCCAGTACAACTTCCACCTGGTCCGGCCCTTCTTCGGGCAGACCGCTCACGTCCGCGAGCTGAACATCGGGGACTATCCCTACCAGGATCTGATCGACCTGATGGTCGGCACCGACTACGACGGGTGGATCCTGCTGGAGGCGCGGACCAAGCCTGACGATCGCGTCAAGGCGCTGGCCGAGCAGAAGGTGGTGTTCGGTCAGATGGTGGCGAAGGCCCAGGCCGGAGGCACCAAGACGCACGGGCGGCGTCAAGATCACGCAACGCACCGACAAGGTCACGGTGGAAGTCAACGGCAAGCTGTTCACCGAGTACTGTTATACGGGCGGGCCGCGACCGTACTTCTATCCGGTGATCGGTCCGACGGGCCAGCCCCGGTGACACGCAACTGGCCGATGGCCGACGGGCCGCACGAGGCCCACGACCATCCGCACCACAAATCGCTGTGGTTCACACACGGTGACGTCAACGGCATCGACTTCTGGGCCGACGGCAACAACAAGGGCAAGATCGTCCACGACAAGTTCCTCGAGATCAGCTCGGGCCCGGACGTGGGCGTGATCAAGTCGCAGAACAACTGGGTTGCCCCGGACGGCAAAATGGTCTGCACCGACACGCGGACGCAGCGGTTCTACAATCGGCCCGACGGGCAGATCATGGACTGGGAAGTCACGGTCCACGCCTCGCACGGCAAGATCGTCTTTGGCGACACCAAGGAAGGGTCGATGGCGACCCGGCTGACCCCCACGATGCGTCTCAAAGGCGAGGTGGGCCAGGGACACATCGTCAACAGCGAGGGCGTCAGGGACGGCCAGACCTGGGGCAAGCGCGCCGCCTGGTGCGACTATTACGGCCCCGTGGACGGCAACGTCGTCGGCATAGCGATCTTCGATCATCCGGACAATCCGCGTCACCCGACGTGGTGGCACGTGCGGGATTACGGCCTGTTCGCGGCCAACCCGTTCGGCGTCCACTACTTCGAGGGCAAGCCCGCAGGCACAGGAGACTTGACCGTTCCGGCCGGTGAGAGCATCACCTTCAAGTGGCGATTCTACTTCCACAAGGGCAACGAGGTCGAAGGCAAGGTGGCCGAGCATTATCGCGAGTACGCCTCGTGACGGTAGACTGATAGATGAACGGATGCGGCTGCATTCGAGAGCAACTTTGAAGACGAAAGGAGCTGTTATGAGCATTGTGACACGTCGCGGTTTTATCAAGAGCTCGATGGCCCTGGGGGCGAGTTTCGCGCTGGCCGGGCCAACGTCGCGCGTGCTCGGCGCCAATGACGATATCCGTATCGCCACGGTGGGTGTGGGCGGCCAGGGCAGCTATCACACGAAAATTTTCAGTGAGATCCCGGGCGTCCGCTACGTCGCCGTATGCGACGCCGATGAAAACCACGTGCGCGAGCGCGTTAAATTCTTCGAGAGCAAAGGCATCAAGGTGGACGGGTATACCGACGTCCGCAAGCTGCTCGAACGCAAAGACATCGATGCCATCACGTCGGCAACCCCCAACCACTGGCACGCGTTGGTGGAGGTGTGGGCCTGCCAGGCGGGTAAGGATGTCTATACCGAGAAGCCGGCCTGCCACGAGATATGGGAAGGCCGCAAGATGGTCGAGGCGGCTCGCAAGTACAATCGCATCGTGCAGATCGGGACGCAGAAGCGCTCGTCCGAGGCACACCCGGCAGCATTCGCGTGGATCAATGAAGGACACATCGGCAAAATCAAGTGGGTCCGCGGGTTCTGCTACAAGGCGCGCGGCCCTGCCACGGCCGGCGGTGGCTACACCGGAGTCGTCCCGGGAACAAACGGCCCCGTTCCGGCTCCAGAGGGTGTGGACTACAACCTCTGGTGCGGTCCGGCCGACATGATGCCGCTGCACCGAAGCCAGTTGCACTACGTCTGGCACTGGATGTGGAATACGGGCAACGGCGACATCGGAAACCAAGGCCCGCACGAGCTGGATATCTCTCGCTGGGCGCTGGGCGATCCCGGGATGCCGAAACACGCCTTCTGCATCGGTGGACGGTTCGGCATGGACGGAACCGGCGACATCGGCCAGACCGCCAACACGCAGATCGCTTACTACGACTATAAGCCGGCCCCAATCATCTTCGAGGTGCGCGGCCTGCCCATGAAGAAAGGCGTCCGCGCGATGGACAACTATCGCGGCACCCGCGTCGGCAACTGCATCCAGTGTGAAGGCGGCTACTTTGCCTGCGACGACGGCGGCGGCTGGATCTACGACAACGACGGCAAGAAGATCAAGCAGTTCACCGGTCAGGGCGGCAAGGGACACCACGAGAACTGGATCAAAGCCGTCCGCAGCCGCAAGGTCAGCGATCTGAACGGCGATATCGAGGTGGGACATCTGTCGGCATCGTTGAGCCACCTGGCGAACACGTCGTACCGGCTGGGCAAGAAGGCAACGCCCGACGAGATCAAACAGACCATCGGTGACAACACCGAGATGGCGGATTCGTTCAACCGCATGCTTGAGCATCTGGCCGCCAACGAGGTGGACCTCGACAAAGAGCCGATCACCATCGGCCCGATGCTGACGATGAACCCGGAGAAGGAACGGTACGAGGGCGACTACGGTGACATGGCCAACATGTTCATCAAGCGCAACTACCGCGAACCGTTCGTCGTTCCGGAGAGCGTCTGATGAAGTTTTCGTTGTGCAATGAGATGTTCGAAGGCCGGCCGATGGCCGAGGTGGCGTCGATCGCGCGAAAGCTGGGCTATCATGGGCTGGAGATCGCGCCGTTCACGCTGGCGCCGTCGGCGACCGAGGTGACGAGCCGCTCAGCGCAAAGAGACCCGCAAGGCGATTGAAGACCAGGGGCTCGAATGCGTAGGGCTGCATTGGCTGTTCGCGGGCCCGACGGGACTGCACATGACGACGCCGGACGAGGCGGTCTGGACACACACGAGGGACTATCTTTCCGCCCTGCTCGATCTGTGCAGCGATCTCGGGGGCAAGGTCCTCGTGCTCGGCTCGCCCAAGCAGCGCAGCATCCTCGAGAACCAGACGCCTTCCGGGGCCTGGCAGCGTGCGGTCGACCTGCTTGGGTCGGTCGTCGACAAAGCGGGCGATCTCGGTCTGACGATCTGTCTGGAGCCGTTGTCACCGGCCGAGACCGACTTCATCAACACGGTCGATGAAGGGATGAAGCTGGTTCGCCAGGTAAATCATCCCAGCCTGAAGATCCATCTCGATGTCAAGGCGATGTGCTCCGAGGCCAAACCGGTCCCGGAGATTATTCGGTCGGTGACAGCCGACGAGATCGGGCACTTCCACGTCAACGACGCGAATCTATACGGCCCCGGCATGGGCGACGTCGATTACGCCCCCATCGCCAAGGCCATCGACGAGGTCGGCTGGGACCGGTGGCTCTCGGTCGAGGTCTTCAAATACGACCCCGATCCCGAGACCATCGCCAAGAAGAGCATCGACTACCTTCGGAAGTTCTGGCCGTAGCTATTCGCTTCGGAATCCAATGAAGTACCCCACGAGGCAGGCCCCCAAGCCTGCCTCGTTTTCTTTTCTCCTTGCGGCCCACCAAACCTACTTAAGTAGGCTATCGCGGTGGTCGATATCATGAGCGCCAAGACTGTGATTGTTCAACTGGGCCGAGACGAGTCTTCGTCACAACGAGTATCTGCGTTTTGCGGCCTCGCTTGAGATGCGAGAAGAACTCAGACAGCGGAGTGAACAGGGGCCTAGCCATCGCGCCAAGAGACGACACTACAACGAGCCTACCGACAATCTCGCTCTGGCCATCCATATACGCGGCCGTTGACGTATTCCACAGGCGAAGAGTATCGCAGGCGGAGCCGTATGAACTCATCTGGCGACTCATACACGTATCGGGAATGTGTCGTACTGACCCTGGTCCAAGCCGCTGTTTCCCGACTCGTGACCGACAGAGACATGCGAGGCAAAGACTTGAGGATCATACGGGAAAAGTACTAGGGTGTCTCCTGGGAGAGCAGTGAGGGTACAACGAAGAAGCGAACCGGAGCCTTCGATCGATCGATGGACAAATCGATCGAGGTCTTGAGTACATCTCAACCATCGAAACCGGTGGGAGCCGTTTTCTCACGTCCTTGAACCAACTCCTAACCGGAATTGGTGATCGCAGTGAGAGCGAGACAGTCAAAAGCGTCGATCTGACACCCTTCATCTCAGCCTGGGCTCGAGCCTGCGATATCCCCTCCGGTATGAGCTGTGGCGAAGTGACGGTTAAGAACGCCTTCAAGGTAGTGAACAGTTTCAGAAATAGGCTGGCCCATGTACCTTTTCCATATGACCCTCTTACCGATGTGTACCATGGGCTCAAAAAAAGTGCACAGAGGAACTCTTCGAAGCCGAGCCCAAGCCTACTGGCCCATACGGTGCCCTAAATGGCTGCATCGGCTTGCGAGGCCACGTCATAAAGGGAGCAATTCCGCGCAAAAGCGAGGTTCTTGATGGTTCCGAGGGGCCCCTGTTCATATTCGAGTTCAGTGATAAAGGGTCATGCGACGAGAAGTGGGATGCAAGATT
Organism: uncultured Phycisphaerae bacterium; assembly: GCA_963726475.1. GTDB lineage: Bacteria > Planctomycetota > Phycisphaerae > Sedimentisphaerales > Anaerobacaceae > Anaerobaca. The sequence continues at coordinate 78,145 of CAVSCO010000021.1, read as the reverse complement.
GTTTGTTCATATCGATAACATGCTGCGCCCATACATACTAACGCGTCTCAAGGACGATGCGGGCCTGTGGGAGTACACCAGATATCTCGCCGAGTCCAACGCCGTAGTCACAATTCAGAAACCCGAACACCTGCAGCAGCTACCTGCTTCAACTGACGGCGAATACCTCGCTGTTAGCGAAAATGAACCTTCTATCTGTGCAAAGACGACCTCGGATGATGAGCAAAAGGATATATGCCAGGAACAGACTGTCGAGACCAAGGTCGAGAGCATGGGAGATGTAGCCTGGGGCAATTCAGACGCGTCAATTTGCCGCGGCTATCAGATTTCCTTGAGAACCACCTGGATCAGCAGGAAGAATTACCATGTCGGATGGCTACGACCTGGGTCACGCGAAACGCGAATACGCGGTAGACCTACATATGCAATCCGAGGCTGAGGGCACGCCACACTCAGATCATGTGCCAAGACTTCCTTGAGTCGTCTCTTGAAGATTTCCGAAAGGCGGAGGAGCATAAAGACACCCAGTACAAGGCCGAGGCACACTATCATGGATCAAAGAGCCATTTTCGACTGTGGCAGTACTTCGGGAACGATTCCTCAAAAGAGCAGGCACTTGAAGAAGCAAACGAGGCTGCAAGACTCTATCCCGACTCGAAATACGACAGCTGGATCGAGATTTCTGTGGAACCTTAACTGAACAGATAATCGACAAGAGGAGGAAGCCAAACGTCTGATCCAGAAGTCGTACGCACCGCGCACAGAACCATCTGACCACATGGGGCGCAGCAGGCTTGGAGTCGTTCTTTGAGGGAGGCCTTGGCGCGGTGGAAGCGGACGCGGGCGCGTTGCGGCGTGGTGCGGGTGCGGGACGCGATCTCGGTGTAGGGCAATTCTTCATAGCAGCGAAGTTGCACGACGTCTTTGTGCTGACTCTCTGAGCTGTTCGACCGCCAGAGCGACCTGTCGGAGCGTCTCTTCACGGATTTTCGAATCGAGCGGATTGTCGCAATCGGCGTGAAGACCGCCCTGGCGAAACAAATCCTGCGCGGACGTCTGGAGTCGCTTGCGCCGGAACGCATCCTGAACCTTGGTATAGGCGATCCGGTACATCCAGGGCCAGAACCGATCGAGGTCCCGCAGCGATTGGATGCGACAGAGCATCACCAGCAGCGTCTCCTGGAGGATGTCCTCGGTCAGGTCATGGTTCAGCGTGATCCGCAACACGAAGGGATGCAGTCGCTCCCAGACCACGCGTGCCAGTTCTCCCATGCCCGCCTGATCTCCGGACCGGGCCTGCGTCAGCAAATCGATATGTCCGTTCTCCGCACTCATTCTCGATGCTCCATATTGCAGCCGATGCGCAGTCCTTCATGACGGACCGGATACGGTACGTCATCCGCCGTCCAGCCGTTGCAGAAGAACCCGGCTCGAATCCGTTCCGCCGGTGTTCTTCACCTGCCTTACGGCCGTCACTCTTAAAAGGCCGCCATCGATGAAGCAGTCACATGGTTTTGACAGATGAATCGGTTTGGTGTTCCCCCGAATCGACAACTTTTTCGGACCCGTCGCCCTGCTCATCGGACGACGTCTTGCCATCGAGAACGCGCCAGGCCGGCGGAACCAGTTCGGGCACCTCCCACGCACCATTGCAGAGATGGCACCGCTCCATGTCCGAACGCCGGGGCTTTCCGCAGGTCGCGCAGGTCACCAGCGAATCGGCCGACCGCGTCATGCGATAGGTAATGTACGCGGGCAGACCGAAGGCCAGCGTGCCAAACCACCAAAGCGTTCGGACTCTGCCTGGCAAACCGATCGCCCCCGCATCGCGTGACACGCGCCAGGCCAGGACAATGGCCAAACCGATCGCGGGCAGCATGGTCCACAAGGCCTCGAAGAACTGCATGACGATCCCTTCGCGAACCTGATCCCGATGCATCGCGGCGAAGGAATTCGGCATCAGGAACACACTCCGGTGGCTCGCATAGGCCTCGATCCGGTCGGCCAGGAAGAAGGATGCCACCGTCAGGATCGGCGGATGCAGATTCTCCAGCAGGTACCGGCACACCGTGACGGCCGGGGCCCAGGGCGCATCGAACAAAGCAGCCCGGGCCGATTTGATCCAGGGGGACCGTCTGCCCACCAGGTTTCTCAACTCTCCTTCCGACATCCCCAGGCTGGCGGCCGCCATCCGCTCTTTCTCCTGGTACGACATCGCGCGGGAATCCGCGCGCTTGACCTGCCGGCCGTCCCGGTCGAAGATCGCCAATGCCATCGACGTTCCCTGCCGGGAGACGCTCGCCGCCATCATTCCTATGTACTCGTGGTCGGAACCGAGGTAGATCGGTTCAGCCTGGAACTTGAGCAGTTGCGAGGGCCGGCGCGATCCTCGACCGAACAAGGTCTCGGGAATCGGAAGCATGCCCTTGTTCGGGATCAGCTCCAACGTCTGCCGATCCAACAAATCGATTCGTCCCGAAGCGTCGAGCACGGGATGGTAGCGACCGTGGTAGCTGCCCGTGGAAACGCGAGCCAGATAACGTCTCCTGCCGTCCGCATTCTCGCCTTGCAACTGCTTGCCGGGCGGCTGCGTGTAGATGCTGAGTCCCAGGTTAAACGTGTTGGAGAGGGTCTTGGCAGGCCACCGCAGATCCGCATCCCTCAACTGCGGTCCGGCCGTAATACTCATGGTCGCGCGGTCGATGGCGAAGAAGCGATGCAGCTTCCGATCGTAGAGGATGTGACGATCCATATCACTCAAAACGGGAATGGGATCGCGGAACCGCCCGACGTTTTCCTCGGAGGATTCGGACACCGCCTGCGATCCGGCGTAGTACGTCGGCGTCACTCGCTCCACCATCACACCATCATCCCTCTTGACGCGTTTCACATCGCGAAAGACGATCCGGCCGGAAGATCGGTCGAAATACATCCACGACTTGTCCGGTGAGTACCAGAAGACATCCGAGCGATCCCCACGGAGACTGTTGGAGAAGATATACCTCGTGATACCGAGCGTTTCGAAGAACTGCCCTCCGTCCATAGTGGCAACCGCCTTCGACCGCAGATCGGCATTGGGATCGTTCTCGATCGCTTCGGGCAATATCCCCAGCGGAGAGATTTCGACCGTCTTCGCCTCGACAGGCATATGCGCGGCCAGAAACACCTGCGACACGAAACGCCCCCAGAACGACAGAATGCAGAGGAACACCAGAACCATGAAGCCCGTGGCCAGGACCCTGATGCCATAGTTTGCGTTGGTTTTCATGGTGGGTACTCCTATAACGGCGATGACGCGAACCGGCACCAGGCACTGGACAGACAAGCAACGATGAACAGCACGAGAATGGCCATGGCTTCCAGCCCAAACCCCTTGATCACGAGCAGGAGAGGCACGAGCATCACCACAGGCACAACCGCCAGCGTGGGAGCCAGCGAGCCCCGGTTCCACCCGGCGTAGATCCCCACGCTGTAGCAGGCCAGAGACGTCAGGAAGATGCTGAAGAACAAATCGGGCAGAACCCCTCGATACACCGGCACGTCGTCCGCAGAGAGGCCAAGGATCACCCCCCCCGCGATGGTCATGGGGACCAACAGAATCAGGATCGCCACCACGCCGGCAGCGATCCGGGCGGCAAAGACCTGCGCCCGCGTGGTCGGCAGTGCCATCAGGAAGGCCGAGATGTTGCGAGCGCGGTCGCCATACATCTGGTTGACGCCCAGGGCGCACAGTCCGATCACGAGCACGATCGTCACCGGGATCAGCCCACCAAGGGCAACATAGCGTCGGTCCTCCCCTTCCAACCCCATGGCGATCGAAATCATCAGACCGCTCAGCAATCCGGTGGCCACCAGCGCGCCCGCGAAATAGGCGATGTGGTCGATGATCTCGCGTTTCACCAATGTCACGAACGTTCGCATGTCATACCTCACTTCTTTCGGGGACCGCCGGCGTCGACGGCCTCGTGCACTCGATGAAGATATCTTCCAGGGTCATCGCCAGTTCGGTGCAACTCTCGGGGCCGAACGTGTCGAGGATGGCCTGTTTTTGCGGGTTCCAGTCGGCGACGGTCAGCACCATCTCCCGGCCGAAATTCTCCTGGTGGATGATCTCCGTGATGTACAGCTTTTCCGGGGCCTCGGAGGGAAAGAGCACCTGGAGCTTGCGGACGCGCCCCTTGAGCTCTTCGAGCTCGCAATCGACGACGAGCTTGCCGGCCGCAAGGATGCCGATGCGGTCGGCGATGCGTTCGACGTCGCCCAGGATGTGCGAACTGAAGAGGATCGTACGATTCTCCTTCTGAATCAGATCGATGGCCAATTCGAGGAACTGGCGACGCGCGACGGTGTCGAGACCGAGCGTCGGGTCGTCGAGGATCAGCAGTTCGGGATCGACGGCCATCGCCAGCGCGAGATTGAGTTCCGCCCTCATGCCGGCCGAAAGCTCTTTGATCTTGCGATCCATCGGCAATCGGAAGGTCTCCATGAGATGGTCGAAGAAGCTATCGTTCCAGCGAAGGGACAGATCCTTGCACAGGCCGATGAGCCGGCGAACGCGATAGTTCTGGATGAGATTGTGTCCCTCGGCGACGTACCCGATGCGACCTCGAGTTCCGGCGGCCAAATGGCTCGAATCCTGCCCGAGCAGCAGGGTCCGCCCACGCGTGGGCGGTTCCAGGCCCAGCAAGGTGCGAATCAGCGTGCTCTTGCCACATCCGTTGCGGCCCAGCAATCCGTAGATGCAGCCGCGAGGGACCTTCAGGTCGATGCCGTCGAGCACACACCGCCCCTCGTAGTACTTGACCAGATTCTCAACAACAATGGGATGCTCATCCATATCGAACCTCTCGTTTGTCACTCAACGGGTGGCGTCGACCACACCCGCTTCTTGCAGCGCCGCTTCGGCCCGAGCGTGATCCGCGTCGAAACCGCTCCACGCGTCGACCACCGTCCCTTCAGGACCGATGATGAAATTGACCGGCGCACCGTCGAACATGATGCCATAGCCCTCTTTGAAAAGCGCCTCTGCCTCCGCCGATGAATCCAAAATACACGGAAATGTAATGGCCTCATCACGAAGGAACGTCTGCACGATGCGACGATCGTCCGCCACGTTCACGCCGACAATCGCCAATCCCTGGTCTGAGGCCTCCTCCTGCAACGATTGCAGATAGCGTACTTCGTCGCGACATTGGGGCCACCCGACCTGCCAGAGACAGAGCCACACCGTCTGGCCCCGGAAATCGGCCAGATGAATCGTCTCACCCGAGATAGAGGACAGCTTGAAATCGGGAGCCTCTGCCCCGCGTTTGAGAAGGAATTCGTCAAAGTCCGGCGGATTCCATACGCGATATCCATCCTCCGGGGACCACTGGAAATCGCTCTTGTCGATCGAAGGGTTGACCTCCACGCCAAACCAATCCTCTGCGATCACGTGGTTGTCGGCAAGACGGACGATCTCCTTGATCCGCCTGGGCAGGTGGTCCTCCCGGGACAGCCAGTAGTGCCGTATGCGTTGGGCTTTGAAATAGCTGACCTCGATCACGTCGCACTCCTCGCCCCCGGCTTCGTTGGTCCCTCGATAGCGAATTCCGTCGATGTAGGGCTCGAATTCATCGGCACCGCGAAAGAACACACTTGGGGACCAGATCAGATTGCTCCAGGCGAGCCCAAGGCGAGCCATTTCGCTTACGATGTCGTCACCATCCGGGGAACAGACCATGTCTACATAGACGTTGGATTGAGGCTGTTCGTAACGTGCAAAATCGTCAACTTTCATAGTCGGGCGGTCACCGGACCAGAAGACCCGAAGGCGGTCGCCATCGGCCAGGAGCGTGGTGCTCTTCTTACTAAAACCGTTGTGCAGACTGATGCGAGCCCGGTTCGGCTTCTCAAGCTGAACCCTGAAGAATGACGTTCTGCTGTCAGAACCGTCACACAGACATCCATACGACAGCGTCTCGGCCTGGTGAGCCGCCTCGACCATCGCCTCGTACAAGGCCTGCGCCTCGGGCTCATTGGCCACGATCATCGCCGGTCGCCATCGCTCGGCCGAGGCGCTGAGGACGTACAGCGCCCAACCCTCCAGAAGGGCCAGCACGACTCCGACGGCAATCCAGGTATTCTGTTTCTCTTTCATCTGTGCCCCAACGTCACAGCATCCTCGTGGTTGTCAGTCCCGAACGCGGGAGAACTGCTGCCGACAGAGCAACAACGTCCCTGCCGCCGCGTAGATGCCCGTCAGTATCAGGCTGTGCACGACGGAGGCCACGCTCTGGGGCAGTGTGAGCGGCCCGACGGTCAGAGCAAGTCTGCCGTATTCTCCGCCCGCGAATTTGCGCAGCAACTCAAAGGGAGGCCACGCGTACCGCACGAAGGCATGGAGCCACCCTGCTCCGGCCTCTCCGCGCATCAGACCCATCAGGATATTCAATATGAGGTAGCCGGCGATCATGATGACGAGCAACAACAAAGAATTGAACGCCCGCCCGAGAACCGTCGACAGGGTCGTCGACAGGGCCGCCACGGTATTGAACAACAGCCAGGAAGCCAGCAGCCACAGCCAAAGGCCCTCGATGCTGTTCCTGGGCGTCAGCATATCCAACACAGTGAGGAGGACACCCGTCAGCAGCAGATGGATGGCGGCCTGAACGGACAGCCCAAGTAGTCGAAAGAGATAGAGCTTGCCCGTCCAGAACGGCTTGGTCACCAGCACGCAGATACGCCCGGATGCGATGTCGTCACCGAAGATCCCCGCGCTGAGCGTTAGAGCCAGGAACAGCCCGGTCCCCACCAAAAGGAACTTGCCCATGCCCTCCGAACTGGGAACGAAGCTCCACCAGTAGACCCCGTACGCCAGCAGCCAGGTCAGGTGAGCGATCCAGATGTAGCTCCTTCGGAAGTATGTTTCTCGTATCAGCTCGTACGCTCTCATTGGCCATTCCCCTCGTCACACAGACGCAGAAAGACATCTTCGATGTTCTCGCTTTTCAAGACCACGCTCATGACCCGTGCCCCTTTCGTCACGAGGTCGCTCACGATATCGGGGACCTCGTCGGGATCGCCGATCGCAATCGTCAGCTCCTTGTCGGAGGCCTCGAGCACCTTGGAGGCAGGCAGCGCCGATTGGGCAACGGCCTGGCCATTGGAGACGAGGCCCACCTGGAGCTGGCCCGCCTGGCTGGCGGTGAGTTCGTCGCCAAAGCGGACGATGCGGCCCTGGTGCATGAAGATGTAGTCCGACGTCAGCTTCTCGAGCTCGCCCAGGCGGTGCGAACTGATCACGACCGAGGTGCCGCCGCCCCGCAACTGCCGGAGCAGATCGCGCAGCTCGACGATGCCGATCGGGTCGAGCCCGTTGCTCGGCTCATCCAGCAACAGCAGTTGCGGATCGGACATCATGGCAATGGCCAGCGCGAGCCTTTGTTTCATGCCTTGCGAGAAATCGGTCGCCGGCCGATCCGCGAACTCCTTCATTTGCAGTTGCTCGATGGACTGCTCCACCTGCCTGGCGACGGCTTCGCTTGAGAGCCCCAGCAGCGCCGCGTGGTATCGCAATACAGCTCGCGCCGTATAGCGTCCCGGAAACACGGGATGCTCGGGCATGAAACCCAGGTAGCGTCGGGCACTGACGGACCGAGCCGGGTGCCCGCAAATCGTGACTCGCCCCTTCGTGGGCAGGATCAGTCCCGCGATCAGGTTCAGGAGCGTGGACTTGCCCGCGCCATTGGGACCGATCAATCCGACGATCTGGCCCTGGTGGACGGACAACGACACGTCCCGCAGGGCATACACCGCCTTATCGAGGTCCGCGAACGGCCTGCGGAAGACCTTCGTCAGTCCTGTGCATTCCACAACCATCGGCTGCACGTCAGTCTCGCAAGCCGCCTGGCTCTCGCTCGCCTGTAAGAGCACGGTCCACCGTCCTTTCCTGTCTCGATCGAATGATCCGGTCACTTAAACGTCCTCGGTCGTGCTGCCCTGAGTATCGCTGAATCGCCAGAGCAGGTCATACTCCGGGATCTTGCGACGGGGATCGTCCGATCTCTTGCGTTGTCTCACCGCACCGTCGTTATCGTGCATATCCTCGCCCACGCTGTAGATGAGAAAGCCATCCTTCTCGACCCGATAGTGCAACGGCTGCTCCACAAACGCATCGGTGAGCTTGTCCAATTTCAAATCGTCGAGCGACTTGGGGAATGCACCGTGTTCTCTGCGATATTCGAGCACGCCCAGTCCGGCCCGCGTCATATTCAGCCTGGCGACCATCTCGCAGTGGGACTCTCTGTCATAGTCGTTCACGTGCGATACCCAGTGTGCCAGCCAGCGCCCCTCGAAGGCGTCGCCAAACTCCTTCCGAATGCCCGTATCCCTCGGCACGTACGGACTCTCGAACATCTCCACGCCCTTGAGCATCGCCCGCAGATAGGCGGCGTGGGCCGCCATCAACGAGGGACGGAACGTCGCGACACGGAACAGCACGTGATAGAGGGTTTCCAATTCATCGCCTCCGCCGCTTCCGGAGTGGTCGTCCTGCATGGCCTTGTACAAATCATCCTCGGAGAGACTGAAGAAATGCTCGCCTCGCACCAGGCGTTCGGCGTCCACCGCTCGGACCCAGGGTTCGGCGCCATCGAATTCTTTGAGAACGTCCTGTATCTTCCGATAGCTCTCTGCGTCCGGCGGTGCCATGGCACAGAGCCTCTGAATAGTGTAGCACCAGTCTCGAATCAAACACGTACGCGCGAACTGCGTGTGCATGCTCGGATCGGAGGCCAGTGCATCGGCAATCTTGAACTGAGTCCGCACGACATCCCAGACCTGGGTCGCGTCACCGTTCTTCGCCTGGCGATATGCCTTGGCCCTGGCGATGGCGGCGATGCGTCGCAGATTGTGTAGTTCGAACGGCGAGTCGAGCTCACCCGCCTTGTAATCGCGATCGAATCGACACTCGGGTCGCTCCAGGGCCTGTGCGAGCAGCGACAACGAGGTCGCCACTTCCTCTTGCCCGATGAGCGTCTCAAACTCGGCCACCTCGTTGGCATCCAGATCGTCCCTGAGGTAGCCATAAGACAACTTGCCAAGGTAGTCGAGCATGTCCTTCCTGGGGGCAGGCACTTCCTTGAGCGTGGTAACGGCGCGTTGGTACAGCATCGCGGCGTTTAGCGATTCGGGAATCGGCTCCGGGATCACCTCAGCGGCCTTCATCGGTCGCCCCGCCTGTTCCAGATCGGCATAGGCCCGCCGCAGCTTGACCGTAGACCGAATCAGCAGGATGCCATAAATCGCAACCAGTATCCCGACGAATACGCCGAAACCGATCAGTATCTTCTTCGTTCGTCTATGCATTTTCGTTCCTCACGCTCTTAGTCGCTCCGCAACCGCAAAGCTTTCTCATTAGTCCCCCGCACGTCTATACTCGCGCCTGCCAAGCAGGACGATTCCGATCGCGCCGTAGAAGGCCGTCAGCACCAGACTGTGCCCCACATCCCCCAGACTCCGCACGAGCGTATGCTTCGCCATCGCCAGGGAAGCCATCAATTCCACCGGTGGACAGACCCAACAAACGACATCGTGAACCAGGGTCGTCGCCCGGCTATCGGGATAGAAATAGCTCAGCGAACTGATTATGGCGTAGGTTACGACCGCGCCGAAGAACAGCAGCATCGCATTGTGCTCCCGCTTGACCACCACCGATAGCGACGTGGACAGAGCCGCCCATGTGTTGAAGACCAGCCAGGACGCCAGCAGCCAGGCCTCGAAATGGGCCACGTTACCTCGATGCGTCAGATGGAACAGCCCAAGAATCAGCCCGGCCAGCAACACCAGATGCACCACGCCTTGCAGAGACAGTCCCAGCAGGCGATAGAAATAGAAGTCCCTCATACGGATCGGCTTGGTGACGAGCAGACTGATGCGTCCGGACGCCACATCGTCGCCAAAGATCCCGGCACTCAGGAGCAGAGGCAGTAGACAGCCGCTCCAGCCGAACATGAAGATGCCCCAGTTCCACATCTCGGGCGGGAACGGGATCAGGAAGATCGCGGCGTACGTGGCGAACCACGTCACGTGGAGGACGCGAATGAAACGTTTCCTCAGGACCGTCTCCATGATGAGTTCGTACGCATTCATCTACGAGACCCTCTCTTGACAGAGGCGGACGAACGCCTGTTCCACATCTTCCGTTTCGAGCCCCACCGCGGTGATGAGCACCCCCGCTTCAGCCAGGGAACGGACGACCTCGGGGATGTCCTCCATACCACCGACCGCGATGCGAATTCTCGTTTCAGAGGTCTCCAGCAGGCGATGGGGGGCGGCCAAAGCGTCGGTGACATCGGGGCCCCCTCGAAGACATTCAACCCACAAACACCGGCTTTGCTCGGAAGGCGTCCGATCGCCAAAGCGGACGATGGACCCCTTGTCGAGGAAGAGATAGTCCGAGGTGAGCTTCTCCAACTCACTCAGGCGATGCGAGCTGATGATCACCGTCGCTCCCGAGAGGCGCAGTTCCGTCAGGATGCGGCGCAGTTCGATAACACCGATCGGATCGAGCCCGTTGCTCGGTTCGTCGAGCAGAAGCAACCTGGGCTTGTTGATCAGCGCCACGGCCAGCGCCAGACGTTGTCTCATGCCCTGCGAGAACCCTCCAACCGCTCGGCACGCGACCTCTTCGAGCTTGACCTGTTGCAGCAGCCGCTCCGTCTCGAGATCGATCTCGCGGCGTGGCAGGCCATGAAACGAGGCGTGATAGTGCAGGACCGCCCTTGCCGAGTAGCCTGCCAGGAATACCGGGAACTCTGGGATATAGCCCAGAAGTCTTCGAGCCTCCATCGATCGAGGCGGATGACCGGCAACGCGAATGCGTCCACCGGTCGGGTGGATCAGGCCGGCCAGCAGGCTCAGGAATGTGGTCTTACCCGCACCGTTGGGACCGATCAGGCCGACGATCGTCCCTTCTCCGATCGTCAGGGAGACGCCGCGAAGCGCGCAGACCTCCTGGGATCCGCGGAGTCCCACGCTTCGATAGGTCTTCATGACCCTTCGGCACTCCACTAAAGGAGTTGATCTCTCACTGCCATAGTCCATGGTCCACTCACCTGCTCTACACTGTTTGCGATGTTCCCGTCGGCAATTGCACTTTCTCCACGGCGTCGTTGAACCAGTCGACGAGCCTCGGCTTCTCGATTTGCATGTGGAACGCGTCGACCACGACGCGCTCAAGTTGCTCACAGATGATCCGCTTCCGAACGGCACTGCTCAGATGGCTGTCCAGACTGGCCACGAAGGCCCCCGCACCCGCCTTGGTCACGATGATGCCCTCCTGTTCGAGCTGACGAAATGCTTTGGCGATGGTATTCGGATTGATCGTAAGCTGCTGGGCCAACTGGCGAACGGTTGGCAGCCTCTCGTCGCGAGTGAGTCGGCCCAGGGCGATATCCCGTTTGACTTGGTCGATGATCTGCAAATACACGGGCCGATCGGATGCGTTATCGATATGAAACTGCATAGGCCACCTCAGTATTTGTACTATTGTAACTATTACAAGTATAGCACCCTGTTGTTCGCGTTCAAGACAAAATCCAGAAATTTCTTCGCACCCTCGTGCCCCCTGATCCCCGATCCCTGAACCCTGCCTCACACCCTTGACGGCCCGCCAGGGCAGACCTATTCTCTGTTCTGGAAGGACAGGTGCGAAAGGAGACTTTGCCATGGCGACGGCTCGCAGAAAGTACAAAACCGCACGGGAGAAGCTGGAGAATCCCCTCGATGGGCTGCCCAAGATCGTGGATGTGCCCGAGAAATGGCGAAAATCCCAGGGCGGGCGGTTCGTACTGGTGCCCACGCCCCTGATGGCGGACGAGGAGCTCCGCAAGGTGCGCAAGGGCAAGCTGATCACCACCGGACAGATCCGCAAGCGCCTGGCGGACCGGCAAGGGGCCGATTCCACCTGCCCGATGACACTGGGCATCTTCCTGCGGATCATCTCAGAAGCCGCCGAAGAGGACCGCGCCAACGGCAGGAAACGCATTACGCCTTACTGGCGGGTCGTCAAGGACGACGGCAGCCTCAATCCCAAGTTCCCTGGTGGCGTCGAAGCCCACGCCGCCAAACTGCAAGCCGAAGGCCACACCATCGCCCCCGCCAAAGGCAGGAAGCCTCCCCAGGTCGAAGGCTTCGAGAAAGCCCTCGTATAGAGCCCGACCATCTTCTACATCTTCTGGGCGAGGATCAGGGAGTTCATGCCTTCGTCTTCGTAGAGCAGTTCGACGCCCGTGAAGCCGGCGGCAGTGAGATCCTCGCGGTATTCGTCGAGGGTGTAGGAATTGCCCGCCTCGGTGCCGACCAGCATATTGACGGCGAACATCGCGCCGGCCGGCGGTTTCGTGCGAGACGAATCCAGAACGATATCGCGGATCGCCAGCATCCCTCCTGCCGTCAGGGCGGCGTGGATCTTGGCGAACAACGCCCGGTTCTGCTCCCGGGAATTCTGGTGGGCGATGGCGCTGAGCCAGGCCAGGTCCGCTCCCCCGGGCATCTCATCGACGTTGTAGTCGCCCGGCACCAGCGTGACGCGGCCGAGCAGGTTTGCCGACGTCAGGCGTTCCTTGGCCAGCGGGATCACCTGGGGCAGATCGAACAGGACCGCCGTCGCATCGGGCGCTGTCCTGAGGAACGCGATCGTCCACGTGCCCGAGGCCCCTCCGATATCCAGCAGCCGCTGAAACGTCAGTGAACCGAGCCGACCGACCACGGTGGGCGCCATGGCGGCGCTGACGTTGTCCATGGCGCCGATGAAGGCCTCTCCATCGGCGGCCTCACCTCGGATACTGGGCGTTCGCACAGCGGGCCCGCCATCACGGACCACCGTCGCGAACTGGACCCAGCGACGCAGGCAGTTGGCCTGGTGACGCACGCCCGGCAGGATGTTTGTGGGTGAATCGGCGCTGAGCAACGTCGCGACCTCAGGCACTACGGCATAGAGACCGGCGTCTTTCTCCAACAACTTCAACGCGGCCAGCGCATCGAGCAGGATCGTGGTTGCGCGTCGGTCGGCGTTCAGCGCATCGGTCAGATCCGGAGCCGTCATCGGCTTGCGTCCCAGGGCGGTGAAGACGTCCAAATCGGCAGCCGCCACAATGACGCACGCCGGCTGAAACGCCCGAATCGTTTCCATCAGTCTCTCGGCAGTCCACGATGGTGCCATGAGCATTCTCCTTTCATATCAAGGGCATTGTACCGTCCAGACACCGAGACAAGGCGAAACGACGGCGATGCCATACAGGCCTTGCCATGGTACCAAAGCAACTCCGGAAGACGCACTGATTTCCGCATCGTGCGGTCGTAGTTTTTCCGCAGGGGCACTTGACGAAATCGCTGATTTGATGTTTACTATGGTCTTTAGCATGCTTGAGTCGGGGGTGTGAGTTCAGCAAGGCCCCTCTGACGCGTCCGACAGGACTCGCCCCGGACCGGCAGATAGGCGAATTGACACGTGAAAGGAGATCATCCGATGACAAGGACCGTTATCATTGCCACATCTCTGGTGCTTCTGGTGGGAGCCGTGGGATGCCCCCCTTCGGATCGCGGGCTGGCTCAGAGACTGCCGCAACGAACCATCTATTCCGCCCCGACCACCAGCGGCGAGGCGAGCCAGGTGACCGGCTCGACAGACGAGATCGATCTGGTCGAGCAGGTGGCGACGTATCGGCGGTCCTATCGTCGCAGTCTCGAATTGCTCGTTCAGCACTACACCGTGGTCGGAGACAATCGCAAGCTGGGTTGGGCCAAGGAAGAACTGCGGTCGCTGGACCGGATGCCTCAGTACCGCTACATTATCGACGCGGAAGTGATGCCAGCCAATCTCAGCGCTGTGGCACGCATCCCGTCAGCCGACGAACTCTACCTGGACGCCGTCGAGACGCAGCGTCAGGCCGAACCGATCGGGATTCTCAAGGATGAAGAGCTGCTGCGAGTGGCGCTGGAGAAGTACAACCAGTTGATCAGGCAGTATCCGACTTCCGACAAGATCGATGATGCGGCGTGGCGGGCCGCGGATATCTATGAGTACTTCAAGGATTACGAGATCGCCCTGCTCTACTATCAGCGAGCTTACCAGTGGGATCCGGATACGCCCTACCCGGCCCGGTTCCACGCGGCCTCGATCCTCGATAAGAAACTGCACCGCCGTGGCGAGGCCCTGGAACTCTACCAGGAGGCCGTGCTGCGGGAAGGCGACCGGTACGACGAGTGGAAGATGTACGCGGAACGCCGCATTAAGGAACTGTCCAGTTCCGAGGGATGATGCCATCGGGCGGACTGGTTACATGATCGCTTCCTCAGGGCCTGACATCGCGTCAGGCCCTTTTTTGTTGGCCGTGGGAATTCGTGAAGACAGGCGTGTGACGATCAGCGATGGGACCGCTTGAACACAAGGTGGCACGGTTCATTCTCGACAACAACCTGCTCGCAGGCAGTGGACGGGTTCTGTTGGCCGTCTCGGGCGGGGCCGACTCCATCGCCCTGCTGCACGTCATGGATCGATTGGCCTCGGACGGGACGGTCAGTGTCGGGCTTCTCTGTGCCCATCTCAATCACGGGCTGCGAGACGCCGATGGCGATAGGGATGAGGCCTTCGTTGTTCAACAGGCGCGCGCGAATTGGGCCTGCCCGTCGTCTCCAAGACCGTTGACGTGAAGGCCCACGCTCAAGTGCATCGCCTTTCGATTGAAACGGCGGCCAGGCAATTGCGTCTGAGTTTCCTGACCGAGATCGCGCGAACGCATGGCTGCTCACGGATCGCGATGGGGCATCAGAAGAACGACAACGCCGAGACGGTTCTCCAGCGACTCGAACGCGGAACAGGCTTTCGAGGATTGGCCGGCATCCGGCCATCGCGACGGGCGGACGAGAACTTGACGTTTGTCCGACCGTTGCTGTGCTGCTCGCGGGCCGAGATCGTCGAGTACCTGCGATCGCGAAACCTGACATGGCGAGAAGACCATACCAACGCCGATTGCGCGTACACCCGCAACCGAATTCGGCATCAGTTGTTGCCGACCCTGCAGTCGACCTGCAATGACTCGCTCGTGGAAGAGTTGGCGTCGCTCTCCGGCCTCTGCCGCAAGACTGCACGAGAGGATTGCCGCTGAGGCCAGGACCGCGATCGAAGAACACGCCAAATGCGATGCAGACAAAGCGACCATCGACGCGGGGACGCTGGCCGGCCTGCCCGAGCCAGTCGCCGTCGAAGCGGTCCGGCAACTTCTGGTGCAACTGGGGCTTGGCGAGAGGGACCTGACCCGTCGTCACTACAGAGGCCTGCTCGCGTTGGCGCGACGCTGCCGGCCCAAGCAGAAGCTGAGCCTTCCCGACGACTTTTGGGCACAATACGAATACGGTACGGTCGTTCTCCAGCGGCCGATTCCTCCGAGCCGCGATTTGCCTGGCCCTGCCGAGTTGCACATTCCCGGTTCGACAACCTTCGGGCCCTATCGTATCGACGCCCGGGTTGTGGACGCCACACAAATCGATCCGACGGCGATCGCCAACAAGACAGACCCATACCTGGAATATCTCGATCTCGACCGCATCAAGCCTCCGCTGATTGCGCGGCTGCGCCGCCCTGGCGATCGTTTCATCCCATTGGGCAGGCGAAGTGAGAAGAAGCTTGGCAAATTCCTCACCGCCGCCAAGGTCCCGGACGATCTTCGCTCCCGTGTTTTCGTTGTCGAGGATGCTAAACACATCATCTGGGCAGCCCCCGTCCGCATCAGCGAGCGTGCCAAAGTCGCCGAGAAGACGGCGACGGTCCTTGCCCTGCGGATCACAGAAGGGGTTGCGAAAAACGTGTCGGACGGCTACAAATAGGATGTGGTTGAGCACGTCGAAAACCGCCAACACAAGACTATGAGGCAGACATGGACAGACACACACGTCGAGATTTCCTCAAGACCGCAGGATTGGGAGCAATCTCTATGGCAATGGGCGGAGGCTCTCCGCTTTTCGCCAAGGAGACTATCGAAGCGAAGACCAGGCCGAACATCCTGTTTTGTATCGCCGACGACTGGTCGTGGCCTCACGCGAGCATTGCAGGCGATCCGGTGATCAAGACGCCCACTTTCGATCGGGTCGCCCACGAAGGCGTCCTCTTCGAAAATGCTTTCGTCACCGCGCCGTCGTGCACCCCATCGCGCGGTTCGATCGTCACGGGACAGTGGCATTGGAGGCTGGAAAACGGAGGCAACCTCTGGAGCACACTGCCCGCCAGGTTCCCGGTCTATCCCGATCTGCTGGAAGAGGCCGGCTATCACGTCGGCGTGACGCGGAAAGGATGGGGGCCGGGTCGCGTCGAGCCGGGCGGCCGGACGCGAAATCCAGCGGGGAAGTCTTACAAAGACTTCAACGCATTCCTAAAAGCCCGCCCGGATGGCACGCCATTCTGCTTCTGGTTCGGAAGCCATGACCCACACCGATCCTACGAGAAGGGTTCGGGTGTCAAGAGTGGCATGAAACTCCAGGACGTTCGCGTTCCCGCCTGTCTACCCGACAGCGAAACGGTTCGCAGCGACCTCTGTGACTACTACTGGGAGGTCCAGCGATTCGACCGCGAAGTCGGAGAACTACTGGCGGCGCTCGAGAGCAAAGGCGAGTTGAACAACACCCTCGTGGTGGTCACGGGTGACAACGGGCTGCCCTTCCCCCGCTGTAAGAGCAATCTGTATGACCTCGGAACCCAGGTGCCTCTGGCGATCCGCTGGCCCGGAAAGATCCAGCCCGGTCGGGTGGTGACGGATTTCGTCAGCCTGCAAGACTTGGCGCCGACTTTTCTCGAAACCGGCGGCCTCAAGCCTCCCTCTGAGATGACCGGGCGAAGCCTGATGCAGATTTTGACGTCGGACCAGTCCGGGCGCGTCGAGCAAGAGCGAGATCATGTCCTCACGGGCAAAGAGCGGCACGCCTGGGTGCGCAAGGACGGGCTGGGCTATCCGTGCCGAGCGATTCGAACGGATGACTTCCTGTACATTCGTAACTACAAGCCTGACCGCTGGCCGGCCGGAGCTCCCGTCGATGGGGGCGTCCCCCACTACGCCAACCGAAGCTATGGTGACATCGACAACTCCCCCACGAAGACCTATATGATGGAACATCGAAATGATCCGGGCGTGGAGAAGCTCTTCAAGCTGGCTTTCGAGAAACGGCCGGCCGAGGAACTCTACGATCTGCAGGGACCCCGGTCAGCTCAACAACGTGGCGAACGTCGCAACCTACGCAGCAGCCAAAGATAAGCTGGCGTCGGCGCTACGGGCAGAACTCGTCGCCATGCGCGACCCTCGCGTGTTGGGAGAAGGTGACGCTTTCGACCACTATCCGTACTATGGAGGCCGACAGCCAAAGTGAAGGCGACCTTAGAAGTCGCAGAGGCCCGATGTGCAGCCACCGGAGTAGTCGTTTTCGATCGAGACGAAGTTGTCTCGCTGTCGAAGCCCTTCGCCCACGGATAGGACCTGGCCCGCCTTCGAGCCATACCGGTAGACCGTAATGCCTTTGCACTTGAGACGGTGTGCGGTCAGATAGATCTCTCGCACCTCGTCCACCGTCGCGCCGGGCGGGAGATTGATTGTCTTCGAGACGGCGTTGTCCGTGTACTTCTGAAAGGCCGCCTGAATCTCCAGATGTTGCCTTGCGGGCACGTCGAGAGCGGTGACGAAGAGCTTCTTCACATCCGGACGGAATGCCCTTGACGTTCTTCAGCGAACCATTGGCCGCAACGTCAGCGAGCATCTCCTGGCTGTGAAATCCCTCGCTCGCGTGCGGCCCTCTCGAACCACGGATTGGTCTCGAAGAGTTGTGTCCCGGAGAGCACGTTGCGAACGAAGCTGACGGCGAACAGCGGCTCGATACCACTGGAGCAGCCTGCAATGATGCTGATGGTACCCGTCGGGGCGATCGTGTTGACCGTGGCATTTCGAAACTGACGGCCATGCCGTGCGTGAACGGATTCCTTGAAGTTGGGAAACGCCCCCCTGGTCCGTGCCAACTGCTCGGAGGCGTTGAGCGATTCGGCGTGAATGAACCGCATGAGCTTGCGGGCGAATGTCACCGCCTTGGGTGAGTCATAGGCAATGCCAAGCCGAATCAGAAGGTCCGCGAAGCCCATCACCCCCAGGCCGATCTTCCGATTGCCCTTTGTGACATCGGCAATCGAATCGAGCGGATAGCGATTGACATCGATCACGTCGTCGAGGAACCGCACACCCCAGTGCACCCGGTCCAGAAGTTTGTTCCAATCCACCCTCGGCTTGGCACCCTTCCCACCCGCATCTTCAACCACCATATGGGCGAGATTGATCGAGCCAAGGATGCAGCTCTCGAAAGGCAGCAGCGGGACTTCGCCGCACGGGTTCGTCGCCTCCATCGCGCCTTGTCCGGGTGTCGGATTGTGCCGATTGATCTGATCGAGAAAGACCAGCCCCGGATCACCCGTCCGCCAGGCGGCATTGACGATCATGTCGAACAGAACGCGAGCCTTGATCTGCCGCGAACGTTTTCCCGTCCGCGGGTTGATCAGCGGGAACGTCCGATCATGTGCTACAGCCCGCATAAACTTCTCGGTCACGCCGACTGAAAGGTTGAAATTCGCCAGGGCTCCCGAGTGGGCCTTGGTTTCGATGAACTCGACGATATCCGGGTGATCGCAACGGAGGATGCCCATGTTGGCGCCCCGGCGCTTGCCTCCCTGGATAATGACCTCCGTCGCTTTGTCGAACACGGTCAGAAAGGAAATAGGGCCGGAGGCACGGCCCTGGGTGGACGCCACCCGATCGCCATGCGGGCGAAGTCGCGAAAAGGCAAATCCGGTGCCCCCTCCGGTCTGATGAATACGGGCCATTTCACCGAGCGCGGTGAAGATCCCGTCGATCGAATCGTCGATCGGAATCACAAAACAGGCGGAGAGTTGCCCCAGCGGCGTGCCGGCATTCATCAACGTGGGTGAATTGGGCAGGAACTCCAAACGCCGCATCATCTCGTAGAATCGCTGCTCCGCCTCATCGACGAGCGATTGCGGCCCATAGTCTGCCTCGGCCGAAGCGACGCAGCGTGCCACCCGCTGGAACATCTCACTTGGCGTTTCGATGATCCGGCCCGTCTCGTCTTTGAGTAGATATCGTCTCTTGAGCACCTCGATAGCGTTGATCGACAGCTTGAGATCGTCTCTCGAACCGAAGGCCGCTTTGGCCAGGCGAATCTGCGACCGCTTCTGGCGATAAAGAATATAGGACTTGGCGATCTCGCTGTGCCCCTCATCCATCAGCACTGTTTCGACCGTGTCCTGGATGGTTTCGATGGTGGGAACACCATCGGCATACTGGCGACCGAGCCGCTCGACGACAATCGGCGTCATCTCGTTAGCAATACCTTTCGCCGCCTCCGTATCCCCGAGAACCTCCAGGGACGCACGCTGAATCGCATCGTGAATCTTCGATTCGTCGAACGCCACGACGCGACCATCGCGTTTGCTCACGCTTCTCGGAACGTCGCTCCTGGCCATGATGTTGAATCTCCCACAATCACGTCCGAGCGCTGGTTCTCCCGTCGCGCGTACGTGGCCGTCTGCACCTGCTATCCAGCTTACGAATACGCCCGAGAAAGGCCAAGAGTTTTCCTCGTTTTCTGCGTCCGATGTGGCTTCCCGGCGGTTTTCTGTCAAGATTCTTGACGCAATGTACGATCTTAGATTATAAGCACCTGCGCTGGCTTTCCGCATGGGACCGGCGGCAGGCGATAACGCACAAAGCAGAGTCCTATAATCTTGAAATAAAGGAGAGTCAGAGTGAATCGACGCAAACCACTTGGGCTCATCGTCATTCTGTTCCTCGTCAGCTTGATTGCCGGTTGCTTCCATTCCAACCCGGAAGATATTCGAGCTTTTGTCAAGCCTTACGAGGTCGATGTGACTTCGGACAACTACGTCTTCCAGCCCCCGGACGAGATCGAGATCCACTGCGCCGACGTCGTGCAGATTGACATGCAGCGTCAACGCATTCGCCCGGACGGCAAGATCAGCTTCGAGGCGCTGGGTGAGATCGAAGTGGCCGGCAAGACCCCCAAGGAAGTGTCTGCCATTCTGGAGCAAAAGGTCGCCGATCTGTACGCTTTGCCTGGTGACAACCCCATCGATGTCCGCGTAGCCGTCTACGCGAGCAAGGTTTATTACGTCGTCGGCCAAGTCCTCCGACCGGGTCCGCGAACCTACACGGGACGTGACAAGCTGGTGACCGCCCTGATCGAAGCCCAGCCCAATCAGATGGCCTGGAAGAAGCGTATTCAGGTCGTCCGGCCCTCCGACACCGAGGACGAACAGGCAAAGATCTTCGAGTTCAACTACGTCAAGATGTACAAGGAAGGCAACACGACTCAGGATGTCCTTCTAGAGGAAGGAGACATCGTGTACGTACCGCCGACCATTCTGGCCTCGTTCGGCCTGCTGCTGGAAGAGTTCATCAGTCCGGTCGCGAGAGCCTTCTACGGCGCGTATCTCGTCCAGAACCCGCCCGGCGGCAGCGGCAGCGGTTACAGCCCATATGGTGGCAGCCGCTACTAACAGTCCGTCGCGAAATCCTGACGAACAGAATCAGAGTGTAGAAGGCAGAGGGATGAACGCACGGCGGCTGTTGAAATGGACGCACCTGGCCAGCATGGTTTGGTTCATGCTGTGCGTGGGGTATATCGTCGTCCGGGCATCCATCAGGCCGGGTTCAACTGGTGGCTCATCTTCTCACTGTCGGGCCATTCCGCACTGGCGATCTTCCTGTTGATCAGCCTGTATCTATTCGCCCTGTTCCGCGGCGTCGGAGGCGCCCAGCACATCGCCCTGGAACACCCTCTGACCAGCACGCACTACTACATGGGTCTCTATGTGGCCGCCCCGCTCATCGGTGGCCTGGCAGGCATCCTCGGGATGATGGGGGTGCACGATCTCGGACGCTTCCTGGTGGGAGTCGCTCTGGGGACACTCGGAACGACCTTCACGGTCTGGGTGATCATCGATCCGGTTGCCGGTTTGGTCGAGATGCTGCTGCCGAGCAGTCGCAAGCATCGCGCCGAGCGGCTGGCCCGAGTCGAGGCGGAACGGCACGCTCGTCACGAACGTCGCGAGCGTGTTCTGGCCGAGGCTTTCGCTCGCGAAGCGCAGGAACGACAGCGATGGCAGGAGCGACTCCAGCCTCATGCCGAACGGCTGGCCACACTCCTGACCGCCAACACCCATGACTTCCGGAAGATCGAGCAGGAGGCTGTTGATATCGGCGCCAAGGCCTGGCGGCTCGGCGGCATCATGTGCATGCAACAGCTCCGTGACATGGCCATGGACATCTGCCGAGACAAACGAGGCGAGGGCAAGGCGGTCGATTATGTGTCCTACTGGTGGGACGGCATCGGAGACTGGCGAAGGCCTTCGCTGGGCTGACTCATCTCTTCTCCTCCCATCTCGCTTGCCTGACACCGAGACACCCGCGTATTTGTGACGGAGTCCTCTCTCGACACTCGAATGAACGGACGTGGGAAGGAACTCACCTCCGTGCGATGTCCCTTCCCTACGACCGAGAACAGGCAAAGCTCGGCACACAGGAAGGAACTCATCTACGCGTGATTTCCTCTCTCGCAGCCGAGAGCAAACTCACAGGACCGCACTTCTCCCACACAGAGCATGCGTACTCAGTCCAATGTGCCGATGATACGCACGACGTTGACTTCAACCGGCAACGCTGAAAGCAAACCCCTCAGAACCTCGACCGCCGTCGCAAGCAACCGAGCATCGCCAAACCAACGGCGCCCAATGCGACGGCACCGGGAGCCGGGACCAGCAATACGAGCATATCCTGACCATCTTCGTTCTCGCCGGTTCCCTGGAGAGATGCGAGATTCAGAACACGAACGTCTCCCATGGATGTCCAGCCGGAATTCTGGGCTTCAGCAACAAACGCATTGGCTCGGGCATACTCTGAGGAATTGCCGTCGACCTGATCCCAATCCGCGTCGACGTTCAACAGATCCAGAAGGCTGCCGCCTTGCCCCTGGACAAACCAGATCGCCGCCTGGAGCACCCGTGCCGACGTTTCACGTCCGGGTCCCAGGTCATAATCATAGTCGTTGACCAGCGTTTCCCTGATGAACGAGTAATAGAGATAGGCCGCTTCGGGCGTCAGTGCCCGCTCGGTCGATGAGATCCGACGGCTGATCGTCACATCATAGGTCATCACCGGGATGGACTGGACGTCGACCTCCCTTTCAATGCAGAACGACTGGAAGGGACGCTCCCGGATCAGTCCAGGCGTTGGATCGCCGTGGAGCGTCAGCCGGAACTCGCCCGCATGGTCCGACTCCAGATAGGTGCCTGCCGCACGCCCGACGCTGACAGTCTGCACCGCCAGCGCAGAGCCTGCCAGAGTCAACAGGCTGAATGTTGACACGAGAAACCGCTTCATCTTTTTCTCCTTACGTCCCTGCGAGACTCTCTCACCCACCTGCCTGAAAATGGAAACCGTCTCTTTTCCATCACCTCCTTACGAATCCCTTGGCGGCGGAGTCCCAACCGACTGCACTCGCGCTGCAGGGGCCCTCCTGCGAACGAGCCGTGCTCCCGGTAAACGAGCCGTCCGCCCAGTCGCACGTGAGCGACATGTAGTGGCAGACCACCCCTTCGGGAAGAAAGAGAATCGGAGGAATCAGAGAAACGAGCGCCGAAGTTTGTCTCGAGTCCCCCAACGGCGCACAGCTTTCCTGATCGAAGTTGCTCGGCGAAAAACTCGCTTCCAACGGCGGAGCACAAAAGCCCGCCAACCCAACAGAAAAAACGCCGTATTCCCCCGATATGCACGGGAGTCGACAATCCTTACCCAACCACATCTCCCGTCTCCTTACGGATGCCACCCTCCCTTGGGTTTCTCGGACCTGGCCGACGGCCTTCATCCTACTACATCTGGAACAGGCCCTCGCCCAAACTCACATATGGTATAGCTTTAGCGTTTTGGGACGTCAAGGTCAAACCCGAAAAAAGCCACAATTTCTGAGCTGAAACAACATTCTTTTCGGGCGTCAACACATAGCTGGCAAGTGACTTCGCCAAGAAGTGAATGGAGCAATCCAAATCCACCGATGGATCTCTGGGAACTCCACTTTGAAGCCGGGGGTGAATGGGGTTTCCTTGGCTAAGACGAGCCGTTATATCGGACGCACCACGACAGAGATGCAGTGGTCCTGTCACCGAGACAGTAGCGGTGCGATCACCTCCGAACGAGAGGACCGTTGCGCCACCATCACCGCGTGACGGGCCGCCCGGAGCGGACGGCCTCCAACCTGATAGATGATCCTTCCCTCGGCCCGCTCTCGACGCGGAACCGTACCGGGCCCTTCGCCCTTGCGATGATGAGTCCGAGGGTCCGTTCGGTGTCAGCAAGTCCGCGAACGACGGCGTTTCAGCGCCAGCAGAGCGCCAATACCAAGCAGGCCGATCGTCGCGGGTTCGGGAACGGCGCCGGTGGTGTAAGTGACGTTCAACACGGACTCGCCCAGAGTGACGCGGGATCCGCCCCTGTCGGTGTCAATGTCCATGTAAATGTCCACCTCGCCATCGTTCCACAGATCGTCCAGAACGCTCTCGGGCAGGTCGAACGTGGTCGACACCCAGTTGCGTCCTCCGGTGTCGTCGAGAGTGCCGACTTCTACACCGTTGACGTAGATCACATCAACTTCAGAAATGTCGGGATAGCTGACGTAGTAGTCGACATCCCACGCGTTGATAGACAGCGTGGCCGCGACGATCCCCGTAGCATTACTCGGCACAGTCACCAGCTCCTGTGTCCAGCCCCAGTCTTCATCCAAACCACGATAATACGGGGGATGATCGAAAATCACGTCCGGCGGGGCGAAGTAGCCGCCATCGGTGTAGTCGTATGTGTACGTTAGCGTGACCGTATCAGCCTGGGCCACACCGCAGAAAAGGATCGCGCAAGCAATCGCCGCACCAAGGATTAGCGACCTCATACTCCTTCCTCCAGATTCTTCTGACCTTTCTCTTCCAGCACCGTGCACGCGACCTGGGAAGCCATCAGCAACACGCCGTCCACCTCCGTGGATGACTTCATGTCTTGTGTCGTCGGCAACTCCGCCGTTGACGAATCGGCCTTGGCCATCCGTCTCGTCGAGAGTTTCAAGAGGAGGATTGCCACACCGGCTGTCGGATCACATCGGCTCGCCGAGTGCCCGATGCCGGGGCCCCCACCAGTTCTCAACGCTTCCTTTTCTGTTCACATCGCAGGCCGATCACCCATCGGCGTCGTCCCGCAAATGGAAAAGGCCCCGGACGGGAACCTCGGTTCCTTCCGGGGCCTTCAATTGCGCTACTTCACTCTTGTCCTACGGCCTCTACACACTTCGTGCCGCAGTAGAAACGCAGAGCTGAATCCAGGGATTACAGGCTCTTGCGCTTCCGCAACCAACCCACCAGACCCGCACCGAGCGAGCTGAGCACGATGGCGCCGGGGGCCGGGATCGTGGCCGGCGGCTCTTCGGGCTCTCCCGGGTCTTCCGGCTGAACCTCGGCGGTGAAGGCTTCGACCGCCGCGTAGGCCGTCAGGCGGACCATCAGGCGATTGAGACCGTCAGGCGCCGTTCCGGAGGGCGTATGCACGGTGACGGTTACCGGCGTGATCGCGTCGGTCAGAACGTTACCGTCGACCACCTCAATCGGCGCGGCCAAGCCAGTGGTGCTCGAACCGGCCGGCGTGCCCTTCAGGCCAAACAATTCAAGCTTCACCCAGTAATCCAGCGTGGCCCAGTCACCGACGTTCTCGGTGTAGAGATCCGGCGTGATGGTGAAACTTGCCGAAACATCGGTTCCGGGACTTGGGGCATAGTCGAACGTCCATTCCTTGTAAACGGCCTTGTTGTCCGTCGTCGTCGCATCCGAATCGCCCGTCGGGTCCACGGCCATGAGGTCCGGCCACGCAACGCCGGAGATATCGGTGGGCGCGTTCAGGCCATAATGGTAGCCCGAGAAAGACAGGCTGCCATTGCCGGTGATCGTGACACCGGAGTACGCAGCGAAACTCGCCGGCGCGGTCAGTGCGACGGCCAGCAACGACACGCCACACAACAATAGTGCTTTTCTTGCTTTCATACCCTTCACTCCTCCATACTCTCTCTTGTTCGACCGTCATACGATATCGACGGCCCGCGCGTTACGCCTGTATCTGCACACTCCATTCCAAACCAACTCCTTCGTCGCAAGCGAACGCCATTTCCCTCCGCTCGCGGTGCCGCTGCTCCCCGTCGAGAGCGAAGAACCATGTGAGCGAGTTCTCGTTCCGAAGGCCATGCGCGCACCGGCCCTCTTTGCGAACAAGTTCGCCAACACGTTCTTTCAAAGAACCAGCGGAGGTCCGAGGGACATCTCCGCTCGACTCGGCCGCAACCAACAAACCACGCCCCGATCGGCTTTGTGAGCCCAACGTCGGACCGATCCATTCAGTCGCAACGACAGCACGCCCGCGGCCGGTACGAGATCCTGCTCGCACCTGGCGTCGCTGCGTCGGGTCATTCCATGAAAACCAAAAACACAGGTTCGAATTTGCAAAAGAAACCGCGGCACGGTGATGGATATCCAATCATTCGAATCGGACCCGACCCTGTGAGGCGTGGCAAAGAATGATACCCAACGCTCTCGCCGACCTCTCAAGTCTCTCGTACACCTTGCCCCGTCACACGGAACGCTATCGCAAGCCCAAACCCACAGGACTTCGATCACCTGCGAACCGCCAGAGGAAATACCCTCTCTCCGAGTGCCAATCCATGACATGATCAATGCTGCTGTATATACCCCCTCCAATGAGGCATGATACTCCCGTATTGTATCGATTCACCCCGCCTCTGTCAAAGCAAAATCGGGGGAAATGTCACATATTCCGAGGACAGATCGGTCACCTCATTTCATCCGGTCCGATGACTCGAAACGTCCTTCTCGGGGCGGTCGCATATCCATGGCACGAGGCGGGCGCAGCCGTAGCGCGCACGGGAAGGGGCGAAAGCAGTGCGAAGAACGGCCTCCCATATGCCGAGATCTACCCCCTGTGGCATACCTCTAAAGGAGTAGTCTTCGGCGAAAAGAAAGTCCGTGGGAAGCGGGGCTGACGCTGCTCGGGAGGAAGTGGAGAGAGAGCCCGGAAGTTACCTCATCTGGATAACGAGGCCTGCGTCGATGATATGGGGAGGTTGAGCCGGACGGCTCATGGCGTG
This sequence comes from uncultured Phycisphaerae bacterium, assembly GCA_963726475.1. Lineage (GTDB taxonomy): Bacteria > Planctomycetota > Phycisphaerae > Sedimentisphaerales > Anaerobacaceae > Anaerobaca. The sequence continues at coordinate 51,853 of CAVSCO010000021.1, read as the reverse complement.
GCGCCCGACTCAGTCGGCGGAATGCAGAGGGGACCGGTGGCACACGGGCAGAGAAGCACCACTGGCCTCATTGACAAACCGCAGGAGCATGGCGATCTTGCTTCTGACCTTCACCTTGCGGTAGATGTTTCTCACGTGCGTCTTGACAGTCCCCGGCCGAATCCTCAAGTCGCGAGCAATGTGATCGTTCCGAAGTCCTCGGCACACCAGCTCGGCGATCTGCACTTCTCGCGGAGTCAGATCGTATCGTCGGCGCACATATGACCACTGTCGCCTGTCCAGCAACATTGCCAGCGCAGTCCGGAACCGGCTCGGGCCTGGGGCTATCGCTCTCGTTCATCTTGCGCGACATCGGCATTATCCAACGCCCTTCTGCAAATCGTCGAGAAGACGCTTCGCCTCGGCTAGATCCTCACTCGACAGCATGCTCTTTCGCTGCCCGGGATCGGTCGACTGCTCGCTGCGACGGTGCAGGGTCAACGCCTGCTCGAGCTGTTCGACGGCATCGGTCCGACGTCCCATCTCCGCGTAGACTCTGGCGAGATGGAAGTGTGTCGTGGCCAGCGCCGGGGAGTTGACCGGATACAACTCGACGCTTCGGCTCAAATCTCGGGCGGCCTCCTCGAAGCGTCCCATGCGATATTCGATGACACCGCGCGTCTCTATCAGGTCGATATACTCCGGCCGAAGCTTGAGCCCCCGGTTCGCCAGATCGAGCGCCTCTTGATACTGCTTCTGTTCTTCGCAAAGGAGCCACGCCAAGTTATTCGTAGCGAACGCGTTGTTCGGGTCAGCCTCGAGAATCTTGCGATTCAGCGAGATGGCCTCCTGCCCCTGCCCTGTCACCGTGGCCAGCTCGGCCAGCAGATAGAGCGGTCCAATGGACTCGGGATGGGCCTCAATATCGGATTGCAGCAGTTCACGCGCGATCTGCATCCCTTCCGCAACATGGCCCGCGATCAGGTCACGCGCCACGGAGCGTGCGACCACGACGTCATCCGGGTGGCCGGCCTGCCAATCGGCAACCAGGGATTTGACCTCGTCCCATCGCTGCGCGTCCGCCAATTGTCCGGCCCAGGCCACGCGAAGTGAAGGATCATCGGGGGCAGCCTGGATCAGATTCTTGAACATCGCCGCGGCTTCATCGACCTGGCCTGACTGATACAGGATCGTTGCCAGGGTGATCTCCCCCTGCCGGCGAGCCACTCCATCTTTCGTCGCCAGATGCCGGCGAAGAAGCTCGACGGCTTCCTGGGAGCGGTTGGAATTCACGTACGCCATCGCCAACTGAGAGATAACACTCATGTTGTTGGGGTCCTGGTCCACCAGGTCCTTGAGAGTCGGCACGGCCAGCATGGGCGATCGGCGGGCCTCGGCCTGGGCCTTGAGCAGCAGCAGTTGGCGGTTGTCGGGATTCTCCGCCAAGCCTCGAAGCGCCACATCCATGGCCTTGCCCAACTGATCTTCGCGCAACTCAAGCGCACCGAGCTGTTCCCATGCATCGGCCAGCTTCGGACGTTCCTCCGTGACCTCACGGAGAACCTGCCGGGCTTGCTCGGCGGCCGGCGCGGTCCGGCGTGCCAGGAGCACCTGGGCCTTGCTCAGCTTCAACACGCTATCGCCCGGGTGCGATTCCAGCGCCCGCTCCAGTAAATCACTGGCTTGTTTGAACAGAGTCGGATCGCCCGAATTCAGAAACAATGTCACGGCACGCCGTTGTACCGGCAGGCTGTCCGGCGCCAGGGACAGGGCTTTGGCAATGTCCGACACCGCCTCTCTCATGCGTCCGCTCTCCCGGAAGAAGTCGGATCGCGTCACCCAGACCTCCGGCTTCTCGGGCTCCAGCGCGACCATGCGATCGAAGTCGGCCTGCGCCTCCTCATATCGTTTGAACGCCGCGTACGTCATGCCGCGAAGCATACGACCAAACACACTGTCCTCTTTGGCGATCGCTTCGCTGCAGAGGCGCAGCGCGCTGTCCATGTCACCGCGGGCCACGTCGAGCTGAACCTGGGCCACCAGAACCGATACCGCTTCCGAGTCCTTGGCCTTGACGGTATCGAGTACGGCCTGAGCTTCGCCATACTTCTTTTGTGCCGACAGAATCGAGACCAATTTCAGCGAGGCCAATGTGTCGTTCGGGTCCTGACGAACCAGATCCTGCAAGATATCCGAGGCCGAAGCGAGGGCATCGCGCCGCGTCTCCGAATCGGAGGTCATGTCACTGCGGCGCAGGTACCCCTGCAACTGCAGTCGCTTGATGCCCGGATCGTACAGGTCACGTGACTTGGCGCCGTCGAGAACACGCTGGGCCTCGTCGTCTTCGCCAGCTTTGTACAACGTCTGCACCGTCCGGCCAACGACGGCAACGTCGTTGGGCCACCGCTGGAGGGCCTCTCGATATACCGTCAATGCCAGTTGAAGCTCTCCGGCCTTTTCATAAGCCGCGCCCAGAAGCAGACGGCTGGAACGGTCTTCGGGATTGGCCAGCAGGTTCTCCTGGAGGAGCCGGACAATCTCGCCGTAGTTGCTCTGAAACTGGTCCGAGAGAATCCAGACCCTCGCCTGTGCAAGGCGCCACTGCCATCCGTCCGCCCCTTCGATCGACTTGATCTGATCGACAAGCGCCTGAGATGCCTTGGGATCCTTCAAGACGCGATCGAGGGCAAGCAGGCGCTGTTTCGTTTCGATATCATCAGGAAAGTTCTTGGCCATCTGTGTAAGCCAGTCATAGAGCTGATCCTTCTGCTCCCATGACGCGTACAGATCGGCCAGAAGCAAACTCAAATTCCGTTTGCCCGCCTGGTCCATTCCGGAAAGAGCCTTCTTCAGCACGGCCTCGCATTCCTGGTGATCGCCCTGCTGGTTCAGCAGCAGAACGAGGCGTCGCACGGGCTCCGTACTCTGTGGGAATCGCTCCATCGTCCGGCGCAGCAGCGTGACGGCCTGTGACTGATCGCCCTTCTCCACGAGGAGTTGCACCCGCAACAGGGTGGCGCCAAGCCCCTCGGCAAGACTGCCTTCGAACCCGTCGAGCATCCTGGCCGCATCCGCGCGTTTGCCCTGGAACATACTGGCCTGCACCTGAAGCAACTTGACCTGGTCGGCCTTCTCGCCCTTCTGGGCCAGTTCGGCCAGTTTGGCTTCGATCTCTCGCCAGGCGTTGCGCGTAGCCGGCGACTCATCCTGCCCCACCAGCAGACGCATCCGCGCCTGAAGCTCCAGGAGGGTCGCATCCGGCTGGTCGGGAATCAGACGCAATACCGTGCGGGCCTGCTCCAGAACGCCCGGCCAGTCTTCGGTTTGAGCCAGCAACTGCGCCAGGGCCAGGTTGAACTGAGGGTAGTCGGGCACATCGGCCACCAGCAGGCGAAGTTGCTCGATCGCCATTTGCAGATCCCCCAGCTTCTGCAGGGCGGAGGCCAGGAACATCCGCACGGGAGGATAATGCCCCCGCCAGGTCGGATCCTGTCGCGACTGATAGCCGAGAGCGATGGCCTTTCTCCAGAATGTCGCCGCTTGCTGCAACTGCCCCTGCTCGTGGGCCAGATAGCCTTCCAGAAAGGCGTTTCGCGCCGGTTCGATGTCTTTCTTCTGCATCTTCAGGATGCAGTCGCGGGCTTGATCGAATTGTTTGGCCCGTATGAACAGCTCCGCCGCCCAGGGCATGAAGTCCCACGGATAGGTGGCCAGATCCTTCAGTCCCTCTTCGGCCACCGTCTGCATCTCCTGCTCGGTGCCGGATTGAATCGCCACGAGACTCCAGTAGCGCCATAAATCCAACTCGGTCGGTGCCTTGGCCCGCAGTGCCTTAATCTGCTCTCTGGCCTCGTCGTAGGCTCGCGCTAGCGTCAGCTCTCCGATCAGTCGGGCGTGGACGTCTTTGTCGGATAGATCGAGGGTCGCGGCCTGCTCGAAGTCGGCGATCGCGTTGGCACGATCACCGGTCCGCAGGAGGAACGAGCCACGAATGAGATGAGCCATCGCGGAATCTGGATTGACTCTGACAGCCTCTTCAAACCAGTAGTTGGCCGGTTTGTTGACGTCCTCGGGATGCTCGGCCGCGAACAGGCCCATCACCTCGTAGGCCTCAACGTGGTCCGGATAGTCGGCAATCAGTTTCGTGAGCGTCTGCTCGGCCTCCCGGTAGCTCGTCTGCTGGATCAGAGCGAGACTGAGAAACCGTCGAATAGTCGGATCGTCATGGTTCTCGAGGAATTGACGGGCTTTGAGTTCCGCCTCTCCAGGGCTGCGTCCCTGATTCATCCCGGCTGGGCTCAACCCCAGGTAGATCTCGATCAGTCGTCTGGCGGCCTCCGCGTTGCCGCCGTCGAGACGGGCTACTGCCGAATAGGCCGCGATGGCGTGCTGGACATTGCTGGACGAGCTCGGCCTCATCCTCAACTGGGCCTCACCGTACATAAGCAGACGCTCGGTGTCGTTGCCATTGATGGTCAAGTACCGGCCAATCTGCTTCGCCGCCTCGTCCCAGTCGCCGTCGGCAAAGGCCTTCTCGCCCAGGGGCAGCGCCTCCTCGGCCAGCGTACTCCGCTGCCATCGGTGCAGGGACAGAGCCGCAGCGGCAAGCACCACCAGGCCCACCACCAGAACGATTGCCAATGTCCAGTTGAAGTATCTCTGTGCCATCAGATGTGTCCTTTCTATTCAGTCTGAGCGACGAAGGATGTCCCCCGCATCTCGCCCTGCCTCATCTTCAGCGATGAAACAAGACCCCATGGGACAGTCGTCACTCGGAGATCCGCTCGATCAGAACTGACGGATGAAGTTGTCCACCATCTTTCTGAAGGTGCACCAACACACCCACAAGTCCATTCGCGGGGAGAGTTCCTGCACGTATTTCGTGTCGTAGAAGATCCATTCCTGGAAGTCTTTGAAGGGCTCGCGCGTCCGGAACACCTGCCAGAGCCCGCTGATGCCGGGTCGTACCGAGAGCCTCGCATCACGCCATGAAGGACACAGCGTGTTCTCCTTTTCCGGCGACGGTCTGGGCCCGACGATGCTCATTTGCCCACACAGCACATTGAAGAACTGAGGGATTTCATCCAGATACGTCTCTCGCAAGAAATGTCCCACCGCGCTGATGCGCGGGTCATCGGCCATCTTGAATTGCGGTCCGTCCACCTCGCTGACGAAGCGCAGCTTATCCTGGATCTCGGCCGCCCCGACGCGCATGGTCCTGAACTTGATGCAATCGAACGGACGACCGTGAAGTCCCTGCCGTTTGTCCTTGAAGAACACTGGTCCAGGCGAGTTAATCTTGATCGCCAGAGCGATCAGCGGCATGATCGGAGCGAACAGGATCAAAACGATCGTGGCGAGGATGACGTCCACAATCCGCTTGAAGCTCCCGGCGTACGAAAAACGCGGCCACGACCGGAAGACGCTTTCGCGTCGCGGACACAGCGGCTTCTTCCGAAGCGGAGCGGGTCCCAATGGATACGTGTGCTCCGAGGAAGACCCGTTACCCGAGCCTGTGACAATGCATCGATTCAGCGTCCGCTCCGGCTCGACCGTTACGGCGGCGCCGACGATAGAAGAATCGACCATCGCCGCTCGGCTCACCGTGCAATCATCGCACAGGATACTCGGCCCGACCACGACCGCCTCGGATTCGATGCGGACGCCGCGTCCAACGAGCACCGGGCCAATGAACTTCACATCGGACGCAATCTGATGGTCCCTGTCGTATGTGTACACCTGCCGCCCCAGCGATGCGTCCAGGGTCGTGCCTCGCGGCGAACAATGAGCCAATACCAGCTCGGAGAGTGTCGAAAGCCCGTCCGGTGATGAGAGATCGACGACCGACCCCGCCATGGACACGCTCTCGATCTTGATTCCACGGGCACGGCACTTCTCGACAATCTTGCTGAAGTCTTCAGGTAGACCGTCACTCAGAAGCGTCTCAACATGTTCGGATCGGATCAGCAGATGGTGCGGCCAGTCCGCCGACAGTGGCGTAGGCTCGGCCGAGTCCCTGTAGAGCCGTCTGTATCCAACCAGGTCTCCCCGTTCGGTCAGACGGATTCGCTCCTGATACGCCCGAAGGCCGGAGGCCGCCGTGACCGCCAAGGCGCCGGCTGAGGTTACCGACAGGACCTTCTCGGAGAGATCGTCGCTAATGTGAGCGGCATAGCGCCCGTCGGAAATCATGAACCATGGATGATTGCGAATGTCTCCCAGTCGCCCGAGGTCGAATCCATCTGCGAGGACACGCCCGGCGTTCTCTCCAAAACCCGTGATCGAATCGACTTGCCATGACGCCGGAAAGACCCAGACGAGGTTGTCCGGATGTGCTCCGCCCACCAGCTTGGAGAATCCACCCGTCCCATCGATCGAGCCACACAACCGGTAGGCGCCATTGACGATCACCCCCGGCAGCGGCTGTGTCGACAGCGCATACCTCAGCACGCCCTCCTCGGACGTGGCGGCATCATTTTGTTGTCGAATTACGATCAGCCTCATAGCAGACTCAGACCCCGATCGACCGCACTGAACGATAACGATCAGCGGCAAGAAACCTCCTATGCCTCCGTGCTGTCGTCAGATCCCTGGGTTGAAAGCAGCATCTTCCTTTGCTTGGCCGTCCTGCGCACTGGCGGTGCGCTGTGCGCTCGATAGCCGTAGTTGTAGCGATAGAGACTCTGGTCCGCTCGCACGTTACTCAGGATCGCCCCGACCACTCGAGCGCGAACGCGGGCGAATCTCTCCTTGGTCTCCGCCAGATCGGGCGCCGTCGTCTGGCCGGCAAAGCCCACCAGGACAACCGCATCGGCCAACTTTGCCCACACCAGTGCGTCAGGAAAGGCCAGCGCCGGCGGCGTATCCACGATCACGTGATCGTACTCACGACCGATCTTCTCGATCTGTTGGGCCGCCGTGGAGGATGCGAGCAATTCGTATGGATCGGCAAGACTGCGGGCGTTGGCGGCCAGCACGTGCAGGCCACTGCCCGGTACGACGCAGACGATCTTGCTTGGGTCTTCTCCCATGAGCACCTCCTGAACCCCGCCGTGGCCGTTGGGCACATTCAGCATATACCGCACGTCGGGCTTGCGAAGGTCGCCGTCGATCAGGAGTACCTTCTTGCCCGATTTGGCCAGGCTCGTCGCCAGGTTGACCGCGAAGGTTGTCTTGCCCTCTCTCATACCGGGGCTGCACACGGCCAGTCTCTTGGGCATTCCGCCGTTGGTGAGCAATCCGAGATTAGTGCGAATCGTCTGGTAATCGCTGGCGATCTGCTCGGCAAACTGCGCCGGCTTGACCGTGTGCGAACTGGTGGTCGTTCCCAGCACCGGCAATCCGATCTGGCGTGTCATGTCCTCAGGCGTCTGGAGGGTCTTGTCCATCTTCTGCCGGAGGAAGGCCAGGGCGAAACCGGCCGCCAAACTACCGAAGAACACCGCCGCCGCCGTTTGCGGCCGGCGATTGTCCGTGGAGACGACATAGGCCGAATAGGCAGGTGTGATACGGGGACGCCCCTGACGTTCCATCTCCATCATCTTGATCTGACGGCTGATTTGCTCGTACATGTCCCGATCGATCGCCAGATTGAATTGCAGATCCTGAATATCCAGGTTTGTCTTCCCGACTTTCTGCGTCTCCGCATCCTGAAGGTTGAGCTCTTGCTTCAGTTGCGTCTGGTAGGCGAGCAACTTCTGCAACTCCAACTTGGCGCCCTTGAGCCTCTGCTGTGCATCCGCGGCCAAACGCTCTTTGAACACTTCGTCGAATTCCTTCTCCAGAAGCTGTTTCTGCTCTTCCTTCGCCCCCTCGAACGCAACCAGCATATCCTCCACCTGGGTCAGAGCCGGGTTGCCCGGTTTGTATTTTGTCTTTGCCGCCAGCGCTTCCTTTCGCATCTCCACGACGTTGGCCGAGAGCTCCTGGAATTCCGGATCGGAGTTGACGTACTCCTTCCTGGCCGCCACGATCTGATCCGGCGGCATGTTGACATCCATGGCCGCCTGTTCCACCACGGCCACATTGGCCTCGAGGGCGATTCGTCGGCCTTCCAGCGAGATCCATTGTGACATCAGATTGTTCTGGGTTTGCAGTTCCAGGTCATGCCGCGTATCCAGCACGGTCGTCCCGTATTCCTCCGCCAGCTTGCGAATGTTCTCCTGCTGAGCGGTGATCCTCTTGAGCAATTGATCCCGCTGGTCCGTGAGGATACGAACTCTCGTGTTCTCGGCATCTATCGAATCGCGACCGTACTTATCCTGATAGTTTGTCAGGAAAGCGTTGACGATCTGAATGGCTTCGGTCGAATCCGTCGCCTTCATCGTAACGGCCACCAACTCCGTCTGCGACACCTGGCCGGCGGAAATCACGCCGCTGGCTACGGCGTTCTTCAGGACGGCCGCCGGATCGGGCTTGCCCATTGGCGGCATGAGCATGGCCCGCAGTTTGGCAACCGGGGTTACGGGCTCACCACTGAAGAATCGCAGATCCCGACCGATCAGATCATCGGCGATTTGCTGCAGCACGGGGCCGCTGGTCAGGATGGTGACCTGCGTGTTGACGAAATCCCGGTACCCCGAGCCGCCCCCGCCAACTTGCCCTTCGCCCGTAAGAATGTTCTCCACGACCGGGGCCACGCGTACGGCGCCACGCACCGTATAGACCGGTCGGACGAACAACCAGACCGCCGGCGCGCCCACGGCACAGACCAGGACGACCACGCCGACCACGATGTACCACCGTTTCAGCACGTTGCGCAGGACATTCGCCTTCGGTTGCGACTCCCCGTCCACATCCGAATCCAGTGGGGCGTCGTACACGGCCGGTTTCTGTTCGATGACCTGATCGAGGTATTTCTCAAGATTATTCATTGCCCCATTCTCCTATGTCAAGAGCTCGGCATCTGTCGCGGTTGTCGTCGCGTGATCACCGTCGGCGCAACCTCGGCCGGCGGCGTGGTCAACCGCGCCAGAAACCACAACTCTCCCACCACCATGGCCAATGCCAAAGGCATCATGGCGTATCCGCCGAAATCGTGGAACGCCTTTTCCACGCCTTCGCCTTTTAGAATGGTGAAGGCTACCGCCGTCACCGTAAGCCTCAATGTATTGCAGAACAGAGCGATCGGCAGGCTGGAGATCAGAACGATCAACTTCTCCCACCAGGCTCGTCTGGCCAGAAGCACCACCAACCCGCTGATCACCACGAAAGCGGTAATCATTCGAAGGCCATTGCAGGCTTCGGCCACCGCCACGCTCGTATCTCCGATGTTGATAATGTTGCCGTCGCGCGCCACCTCGTATCCGGCCGACTCCAGACAGAACACCGCCGACGAGGTCGCCCAACGTTGAAGCGGCAAAGCCAGGGCTCCCTGAACACGGGCCGGCCAGGGCAGCATCAGGCACAAGAACAACAGGGCCGGAATCAACTTCCGAAGGAATCGCCAGCCCAGGAGCAACAGCACGATCGCCACCACCGACATGAGCATGGAGAGTCGCTCGGCCGAGCCGAACAACAGAAACACGCCAAGGCCCCGAACCGTCTGGGCCAGAGCAAAGGCGATCATCCCGGGTACAATGGCCGGACGGACGGGCAACTCTTTGAAATCTATACGCCGCGACCAGAGAACATAGGCGGTCAGGAAAGGAACCAACAGCCCGGCCGAGTACTCGTCATTGCGACGCCAAACCCCATAGAGTTCCACAAACGTCGGCCAGTACGACCACAAGAATGCGGCGAGAACTGCAACTCCCCCCACGAGGAGACCGACTTGTCTGGCCGTAAAACGGCCCAACGCGGACGGTTTGCTCATCAAGATACCACCCTCGTCTGCACGGCGTCCCTTCGTCGTAATGCCACGGCCGCTCTGACACGCTGCGGGTACACTGATTCCGAGCGTATCGTCCCCAGCGGCAACGGTCTGCTCACTGACGGCCGTTCCACCAGCCAGCACCACGTTGGCATCCAGGACCGATTCGAAGACTTCACAGCGATTCCCCACCTCCGCGCCGCTCCACAGCACACTCCTGACAACGACGCTGTCACGCCCCACGACAGCGTGAGGCCCAATAACAGAAGGGCCCACAATAACCGTACCCTCCGAGATCTGCGTATGTTCGCCGATCATGACCGCGCCGCAGAGCTTTGCCGAGGGATGGACCGAAGCCTCCCCCGCAATCAGCGGCTGCCCATTCTCGGTCTGGCCGCCGGCACAGGCGGTATGATCCAGGTGCATCGCCATCGCCTGCAAATAGCCGCCGCGGTCGTGGAAACTCCCAACATTTTCGGGCAATACCAACGGGCGAACCACTCCGCCATCGCGAAGAATCGCCGGAATCAAGCCTTCCTTGATGTCCGAATATCCCCCTGCGGGGATCAGACGCAACACACCCGGCTTGCACAGGTAGATCTCAGCAGGCGGTCCGGGTTGTGCCCTGTCCGGCGTTCCCGGGTTGAATACAACCGTCAGATCGGCGCCACTGGAGTGGTGCGACTCGATCAGACTTCGAATCGGAGGTGGCGACGCCATGCTTCCCGAGAAGACCATGATCAGGTCGCCCGGGTCAGAACCAACCGCATCGCGAAGACACCCCGCCGTTCCCCCGGTCAGATCCTCCGTCAATGAAGTGATCTCCAGGGAACCGGCTTCGCGAACCGGATCGATGTACTCGGAAATGTCACTCTCGCAACACACGACCGCGCTGCGGATTCCCTCTCCGGCGAGGTGCTGGAGCAGCCGCTGCAACGCGGGCTGATCGGCGATCGGCCAGAGCGCCATGGGCAGACGCGCCCCCAAGGGACAGCGTCCGAAATCCTGCCGACCGACCAGCACGACCGTTCGAATGTTCAGCTTATCTAATAGAAGGTTGTCTTCCATCAGTCCAGGTCTTAACCTAATGCCGCCTTTGCGGGACATGAAAAACAAGATGGCAACGTCATTCTCGTGTCCCCGACATACCGCATGCCGGAAAGACCGTCGATTCCGGCCTCGGGCTCTGCATCACCGATGGACGGTTCAGGAGAAAGGCTAACACGACATTCTCTGTGCATGACTCCGTCCCCCCTCTTCCACCTACATCTGGTGCGCCGAGAGCAACCTCGAATCAGCCTCCAAAGTCTTCATACGCCTAAGTACACCAGACCCAGGAAACCATCGTGCCTCCGCCACCATCGTGAGGCATGTTATCATAGAGCCTATCGCGCATCCAGCCAATTCCGTGGCCACAAGAACGCTTTCCGAACGTTTTCACACACCGAACACGACGTCCGATATTCCCCTTTACCAACGATCGATTTTGAGCTCACACATCGGGGCGCAAGCCCCGTCAACATTCACACCGAAAACATCGGCATTTTCGCGATGCGAATGAACCCGATCCTCGATTCGAACCACAAAACACGGACGCCGTGTTCCCCTTTTGAGGCAGGCGCTCTAACGACAACACGCCACCGCAACACAGAGCCATCTTATGCCTTCGAATGATCTTGGAGCATCGTGTGAAGCGTTCCATGGTTTACCGAGATGCCGACAGATGAGCGTCGATCGACTGCACATAGCAGTGAATGCGATCAGCCACGGCGCCGGGATCCGCGCTACGGGGCTGTGGAACGAACGATTTCAATCGCGTCAGCTTCGTGGCCAGTTCACTGGCATTGTGCGCCACGAGAATGTGACCGAGCACGTCAAACTCATCCGCCAGTGCCATCTGATGATCGTTGACGACTTCGCCATACTTCTTGCGTCGGGGCATGGCCAGCAACGGCTTGCCACTATCGAAGGCCAGCATGATCGTCCCCATGCCGGCGTGTCCGATAACAGCCGAGGCTTGCCGGAACTTCTCGTCGAACGACTCCTTGTCCAACGACGCGACTGCTTCGAAATGGCGAGGTCTGTACGTGCTGTTTCCGATCTGTGCAAAGACCTCGTCGTCCAGTTCGTATTCGTCGAAGAAGTCGTCCACGGCCCTGACGAGACGATCGAACGGGAACTGCGTACCGACAGTGAGAAAGATCATATCACCGCTCCGACGTATTCCACTCCACGATATTTCCTGGCCAACGCGGGCCATTGCACCAAAAAGAGATCGGCAAAGGGACGGATCAGCCGGCCGGACAAAGACAGACGGCGAACGTTGGTGATGCTGTCGAGCCAGATCACTCGCGCCCCCACCAGATGGCCGATCAGCGCCGCCATGCATCCCGGGGCCGCTCCTGTACTGATCACCAGATCAGGTTTCTCTTCGCGCATGACACGCATGCAGTACCTGAGTACGCCGAGGACGCGCAGCGGATGCTGGCGGTTACATTCCCCGACCACATATACGTTCCCGTTGCCCCCCAGAGAGGCGCGGACGACCTCCGTCGAAGTAATCCAACAGATCTCGTGTCCCGACCAGACACTCGCAATCTTGAGCAGTTGGCTCAGGTGCCCGCCCGCGGATGCTGCCAAACATATCTTCATCTTCCCTTGTGTCCTACCATTTGCCGAGTCGCCTCTGGATCGGCCTCATGAACAACTGGGGCCAAAACAGCGGGTTCTTCTCGGGCAATGTTTTGAATAGTCTAATCCACAGTGCGCGTCGCGAGGCTGCATCCGCCTGAGCGAACTCCATCGCATAACGCTGCTGTTCCTCCGGTGAATCCACCGCCTCGTTCAGCAGGGCACACCGACGCCGCACCTCCGCATCGAGGCGGGCGTTTTCGGAGCCCTGTGCAAACATCGGCCGATGGGCCTTATCTTTGATAATCGGGCGATACTCCCACTTCACCACGTCGCGGCCGGACAGTTCCAGCGTCACCACGATCGACCAGCAGCTATCCGGAAGAAACTGATCGAAGATGAAATTACCGAGGCTGTAGGCAACGAGCCGCCCTTTCTCGGACTGAACGCCCTGCACAACGTGTGGATGATGTCCGGCAATGACCGAGGCTCCCGCTTCAAACATCTCAGCGGCCATGGCGCGCTGTGTCCCCGTCGGCCGATCCATAAGTTCTCGTCCCCAATGCACGGAGACGATCACCGTTCGCCCCTCACGCGACAGGGACCGAATCGCCTCTATCACCTGGTCGAATTCCTGCCCGCCAGTGTAGACATACTTTTCTTCCAGCAGGCACATGCCGACGACCGCGATCTGGTGTCCGCCGACGTCGAACTCCGCGACCTGTAGGCCCGATTCGAACGAACCATCGCGCCCACCTCCGACCACTTGGATGCCTGCTCGCTGGAGGTGTCGCGCCGTATCGACCGCACAATCCCCCCCCTGTTCGAGGATGTGGTTGTTGGCCACATTGGCGCATGTGAGTCCCCATTGGGCCAGGTAGGACGCGGCCTGCGGCCGGCCGCGCATATGCAGTTTGCGCACGCTAAGGTCATTGCGGCCGATATCCGAAAGCACACTCTCCATGTTGAACAGGACGATATCCTGCTGGCGAAAACAATCCACGATCTCTGTCGGTAAGAATCTCGCTCCGTATCGGTCCAGCGCAGACGACACGCCTCGCCCCACCGAATGGAACGAGTCGCCGCACATCACATCCCCGATCAGAGCAAGCTTTAGATTTGCCATGCTTGAATCACCCTTAAGACACCAGACTCAATTCAGCCGCTTCGCTCTTGCGATCGGCAAGTGCCTCCTCGATAATTTTTGATAGTTCCTCCGCATGGTTCGTCCAACTGTGCTCATTGGCTGCCACAATTCGGCGGCTCATCCGCTCCGGCGTGTCGTGCTCCAACTCGTGGCGAATGGCTTCGCAAAACGCCTCCTGGGTCGCCGTGACGCTCACCAGATTGGAGTAATTCGCCTCAATCTCCGCAATGGGCACGGAGACGATCGGCTTGCCCGAAGCCATGTACTCGAAGAACTTGAGCGGATTGCAGTGTCTGATCCATGGGCTCATCTTCCAGTTCAACAGACATACGTCGAAGCTGGCGCACAGAGCGGGAATCTGGTCATAGGGGACCCGTCCGATCAGATGAACGTTCGGTCGCTTGGCGAGGCCATCATAGTCGCCACCGGTGACTTGACCGGCCAGAACGAACGAGACATGCGGCAGCCGATCCGCACAGTAGTCGAGCAACTCAATGTCGTTCAAGGCCGTCAACGTTCCGAAGTAACCCGCGATGGGGTGCTGGATTCCGTGAAGTTGCGGCAGGTCCTTCCGCTGCTCCTCCGCCGCGTGGCGAAACAGTTCGAAATCGACGCCATGCGGCAGGTAGGAAACGCGGCGTGCTTCGGCCGACTTTGCCCTGTGGAGTTCCTTGGAAACGCAGATCAGGACGTCGCTACGCTCGGTGACAATCCGGTCCCTTTCCTGAAGAATCTGCCGATTCCTGGCATACGTGCAGTCCGAGAAGAGATCCGACACGTGGTACACCGTCAACGCGGGATGAACACAATCCAGCATGTCGGCCGCCCGCAGGTTCTCCACCCAGAGAATCGGATGGGACATACCGATCATCCGGCATACCATCTTGATCTGCAACTGCAACAGCGCGTTGTTCACCCTGTCGAAGAACCTCTTGCCCTGAAGGGGCAGAAACACCGGGCTGAAGACATACAGATTCTCTTCCGGCCGCTTCAGCCACTTGCACAGGCTCTTGAATTTGCGTACCAATCGTCCGCCGAAACGCTTCTTCGAACCCCCTCCCAGGAGGTCGGAACTGAACGGATTGATGTAGAGGACGCGGTTCTCCTGCGCCAAAGCCTGCATGATATGCGTCGTGCAACTTGGATTCATACCCCACCAATCCGTAGGGGCAAAGCAAACGATGTCGTAACCTTTGATCATGGCTGGATTCTCACTATTGCAGAAGGGACACCACGGGCTTGATCTTCCCGCTGACCGTTCTTTCGACGGTATCAACCTTCTTAAAGTCCACGCGCAGCTCGCTGGGCAGGTGCATCGTGATGAGGTTTTCGAATGCCTGCAAATCTTGAGCAGAGAACTGCGGCGTCGGAACGTATTCAATCCGGATGTGATCGCGCTCATCCTGAATGATCTGACTCTCCAGGATGTTGCCCGTCCCATACAACAGATGCGTCAATATGGCGGCGCCGAACTGCCGCCCGGATGGGGCAACGATACTGTCACCCTGGCGACCACCGATCCGGTCGATCACCGGGAACGCTCTTCCACACGAGCATTGGCGATCGGACTTGATGATGACATCACCGAGATCGTAGCGAATGAGGGGCATGGCGAGATTCCAGAACCCGGTCGCCACGATTTGACATTCGTCTGGCACGTTTTCGTCAAACGGGATCAACTCGGTCAGGCCGTACTCCGACACGATATGATAGCTGCCTTGATCGCACATGTGGATGTAACAGACGCGCTCGGCACTGCCGTAGAAATCGAAGACCTGGCATCCGAAGGCCGCCTCGATGGTCTCACGGACAGATTCGGAGAGCACCTCTGAGGAAGTCAGGGCCGCTTTGAGACTCAGTTTCGGACCGCCATCCAGACACACCTGGGCGAGAAGGTAAATCGCGGATGGATATCCCACTACCGCTTTGACCTTGTGCTGACTCATCGCCCTGGCATATTGTGCCGCAGTCTGCCGGGACAGATGATAGGTCGACAGAATCAACTCTTTCATGCACGGATCATACACGTATAGACGATCGGTCTGGTCGGGCCTGGCCACCAGTCGCCCCGTGAGAAAGGCACAGCGATCGTTCAAGCCGATGCCCGCCCAGTCGTACTGCCGCCGGACAAAGGCCTGTTCGTTGCCAACCGAGAAGAGATCGCGCTTGAGCATCAAGGGCGTCCCGGTGGTGCCTCCGGTATGAGCGGTGGACTGCAGCCAGCGCGGATACCGGACCGACACGATGTCCTTGCCCGCATCGAGCACGCTCTGCTTCGTGAGGATTGGCAATCTCTTTACATCCTCCAGACTCCTCACGTCTTCGGCATCGATCCCCAATTCGCCCATTTGCCGTCTGTAGAAAGGAATCGTCAACTGTGAATGGCGCAGAAGCCTGCGAAGCAACTTGACCTGCAATTGCTCCAACTCGTGTGAATCCAGCCATTGCGTCCGCGCGAGCTGGCGGCGGCGCAGCCAGAACGGTCCGGCGTATCGTCTGACGAATAAGGAGGTCAGACCTTTGGCTGTTGCCGTCAGGTTCATTCGCACGTCTTTCCGTTGACCATAGGGTAGACAGATGGCTTCATGCGCAGATTCTCCCACTCCGTCGCCACAATCCTGAAACGCCTCCGGTCAAAGCCACAAAGGGACCCTTCTGATGCCGGCTACATAGGCCTTCAATTTCAAACGCGCCTGCTCCCGTCGTCCTCGACCGGCGGCGTAGACGGCCAGCCACGCCGGGACACGGGCCGCGAAGAATAATCGCACGAGTTGGCATGCCAGCCAGTGGTACAACCTGCCATGGTGCTTTTGCACGAATTGGAGGATACTAAGTCGCAGTTGAACCGTCATCTCGACTCGCACGCGTCGACTGCTCTGTCCTCCAAGGTGGATAATCTCACCGGCCGGCGTGAACAGAACTTTCCAGCCGGCCTTCCTGAACCGATAGCACCAGTCCGTCTCTTCGGCGTACATGAAGAACCGCTCATCCATCACACCAACCTGCTCAATAGCCTCCCGGCGGACCAGCATGAAGCAACCGGTGACCACATCGACCTCGCGCACGTCATCCCGCTGCCACCATGTCATCTGTTCCCTGCCCAATAGCCTGCTCTGCGGCCACAACTTGTAGAGATAGGTGCTCGCCAGCAGCAGGTTGAATAAAGACGGATACATGAAACACGTCGGCTGGAGCGTGCGATCGGGGTTCAGAACGCGGCAGCCCACGACAGCGGCATCGGGACGCGCCTCGGCAAAGGCTACGGTCTTGGCGATGGCGTGATCCAGCACGATGGTGTCGCTGTTGAGCAACAGGACGTAGCGTCCTCCGGCAACGGCCATTCCCTGGTTGTTCGCGGCCGCAAAACCGCGATTGTCCGCATTCTCGATCAGCCGAACGTCGGGGAATTCCCGCCGGACCATCTCGACGGAATCATCCGCGGATGCATTGTCCACCACGATGATCTCGTAGGAGACCGGGCCGGCATCGTCAAGGATCGACCGGAGACAATCGCGGAGAATGTCCCGCGTGTTCCAACTGACGATGACGATCGAAACATCTGGCGTCGTCACTGGATCACCCTTCCCGGATGGAATGTGCTCGGGCACCTCATATTCTGTCCCCGTAGTCGGGCGGCGCGTCCTTCATATCCTCGGACATCCCCGCGTTCGGCTCTGACGGTCCAGCAAGATTCTTCAGATAGACTCGTCGCGATCCGACGGCGGGCGCACTGACATATCCCGCCGCTTCGTACAGGCGAATCGCAGTATGGTTGTCGCCGTCCACGGATAGACCGATCACCGCTCCCCCCACTTCCGACGTCCGGGCCTCGCACCATGCCAGCAGCGTTCGAGCCACGCCGCGACCGCGTACAGCCGGATCCACCGCGATCAGTTCGATCCACGTTCTGGCCCTCGGCCAGTTCGACGTGATCGAGCCAGACTCATCCTGGTGTGACGCAGGCTGGACGGCAAATCTCTTCCGTAACTTCGTTATCGCAATCGTCGGATGCCTCAGTGCCGACCGGATCGCAGACATCATGGGTGTCTTGCGCTGGCCCGCTTGTCTTGCCCAGAGGTCCAAATCTCTCACCAGAACGCAGAAGCCACTCACGGCTCCATCTGATTCGAACACATGGGTTTCAGCAGCGGACGTCGCGAGCACCGCCCGCCACCACCGTCCAGCCACTTCGGCACTCGCCTGCCAGCGAAGGCTGGCGGGAAAGCTCTTTCTACACACCGCCGCGAGACCAGCGATGTCCCCCGACGACGCCCCTCGCAGGTTTCCGGCCGAAAGAGAACGATCCTCCATCACTGCTCCTCTTCGCCGCCTTTCTGGAGTCGATTGCGCCATCGTCGCTTGATCCAGGCGATCAACCCCATCTTCTCCAGGACACGGGTCAGCCCCACCGAGAGCCCCGTCGTGGACGAGTGAACTAGATTCGTCAGAACAGGACGAATCCTCGCGGCGAAAGATGTAGAAGGACACGTCGGTCCAACACGCGTCCCCGTAACTTCGTTTGTAGTCCGCCTCACCGAAACCGAAATCAATGGTTTGTACGCCGCCTTCGGCGCAGATATCCTGCAGGGCTTCGAGGAACAGCACCGTCCCGACATTCAGGTGCTTCCACTCCGGGTCAAATCCCATCTTCTCGAGGAAGAACTTCCGTCTGTAGACCGCCCCGTACTGGAAGGCACACGGCTGTCCATCGAGTGACATCACATGTCCGCGCAGCCAGCCGTTCCCGGCCATGTCCTTCAGCAGCGTCCGAGTCGGTGCGTCGTTGTTCAGACCGCACCCCAGTCCGTGCTGATAGGTCTTCGCGGACACTTGCGATGCGACGTCGACAAACGAGTCAACGTCACCCTCGTCGCCGTACCGCGTAATCACGAGTCGTTCGCCGTATTGCTCCTGGAGTTTTCGTACGTATCGGCGGAGATTTGCGCGATGTTTCTTCGAACAGGATTGGTAGAAGGCGTCGAGACTCTCGGGAACCGTCATCGTTCGGTGGATATCGACGCGAGAGAAACGGCTCCGGCACAAGCCGCCGATCTTCGTCGGCAGAATCCTGCGAATCGATGACTCCGTGTTCAGATAGTGAAAGAACACGACGTCCGCCTCGGACGACTTGAGCAGTCCCTTCAACGCATCCAGCACGACTGCCGCCGTCTCGTCTGACGCGTCGCCGAGTAATCCGCCGTGGGTAATGCTGAGACATCGAAGGGGCGGGAGCAGGAACGATTTGTAGCCCAGCCTGCATCGGATTCGCGTCTTCTCAACGCTGCCGACGACGAGGGCCACGGGCCTGTCGTCTCTTTCCACAAGTATGACCAGTGGGCTGGCGCCCTGCTGCACGCCAACCAGAGCGAGAAGCCGGTCGGGCTCGGCATTGAAGATCGGCGCGTCCTCCAGGTCCAGGAGCTTTCTCCAGGCCGGGCGCAGCGGCTCGATCTCCGCAGCGTTCTTCGCGACGGTTACTGTGTACGCCTGCTCGCCAGCGACATCGGTCATGCCCCTTTTCTCCCTTGAACTCATCCGTCTCCATTCGGCGTGCCTCTGGGGTCCGCCTCGCAACAACGCAGCGCGTCATTGAGGACGAGAAGCCATTCCCACGGGAACCCTGCGTGCAACGCCGATCCTATCCAGTGCCTTTAACGCCCACAGGCACGGCCCCCTGCGGCCGCCGCATGAGTCTGCGGTCTCTCGCGATCTCCTCACGATGCCTGATCGCCGCCTCTTCGAGACGGATCTCCTTGGGATTGGAGAAGACCCAGCCGACGATGGCAAAGGTCAGGTACAGCAGGAGGATGATCTGGCCGAAATAGGAGACCCCGAAGAAGGATACGCAATGGCCCAGGATCGAAACGCAAAGCGACCAGAAAAGCCACTGATGTTTAGGAGAAATCGGTGCAGAGAGGTTGCCCCCACCTTGGCCGTAGCCCGCACCAGAAGGATGACGAAGAGTATGAGCGTAATCAGCCCACCTCGGACGCCTTCGAGAATATACTGATTCGTGATGTCTTGCAGCCCCCAGCCCCAGTGGGCCGTGCCGCGCGTCCCCAGTACCATCCATTCGGAGAAGTGGTTGACGGCTTCGTTGATGAGGTGATAGCGATGCCATCCGGTGGACCCGCCGATCATGTTCACACGGGCGATCAAGTGCCAGACCGGGGCTTCCATGACGATGTGCAGAGTCACGGTCAGCCCCACGCCGCACCAGGCGGCCAGGCGACCATACCGACGGTATCGAAACAGAGGCATCAGGCCCAGTACGATGAGCAGAGTAAGCAGAGGCGTACTCGACCGCGTCGCGATCACGATGAAGGCCCCGCCCGCAATCGCCCCTCCGTAGAGCCATTTATTCCCCCCGGCCTTCCAGAGCCCTATGAAAAGAGGAATGGTGGTGGCCCAGAACAGCCCCAGGATGATCGAGTGAGGGAAGGACGCCTGGCATCGGAACTCGCCCTCGCGCAATGCAGTACCAACTCTGCCCAGCGCCGCGAAGGGATTCTGCCCCGTGGTCCATTCGGTGGCCACGAAGACCACCATCACGAACGTGCAGACTGCCAGTATCCGGCCGAACTGTTTGACATGCTCCAGTTTCGTCACGCTCTTTCTGAACAACCAGTACATCCCGAGGCTGTCAAAAAGGACGCCGCACTTGTAGATGATCGCCCCGAAAGCCCCCCATCGCAGGACGTAGATGACGGCGCCGCAAAGAGCCCACGCAATCACCAGTTTGTCGAACGAGTTGAGGCGTAGAGGCTTGCTGTCCTCGTCGAGCGCGATGCGCAATACCCCGACCGTCACCAGGATTCGCAGAACCGTGAAATCCAAACCGGCAATCACGATGCGCTGGTCGGCCGGCACGAAACAGGCGGCCACGATGTACGGTAGCAGAAAGTACTTCTTCGGCACGAACATCGTCACCAACGACAGCACGATCATAAACGCGATGGTAGTCGGGGTAATCACAGGCCCGGAGCCCTCCGGTGGCGGTAGTGTTCGATCATTCCGAATGGAGCGGCAAAGTAAGCCAGCGGCTTATAATAGTACGGGTCCAGAGGATGAAGCATCAGGCAGAACAGCGCCGTTCTCATCGCTTGCACTCTGCGACCCGCCCTGCGCAGATCAAGCACGCTCTCCATGAAGTGCGGCACGACGGCTTCGCGATTCCGATGAGCGCGATGGGCCGAGGCAGTGCGCCGGGGCAGCATGTCCTCTTTGGGCTCCAATCCACGTCGGCGACAAGCACGTTCAACCATTCTTCGAACCATCTGGTCCGTGCGCGCCATGTCCACTCGTGACGTCGAGGCAAGATGCACGCGGTAGCTGTAGAGACACGCGTCGAGAACCATCATGGGGTATCGCTCGCCGATCTGAAGGACATAGTCGACGTCCTCAGCCACCTTAAGACTTGGCTCATATTGGATATCCGAGACCATAGCCGTTCTGTACATTGCCGTCGGTGCATGGGCGGGCATGCAAAACACGTCGACGTCCCGACGACACGCCTCGGGACTCTTACCACCGAAACGTGGGGCGATGACCCTGTCGCCAATGATCAACTCATGCCCCGCAAACACGGCAGCGATGTCCGGATGGTCGGCCATACACTGAACTTGTCTCATGACCCGATCGGGATGACTGATATCATCCGCATCCTGTGTAACATGCAGGTCTCCCGACAGTTCCTGGAGACAGCGGTTCCTCGCAGCTCCCACCCCGGAGTTCTCCTGAGTGACAATGCGCAGGCGGGAATCCTTGATGTCCGCAATCGAGTCAATGCCGTCGTCTGTGCTCCCATCGTCGACGATGATCACTTCGAGATTGGCGTACGTCTGATTGAGAATGCTCTGCAACGAAACCCGAAGGTTGCGGCCGGCATTGTAGACCGGCATCAACACGGAAACAAGAGGTGATTTCGTTGCCATAGTCACAGAGTCCGTCACTGAGCATTCCCGGTCCGGTCACACGACGTCGGAACCTCACGTTCGCCCGGAGCGTGCCTGCTTGAACATATCGGCCATGCGCTGTTTCGCCCCTCCCAGCTTGCGGCGCCAGCCGAGGTAGTAGCTGGGATCGATCGGGTCGTCCAGTAGATTGCGGAGGATTTCGACGCGCCACTCCATCAGACTCTGAACGTTTTCGAAGCACCGCCTTGCAGCCCCGCCGTAATCGTGGCGTGCTGTCGCAACCCGTCATCCGTGCGGACCTTGCTGTATTGGCTCTTGGGATCGTCCATGTGCTCCTGGTAAATCAACGGATAGTAGAAACCGTTGATCCGGCCGGCTGCCGCCATCTTCAACCAATACTGTGTGGTCGCTTTCTCCTGAATCGGCCCGAACTCCTCGAAGTCTCTTCTCTTGATCAGCAGCCCGGTGCCACAGGTCCAGGGGTGACGAAAGATCTGGTGCCGGCCGAACGTCTGAATCTTGTGCCTGGCACGTTCGTGGTCGAAATCCTCTTCGAAGAAATGCCAGCACGCGAGAACCCCCAACTGCTCAATATCCCGATGCGCCTGGGCCAGCGTGCGGGTCCATCCGGGGGTGAGAATGCAGTCGTTGTCAAGCTTACCGAGCAGATCGGCCTTCGAGCGGGCCCAGACCTCGTTCACCGCCGCAGTCTGTCCGATGTTCTCTTTGCTGAACACGATATCCGCGATGCGCGGATCGTTCACCTCATTCTTGAGGTATTCCACCGTCCCATCCGTGGAGGCGTTGTCCCAAATGGTCAGAGAGAACGCCTCGGTGGGGTCGGCAAGAACCGAGGCCAACGCCAGCTTCGTGTAATCCAGCCGCTCGTATGTGATGAATGCCAGATCGATGGTCATATCGATGATATCCCGAGTCCATGTCTCACAGCTTCACGGGGTCGAGCGGTCTGCCATGAGACTGATAGTGAATGCTGAAATCACCTTCCTCATTGCTGCTGCTCGTCGATCGATCCGGCGATGCGATCTGCCGGCCGACCCCTCGACAGGCATCGGTCATACAAGGCCAGGGTCGCCCGAGCCGCTTTCTCCCACGTCCACTGCGAGACCTTCTGGCGATTGTGCTCGCCCATCTCAGCGAGGCGGTCTTTCGCTTCAACCGCCTGCCGCATATTCGCCAGCAGCCCCGTTTCACACGCGGGATCGTACAGGAATGCGCCTGAAGGGTCGAGAACATCGGCCAGACAGCCTACCGCGGGAGCCACACATGGCCTGCCGAAAGACATCACCAACAAAGCCGCTCCGGAGGAGAGAACATGCTGGTACGGCAACACCGCAACATCCGCCGCATTCATATATACCTGAACCTGATCCTCCGCCACAAAGCCCGGGTGGAAACGCACGTTCTCCAGCTCTGCCACCGCAGCCTTGATCTTCTCAGAGAAGTCGTCATTCAGAGGCTGACCAGCAATAAACAGCATGGTACGGTCGGCCGGAAGTTGCCGAAAAGCCTCGATCAACTCCAAGATGCCCTTGTATGGTCGAACCGCCCCCAGGAAAAGAAACACCAGTTTCGAATCGTCAATGGCCAGGCTCTTCCGCGCGGCAGCACGAGACACCGTGTTGGGATAGTTGTCCGTGTAATTGCCGTGCGGTACCACGGCAAAGCGGCTGGCATCATGCAATCCCCACGTGTCGACAGCCTGTTGTTTGGCGCTCTGGCCGTGAACGATCATCCCGTTGGACAACCGGGCAACAGTCCGCGCCAGCAGCCAATCCAGCCTCGGATGGCGTGACTCATGGGGCACGAGGTTGTGAACCGTCCAGATCAGCGGGATGCCGCGCATTCTCAGCATAACCAATCGGATCAAGAAGACCAGGCACCGAAGAGCCCGCATCTCCCGCCATGCGACCAGAGGAAGCCAATGCAGATGAACCACGTCCGGCCTACACGTCAGAAAAACCCCGCGCCGAAACATCGTCCGCAGAGACGAGATCTTCTGAACCTCCGCCCCCAAAGCCGCGATCTGCTGGGCCAGGGCATCCTGGTACGGGTTCGCCGCCCCCCAGTAAGGCACGAAGACAACCGACAGCTTCTGGCGTGCCTCGACCCGCGCAGGCGAGTCTTCGGATTCCGCCGGACGAGCTTCTGGGCCGAGGCCTGCGCCCTGGCGTGCGTCTGTCCGCAAGCCAATCCTCTTGCCTTTGGTTTGCTCGGTTTTACGCATGGGTTGACTTCATACTGCTCAACTGGATCATCTCGTTGGGGTCAGCCGTTGAAGGCGAACACCCGGGGTGACAGTTCTCAATTCATCGAACCGTATCGAGGGGACCTCCCCGACGGCTTTGACTTGCGTGATGCGATCCGCGCCGAGTCCCCGGTCATGCCAAGACGATGTTCCTTTCTCAGCCCCAGCCACATGGCGAGCTGCAGAATGCGGAACCCGTGTTCCCAGAACAGGTCTCTGTCATGGAGCAACGCTCGTCCGCTGTCCCTGAAGAGCACGCCGTCAAGGTCATCGAGATGGGCGCCATATTCGCGTCTGAGAGACTCGAGCCGCCTGCTCTCTCGCCAATACGCAGGATAGTCATGCCAGGAGTGCTGGATCGGGCTCTTACGGCCGAATCGCTCCATCACCCGGGTGAATCTGTCCTGTGACTTGCGAACGCCCCGTTGAACCAGCCGCCAGAGATGTCCGCTGCACGGCCTGACACCATCGTTTGCCGATGGAATTCTCGTCCCCGGTCCATAGAGGCGTTTGGCCGCCAAGAGGAAGATTCTTCCACCGAGTTTCAACTCGATCGGACACCGCAGCGCAACGTCCAGGAGACGTCTGTCCATGGTCACAGGCCGAACCGGCAGGATTCTCCGTTCAGCGGACCAGAGAGCTCCTATGTTGTCACACGAGAAAGGATAGATCTTCAACCACTCGGCGAGGCTGCCGCGTTCAATACCCGCGTTCTCCTCGTAGCGACTCCTTCGCCGCAGAGCCATTTCTCCCACCACGGTCTCATCCATCACCGCGTCAAGGGCTCCGGCCTCCTCGCCGACGCACCCGCTCTCGACCTTCTCGTAGACATCCGGGAGCAGGCCCATGAGACGTTTTCTACGGACCCACTCGGCGGCTTCACATCCCTTCAGATAGACGTCCATTTGCGAACCACCCAGGACGGCCCCCAGCCCAAGCGCGTCTATCCGGTCCGAGAAGCCCACGGCATGTGCGTGGACCCAGTCGAATTCGCATCCCGTCAGTCGAACAGTGGAGACCATGGCGTCCGCCAGAAACTCCGGTTCCCTCTGCAGGAAGACGAATGACCTCCCATAGGTTTCTGCAATCTTCCGGGCGGTGCGTGACTCGCGGTTGGGATACTCGCCAAATGTCACTCCCAGGCACTCCACGTCCCTGGGCACACAAGCCATGATCAAACGAGAGTCCTGCCCCCCGCTCAACGTCACACCGACCCGCGTTCGATCACATCGATCCCGAACCACGGATCGAAATGCAGTCGCCAGTTCTTCCGCAATCACCTCGGGATCGTATCCCGAATGAAGCTCTTCCGGCGGCCGCCAGTATGGCATGTTCTCCAGGATGAGTTTCGGTCGGTCGGTATCGATCCAGTGCAGTCTTCCCGGGGATAACTCCTTCACCTGGCGATACATGGTGTGAGGAAAGGAGGAATTCCCCCAGTTGAGAAACTCCGCACAGGACGTCGTGTCAATGGCAGGTGACTGGGCGGCGACGCTGGCCACACAATCGGGATGCGTACCGATGGATACGATGTCTTGCCGGCCATTGCATCCCTTGTATACCTGCGTGAACGCCAACGGGTCCGTGACAATCGCCAGCCCTTGGGAGCAGGCCACCAGGATCGCGAAGGCCCCGTTCAGTTTCGCGAACACCTCGTCGGATTCGAGCGAACATGGCGCCGGCCCGCTCGCAAAGCATTTGTCCATGATACGGCAGAGCAACGCATTCACGTACTCGACGGACATATCGGTGACCAGGTCCCCCACCCAAGAGAAAACCAGGTCGCCTTGCTTGCGGATGTTCCCGCCGGCTGCGTGATGTTCTTTCAGCACGGCGACGCTTCCCCACGGAAACGTGAAGCAACACCCCTCCGGGGCGCGGCGGCCATAGGGTTGCCTCAGGACGTCGAGCAATTCCTCCGCCGGACACGCATGGCCTATCTGGATCAGAAAGTCACTCATGATACCTTTTTGCTCTGCACCGCGCAGCGCGAGAGATCGTGGCCAACAAGCCTAATGAACCAATCGACATCCGTCTCATCCTTGACACAGCGTCAGCCACCGCCAGCAATTACCTCCAGTCGAGAACCTCCCGTGGACTGGATACAGTCACGTCATCGGCCAGTTCGGGCGGCGCCGTCGCGGCGTGCCCCGAGGAATCGAGCGGCACGACCACCATCCGCGACAAGCCCTCATAAGAGTACTCCCGGGCCAGTTGCCGGAAGTCCTCGGCAGAACGCGGGTTCTCGTCCGCCTCCACGAACACGGCCCCGTACAACAGGCCATCTTTCTCGAAGATCAAAGGGTTGTTCTTCAGTAGTGCTCGGGACGCCTCCGTGTCCTGCGGCACTCGCAGATAGAAATACCCTTCCGTCGCTCCGACCAGCCTGATGCCCAGCTTCTTCTTATATCGGAGCACTCCGTTGTGTAGAAAAGCTCTCGACCTGCCCAGGGCAACTCTGGTGAAGCCCTGGTCCACCAGATGCTGAAACGTGAAGTGATATCTCGCCCCGATGGCTCCTTGGCGGACGAATTCTCTGTTACCGTCTCGAACACCCATCAGTGCCAGCGATGGCACCGCCTCGGCATAGCTGATCACACCTCCTGCAATGGACTGGCCCTCTTTATTCACCAGCAGAAGCTCGCCGTTTTCGAAGTGCTCCAGCACAAACTCACGAGGCCAGATCCGGGCGGCGCAGCCGTGCGCCTGGCAATATGGGGCACAAACATGTGGTGATAGAAGTCATCGAACTTCTCGATGTCTCGCGTGATCTCATACGTCAGCCCATATTTTCGAATCTTGCGAAGGTCTTTCTTGACGTTCCCGGAAGCCAGCACGTCGGGAGCGAGGGGGAGATCCACCTCACTATCGACCCAGGCCGGAATCTGGAGCCACTTCTCCGAGCTCAGTAGTCGACGGAAGCCGGGCCGGACACGAACCACGGCCGCGCAACAGTCTCTTCCCTTCTCCGCCCAGACCTTCGACAGGTTCCACAGCCAGGCTCGACCCACGCAGCGTTCACGATACCCGTCGCCCAGCATTTCTCCGAGCGCAAAGCTCCTGGCCCAGGTACCGGCCACGCAGAGCACGGCGACCGACACACCGTCTCTTCCCCCTTGACTCTCCGCTATCCAGACCCTCGGCCGGATCTCGTCATACACGCGATAGCCGCGCACCAACGGATTAAGGATGCGGCGAAGAGGCGCCGGGACGCGACCATGGATCGCCTTCGCCAATCGTCGGAACGCACTGCCACCTTGTTCACCACAAGCACTCGTCATGCTTTGAGTATCGCAACGAGTCCGTATCTCAGACCGGGCGGTGTCCCGGGCCGCCACCACAACCTCGCCATCGACCGGCTTCGCCAAACAGCTCATCCACAGACTCCCTTCAACTGATCGAGGGTCTGCTCGGAAGCCGTCCTCCCTTTGGCGGCCTGAATCGCATATCCGAGCAGATAGCCAACCCGAACGAGCGAGAAAAGACCAGGCCTTCGGACGCCCGGAATACATCGAACAGCAGTCATTGCCAGGGCCCCTCCGGCAAAACACGTAGCCACGGCAACCTGACGGAGATGCCACATGAAAGTGCGACCGCCTGGTTTCATAAGATTGAAGAAGATGATATCGGAACCCCCCTGGGCATAGGCACGCCTCAGGAAAAATCTCTTCGACAGTCGAGACGGTGAGACAGCATGATGAACCAGCGCCTCGGGAGCATAGGCCACCTGGCCGTTTCGCAAGTGAACTTCGTAGAAGAACAGCTTTTCCTCGTTAGACATGAGGTTGGCCTTCGTTCGCCCGAGAAGCGGGCAGAAGCCACCGACCTGCTGTGCGATATCTCTTCTGACGGACATATTGCAGCCGAAGGGATAGCGAGGAAAACGCATGATCGATTCGTCCGCCTTGAGATCAACGCGTCCCAGGAATCCTTCGAGGTCTGACGTCAGCCATGCAGGGCGAACCCATCCATCCGGCCAGTGCAGCAGCACCCGTCCGCCAACGGCCACAGTCCGCGCGTCGGCATGATAGGCATTTATGTGCCCGGCCAGCCAACCCGGATCGACGATGACGTCATCGTCAATGAAACAGATCAGCTCACCACGAGCCTCGGCAATAGCCCGGTTCCGCGCGTGGCTGAGTCCCTGTCGGGACTCGAACACACCTCGCAACCGCGCCCCGAGCACGGTCTGGCATTCCGAAACCACCCCGGCCGTGTGGTCCGTACTGTTATTGTCAACGACAAGGATTTCGTAATCAGAGCCCGCTGGACAATGCAACTCTCCCAGACTTTCGAGCGTTCTCTTCAGCGAATCGGCGTGGTTGTACGTCTGGATCGTAACGGTGACAAACATGATTACCTGCGCATGGTCGTACGGCGCGATATGCCCGCATCTCATGCAACATCCATTGTCGTCAACTCCTCCATGTGACCAGAGTCATCCTGTTGGCCACCCAAAAGGTTCGCATAGAGACCGGAGAAGCCGGCCCGATTATGACCACAAGAGAGACGCATTATTCTACTCAGAGTTCGGCAAGGCCCTTCTCGACTGTCCCGAATGGAACGGTGACTGGGTCGGTTAGACCGAACTCACTTGACCTTCGTAGACGTAGTCCCTTCCGATCTCGTGCAGCCGCGGAGCCGCGAGATCTTTCTCCGAGACGATGGGATCCGTCACCTGCCAGTCGATTTCCAGATCCGGATCACTGAAGAGGACCGACCGCTCGTCGTCTTTCGAATACACCGAACTGCACTTGTACGAGAACACCACCTCGTCCGAAAGCACCGAGAACCCATGGGCGAACCCCGGAGGAATCCAGAACTGGAGGGCATTCTCCCGGCTCAATTCGACGGCGACGTGCTGACCGAAGGTCGGAGATCCGAATCGGACATCCACCGCGATATCCAGGACGCGTCCGTAGAGCACCGAAGTCAGCTTGCCCTGGGCACCGGCGCCGACCTGATAGTGCAGTCCTCGCACGGTCCCTTTCCGAGAATAGGAGCAGTTGTCCTGAACGAACGGGTCCGTTACACCGATCTGCTGATACTTGCTCCGATTGTACTGCTCGAAGAAGTACCCACGATCATCCCGGTAGACATCAGGTTGAATCAGCAGAAGACCTTCAATCCGTGTCTGAGATACCTGCATTCCGTTTTACCTCCTGTCAATATTCGACATGAGCACCGCCCGCATCATTCGGTGCCGTTGCGTCTCCAACGGCGTCTCGCCACCCGTCGACACCGTCATAGTCATCAATCGGATGAAGTACCGCTCGACGAAGCGGAAGGACTGGTCCCCCTGGTCCGCAGGGCTCGATACCGAGCAACAATGCCACTGATGGCCTTGCGGCAGTAGGTGCGTTCATAGTCATCGAACGAGTGGAACACCAGTACCAGGAGATAGACCAGCAGACCCGCACTGACGTACAGGCCAACCATCACCCAGGTCGATGGAGGCCGAAGAATCTCCAGACCGAGCCAAACCGACAGAGCGACCGCGCCGGGGATATTCCCTTTAACGAACACTTCCCTGAACCAGAGCCTCGGCTTGATCTCCGTGAGCCGCCAGCCCAACGGGACGTTGATCGCCATGCCGGCCGCAGCAGCTACCAATCCGGCAATCGCCATTCCCAGCGCCCCCATGTGCCACGACCCCACAAAGAGCAGAATCAAGCCGATGCGAAGCACTTGGAGCACCGCGGTCCGCACCGCCATCGGACGCATCTCATCTTTCGCCTGACACAATGGAGCCAACACCCAGTTTGAATACCCCCAACTAACGGTCGCCAGGGCCACCAACATGACGAAGGCCGTCCCGATATACTTCGGCCCCATATACAGCGCGACCAGTTCCCGGCAATACACCATCGCCGGCAAGGTGATGCCCAGCACAGCCCAGAGCCCATAGCGACCACCGCGCAGGTATAGACGCTGCATCTGCTCGCGCCGTCCGGCCGCGTGCATCGCGATCAGTTGGGGCAGCAGCGGCGCGGTGGCAACAGCCGAAAATCCCCGGATGTGCCTCACCGGCATCGTCGCAAAATGGTATGACGTGACATCGCTCAATCTCGCCAGCTTGTTCAGAAACACGGGATCCAGCATCCTCTGAGCCAGCCAGGCGGTGTTGATGACGAGACTCCATCCTCCGAAGCCCATGATCTGCCGGGCGATGCCCCAGTCGATCCGCTGCCTCGAGAAGCGCATCGACGGCACTTCCTTCAGTGAGACCGCAACCATGATCGCGGTCGAAAGAGACTGCGTGATCACTTCGACCACCACCACCCACAGGATACGAGTGCTGACACCGAACAGCAGCACAAACAGCAAGACGACCTTGACTGCCTCGACAAAGAGGCCGATCAGGTTCTGCAGAACGAACTTCTGTTTGACGTAGAGTCCGAACTCAAAGGGCGCCAGAGGTAATCGCATGGCGGTGCTGATTACCAACAGCCCGAACATGACGCGAGCGTCCCATAAACACCCTGCCGGAATCGTCAAGACGCGTCCGACATGCCAACTGAAGACCAATCCGCCCGCGAGACATACGATGGCCAGGACCAGCAAAGACACAGACATCGTGGAGACGATGCTCGTGATTTTCTCGTCGTCTCCCAGCGCGTAGGCTTCCGTCACAAACCGGGCCAGCCCGGCCGTAAGGAACAGGCTGAGCAGCGGAACGACAAACGCCACGGTCATCGCGAGCGGGTAAAGGCTGTATTCGTCGGAACCGATGCGCCGCAGGAGGTATTGGTTCACCCACAGCAGTACGGACACATAGAGAATGCGCCGCAGCACGGAACTGGCTGAGTTGATCAGCAACAGCCTTTTACTTACCTGGACTCGGGAACCCACGGGATGCCTTTTGTGCCACCAGCCCATGCGTCGGTGGCACGTCGTTCTTTAAGCCTTTTGGATGACGAGAAGAAACATGGTATAGACGGACTCCGTCCCCGTCGGACGTTCCGACACACTAGATTCAAACCGCTGTTATGACAGGGTTTATGTCAGATTCGCCACATAGAGATGCGGTCAGTTGCTTCCTTGAGCCGTTCCGTCCGGCTCTGACGAATCCTGCGGTGGCACCGGCCAGTCCACCTGACCGTTCGGGTCGGGGAGAATGGCGAGAATCGGGTCGGTCAGAACAGCCGCCAACGATCGCGCGGAATTCTCCACCATCGAACTGATCTGGATCTGGGCCACGTAGCGGGCCGGGTTGCCCGAGATATTCGGTCGTCGGCCGAAGAAGCCGGAAAAGTCCTTTTCCCGAAGGGTAATCTCCCCGTTCAGAACGTAGAAGCTCATGACAACCACCCGCCGAAAGTCGGGAGCCGGCTTGTGAAACCGGTGCACCAGGCACTTCATCCGCCGGCCTGCGTCCGTTTCGTACTCTGATTCGGACGTCCCATCATGTATCCAGCCGTGCCCCGGGAAGCACACCATCGGCTGGTGCCCAAGCATCCCGGCCGGACGGGAAGAACAATAGACCACGTAGGCATCCGCCCACATGCGCTGTTGCTCGTTGACATAGCGACGGCTGATGTAATCGTCGGCGAAATTCGCCCGCATGTACTCCTGGGTGACACTCGGGATTTCAAGGGTTTCGCCGACCCATCCCTTTATATGGATGGGGACTTCCGACAGCGGCACCGGCAGCGAGATGAGGGAGGGCCGCTCCATACGGGTACTACCCATGCGGTACGCGATCCCGGCAGCGACCAGCAAAACAATGGCGACACCTCCCGCAGTCCATATCGATGCCACACCGCACGAATGCGTGCGAGTCGACGGCCGGAGACACCCGATTTCGACACTGCGCCGATCGTTGTACATCTATGAGTATACCCCAAAGGTGGTATTTCACGTTTTCCGGCCGGAGACTCCTCGGCACGTTCGATTGGAAGGAACCTTCAAGAAAGGGTAACAGCCCCAGGTTCATCTCCGCCGGAAATCACCAGTCAAAGAGCATTCATTCTATAGACCCTATCGGCTGACTGTCAACGTCGCTCAAGCCAAAAACTCCCGAATCCAGGCCATTTGAACCCCCGGCTGACGCGGAACGTAATCCCTTTCCCGTAGCCGATAAGAAGCCGCGAGAAAAAGTCAGAAAACCTCTTTTATCGGAGCCATGATCGACGTATCATGAGTCTCAGGTTTTTGGGGAGTAGACTTTGCCTGGAGGTTGGTGCCACCTTAGGATTGAGATGCCGCGCATGGCTTTGCGAACCGTCTCGGAGGATTCGGTTTGTTTCCAATTGGCTTAGTTTGTACGGTTTACGCAAAGAGCACGCACAGGCATTTGGCTAGAGTCGCTTCCTGCGCGAGTGGCTCGCTCGCGTGGGTGCCCAACAGTACACGGGGGAACATATGTATTGCAGCGGTAGCAGGCGAGAATTGTTGTCTCGCAAGACGCGAAACACCTGTTTCGGTCTGCGTGGCGGGGTGTTTCTGCTGGCATTTGGCGTGATTCTGTTAGCTGCATTCGCAACGCCCTCCAGCGCCGGGACCTACTACGTCGATCCGGCTCACGGCAACGACAGTCAAGACGGTTCGACCGGCTCTCCCTGGAGAACGATCGACCATGCGGTGGCCAACGCAGCCAATGGAAGCACGGTCTTCCTGCGGAGCGGTGACTACGGCACGGTCTCTCTGCACGGCCTGACGTCCACCCGAACCACGTGGAGCGATGCGATCGTTTTCAAGGCGGCCGCCGGGAATACCCCCGTGTTCAGCCGTCTGCAGGTGTCAGACACCGCCGGCGCCTATGTGCAGTTCGATGGCATCAACATCCAGTGCCAGGCCGGAGCGCCAAGCGAGTTCGGATGCAAAGTGCTCAATGCTTCTCACGTGAAGATGACGAATCTCACCATAACGGGGCAATGGCACGCCACCGACAACGCCAAGATCACCGGTTTCGGCGTCTGGGTGACAGGTCCAAGCGCCGACGTATCCGATGTCCTGATCGAGGACTGTACCATCAGTCAGGTCTCCATCGCCGTCCAGGTCGAAGGGCAGATCCGAACCGGTGTCGTCCTGCGCCGCAATACCGCCGCGAAGATCAACTCGTCGTTGATGCGGTTTATCACCGATCAGCAGAACGACGATATCCTTGTGGAGTACAACAACATCGCGGAGTACTGGGGCATTGGCGATCCGCACGGCTCCGGCCTGTCCATTCGCAACGGCAACATGACGATCCGTGGCAATATCATCCGGGCCTACGGTGGCTCGGGCGGCATTCGATTCTATCAGAATGCCGAGAACACCGGAGGCGTGCCTGAGACCGGATACTCCAATATCCTTTGCGAGCAGAACCTGATCTATGGGTCGAACGTGTCCACCGGTGTCTTCGCCAATGATATCGGGCACAACTTCACCTTCAGGTACAACACCTACGTGGGGAAATGGGCCAGGAACCCACCCAGTTCGGGCCGATGGCGATACACCGGCATGGCCAGTTTCAGTCGTGATCCGCGGGGGACCGGCAAGAACGTCAGTATCCACAACAACATCTTCGTGGGCATGGTGGCGATCACCCAGTCTCTGGTCGATACGGGAGTCGTGGAACACGACAACCTCATGTGGACTTTCCAAATCGAGAAGTTTGATTTTCAATCGCAAGGGCTCAGTCCCGATAACGGGACGATCGTGGTCTGCGCCGGCTACAACCCACAGGCACCCTATAGCAACACCTATTTCGAGACCCCGGGCACCTTCTTCCAGGGCGGCAGCTCCTTTGACAAGGCTTTCGACCTGAACATGAAGACACCCAGTATCGACTCGGCGTTCCGGCTGGTCGCGGGAACGGGTGCGGACAATATGGGCACGCAACTCCAAGTCGTTGATGGGCATCTTCAGCCTTCGAACGGTGCGCCTGGGGACACGCCAGTCGATCAGGAACCTCCGGTAACCTCAAACCCTCCGGTCCTCGGAGCCATCGGAAACCGGCAGGCTGAAGAGAACAAGACGCTGACGATCGAGCTCAGTGCCACCGATGCGGATGGCAGCGCAATCACATATACATACTCGAGCGAAGAACCGCTTCCCGGTGCGAGCCTGACGGGCAACATCTTCCGTTGGACGCCGACCTACGACCAGGCCGGAAGCTATCGGGTGACATTTACCGCCAGTGACGGTCAGGCCCAGGACAGCGAGACCATCACGATCAACGTCGCGAACGTCAACCGGGCACCGACTCTCAGCCAGATTGGCGACCGCTCCATCGATGAGAACCGCTCACTAACATTCGCCGTTTCCGCCAGCGACCCGGATGGAGACGCTGTCACGTATTCGGCAGACGATCTGCCTTCCGGCGCAGACTTCACGGGGGGCACCTTCAGTTGGACACCCTCGTCGTCTCAGGTTGGTTCACACGACATTACGTTCGTCGCCAGCGATGGGACCATTCAGGACAGCGAAGTCGTTACCATCTTCGTCGCAGGCAGCACTCCTGACGGTACAGCACCCGTAGTGGCCCGACGTTCGCCGGAGGCTGACGCCATCCAGGTTTCACTGAATAACCTCGTCAAGCTGCATGTGACGGATGAGGGCGGAGGTGTCGATGCCGACTCGGTCGTGATTCGGGTGGATGGCGACATCGTCTATCAAGGTGATACGAATATGTACCAAAGCGAGTACGGACGATGCGATCGGTCCGGCTCGCCAACCGACTACCGTTTTATCTTCCAGGCGAATCAGCCCTTCAGCTTCGACCATACCGTGACGGTGAGCGTCAATGCGGCCGATCGTTCCGGCAACGTCATGGGCAACGAATCCTACACGTTCACCACCGAGATGCGCGCGTTTGGAAGCAATCGCCCCGTCAGCACCGGTTCCGGCATCTCCGGCCCGAAGAGTGCTCCGACAACCGTCGGGGACGAATCCGGCAACGTCTGGGCGGTGTGGTGCAGTGGCGCCGAAGGCAGCCGAAACATCTATGTGAGCCGGATGTCGCCAGAATCCGACGCCGATACCGCGACCGTCGCCATAACCACCGCGGCAGGCGATCAATGCAATCCGGACATCACTCGGGACAACGACGGTGTTCTGTACGTCACCTGGCAGGACCGGCAGCGCGGCAACTGGGATATCTTCGCCGCGGTTTCGTCGGACGGAATCACCTGGTCGCGTCCCATCCAGGTGACGGACTCGGATAACAACGAAACTCATCCGGCCATCGCCGCCGACAGCCGGTCGCCCAGCCGCGTCTACATCGTCTGGCAGGACGATCGGGATGGTCAGGCCGACATCTTCGCAATCAGTTCCGCAAACGCATTTGCCGACACCCTGACCTCCCGCCTGACCACCGACCCGGCCAACCAGATCGAGCCGGATGTCGCCGTCGGTGCGGAGAACACCGCGTACGTCGTCTGGACGGACATGAGAAACGGGCAAGCCGACATCTATGGATCTTCCTCCAAGACCACCGGGTGGGCCAACATCCCGATCGTGACCGCAGGCAGCGAACAAACCAGCCCCGCTATCGTCATGAACGCGGGTTCCACCGTGCTGCACCTGCTGTGGCAGGACGATGCACCAGGCAACGCGGACATTTACTATGCCACGTCCGATGGTCTGCCGACCAGTCCCATCAACGGCGTAAACATCGTCGACGACACGTCCGGTGCCGACCAGTACGGCCCGGCGCTCGTCAGTGCGAGCGATGACAGGGTCTTCGCCTGCTGGCAGGACCGGCGTCACACGCGGCAGCGCCCGACGACACGGATTTGTTCATGGCCGAGTTGGGACCGGCCTCGGCTGGAACCAATATCTTCATCGGTGACGATGGCACCAATAGCGGCCAAAGCGAACCGGTCATCGGCGTCGACAGCTATGGCAATCCCTACGTCGTGTGGACAGACGCCCGCGGTTCGCGCCCGGAGATCTACTGCGCCGCGACCACGTTCGTCGACCCGTCCCCGCTCGATGCCAAACAGGTGTCTTCTTCGACCGGCGCCACGATCGGTGTCGATCCGGCCGCCATCAACGAACCGGACGACGTGTCGATCATCGTGCCGGCGGGAGCTTGTCAGTCAGAGGTCCGGATCTCGATTTCCAGGATCTTGAATCCGCCGGTGGCCCCTGCCGAGTGCCTTGGCAGCTATGATTTCGGCCCCAGTGGCATCGAATTCGAGGTTCCCGTGACCGTGACCATTCCATACCGGTTCAGCGGAACCGGCAACTCGGCGAAACCGTACTGGTATGATTCGCTGACCGGGGCTCTGAGTCAACAGGGGATCACGGAGATCGAAAACCTCGTGATCGGCTCCAATCTCAACGCGCTGCGATTCAAGACGACGCACTTTACGCCGTTCTACCTCGTGGCCGGTGACGTAGAATCGTCCGACGAAAGTGACGGTGGCAGCACCGGTGGATGTTCCATCTCGACGACCGGTGCAGGCTCGCCGAGGGAACTCGTCGTACCCTATGCGATTGTCGCAATCGCCATCGTTATTCTGAGACGAAGGGATCGAAGGAACCGACGTTCTATCGAGACAACTCAAGGATGACCATCGGATGAATTCCTCCTGCGCACAGTCCGGCCTGGCCGGCTCGTCGTCACTCGGTGAGCCGGCCGACCGTCTTTTCGGCTCCGAGTGCGAACGGCCGGTCCGCCTGGCCGTCGAGACGGTGCTGGTCACCGCAGCCGCACTCATCGGAGCGCGTCTGCTCCATACCAAGCCCATCGCGGGGCCTCATTGGTTGTTGATCCCGGGCCTTCTCGTCGCAGCCGCCCTGCTACCCACGTGGATTGCCCGACGCGAGTTTCCTCGCATCGGGCTGGACCGCGACCACGCAAGACGAACGTTTCGGACCCTGATCGTGGTCTGTGCCATCGTCTTGCCCGTTGTCTTTGCCGGACTTTGGACCGCGCAGCGATTTGGCGTGCCGGTTCCCTTGAAACCGGTCATTGCCAACCGAGCCGATTGGCTGGCCTGGCTGCTGTATCAGTTCCTCTATGTGGCGGTGGCCGAAGAGGTCTTCTTCCGTGGTTACGTTCAGGCCAACGTCATGCGTCTTCTCAAGAGCTGCCATCGCAGCTCCTGGGCCGTTCAACAGTCCATCGCAATCGTGGTGTCCGCCGCCTGCTTTGCATCGGCGCACGTCGTGGTCCAGGGACGCGCGATCGCCTTCCTGACATTCATTCCGGGCCTGCTCCTGGCCTGGCTCTTCATCCGCACCCGTGCCCTGCTGGCCCCGATCCTGTTCCACGGGTTGGCAAACATCAGCTACGGGATCATGGTACTGACGTTGGCATAGCCTCAGTCCGCACTCGACGTTTATCAGACATTCCGCTCCTGAAGCGACCGCATTGTCCGATAAAACCCGCCGTCCAATAAAGTCAACCTCTTAGTCCGGTCTTAGTCCGCCCTCAGGGGCGTCGACATCAAGTGTCCCCCCTGCCCGGACGATAGAGTGGACAGCGACCAGAGTACGTTTTTGAGAAAGACGACTTATGAACGATAGACAGAAATCAAGGCTGTTTTGGGCGGTCAAGGCCCTGCTGATCGCGGTACTGCTCTACGTAGCCATCGGAGCGATCTGGAGCCCGTCGGAGCCCGCGCCGGGACTGAAGCCGAAAGCCGTTTCCGGAGATCAGCGCATCGCCGACGAGACCGGACTTTCACCGGTTCCTCGCGAGGCAACGGACTACTCGGCGATCGTCGACAGTGGCATTTTCGGAACAACGGAGGAGACGCCGCTTCCCGTCGTCTCTTCTCCTCGGCCGGAGACTCGCGTCTCGAAGCCGGCAGAACCGCTTCCCCTCAGACTTGGGGGCATCGTCGCCGGCAGTCCGGAGACCTCCCGGGCTATTATTGAGGATACGAACACGGGCGTTAGCGGCCCCTACAAGATCGGCGACGTCGTCGCTTCGGCCACCATCGAGTCCATCGAGTCGGATCGAGTGGTCTTGACTCGCGACGGCCAAACCAGCGTCCTGACGGTACAGCCGGGTCGATCCGAAAAGGAACCGGTCCGCCCTGTTGCAGCGAGAGAAATGAATACTGAGGCTCCCCGAGCCGTCGAGACAGTCATGCCCCCATCCAGACCGTCATCGCGGCTTGGGTACATGGAAGATCTGTTTCGCAGTGCAACCATCGAACCGTACGTGAAGAACGGACACACCGAAGGGCTGAAGATCAGCGACCTCGACCAGGGTCCGCTGGCATCGCTCGTCGGACTGAGGAACGGTGACGTCGTTCAGAACGTTAATGGACAGAATCTTGACAGTAAACAGAAAGCTTTCCAGGTCCTCAAGAAGGCCAGAACGCAGCCAAAGATCAACATCCAGTTGCTGCGCAACGGCAAGACCAAGGACCTGTCATTTGATTTGTGAGATAGCGGAGACCATCTTGAATACGAAACGCCATAGCACCATGATCGATCCCCGACGCAACATGAAGACCGGACGATCCTGCACGGCCCGCCGATTCACTCTGGCCGTCTCGACCCTTTCGCTTCTGGCATTGAGTTGCATCGGCTGTGGAAGTCGTGCCGTCCCGGCCAGTGATGTCAGTCCGGTCCAACGGCCCAATCGATACCGACCGAGAACGGTCCAACCCGCGGAAGAGCCGCAGGCTCGAGCCATCCCGGCCCCCGAGTCACGACTGCACGTTGCGTCTCCCGCACCGAAGACGCCACCGGACAATGTGATCGCCTTCCAGCCGCCCGCTGAGCCGAGCCCGAGCGTTCGGGAAGTCCCGCAAACTCCGGCTCCGCCAGCCCCGCAAGAGGAACCGGCAGTCCAGCCGACGGTTGCGCAGCCTGTTGAGGCCCCGAAAGAGCAACCGCCGTTGCCTGAGACGGTTGCGGCTGAGGTGAGCGAGCCCCAGGCTCCTTCTCCGACGCCCCAGGCACCCGCTCCGGCGGCCATCCCGGAACCGTCAAGTGAACCGGAAGAGACGGTGCAGATCAACTTTGAGGACGTGGACATTCACACTGTCCTGAAGACCATCGGTGAGATTACCGGGATCAACTTCATCCCGGCCCAAAGCGTCACTGGTACCGTCAGGGTCATGTCGCCCACACCAATTCCCCTGAGCGAGATCTACCCATTTCTCCTGTCGATTCTCGATGTGCATGGATATGCCGCGATCGAGACGGAGAATGCGGTGAAGATCGTCCCCAAGACCGAGGCGACGAAGCGCAACCTTCAGGTGCGAATCGGCGCCAACCCTGCCATGATTCCGATGAACGACACCATGGTGAGACAGATCCTTCCGCTGAAGTTCGCCGATGCGGTCGAGGTCAGCCAGGTCGTCCAGCCTCTGCTGTCGACCGGCGCGCTGATGGCCACGTATCCGAGAACGAATTCCATCATGATCACGGATACCTCGGCCAATATCCACAACATCGCTCAGGTCATCCAGCAACTCGACATCGAGGGTTCCCGAGAGAACGTCCTGATGTTTCCTCTGAAGTACGCTTCGGCCGAGGTGCTCAGCGAACAGATTCTGCGTATCCTCGACGAGAACCGGGCCACGACCACGCCCCCCGGGCGTGCGCGATCGGCCCAGATCGAAGGCCAAACCACCAAAGTTCTTCCCGATGAACGAACGAACTCGCTGATCGTGGTTGGCTCCGAGCAGGACATCGATACGATCCGCAGGCTCGTCGACCAACTCGATGTGGAAAGGCCAACCGGCGCCGACAACATCCACGTGACGTATCTCAGGAACGCGGACGCCAATGACGTGGCCCCATCGCTCGAAGCGGCTGTAGCAGGCTTGAGATTGACCGACCCAACCGATCCCCGCCAACAGATTCAGGTCACTTCCGATCCGAGCACGAACTCGCTGATCATCGTCGCGTCACCTCAGGATTTTGCGATGATTTCGGGGATCATTGAGAAACTCGATATCGTTCGCGAACAGATCCTGGTCGAAATGACCATCCTGGAGATCGGTGAGGATTCCTTGAGAGAACTGGGCATCGATTGGGCAACGCTCGACGACGCGGTTTCCGGCAGCGTTCGCGGCTTTGCAGGAACGAACCTGGGCCCCTTCGTCAACTACGCCACCGGCAATCTTGAAGGTCTGGCCGTGGGCATTCAGAAAGGCGACAACATCGGCGCACTGCTGCAAGCGTTGGAGAGGCAAACCGGTGTCGATATCCTTTCGACGCCACACGTGCTGACGTCGAACCACCGCACGGCCAAGATCGTCGTAGGTCAGAACACGCCGTACGTGGTCGCATCCCGGATAACGGAAGGCTACGATTCGCTGAACTCGACCAACATCAAAAGCTATGAGTATAGGGATGTGGGCATCACACTGGAGATCACCCCGCACGTCAGCCAGGGAGGGTCCGTACGACTCCAGATCGACAGCGAATTCACGAAACTGCTCGAGAGCGTAACGGCCTCATCGGCGGATACGCCAACCACCGCGAAACGCAGTGCCCAAACGGTCGTCACCATGAACAGCGGTAACACCGTCGTCATTGGCGGACTGATTCGCGACGACAAGACGCACATCGAGAACAAAGTTCCGCTCGTCGGCGACGTGCCCCTGGTCGGCAACCTGTTCCGATGGCGTAGAGACAGGATAGAGAAGACCAACCTGTTGATCTTCATCACGCCGTATGTGATGACCAGCCAGGAAGAATTGCAGCAGGTGACAAATCAGAAGAGGCAGCAGATGCTCCCGCTTCTGGAGCAAAGCCACTAATCCGAAGAAGGACTGGATTGGATGGCCGATGCTCAAATCGCTGCAAAGCGAGGAGGTTGATTGGTGAAGGTAGGACAAGCCGAACGGATAGAGGGTCAGCAGCTCTGGAGGATCGCTCCCGAGCAGTTGAATGCGGACCTGGTGCGACGACTGCCGCTGGAGTTCCTCAAGAAACAGGGCGCCATCCCCATCATGCTCGAGGATGGCACTACGGCCGTCGCGCTGGCGGACCTGCTGAATGTCGAGGCCTACGACGCCATCGTCAGCGTCCTGGGGCAGGCCTGCCCTCGCGTGCGCTGCCCGGCCCCGGAAATCGAGAGCGCCATCAGCCAGTGCTACTATCATGCAACCGAAGGCGAGAAGCATTCGGAAGACGAATTGTCCGGCAGCTATTCGCCCGATGCCGGTGCGAGTTCGGTACAGACGCATGCCGAGGATCTGCTGAATATCGCCAACAAGGCGCCGGCCATCAAGCTGGTCAACAAGATCCTGTTTGAGGCCGTCCATAGCCGGGCCAGCGACATTCACATCGAGCCCTACGAGACCGAGGTCAAGGTCCGTTTTCGCGTGGACGGTGTGCTGCACAACGTGCTGAGTCTGCCCAGACAGCAGGCCGCACCGTTGCTCTCGCGTCTGAAGATCATGGCCAATCTCAACATCGCCGAGCACCGCCTCCCGCAAGACGGACAGAGCCGGGTGCGTATCGGTGAAGAACTGGTGGACATCCGCGTTAGCGTAATCCCCACCGCCGGAGGGGAACGCATCGTACTCCGCCTCCTCGACAGAGGTCGCGGCCAGCTTGGCCTCCAGGACGTCGGATTCGGACCTGAGAATCTCAGTGTCTTTCGGGACCTCATCGACATTTCGCATGGGATCATCCTGATCACCGGCCCGACCGGCAGTGGCAAGACGACGACGCTCTATGCAGCGCTGAACGAACTCAACAGCGAAGAGCGGAACATCCTCACCGTAGAGGATCCCGTCGAGTATCAACTGGCCGGCATCGGACAGATGCAGATCAAGCCCAAGATCGATCTGACGTTCGCCAGTTGCCTGCGCCACATCCTTCGACAGGACCCCGATGTCATCATGATCGGTGAAATCCGCGATCTGGAAACGGCGGAAATCGCCATCCAGGCCTCACTGACCGGGCATCTCGTGCTGAGCACGCTCCACACGAACGATGCGCCTTCGGCCGTCACACGGCTGATCGATATGGGCATCGAGCCCTACCTGATCTCTTCGTCCGTCGTCGGGGTGATGGCGCAGCGTCTGCTGCGCGTGATCTGTCCCGAGTGCAAGAAGCCCTATCAACCACAGAACAGCGAGGGTTTGACAACCGAACTGGGCAAGCTCGGTGGGAATCACGCACAACTGTACCGAGGCGAAGGTTGCGACAACTGCCTCGATACCGGATACGTGGGCCGAACCGGAATCTCCGAATTGATGCTCGTTGACGACGAAATCAAGGACCTCATCATCCAGCGGCGCGGGGCACATATCATCAAGGATGCGGCGGTCGCAAAGGGAATGACCACGTTGCGCGAGGATGGTCTGCGTCGTGCCCTGTCAGGCGTCACGACGCTTGAAGAGGTTTATCGCGTCACCCAGGACAGCGTCAAAGCCGGCGGGGAGGTGAGCTGAGATGCCCGTCATTGAACCCCAGGTTCGACCCCGCGCCCAAAGCGACGGCACCACCGTTTGCCCGACGGCGCCGGTGCGCTCCGTCCGCAAGACGCAAAAGCACGATCCGGTCCGCCGCGTGAGCACCAAAGACCTCAGCCGGCTGGCCCGGCAATTATCCACGTTGCTGCACGCCGGGATGCCACTGGTCCCCGCGTTGTCGGCGCTGGTGGAACAGATGCAGTGCCCACCGAAAAGCCGAGGCGTCCGCTGGGGCCATTCCGTCGAGCCGCTGGCGCCGATCGTGGAGCAGGTACGCGACGACGTCAACGGAGGCAGCAGTCTGGCCGAGGCGCTCGGGCAGCATCCGAATCTGTTCTCGACGCTGTTCGTCAACATGGTTGCCGCCGGGGAGGCCAGTGGTGCCCTTGAAGCTGTCTTGGCGCGACTGGCCGACATCCTGGAGAAGCGCGTGCAACTGACCGGTAAGGTCAAGGCCGCGATTGCCTACCCTGTGATGATGGCCGCGGTGGCTGCCGCGGTGGTCATGTTCCTGCTGTCGTACGTGGTGCCCAGCATTTCGGAACTGTTCGTCAAGATGAACCAGGACCTGCCTTTGCCAACCCAAATACTCATCGGCGTCAGCAGTTTTGCCCGAGCCCACGGAGTGCTCATCATCGTGGGACTGGCCGGAATCGTGACGGCGTTGATAGGCGTGTCCCGAACACAGGACGGCCGCATATGGACGGACCGCATCAAACTGTGCTGCCCCTGTTCGGTCCATTGTTCTTCAAACTCGAGGTGGCCAGGCTGAGCCGAACGCTGGGAACGCTGATGAAGAGCGGCATCCCGGTCATCACGGCGATGGAGATCAGCCAGCGGATCAGCCAGAACCTTCTGATCGCCAATGCGACGGGGCAGATCAAAGATTGGGTCCACAAAGGCGAGACCATCGCCAATGCGTTCAGAGCCACGGGGATGTTCCCTCCAGTGGTCTTCCACGTGATACAGACCGGGCAGATGGCCGGCAACGTCGAGGATGGCCTGCTCGATATCGCCGATATGTATGACGGCGAAGTCGAGACGACGGTCCGAACCCTGACGGCTCTGCTCGAACCGATGATCCTTCTGCTGATGGGTGGCGTCGTGGGATTCATCGTGCTGTCGATTCTGCTGCCCATATTCGAAATCAATCAGGCTTTGTAGGGAATTTCGCCATGCAAATCCGACGGAGTTATCCAATGCGTAAGCAACGAGGTTTCACACTGATCGAACTGATGGTCGTCGTGGTGATCCTGGGTCTTCTGGCCACGATCATGATGCCGAAGATCCTGGGCAAGCCCGAACAGGCGAGACGGGTCAAAGCCAAAGCCGACATCCGCAGCATTCAGTCGGCCCTGGCCATGTTCAAGACCGACACGGGGAACTTCCCGACCACGTCGGAAGGTCTCGATGTCCTCGTGACCAATCCGGGTATCCGAGGCTATAGCGCCGATGGCTATCTCGACGCCTTGCAGACGGACCC
This sequence comes from uncultured Phycisphaerae bacterium, assembly GCA_963726475.1. Classification (GTDB taxonomy): domain Bacteria; phylum Planctomycetota; class Phycisphaerae; order Sedimentisphaerales; family Anaerobacaceae; genus Anaerobaca. The sequence continues at coordinate 8,288 of CAVSCO010000021.1, read as the reverse complement.
GTGGGGCAATCCGTATATCTACATCAGTCCCGGAGTGCACAGCAAGGACTACGACCTCGAGTCCTACGGCAAGGACGGTGAGCCCGGCGGCTCCGGCGACGACGCTGATATCGAGTCGTGGAATATCCAGGACTGAAACCGCCGGCATTCGGGAACCTTCGGATGAAAGATCATGAATCGTTTCAAGACCAGGTCGAAAGCATTCACGTTCATCGAGGTGCTTGTTGCACTGGCGATCGCATCGATTGGGATACTGGGCCTGCTCAGACTCCATCTGCTGAGCATGGCTACAGCCGACGCGGCTCAGGCGACCAGTCAAGCCGTGTTCGTCGCTCAGGAACAGATCGCCGAAGCCTCCGCCGGCGGGTATCCCGAACACGGGACCGACTCGGGCACCGTTGAACGAAACGGACGGCAGTTCACCTGGCGGACCGAGGTCACGGATGTTACGCGTCCCAGGCACGGTGAATTCACACTCAACGGCGTGCGCGAAATCTCGGCCACCGTCACCTGGCGCCAAACCTCGGGCGAGAAAACTGTGAAGATGACGACCCTCGTCGCAGATCCCAGGATCCATGAACAGACAGAACACTAATCCCGGTTTCACGCTGATCGAGATGCTCGTCGCGCTGACGATGATTGCCGCCATCGTTTCGATGGTCTATGGCAGCTACGCGGCCACATCCCGATCGATGGAGGTCTACGACAGCCGCATGACCTGCTCGCAACGGACGGATCTCGTCGTACGCCTGATCGCGAGGCAGCTTCGCTGCGCGTACACCCGACCGACCGAACTGAATCAGGCGGCATCCGGCGCCACGGCCGGGAATCCTGGTTCAGATCGAGGTAAGCAGGAACTATCCCAGAGTGGTGAAATTCAAACGCTAAAGTCCCGCCCGGCGTTCGTCGGAAACCAGAGCAATTCGAAAGGTGAGATTCTCGATTTCGTCACAACCGCGGGGCTATCGGGAGGATTGACCGGCTCTCAGCGACTGACTCGGGTCCGCTATCGGTATGATTCGAGCCTCAAGATGCTTGCGGTGAGCAGCCAGCCCCCCGTGGATTCGGCCCGGAAGAACGATTCGGCCGTCTCATGGCAACCTCTGCTCTGGCAGGTCAACAATGTGGAACTCGAATTCTATGACGGTTCCGACTGGCGGCCCGAATGGAGCAGCCGATCGAAGCAGGGCCTGCCAAGAGCGGTACGAATCCGTCTGGCGGTGGAAGACGAGAAAGGTCGCACGTACCACTGCGGCACGACGGTAGAGATACTGAACCAGGCCACCCGGCACAAGACGGCAGGAGAATCACGATGAGTTGTCCTGCACACCGATATCACCGGAAGGGATTTGTCCTGGTCCTCGTTCTGGGCATGGTCGTGTTGTTGTCGGCCCTGCTGTTCGCATTCAACCACACCGCGCGCGCCAGCCTGGAGATTGCAGACGGCTTCAGCCAGTCGGAGCAGGCAAGAAACTGCGCTCGGGCCGGCTTGAGTCTGGCGATCGCAGCCATCGCAGACACCAACGACCTGACGACGGATGCTCGATTCGCCCATCTGCGCAAGGGCGAAGAATCGTTCCCTGTCGGTGATGCGCATTGCGTCGTGGCGGTCACCGAAGAGAGCGGACGATTGAACGTCAACACGCTCAAAGACAAGAAAGGCAACCCCGATCGGAAACGCATCGATCAATTCCTGAGACTGATCGACCTGCTGAACCGGCGAAAGGGCGCGACCGAACGCATCGGATACGGCGTGGTCCCCGCCGCCATCGACTGGATCGATCCGGACGACGATCCCACGTTGTTGTCTTTCGTGAAATCGGCCGGTCAGGGCGTCGAAAGCCACTATTACGCGAGCCTCACGCCCCCGTATCGATGCAAGAACGGCCCGATGGACACGATCGACGAACTGCAATCGGTCAAGGGGGTTACCCCGGAGGTATTCGCGGCCCTGCGCGACCTGCTGACCACAACAGGTAACGGCCGGATCAACATCAATGCAGCCCCCAAACTGGTCATCCGATCTCTCTCGGAGGAAATGGATGCGGCCCTGGCCCAGATGATCATTCAGCGCCGGTCCGTCAAGCCGTTCGAGAGCATCACCGAGCTGCGAGAAGTGCCCGGTATGACCGATAACATCTACAGGACAATCAAAGACACGATCGAGGTCAAACCCGAAGACGCCTATTACCGCGTCAGCTCGTGTGGGGAGATCGAAGATCGGACCTGCAAGATTGAAGCTGTGCTGCATAGAAACCAACGGACGGGAAATGTCGATATTATTCTCTATCGGGAATCGTAAACAGCAGATCGCTTCGCTCAGGCTTCGGAGGAAGGACAAAAGGTTGAGATCATGGTAAAGAAATCGATAGGCATCGATGTCGGTCGCTCCCACCTGCGGGCTGTACAGATCGCGCAGACGGCTCAGGGGCCTTGCGTTGAGAAGATCTTCGGGAAGCCAACCCGCCGGAGCACGGATTCTCCGGTCGATATGCTTCGAGCGTTGACAACCACCCAGGGATTTGACCGCCGTGCCGAGGTGACGGTGTGCCTTCCCCACCACGCCGTATTCTTCGCGGATATTGAGGTGGACGCAGCCACATTGCAGAAGCTCCGCGCGGGCGATGCGTCGAGCCTGAAGGATGATTTCCCCATCGTCGCGGAGAAGGCGGTCGTTCAGGTTTGCTCGGCTCGACAGCTCCCGAACGGGCATCATTCGGCCCTGGTGGCAACGACATCGACCGACCTGCTCGAAGAAGAACTCGGGCTGCTGGATGAAGCCAAGATCCATGTCGGCCGGATCGAGACGCCCATTACAGCGGCCCACGCCGCCGTGAGCTTCAATCATCCCGATAGCAACGAAGGGACGGCTGTTGTTCTCGTGGTCGACGAATCGGTCCTCAGCCTGGCAGTTGCCCAGGAAGGCCACCTCGTCATGGTCAGGAACATCCCGCTGCGAATCTCGCGTGACAGCGACATGGAGGCCATCGGCCGACAAGTCGCAGACCTTCTTCAGCGTGAAATCGAGATCACGTGGCGCAAACTCTTCGGCGTCGATGCCGAAGCGGATCTGCGCATCTATCTGGTTGCCTCCCCTAACGCGACAGGCCATCTGGCCACCGCGATCCAGGGGCAGATCAATTGCCGGGTGATTGCCGTCGACCCATATGCCCGTACCGAACATACCCCCGGAATCAATGCCACCTTCTCGATCTGCGTCGCAGAGGGACTGGCTCTTCGCAGGCTCCTGTCACGGGAAGCCGGCCAAATCGACTTTCTGCACGCCCACGAGACGCACACGCAGAGCCTTCTGAACCCGAAGAAGGAACTCGTTGTCTGTGCAGGTTTGGTGGTAGCGACTCTGGCGATCTGGGTCTTCGGACTCTTCCTGCACCAGATGCGTCTGGAATCGCAATACCAGGAACTCAAGACACAAATCCAAAACGTGTTCCAGCAAACGCTGCCCGACGAAAAGTGCGTGAACCCACTGGTCCAACTCCAGCAGAAGCTCGATTCGTTCGGTGACGATGACGAATGGCTGACCGCCTTCCGACCGGGAAGACTGACTCCTCTGGAAACCCTGAGCATGCTGAGCACCCACTACCCTACAGGCAGTGACCTGGAATTCGATGATGTGCTCATCGCCGGAGATTCCGTGCGTGTGATGGGCAACTGCGATTCTTTTGCCACCGTCTCCGAGTGGCAGCGCATGCTGGAGGAGATTCCAGACTTCGAAATCACGGACGGTCCCAATCCAGCAAGAGACGCCAAGACAAAACGAGTACGGTTCACGTTGTCCCTGGCCTCCAGAAAGACGGTGCAATAACATGATTCAACTGACCAGAAGAGAACGACGGCTCGGAATCGGCGTGATCGCCGTGGTGGCCCTGTGGAGTATCTACGCCCTCGGCATCGGACCGATGCGCGATCGAATCCAGCGTCTGGACCGAATCCTCCCGGAGAAACAGAACGAACTCCGTGAGATTCAGGCCAAGCGTGCCGAATATCAGGCGCTCAGCCGCGATTTCGAGGTCGTCAAGGAACGAATGGCCCAGCAAAGCCCCGACTTCGAGTTGATGCCCTTCCTGGAATCGCTGACCGAACGTCACAATCTGAGCGTCGTGACGATGCAACAGCAGGACGTGCCTGGAACAGAGCCCGGTCATTCGGAAACCGTCGTGGAGATTGGCTTCGAGGGCATCGCTCTGCGTCAACTGATCGGTTTCCTCCGAGCGATTGAGAACTCTCCCGTCATGACGCAAGTCGGCAGTCTCCACATTCGCAAGAGAGCTCAGGGCGAGTTGCGGCTCGACGCCACGGTGCAAATCTATAGTCCTGGGCCCACCTCGGAAGCGGTGGCGGCAGATATGTCCCTTCAGTAGGACCACCCGTCAGTCGGCATTCTCATCGCCCGCCATGTCGCGTCATCGCCTGCATCCTCTCCAATCCGGGGTTGCCAGATCGTGCGTCAGGTGGTATAGAGATAGGGAGGATGCCAAAGGGGATGGTTGAAGGGATGCCAAAGACAAAGACACATAAGCTGTGGGGATGGGAAGAGCTGCCGGATGAGGAGTTGCTCCAGGTACGCATTCGGGACCTCGGACTCGATATTCCCGGCTCCTGCGTGGAACCGTTTGTCAAGCAGCTCTACGATGAGCTGGCAGCCAAAGGGATTACCTGGCACCCGGCGTGCTACCTGGCCGACGAGTGGCTCACTCCCGACAAGATTCCGACCGTTGGCATCCCGTTCTGCCTGGCCCATCCACGGCTGAAGGAGCTGGAAGAGACGATGATGTACGAGGTCGAGGGAGGCGACCCGGCCATTTGCATGAAGCTGTTGCGCCATGAGTGCGGCCACGCGGTCAACTACGCCTACCAGCTCTACCGCCGAACACGGTGGCGAGAGCTGTTCGGAAATTTCTCGGACCCCTACGGCAACTCGTATTCGTATCAGCCCTATTCCCGCCGATTTGTCGTCAATCTCGAGGACAACTACGCCCAGTCACATCCGGATGAAGACTTCGCCGAGACGTTTGCGGTCTGGCTGACGCCGGGCAGCCACTGGCATGAAAAGTACAAGGATTGGCCGGTCATCAAGAAACTCCTGTACGTAGACAACGTCATGCGACAAATCGCCTCCAAGCCTGCGGCGGTGACGTTTCGGGGCATCGCACCTTACTCGGCGGCTCGGATGACCTCTACGCTGGCCTCCCACTACGAACGCAAGCGACGAATCCTCGGCAGTGAATTCCAGGGCTACTACGACGACAGTCTTCGAGACCTGTTCATCATCGCGCTTCCTGGAAACTCGGTCCTCAAGGCCTCCAGACTTCTCAGATCGCATCGCGCCCAACTGGTGAACAACGTCACACGGTGGACGGGGCACCGCAAATTCGATATCGACCAGCTTGTCAACCGGTTGGCTACGCGATGCGATACACTGGGGCTCTGTGCCGAAAACTCCGATCACCAGACGATCATCGGCCTGACCGCGATGGTCACGGCCATTGCCAGCAACACCTTGACGATCAGCAAGAAACGAAGGTAGAGATGAGTCGACGACTGCACATCACGGTCCTTGTAGACCCGGCTACGATCCCATTGAATGACCCGGAATTCCGCGATCTGGCGGACAAGCCGATCACTGAATACCACGTATGCGACGCCCTGCGCGCCTTGGGGCATCGCGTCACCGTGATGGGCGCCGAATACGACATCGCGTCGGTGGCCAAGGCGCTGACCGAGCAGGAACCGGACCTCGTGTTCAACCTGACCGAGCAGTTCTGCGGCGACCGGCGGATGGACAAGAACATCGTCGCTCTGCTCGAACTGCTGGATATCCCCTACACGGGGGCCGGCGCCATGGGACTATTGCTGGCACGGGACAAGACGCTGTGCAAACAAATCCTCCGACTGCACAAGATTCGCGTCCCGAACTTCATCTCTCTGCCGCACCGGCAGCGGATCCACATCCCGAAGAATCTGCCCTATCCGATGGTGGTCAAACCCAGCCTCGAAGACAGCTCCGAAGGCATCTCCAACGCCTCCCTGGTCTACAACGCCGAGGCACTCGCGGAACGAGCGGCGTTCATCCACGAACGCTGGAAGCAGCCCGTCATTGCAGAGGAATACATCGCAGGGCGCGAGCTCTATGTCAGCATCTTGGGCAACAAGCGTCTGACGGTCCTGCCTCCCCGGGAGTGCTGCTTCAATGAGGAGAGCGACCAGGGGCCTGTCATGCTGACCTATCGCTGCAAATGGGACCGCCAGTATCGCGAGAAATGGAAGATTGAGTTCGGATTCGCCGATCTGTCGCCGGCGGTTCTCAAGACGGTCGAACGCGTCTGCAAGAGGGCCTATCGCGCGCTTCAGCTTCAGGATTACGGGCGCATCGACCTGCGTCTGACCCCCGGTGAGAGGCTCGTCATCCTGGAGGCCAATCCCAACCCTGACATCGCGTTCGGCGAAGAGGTGGCCGAAGCGGCCGACAGAGCCGGCATCAACTATGAAGCCCTCATCGACCAGATTGTCAGGCTGGCCTTGAGACGGTATGCGTAGTGATCCCGGGCGGGGTCGTCGTACCGTCCGGGAGCGTGCTGTGTCGAGCCGCTTGCAGCTCACAAGGGTATCCGCCGGACTAACATTGGGGGGGCCAATATCCCCCTCCGAATGGAAGCCCGAGGCCCCGTCTTCCGGCCCAGGAAAATTGCTCTGATTTTTCCGCAAATGGTATTGCTTTTCCCTCCTTGCGACGTACCATGTTGACGCCGTTGGCGGTGGGTCCTCGCGGATCGAATTTCCGGCGTGGATGGATATTGACAACTCTCTTTTTGAAAGTGTCCGAAGATGTGTGAATCGTGTGGATGCATTCTCTGTGAAGCGTGCGGCGCCCCTGTTGAGGATGGAACCTGTGCCGGCTGTGGCGAGAAGCCGGATAGCTGCACGTGCGAACTGCCCGAAGAGGAGCTCGCCTACGACGAAGAGGAGGAGTTCGAGGACGACGATGAAGACCTCGAGGAGGATGAAGACGAGGACGAGGACGAAGATGAAGACGAAGAATATGACGACGACGATGACGATGACTACGATGACGAGGACGACGAGGATTGGTAGTCGACGTCCCCGCTAGAGCATCACAGCCATAAGTGGCACCCCACCGCCAAACCGGCCACCTGACGCGCTCACCACATCGCGACGTCCGAAGCGGTAGAGACCAGCCTACCGGGAGTGAATATACACCTTCCGCGCGGCCACCGGGGAAAAGCCTTTTTCCCACTGCCAATGACCCGCTGTTTCTCGGCGCTCTCCTTTCGGGAGAGCGCCGCCCCGTCAGCGCCCCTCGTGGCACCCGGTCAGATCGTCCGAGGTAGCCACATTACCTTCGCCAACGGTACGTGTTCAAACGGAAGGCCCCGCTGACTCGCAGGGCCATTCAGTTCAAGTTCTTTCAGTTGTCAGTCAGCAGGGCCGGACGTTGGTGGCCTCCAACCCCTTCCTGCCCTGAGCGGGCTCATACTCGACGGGTTGGCCATCCTGGAGTGTCTTGAAGCCGGTCCCGGCGATATTGGAGTGATGAACGAACAGGTCCTCGCCACCGTCATCCGGGATGATGAAGCCGAACCCCTTCTTCTCACTGAACCACTTGACAGTCCCCTTTGCCACTTCGTCTTCTCCTCAGACCCATGCGGGCCTACACTACGGATTCCCTCGGTTGATTGCAGAGGCACCACTTTGAGGGAGAAAGCATTCGCCTTGACACACAGTCATATATTACCGGTCGTTATACCGGCTGTCAAAGAAAACGCCTTTGTGGACGTGAAAAACGGTACGTCCGCATGTAGGGACATCGGGGAGGCAAGAACGAGGTGGTCGGGCACGCTGGGTGCAGCGTGGTCCCTCGGCGATCGGATAGGCCCCCCGGTGAGGGGGGCCCGCAGGTTCAATTTACGCCTTGGTCTTGAAGCAATCTGTACGCCAGCAGCATTCCAGCCAGGGGCATTCCCCGTTGGAACGACCGTAGCACGGCGTACAACCTTCAGCCATCTGAATGGCGTGAATCAGTTCGGTCTTCTTCATCTTGCCAGGGACGATCCCCATGTCTTTGGCTCGACTCTTGATCTCGGGCATCGTCATCCGCTTTGCTTCCACGCTTACCGCCGCCATGTTCCATCTCCAAGTATCTGGTCTGAATTTGATTCCGTTTCTGCCACTGTCCGTTCCATCGGGACTCGAGCCGGCCCTTCATGCGCCAGCCCGATCATGTTCATATCTTCGACCAAAAATCATTA
>CAVSCO010000020.1:0-33898 GCA_963726475.1 uncultured Phycisphaerae bacterium | reverse complement strand
TCATATTAATAGCAGATGTTAATATGACTACTCTATTAGACTTCTCTTACGCAAGGAAATTCATAGCAGAAAGTGGAGTAAGAGGTTCCGGCTTGAAGTGTTATGGAAAAAATGGAGAGGATTTGTACGTTAAAGTTCCAATGGGTACCATTATAAGAGACGTAGAAAGTGACAAAATAATGTGCGATTTATCTCATGATGGTGATACTTATGTAGTCTGTAGAGCCGGAAAAGGTGGAAAAGGGAACGTTAAGTTTTGTACGCCTACGAGGCAAGCACCAAACTTTGAGTAGGAATGCCAGGAGAAGAGAGATGGGTTAAACTTGAACTTAAGCTTTTAGCTGACGTTGGGCTTTTAGGATTTCCTAATGTAGGTAAGTCAACTTTATTTCATAGTATCAAAAGCAACACCTAAAATAGCTAATTATCACTTTACAACTTTAAAACCAAGTTTAGGAGTGGTAAGTGTAAATGGTGTGCAGAGTTTTGTTATGGCAGATATACCAGGGAATAATTGAAGGTGCAGCTGAGGGTGTAGGTCTTGGAATTGACTTTTTAGACATATATAAAGAACTAGAATGCTTATTCATGTGGTTGATATTTCAGGAATAGAAGGTAGAGATCCTGTAGAGGATTTTATTAAAGATAAATGAAGAACTAAAAAAATATAGTGTTAAACTATGGGATAGACCACAAATAATAGCTGCTAATAAAAGCGATATGTTATTTGATGACGAAGTGTTTGAAAATTTTAAGAAGAAGTTAAATGAAATGGGATATGATGATAGTAAAATATTCAAAATATCTGCAGCTACTAATCAAGGAGTAGAAGAGCTTGTTAAAGAAGCAGCTAGAATGTTCACTACTATTCCAGTTACAGAACTTGTAATAGCGGATGAAGATAAATTCATAGTAGAAGAAAAGAGATTTACTAATACAATCAATGTAGATGAGGTCGGAACTTTTGTTCTTGAAGGAAGCTTTGTTGATAGATTATTAAGTGCCGTTAACGTTAATGAACCGGATTCTCTTAAATATTTCCACAAAGTATTAAAAAATAAGGGAGTATTTGACGCACTAGTTGCAAAAGGAATTCAAGAAACGGGGATTTAGTAAGATTACAAAACTTTGAATTTGAATTCTTATTATAAAAGATAATCAATAACAATTATTATCTTATAAGAATATATACTTACGCGGAGTTAAATTTGATTTTAATAAAATATTTATTCGTGAAAAGTATGATATTGCCACAGAATTTACTTTAATGTTATGAAAGAATATGACCGTGAGCAGTTATAGCTAGGAGGGTATTATGATTACAAGTAAACAAAGAAGTTATTTAAGAACACTTGCAAATACATTACAACCTATATTTCAGGTTGGAAAAGCAGGAATAGAAGAAAACTTTTTAAAGCAGGTAGGGGATGCACTAGAATCTAGAGAACTTATTAAAATTAAGGTGCTAAATAATAGTGGAATGACTGCTAGAGAAGCTTCAGATACAATTTGTGCAGCAATAGAGGCTGAGGGAATTCAAGCTATTGGTAATAAATGCGTATTATATAAAAGGTCTTTAAAGAAGCCTAAAATTGAATTACCATAAAAGCATGTAATTTTACATGCTTTTTCCTCTATTTAAAATTATAATTTATACCGTTATTTTCCATGATGTTTTTTTATTTTTTAGTGTACGAGTTTTTTATATTCTAGGCTTATCTAAAGCTAGCCTAGAGTATTTTGCCTTGTAACTTATTACAATATAAAGAAGGTGTTACAGTGAAAAAGGCTATTTTTGGAGGAACCTTTGATCCAATTCATATAGGTCATCTTCATATTGCCTATGAAGCATTATACAATTTGGGTTTGGACAAGATTTTATTCATGCCAGCAGGAAATCCACCTCATAAACTTAATAAAATAATCACAGATGCTAAAATTAGGTATGATTTAGTTAAAAAAGTCACTGAAAATGAAGCTCATTTTGAAATAAGTGATTATGAAATAAACAAAAAAGAAAATAGCTATACCTATGAGACAGTAGAACTTTTTAGTAAACTGCAACGTAATATAGAGTGGTATTTTTTAATTGGTGTGGATAGTTTAATGGATTTAGATTATTGGAAAAATGTAGATAGAATACTTAATAGTTGTAAATTGGTAGTATATAATAGAGCGGGGTTTACTGAGGAAGAAGTACTTCAGCAAAAGCAGCACATAGAACGAAAATTCAACAAAAAAATAATTTTTCTTAATATGCCAATTATAGACATATCTTCTACTAATATTAGAAATAATATAAAGCAGGGCAGAAATGTTAATTATCTTCTTCCTAGTGGGGTAGGAGCAACCATTGATGAACTTAACCTATATAAATAGGAGCAAACATTTAATTAACAATTCTTTTCTGCAAAAGAAGAATACTAGGGGGATTTAAATGTGGAATGAGAAAGAAATGACGCACGATCCGTGGGGAAATATGGGCCTATCCCGGACGATCGGGTTGGGCACGGACTGGCAGCACTTCAGTTTTGGGTTCGTCGCGAGGGCCGATGAGACCAGCGCGAGGATCAGCTTTGCCCTCAGTGGCGATTCTGCATCGGTCCAACTGGCGCACGTACAGCTCAAGTCGGGCGGTCAGGTTGGTCTGGCTCAAGACGAGTCGCTGGGCGAGGCCGGCGTCAGCCTCTTCCTGGCAAACGAGAGCCAGGGCTGCGCATCGTCGACCGCATGTGCTTCCTCGCGGAGACGGAGAAAGCCTACTTCGACGACATGCGGCACTTCATCAAGAACGACCTCGGCTGCGGAGCCCTGGTCACAGGAACCATTGTCTTCGGGCCGCTGGGGCTCTACGCGCAGAGTGACATGGACTACATCGATTCCCACGCGTACTGGCAACATCCGAGCTTTCCGGGACAGCCGTGGGACCAGGGCAACTGGCTGATCAACCAGAAGCCGATGACCGACTATCCGAGCGAAGCGACGCTGTTTCGCGTGGCCGCCGAGAGGCTGGCGGGCAAGCCTTTCACCGTGAGCGAGTACAATCATCCTGCTCCGCTGGACGCTCAGGCCGAGTGCGTGCCGATCATGGCGTCGTTTGCCGCCGCCCAGGACTGGGACGGCGTCTGGTTCTACAGCTATTCTCACAATGGCGACACGTGGGACCGCCAGGTGCTCGCCAGCTTCTTCGACATCGACACAAATCCGGGCAAGTGGGGTTTCATGCGAGCCGGCAGCACGATCTTCCGCGATGCCGCAATCGCCCCCTTGCGTTCGACGCATCTCGTCCAAACGGGCGATCCCGCGAACGACCTGCCCGGTCTGGCTCGTCTCCATGTCCAGCACGATCGAAACATGCTCGGCATTCTCGAACGGGCCGGGAACATGACCTACAGCGAGATGACGAAGAACGTGGTTATTCCATCTTACACCGCCTCCGCCTCTGCGGTCACCAATGACGCATCCCATACCGCAGTCACGTGGTCGGTGGACGACGCGGGCAAAGGACTCTTCTACGCGACCGGCGACGACACGCAGGTTTACATCGGACATGCAGACCGATTCAGCAGAGCCACGCGCGGCAACGTGCGCATTGCGTCGCCCGAATTCGTGACAATCACCGTCACGCCATTGGATAGCGGCGCAGGGATGCTGGTCACCGCCTGTGGCCGGTGCGAGAACACCGGGATGGAGTTCTCCAGGGACCGCCGGACGGTCGGCCGCAACTGGGGACACGCGCCGGTACAGATCGAGGCCGTCGAAGGCCAGATGGCTCTTCCCGAAGGGCATTGGACATGCCACGCACTTGCCCCGGATGGCGCCCCGCACCAGGAAGTCCCCATCTCATACGATAGCAGCCGAGGTGTTCTGAAGCTCTCGCCAGCATACGGCACCATGTGGTATCTACTCGAGCGTTCAGATCGCTGACCTGCCATCCACCGCTCTCATCGAGGTTCGACGCAAAGGAAAGACAGATGACATCCATAGTCCCATCCTCTCATGACTTGAAATCGTTGGCGTTGGCCCTGCTGCTGTTTGCGGCATGGTCGGCGCCGGCCCTTGCTTTCAATGGCTCTACCGTCCAAGAAGGCCCTCTGACACTCTCAATCACCCCGGTCGAAGATATCAAGCAATTCGATACGCCGCAATCCGTCACGGCCACAATGCAAAACACCGGCTCGACCGCGCTGAACGTTGAACTGCAACTCGACGGCCTCGTCGATGAATGGTATGCGGTCGGTTCAACGAGTCGAACGGTTTCGGTCGACCCCGGAGACAGCCAGACGGCAACCTTTCAGATTGCGGCTGGTCACGGCGCCCTCTCAGCATTGTATCCGGTGCACGTCTACGCCCGCTTCGACGACCATGGGCGGGAGAGAACCGCCCACGCGGTGCGAATCTTCACCTCGAACTTCGAACAGATCAGCGCATCGAGCCAAAGACCGCCCGCCCTGCCGATAAACGCAGTGCCCCGCCAAGGCGCTTTGCCACTACAGCCCCTAAGGACGTACCGCGTGGCCTGGCAGTACTACACAGGCCCGCTCGTCTACATGCCCGTCGGCTGGAGCGGAAGCTCGTCGGAGTCGTCGGCGAACCTGTCCTTCGGATCGGTCACGCGCGGAGCCACCCAGGATGCGATCATCATGCATCCGCCCTGGAAACCCGGAGGCGGGACGATCTTCATCGAATATCGCCTGGCCCTGCCTCAGACCAGCCCCATCAAGCTGAAATTCGCCAACGCCATCCGAGACAATTCGGCGAGCGAGCCGCCCAGCGACGGCGTGACCTTCCGCGTCTGGGTCGGCGACCACCAGATCTTCTCCCGACACACCGACAGCAAACGGTGGGTCGATGGCGAGGCCGACCTTTCCAGCTATGCGGGCCAGGAGATCCTGCTGCGGCTGGAGAGCCATCCCGGCCCGCAACATGATACGACCTGCGATTCGTCCTACTGGGGCAGTCCGGTGGTGATTGCAGGCGAGATATCTGAGCCAATGTCCCCAACGGAGAGAGAGCAACTGCGGGATGCGGCAAGAAACCTGGTCGCCCAGGGAACTCCCCAGAGCAACGTCTTTCAACTGGACGATGGCTTCCAAGCCGCCATCGTGGCAGGTGACGCGGGCCTGTTTGACGCGGCCATCGCGTTGGGCAACGGGGATGCGAATCTGGTTCTCGACGGCTTGCGAATCGCGGTTCTTGGGCAGGAGGTCGGACGAGGGCCATCGGCTGTCAGTCTGCAAGGCGAGACGAGATGGTCGACCAATGGGTCGGAGTTAACCGCCCAACAACCGTTGCTGCTGGGTGATGAGGAATTCACGCTCACGGTGCGAATCAGGCCCGACCGGAGTGGCTTGCGAATCGAAGCCGAGTGCCCCAAGCGAATCACCGATTTCGCCATCGGGTCAGCAGACCAGAAGGCGCCGCGAGTCTACTACGGGCATGGCTACTGCATCGTCGAGCCGGAAGCCTTCCGCGCCAGCTTCGGCGGACACAATCTCTCCACCAGTCATGTCGGATTCGATTTCGAGCGGGGCCTGTCGCTGCTGGTGGCAACGGACAATCCCCCGGACTATCTCGAAGTGAACCCCGAGAGCCAGACGTATGCGTTGCACACGCACATGAACGCCACGATGACGCTCGTGCCCAGCTCCCGAGGCGCGTTCGACTGCGCGAGGAAGTATCGCGATCTGTACGGTAGGCAACCTTCAGCCGGTTTCGAACGGAAGGCAGGCCGGTTCGTCTTCGACATCTGGGGCGGGCGTTACGCCGAGATCGCCCGGAAGATGGAGCAGATGATCGACTATGGACTCACCGATTCCCTGCTGACGATGCACGTCTGGCAGCGATGGGGATACGACTACCGGCTGCCCGACATCTATCCGCCCAACCCTTCGCTCGGAACAATCGAGGACATGAAGCAGATCGCGGCGGTTTGCGCCGAACACGCCATCCCGTGGGGTCTGCACGACAATTACATCGATTTCTATCCGGACGCCAACGACTACAGCTACGATCACATCTGCTTCCGCGAAGGCGGTCAGCCCATCAAAGCGTGGCTCAACGAGGGCCGCGATGCGCAGAGCTATCGCTGGCGTCCTGACCATATCATGCCCTTTGTCCAGCGTAATCTGAGTCTGATCGGCCCCAACTTGATGCCGACGCACTACTTCATCGACGTCTTCACATCCATCGACTGTTTCGACTACTACGACAAACAGGGGAACTTCCATTCGATGCTGGAGACGCGTGACTCCTGGGGACAGGCCTTCGCGTGGATTCGAGACTATCTCGGGGGAGACGCTCCGATGACCTCGGAGGCAGGCGACGATCAGTTGATCGGCTATCTGGACGGCGCCGACTGCCAGCACCTGCGGATCACGCCGGAGAGCGAGAGATTCTGCATCGCGATCAGGTGCCAGGACTGGGAGCGTGTGCCCTGGTACGATGCGGTCCTGCACGACAAGTTCAGCCTGCACGGCGTGGGCTACTCCGGACGCTACCAGGGCGGACGCAGCCGGGCCGAGCATGGGATCGAAAGCGACGACTACATCAGCGACGAGATTCTCACGGGACACGCCATGATGATCGACAAACCGGGGTTTGGCCGGGGCGCCGTCCGCAAGTATTGGCTGGCTCAGGATCTCGTTCGCAGCCTGGCTCTCGACACGATCGCCAACGTGCAGTTCGCCGATGGTGACATTCACAAGCAGATCATCGACTGGACCAGCGGCGCCCGCGTCTACGTCAATCGGGGGCAAGCCGTCTGGGAAGTGGCGGGCAAGGTCCTGCCCCAATATGGTTATTATGCCAGAAACGACCAGATCGAATCGAGCATCGAGCGAATCGGCGGCGCGATCGTCGAACAGTCCCGAGGCCCGTCGAAATGGTACTTCAACGCCAGAGGTTTCGGGCCTGAAGGCCAGCTCGCGATCCGCCCGCAAGCTAAACGGGTCGAGTATCTGGGGGGCAGACGTTTCAAACTCATCACGGCCTGGCAGGCCGACGAGCCGACCCCCAAGGACCTCCAGGTGTTCATCCACTTCACCAGCGAGGCGTCGGACCGCAGCGACAAGATCGCCTTCCAGGGCGGAGGCCAACTGCCCCTGCCGACGAGCCAGTGGCAGGGGCTGGTGCGTCTGGGGGAGGACTTCACGATCACATTGCCGTCGGATTGCGGGCCCGGAGAATACGGAATTCTCGTAGGCTTCTGGGACCCGGCCACGGGGGCTCGCTATAGTCTCATCGGGGACGACGACGGGACCATGCGGTACAACATCGGCACGCTGGTGGTTGAGGGACGTGGCCACCAAGTGACGCAGATCGAACTCGTGCCTCACGAGAGCAGTTCTGCAACGCCTGGATGGAACGCAGGGATCGAGTCGGTCGACTTCGGCCCGGCTTCGACGCGTGGGGCCTTCCGATGCCAACAACAGGCCGACACACTAACGATCACCCCCCTGCCGAATCTGGGACCCTTTTCTGTGGCCCTGGAATTGGAGAAGTTTGGCCTATCCGGCGTACGGGTTCAGTCTGTCGTCGCGAGAGATGCGGACGGACGCCAATTGCGTCGGATCGACTATGACATCGACAATGATCGGATTGAATTCACCACGCAACGAAACGAATTTGCCTATGTGATCCGCCTGGGCAACTGAAAGAAGGACATTGCGAGGACCAGCCATGAAGACACATCGAATCGCCATAACCGCCATCGCATTGTTGACCTTGTCATGGATGGCCCTGCCCGTCCCTGCCGCAGATGATCCGACACCCTTGACGCTGTTCGACTTTGGCTCGACCTTCGATACCAGTTCCGTCCAGACCAGCGATGCCCGCGTGAGTCTGGCTGAGTCCAGCACACTGAAAATCCAGACAGGGCACGAAGCCCCCTGGCCCGGTATCACACTCAAATCGCCGGACGGGAAATGGGACCTGTCCACTTACGAGACAATTTCGTTTGAGGTCGCCAACCGAGGCAACGAGCCTGTCACGGTGAACTGCCGGGTGGACAATCCCGGCGCCGACGGCACGAACCACTGCGTCAACGGCAACGTGACCGTCGCCCCCGGCGCCTCGGACACCCTGACCGTTCGCGTCTTTCCGGTTCCGTGGAAGCTCGATGCACCGCTGGAGCTGGTGGGCATGCGAGCGGCGCCGACCCATTCAGGCAAGCTCGATCCATCCAACGTGACGCAACTGGTCCTCTTCGTAAACCACCCGAAGCAGGATCATACCTTCGAGATCGGCGCCATCCGTGCGAGCGGCCATATCCAGATACTCGACGCCTCGACGTTTCTGCCTTTCATCGATGAATTCGGGCAATACATCCACAAGGACTGGCCAGGCAAGACGCATTCGATCAAGGAACTGACCACCTATCGCAAGGCGGAAGAGCAGGACATCGAGGCCCATCCGGAGCCGGAAGACCGAGATGAGTACGGTGGCTGGCTGAGCGGCCCGCAATTGCAGGCAACCGGCTTCTTCCGCGTCGCGAAGCATGAAGGCAAATGGTGGCTCGTCGATCCGGCGGGCCGGCTCTTCTGGTCGCATGGAATCGACTGCGTGGGCAGCGGAAATGCGACGCCGATCAGCGACCGCGAGACCTACTTCAAGGACCTCCCGGCAGAAGACTCTCCGTTCGCCCGTTTCTACGGATCGGGTAGTTGGGCCCCACACGGCTACTACAAGGACCATTCGCCTTACCGCACGTACGATTTCAGCCGAGCCAATCTTCTGCGAAAGTACGGCCAGGACTTCGGGCAGCTCTTCGCAGAGCAGACGCATCGCCGATTCAAGAGCTGGGGCATCAATACCATCGCAAACTGGTCGGACGCGAGCATCTACCTGATGCGAAAGACGCCCTACACAGCAAACATCGGGTTCGAATCCAAGACCATCGAAGGCTCCGAAGGCTACTGGGGCAAGTTCTATGATGTCTTCGACCCGAGCTTCCGGCAGCAGCTTCGCAGCAGGATGGCCCGCGAGAAGGACCGGACGGCGGGCGATCCCTGGTGCATCGGCTATTTCGTCCACAATGAGCTGGCGTGGGGAGATGACACCTCGCTGGCGATCGCGGCACTCGTGTCCCCCGCCGATCAGCCCGCCAAGGGCGTCTTCATCGAAGACCTCAAGGCTAAGTACAAGACCATCGCGAACCTCAACGAGGCCTGGGGGACGGATCACGCCTCCTGGGAGGCCCTGCGAGAGAGCCAGACCGCTCCCGACAAACAGAAAGCCAAGGAAGATCTCCAAGCGTTCTACGACAAGACGGCCCGGACCTACTTCAGAACGATTCGCGAGGAACTGCGCAAAGCGGCCCCCAATCAGCTCTACCTGGGGTGCCGATTCGCGTGGGTCAATGACATCGCCGCGCGGGCAGCGACCGACTTCTGCGACATCGTCAGCTACAACCGCTATACCTACAGCGTCGAAGACCTGAAGTTACCGGACGATATCGACATGCCCCTGATCATCGGCGAGTTCCACTTCGGGGCGCTGGACCGCGGCATGTTCCACACGGGCCTGCGATCGACGAAGAACCAGCAGGATCGGGCCAACACCTATGCGAGCTACGTGCGCGGCGCCCTGCGAAACCCGCACATCGTGGGCACGCACTGGTTTCAGTACAAGGACCAGGCCACGACCGGACGTGGTGACGGAGAGAACTACCAGATCGGCTTCATCGATGTCTGCGATACACCCTACCCGGAGATTGTCGCGAAGGCACGCGAGGTCGGTTATACGATGTACCCCTATCGTTTGAAGGCCGATTGACGGGATGCACGAACACGCACAACAGGTCTATTGAAGCAGAGAAAAGGTCGCGGGACCAGCCTGCCCTCAACGTTAACCGCTGCCAAGCCAGCCCCGCGATGTCGTCGCCGTGGGTTGTAATGCGCTTCTAAGGATATATTAGAGACCTCACGGCGTCACTACAAACGGATTCCACCCTATCGCGATGGATTCTGCAATCGCGTCGTAGACGTCAATCAGACGGGCCATTATAATAACTATGGTCTTTGTAAGGAGTTGCAGATGGCATTCGATCAAGATAACGACTACCTGGAGTCTTCATTCCTTCCCGGGCACGGGGCTTCCAAGCCGCCATCCGACCCGCCCCCGCCGCCTCGCCCCCCATCGGCGCCGCCGGCGTATCAGCCCTATCCACAACCGAGACGACGGTCGGGTATCTGGCGCGTCTTCTGGGGGATTCTGTTCGGCCTGTCTTTCCTGGCCAATATCGGCATGTTCCTGCTGTTGATCGGTCTGGTCGCGGTCATCGCGACGGGGCAGGGTCCCTTCCACGAACAAGCCGTCGTCCGCGAGGGACCGCGCAGCAACCGGATCGTGCTCGTTCGCCTCAATGGCGTTATCGGTGACCAGCAGGCAGACTACATCTATCAGCAGCTTCAGACCGCTCGCAAGGACGACAACGTCCGAGCGATCATTCTGGCGGTCAATTCGCCCGGTGGGACAATCTCCGGCAGCGATCGCATCTACCAGGAGATTCTCCGGTACCGCCAGGAGACCGGTCGCCCCGCCGTCGCCTTCATGCAGGGCATGGCCGCCTCCGGGGGTTACTATGCCTCCGTGGCCTGTGACAAGATCGTCGCCGAGCCGACGACCATCACCGGATCGATCGGGGTGGTCATGAGCTACTTCGTCTTCCAGGACCTGCTCGAGAACAAGCTCGGGGTTCAGCCTGTGTTCCTCACGGAAGGCGCCAAGAAGGACTGGCCCAGTTCCTTCCGTCAGCCACAACAAGAGGAACTGGACTACATGAAGGAGCGGCTTCTCAACCCGGCCTATGAACGGTTCGTCCAGATCGTGCAAGCCGGACGGTCGGGAGAACTATCGGCCGACCAGGTCCGCAAGCTCGCCGACGGCAGCATCTATGTGGCCCCTCAGGCTCTGAAAGAGAAACTGATCGACGAGGTCGGTTACCTCGATGACGCGATCGGAATCGCCACATCCCTGGCGGGCGTGGCCGACGCCGAGGTGATCGAATACCGCAGACCGTTTTCCTTCATGGACGTGTTGAACGTCGAGGGTCGAAGCACGCTCAAGCTCAATCGCAACACGCTCTATGAACTTGGTACGCCGCAAGTCTTGTACATGTGGAACGCCTATTAGCCCTGACAAGTCAATGTGCCTCCGGCGCACAGTGGAGACCACGATATGGGACACGAATCGCGAGCCTCTCTTCGAAGCAGACTTAGGACCTGGATGCGCGGTGGACTGCTGCTCGCGCTACTCTCACTGGTAGGATGTTCGTCCTCGCACAGGGTGACGTTGGTCACTGTGGCTCCAAACGGCCACGGGTTTGTGGAAGCCGATTCCGCCTTGCCCTTCGTGCCCTTTGGCACCAACTACTACGACCCCAATACGGGGTGGCCTCCCCAGGTCTGGAAGCAGTTCGACCCCGAGGCCGTTGCGACACATTTCAAACTGATGAGCCAGCTCGGAGTCAACTGCCGCACATCTTTCTGGCCGCCGCGACGTTTCAGCCCGACGTCGATACGATTGACGAGGCCTCGCTCGAGAAGCTCGACGCATTGATCGAGATCGCCCGCAAGGCAGGCATTCGGCTCATCATCACGGGACCGGACCATTGGGAAGGCAATCCGTCATACTGGGAACCCGACCGCTTCGCCGGGCCCGAGGCACTCAAGGCACTCGACCATTTCTGGGCCGTGGTGGGACAGCGGTACCGAGGCGAGCCCGCCATCCTGGCGTGGGACCTGCTGAACGAACCAAACATCCCCTGGCACCTCGAATCATGGGATTCGAGGTGGAATGAGTGGTTGCAGGCCAAGTACAAGGACCAGGGAGGCCTCAAGGCCGCATGGGGTGACGAACTTGAAGACAGCGAGGTACTAGGCAACGTCAAGCCGGCAAAGGATGTTGCCAAGAAGGGCAATCCGCGATTGCGCGATTGGCAGTTGTTCAGGGAGCATTTGGCCGATCAGTGGGTACAGCGTCAGGTGAACGTACTGCGCGAGGTCGATCCCACACATCTGATCACCGTGGGCTACGTCCAATGGTCCTTCCCCGTCATCCGACCGGGTGATCCGCATCTCTATTGCGCCTTCAACCCGCATCGGCAGGCGCAATGGCTGGACTTCATATCCATCCACTTCTATCCGCTGATGGGCCGTCCTTTCGGATCACGAACCAACTGGGATCGGAATATCGCATATCTACAGAATATGCTGGCCTACTGCCAAACGGACAAGCCTCTTGTTCTCAGCGAATACGGGTGGTACGGTGGGGGCACCCCTCGGGGTCGCGCGCATCTGACGGAAGACGAACAGGGCCGATGGATCGGCGCCGAGATCGAGGCATCGAGGCGGCTTGTTGACGGCTGGCTGTCGTGGCCTTTTGCCGATACTCCGGAGGCAACGGATATGAGCGTCTACGGGGGCCTGGTCAGGTACAACCTGGCGATGAAGTTGTGGGGCCTTCGCTTCCGCTCTTATGCCGAAGCACTCTACATGCTGCCGCAGCCGACTCCGGAGTTGCCGACCTTCGACTACCCCAACGTATTGACTGCTTCCATGGACGATCTGAGGGACATGCACGAAGAACAAGCCAGGCAGGTTCAGGCCGCATTGGAGCAGGCTGGCCCGGTCCCTGAGATCGAGTTGCAGACTCTGCCTTTGGAAGCAGATGCATTCGAAGCACTGAAGCAGAGGCAGAAGCAACAACGCGAGGAATACCTGCGTCAACAGACGAGTCGCAAGTGAGCAGGCCTTAGTGGACACCGAGGGCCTTGAGCCCGGGCTCAGTCTGCCAGGACGCCGAAGAGAGTCAACGGAGATGTCTCCGTAATTCGGATGTCGGCAAACTCACCGGCCAGAGACGGATTGCCGTTGAAGACGACGATGTAGTCGGTCGAGGTCCTGCCCACCAACTGCGGATTGCTGCGAGCATCGGTCGGGTTCACGTGGGCTTTCTTGCTGAGCCCCTCCACCAGCACTCTCACCGTTTTTCCCAGGAAGGCCTGGCTCAACCGATCGCTGATCGCCTCCTGAACAGCGAGCAGCTCGACGTTACGCCTTTGCTTGATCTCGTCGGAGACGGTATCCTGATGACGCTTGTCGGCCGTCGTTCCAGGCCGGGGCGAATACTTGAATATGAAGCAGTTTCGGTATTGCGCCCTTTTCACAAGGTCCACAGTCG
This sequence comes from uncultured Phycisphaerae bacterium, assembly GCA_963726475.1. Lineage (GTDB taxonomy): Bacteria > Planctomycetota > Phycisphaerae > Sedimentisphaerales > Anaerobacaceae > Anaerobaca. The sequence continues at coordinate 20,716 of CAVSCO010000020.1, read as the reverse complement.
CCTGGAAATCCTCATCCGTCTCGCCAGGGAAACCCACGATGAAGTCCCCTGCTATGGCAATGTCCGGCACGATTTCCCTCGCGCGAGCCAGTAGGTCCAAGTATTGCTCAGCCGTGTAGTGGCGATTCATGGCCCGCAAGACTCGGTCGGAGCCGCTCTGAGCCGGCATGTGCAGGTAATTGCAGACCTTGGGCGACGAAGCCATGGCATGGAGGATGTCGTCGTAGAACTCTTCCGACGGATAGCTCGTCACGAAGCGAATCCACTCGATCCCCTCTACGTCGGCGACCATGCCGAGCAGGTCCGCCAAGGAATAGCGCTTGTCGCCGTTGCGATGCCGGTAAGCGTTCACCGTCTGGCCCAGAAGGGTCACCTGCTTGACGCCCTCGTCGGCCAGCCTCCTAACCTGTTCGAGGATCGATTCCGGCGGCCGGCACACCTCCGGGCCACGTACGTACGGAACGATGCAATAGGTGCAGAAGTTATCGCAGCCTCGCATGACCCGCACGAAGGCCTGCCCGGGTAGGTTTCCGACCTTCTCACCATCCAGGCCGAAAGCCGATTCGAACTGCTCCAACACGTCGGATGATTCGTCCGATCGATCGCGAATCCCCGGCGCGACGGCCAGGTGTTTGGCATTCTGGGAGAGAGCGTCCTCAATCAGACCCACGATCTGAGGGATTTGGCCAGGGCCGCAGACAACGTTTACGGCATCGTGCTCGAGTAGCGTATTGCCCAGTCGTTGCGCCATGCAGCCGATCACGGCCACCACCATGCCGGGCCGGTGTTTCTTGAGGTGTTTGAGGTGTCCGAGGTGCGAAAGCACACGGGCTTCGGCGTGTTCCCGCACGGAACAGGTGTTGATCACCACCACGTCGGCATCCTTCACGCTGTCGGTGAACTCGAAACCCGCCTCGGACAGGGCAGACGAGACGAGAGCGGTGTCCAGCTTGTTCATCTGGCAGCCGAAGCTCTTGATATGTGCGATTCGTGCGTTCATCGGGCACACTATAATCGCGAAAGGGCCTAAAATCAAATGCGGCCCCACTCCGGCGGTCGGTCGTGATGCCGTAAGACGTTTTCCAGAGTGCTCTTATGAATGCGCTACGAGCTCCGTATCTCACCGGCCGCTTCTATGATCCGCCGCGAGAGAACCAGGCCGATCAGCTCGCGTATAACGGCGGATGCATTTAGAGCGTTCGGTTCAACTGCCGCTGGAGGTCCTTGAGGCGGTTTACCTCATCGAATCCGAGACGAAAGACCGGAAATGCGGACTTGTTGTGCATCAGCGGCTCATCCATGTCCACCCACCGGCGACAGGACTCCCCGTCAAGCGTGCCGGGGATGGGCGAGAAGTCCGCGAGCATGCCCCGAATGCCCAGGCTCTGGACGAAACGCATCGAGTCTTCGAGGTCCTGAAGATCGCTGTTGGGGTGGCCCACGATCTGGTAGGCGGTGACTTCGCTCGGCTCGGCACCCGCCGAGACAAGATGGCGAACCGCCTGCGCCAGTTCGTCGGAATACACCTTTCCCCCCGTGCCCTGCTGCCACCGGGCAGAGCGACTCTCAAAACCAAGATAGAACGTCTTGAACCCCGCTCGGACCATCAGGTCCGCCAGCTCAGCCTCGATGAAGCGTGCATTCAGGGCGTTCGGCGTGTGGAAGTTCACGTGAATCCCCCGGCCGATCACCTCCTCCAGAAACGGTTTCAGGACAGCTTCTGCGTTGAACAACAGCGCATCGTCGTAGAATGCCACATTTCGGGCCCCGAGGTCCACCAGCAGCTCCAACTCCGCTAGGGACCGATCCAGTGGTCGCGGTCTGAAGTGGCCATAAATACTCGGAACCGAGCAATAGGTACATTTGAACGGGCACCCGTCGCTGAGTTTCAGGACACCCACTTCCGGTCGATCATACGTCTCCCACAGGCCTATCTGTCCAGGATCGGGCCCGATTTGGAGACACTGCCACAGGGGATCGAGATCGGCCCCGATGACACAGAGGTCGGCCCCGAGTCGCTCGGCGTGATCGGCACAGAGGGTGACATAATTGCCCCCCGAGAACAATCTTCGCGTCTGGCCAGATCTCGCGAATATCCTCGATAACCTCCTGAACGCCCGGATACCAGTACGTCATCACCGTCTGGATCAGAGCGTAATCGAACGCCTCCTGACCCGACAGAAACGCCCTGAAACGGTCTCGCGACGCCCCAAACCGGCGGAAGTACCTCGGTATGGCTTCGAGACACGCAGGCTTGGCAATGCGCTCGGACTGGAATCGTCCCCGTCCCCATCGGTCTCTCCTTTCCGCCGGAGCGTGGACCGGATCGAGATAGTCGAAAAAGGCGAAGTCGGCCTGGCCTCGCACCTGCCCGGCCACACTGAGCAGCCCATAGGGCTTCAGCCAGAAATCATAGGCCGCGAAGTCGTAGATTGGCGGATTGACCAAGAGAATCCGTGGACGCATTGTCTCAATGTTCCCTGCGAGCAGAAGACCAGGTACCTCCCCCCGTTGCACAGCGACAGCCACAACTCGGGCAGGCTCGTCGGTGGTCGGTACTAATCGTAACATACGGTTCCCACTATCCCTCTGTCAATTCCGACCGTTGCGAAGCAGGGCTCCGGTGACGCCGCCAGCAACCATTGACCAGACCCGGCCATTTATGGTAAAATGGGAAAACTAACAGAATCTTAACAGAATCGGGGCCGATAATACCACCAACCGTAACCAACAACCCGTTGCCCGTGTCAGCGAGAGTGACCACGATGAAGGTTCGACAGAGAGTGCTCGCAGCCAACTTGGCACTACTGCTCTTGCTGCCGGCTCTGGTTTGGGCCCAATGCCCACGCGGTGACCTCGACGGAAACTGCAAAATCGATGGGGCAGACCTTCAGATTCTCTGCCGTCAGTGGCTCTCGCCGCCGGACAGCATCGCGGATATCGACGGAGACGACCAGGTCGATCTGCACGACTTTGGCCTTATCGCAGCCGACTGGCGAGCCCAGGGCATGCCTCTGTTCATCAACGAACTGCTGGCATCCAACACGCAGATCATCCAGGACCCCCAGGGCGAGAACGATGACTGGATCGAGCTCTACAACGCGAGTGACGAACCGATCAATATCGCGGGCATGTATCTGACCGACGATCTCTCCACGCCGCAGAAATGGCGCAGTTCCGACACGGGAGCCACAGCTCACCACCATCGCGGCCCGAGGCTATCTGTTGATCTGGGTCGATGGAGACCTCGATGACGAGGGCCTGCACGCCAGCTTCGGCCTCAGTGCCGATGGAGACGAGATCGCCCTGATCGACCGCGACGGCACAACCGTCATTGACCGCATCGCCTTTGACGAGCAGGAGGCGGACATCTCGTTCGGCCGACTACCTGACGGGGGCGCCGCTGGCAGCCCTTCGCCTCTCCAACTCCGGGGACAGAAAACGAAGCAGTCTACGAAGGCTTCGTCGCCAAGCCCACCATCGGTGTCGAAGCGGGATTCTACGAGGACCAGATCGAAGTATCGCTGAGCACCGAGACCGAAGGGGCCACGCTGTATTACACTACGGATGGCAGCGAACCGTACACTCTGGGGGGACGTTTCCCGAGCGGTCGTGCCTATTCCAGCCCCCTCCAAATCTCAAAGACGACCTGCCTGCACGTCAGGGCCATCAAGCCCAACTGGAAGCCGTCGCCGATCGCGACCCGGACGTATCTGTTCCTATCCGACGTGATCATGCAGCGAGGCAGCACGGTGGAGCTCGGCCCCGATTGGCCTCCAGCCAGTGGTGTGAGCGGTCAATCGATTGATTACGGCATGGACCCGGACGTCGTCAACGACCCGGCCTATCACGACCTCGTGGACGATGCACTGCTGGCGATCCCCTCGATTTCTCTGGTGACCGATCTGGACAATCTGTTCGACTCCGGGATCGGCATCTACGTTCACGCCGGCAGCGCAGGCCGCACATGGGAAAGGCCCGTGTCGGTCGAACTGATCAATCCCGACGGTTCGGAAGGGTTCCAGATCGACGCGGGGCTGCGTATTCGAGGCGGATTCAGCCGAAGCGGCAGCAATCCCAAACACGCATTCCGGCTTATGTTCCGGCCCGAATACGGTGGAGCCCTGGAGTATCCTCTCTTTGGCGACGAAGGGACCGAGCGATTCGAGAACGTCGATCTGCGAACCAGCCAGAACTACTCGTGGAGCTTCCAGGGAGATCGCCAGAACACGATGGTCCGTGAGGTCTTCTCTCGCGACCTTCAGGGCCAGATGGGGCATCCGTATACGCGGAGCCGGTACTACCATCTCTACATCAACGGACAATACTGGGGCCTCTACCAAACCCAGGAGCGTTCGGAGGCCTCCTTTGCCGAATCGTATCTGGGCGGAGACGAAGACGATTACGACGTCGTGAAGGCGGACACCAGCATCGGACGGTCGATGATGGCCACCGATGGCAACATGGAAGCCTATCGTCGTCTCTACGATGCGACCACCGCCGGCTTCGGCGACAACGCCCGGTACTTCCGCGTCCAGGGGCTCAATCCCGATGGGACACCCAATCCCACTTACGAACGACTGCTCGACGTGGACGACCTGATCGATTTCATGATCATCGACTATTACACGGGCGACCGGGATGGTCCGGGATCGCGGTTTGGCAACATCCCCAACAATACCTATGCCATCTTCAACCGCGAGAATCCGGACGGCTGGAAGTGGTTCCAGCACGACAGCGAGCACACGCTGGGAGTCAGCAACAGCGAGACCAACATGGTAACGCCGTTCACGACGGCCGGGGCCCAGTGGCGATACTTCAACCCGCAGTGGCTACACGAGCGGCTGGCCTCGTCGAACCGCAACTATCGAACGCGATTTGCCGACCGGGTCTACCGCCACTTCTTCAACGGTGGGCTACTGACACCGGAGGCCTCGACAGAGAGGATTCAGCACCGCGCCGAACAGATCCAGACCGCGATCATCGCCGAATCGGCCCGCTGGGGCGATGCCAGGCGATCGCGTGCTTATACGAAGCAGGATTGGCAAAGCGAAGTCAATCGCATCATCAACAGCTATCTGCCGACTCGCACTCAGGTCGTTCTCGATCAGTTCAAATCGGTGGGCTGGTATCCGAATGTCGACCCGCCGACCTTCAATCAGCATGGCGGATACGTGCCCGGTGACTTCTCTCTTCAAATGTCCGGATCGGGAGGCACCTTCTACTATACGCTGGATGGCTCCGATCCACGAGAAGCGAGCACGGACGGTAGCACAGGCGGCATTTCGCCAAGTGCCATCCGATATGGAGGGGCGATCCGGCTGACGGAAAGCACCCAGGTCAAGGCTAGGACGCTGAACGGCAGCACCTGGAGTGCCCTGAACGAGGCGGTCTTCGCGGTCGGCCAGATTGCCGAGAGCCTGCGGATCAGTGAGATCATGTATCATCCGATCGACACGGGCAGTCCGGACGATCCCAACGCCGAATATATCGAATTGACCAATGTTGGCCATGAAACGATCAATCTCAACCTGGTGAAGTTCACCGATGGGATTGACTTCACCTTCCCCAGCGTCGAGCTGGCTCCGGGGCAGTATGTCCTCGTTGTCAAAGACAGAATCGCTTTCGAACGCACGTATGGCCCGGGCCTGCCTGTCGCGGGACAATACAGTGGCAGCCTCGACAATGGAGGCGAACGAATCACGATTCGAGATGCGGTCGGGCAGATCATACACGACTTCCGCTATCGAGATGGCTGGTACGACTCGACCGATGGCGACGGATTTTCGCTGACCGTCAAAGACCCGATGACCGCCGATCCGAGTGGTCTGGGCGATAAGGACCTCTGGCGACCAAGCAGCAGCGCAGGCGGATCACCCGGCTATGGCGATACCGGTGTCACTGTGATGCAGACCGAACCAAGCAACATGCGCTTTCGTAATTCTAAGGACATGACACGGACAGAGGGATGAATCGAATCAAGGATACGATTGTGAGGATGGGTTTTGTTGTTCTTGCCGTGAGCCTCGGCTTTAGCGGAATGGCTTCGGCCATGTGTCCTACCGGAGATCTGAATAGGGATTGCCAGGTAGGCTATCCCGATCTGGAGCTTCTCGCATCGCAGTGGTTGAGCGAGCCCAACGGCATCGACGATCTCGCGGGCAACGCCATCATCAATGCGGTCGACCTGGCGGTCGTTGCGAGCCACTGGGGTGAGACGGGTTGCCCGATCGCGATCAACGAGCTTCTGGCTCATTCCCACGATGTCGCGCCGGATTGGATCGAGCTGTATAACGACAGTTCTATCCCCGTCGACATCGGTGGGTGGTTTCTCAGCGACGATGAGAACGATCTGTACAAATACCGAATCGCCGACGGAACCATTATCGAACCCAACGGCTACGCTCTCTTCTACGAGAATGAGCATTTTGGCAACCCTCTCGATCCAGGCACGCTGGACCCGTTCAAGATGAGCGAAAACGGCGAATCGCTGTATCTCTACTCCGACGACGACGGGCAATTCCCCCAGTTCCTGTGCCAAGTGGGGTTCGGCACCTCAGAAACAGGCGTGTCATTCGGCCAGTATCATCGGAGTACGGGAGACTACAATTTCATCTTCATGAGCGTACCCACACCGGGATGGGCCAACGCCTATCCTTTGGTGGGCCCGGTGGTGATCAACGAGGTGATGTACCACCCCGCCGGCGATGGAGACGCCGAGTACGTTGAGCTCTTGAACATCACTCGCGATCCTGTCACCTTATTCGATTTTAGCGCGCTGCTGCCCTGGCGATTCACCGACGGTACGGGCATCGAGTTCGCCTTCCCTTCGGACTATCCGGTCACGCTCCAGGCGGGCGAGCACCTGCTCCTGGTCCGGAGTGAATCCCTGGTCCGTCGATCGTACAGCGTCCCAACGAACGTGCGGGTTCTGGAGTGGGGATCAGGCCGACTGGCTAACAGCGGCGAGACTCTCCGCCTGCTGAAACCGGGCGACGTGGATGAAGTCGGGACGCGATATTGGATCGACGTCGATTGTGTCGCATATAGCGATGGATCACACCCGGAGAATTCCCCCGATGGGGTCGACCACTGGCCCGTCCAGGCCGACGGTCAGGGATTGTCGCTGAATCGGCTCTTCCCGACGCGATACAGCAACGACCCGAACAACTGGCAGGCCACCATCATCACGCCGGGATCGGCCAATGATTAGCCGTCAGTACGCCGCGTGAGATGCGGAACTTGCCGACGGTGATGCTCCGACAGGTACGACGTTGACATCGCGTTCCCGAGAACTGGCTGGCTCAGCGGCCTCGGCCGCCTTTTTGAGACGCTCCTCCTTGGGACGCGTCTTCCATCGGCGATGCAACCACCAATACTGGGTCGGGTCCTCACGCACAAAAGTCTCGATGGCCTTATTGTATTCGCCCGTAACCCATTTCAGCGGATCGTCCTTGTCGGCCCACTCGTGCGGGAAGATGATCCGGGTCACGCCGATCTCGAAGAAAAATCGATTGTCCACGCGGCGACTGTAGCCAACGACAATCGGTAGATTGTAGGTCAGGGCCACCAACCCGATGCTCTTGTAGGTGCTGGCCTTTCTCCCGAAGAAGTCGACGAAAATGCCCTTCTTCCCGGCGTCCTGGTCGGCGATAAATCCAAGCGTGCTGCCGCGGGCCACGATGTGCGGCATCAACTCGGCGGCCCCCTTCTTGTCGATGATCTTCTGTCCTCGCCGCTCGCGCACCCCGTAAAGAAACCGGTTCAGGTATTTGTTGTCCAGAGGCCGGGCAATGCTGTAGAGATCGAAGCCGAACAGCCCCATGAGATATCCGGTGATCTCGAAATTGCTGTAATGCCCCGTGACCATGAGCAGCCCTTTGCGCTCCTGCATGAGCCACTTGGCCTGTTCGGCATTCTTGTAGCAAGAGTACTCTCGCCAGTTGTATTTCTTCACCAGCCGAGGGGTGAACAGAACATCGATCGTCAACATGACGATCTGCTCGAAACTGCGTCGACCCGTCTGCCAGATCCACTCTTCAGACTTTTCGGGGAAGCTGGCGCGGAGATTATCCACGGCCCGCTGGCGGCCCCGGTGGTAGTATTTCCACATAAGGCGACCGAGGAAGCAGGCAAATCTCAGGTTCGTCTCCACGTCGAAAAGGTAGAGAAACACCACCAGGACTCGAACAGCCACATACAGCAGCCAATCCAGCACCGGATGAGATTTCTTCGCCTTCTTTCTTGTTGCACGCCCGTCAGCCATCGCCCTCCATTCTACGCACAGAATGCCTCATGTCAAGGAATGACCGCGAGGAGAAGGCTTTAGGAGGGCTCTGGACAAACCTCAATTCGTCCGACCAGAGACGGCAGAACGAGCTTTTCGCCTTGCCCAGCTTGCCAGCCGGGCAAGGCGAAAATAGCCCGTATATGGTCTATTGCAGAAGCCGCAAGATACACTACGGTGTGCCGCGAGGCGCCAGCGACGCCTCGGCCGTACCGCCGTAGGCACCCATGTTAATTCGGGTATTGACCGCTCGTTCGCCCAGCGGATCGCCAGGCTCACACGCCGGCTCGAGCCCCAGCGGGAGCCCCGGATCACCGGCATCGATGCACGGGCTGGTCTCGTCATCCCAGGACCAGATCCCCTCTGCCACGTTCCAGGACCAGCCTTCGCTCTTGAGGTGGTAATCGCCTGGCGTCCAAATCGGGTCCAGTCCCGTCAGATCGCTCCACTGACCTCGAGCGATGAACAGTGGATCGACGTCGATGTTGCCTTCACCGGGCCAGCCGCCCTGGATATCGCTGTAGGTTACGGTCGCTTGCTGACGCGATTCCAGGTTCACGCCGTCGCCATTGTTGAAGTAGACGACGGAGTTGGTGAGCGTCGGAGCGACGGACGACACGCCGTATCCGAGATTGTCGGCAATCGTGCAGTTCTCAAGCTCCGGGTAACCGCCCAGAACCCCGCTCTCGCGGTTGCCGGCGATGACGCAGTTTGTGAACGTGCCATAGTTCCGCTGGACGCGCCGTCCGGTGACGTCGGCCCACATCTCGACCCCGATGCGATTGGCCACAATGTTGCACTGGGTGACGGTTGGCTCACCACCACTCCAGACCTTGATGCCGGCTCCGAAATTGCCAATCACGTCACAGTGGCTGATCGTCGGGTCCGCTCGATCGCAGACGATCCCGGGACTGCCGCCGGCGACGGTGAAGCCGGTAAACAAGGTGTCGGCCGTTTCGGCATCATCGAATGTAACGAGCGCCCCGGTGCCGGTGATCACGGTCGCCGCCCGGACGTCGGGGCTTAGCGGATCGACGGAAGTGACCGTGACCTTCTTGCCGCCAAAACGGAATTTCTCGTTGTAGAGCCCCGGCTGCACAAGGATCACATCGTTTGGCTCAGCCATGGCAATCGCGTGCTGGATATAGTCATGACGGCTGCCTGAAGTGGCGTTCTCTATCGGCCCATTCACCAGAGAGTAACCGAAATTCAGGCGGACGCCCATGATGTCGTAGTTGTCGACCCATGTGAGGGTCGAACCGCTGATCTCCGGACCGCCTCCATAGGGGTAGTCGGGAAGATAGAAATCAATGATTCCGTAATCCCGGGTGATACAGCACATCCGGATGTTGCCGCTCCAGTCGCTCCCGCTTGAATAGACGATGGTAGAACCGTCGATGTCCGCCTGCAATTGCCAGCCACCCCCGACGTAGACCTCGAACTCGCGAATGTTGTTCGGGTCCGAAATGTCGGCGCCGTAGATGTCGCCGATGTCATTGCGTTCGTCGGTCCACACCACGAGATTCCCGGAAACCGACGGGTCAGATTGTCGCTCGTCCGCCGTGCAAATCGGGAAGACCCGGATGTTGCTCAGGTCGGAGATGTCGGCGCCGTAGATGTCGCCGTCGCCTTCCCAGACCACAATGTCCCCCGAGATGTCGACGTAGCCTTGATGGCTTCCCGTGTAGTCGTCAGCCGGATAGGGGATGCCGTGCCCGGCTTCTTCGGCGACCGTGAAGTACACCGGATTGTCGTGATCCGTGACGTCGGCTCCGCAGATATCATAGGGTGCTTCGAGGTATCGTAACTCGTTGGACGTATCCACGCTACGATGCCGCAGCCAGACGACTTTGTTGCCGGAGACGGCCGGATAGCCATACGACTCGGTTTGGGTAGCTCGTTCCAATCTGAAATTGTCGCCCGTGACCAGGTCGCCTAGGTAGACACTCGTGGTGATAAGGTCGCTATAGCGCCCGGAACTTGAAGCCCAAACGACGAGACTGCCGTCGATCTTGGGTTTGGTGTTCACGCTTCCGGTGTCGAACGTTCGGAAGATACCTGTCATGATGTCGGCGCAGCAAACCTCCCATCGGGAACCGTCGTAGTCTTCGTTGCCCACGTAAGCCACCGTCGTACCCGATATCGGCGGGATAGAAGAAGTATCCGTCGCCCGAAGCAACATAGGGATCGGTCCTCGATCGTGAATGGAGCCCCTTCAACCTTCACGATATCGGGTTCACTGTCGACGAATCCGTCGTTAACGGTCAATTGGAAGGTGTAAATGCCTGGCTCGTCACTCAGGAAATAGGGCATGGCCGTATCGCCGAGAAAAAGGAGCTCGACAGGCGGCCCCCCGAGTTGCGTCCAGGTATAGGTCAGTTCGTCCGGCGGGTCCGCGTCGCTCGACTTGCTTCCATTGAGCTGCACACCACCCGGTGCCTCCCACAACTGATCCGCCCCGGCGTTGGCCACCGGACGCTCGTTGCCCACCACGACCAATACCGTGTCGGGCCCGCTGGTATATTGGCCATCGGCCACCACCAGGTCGAACTTGTACCATCCCTCGCCCGACGGCGTGAAGATCGGTTGCGCTGCTGTGGGATCATCGAGTTGCACCTCAGTCCCGAGGGTTTGGGTCCACTGGAACGTGGTCGGTCCGGCTGGGTCGGAGAAGTAGCTGTCCGTTCCGTCCAGCGTGACCGGCTCGGGCGCCAGAATATGGTGATCGTCACCTGCGTTGGCCAATGGCTTGACATAGCCGACATGCTCGTCAGCTCCGATGTCAACGCGCAGAGCAAAGACGCGTGGATCGCCATCGATGTCGGTTTCACCTGGTCGCGGGACGAAGTTCGGATCCCCCGCACTGACGCAAGGGCTGGTGGGATCCAGATGATATCGCTGACTCCACGAGTTCAGGAAGATCGGGTCCTGCGAAATGTTCCCATAGCGGCCGGTCCAACTGACCTCGTCCCCGAAGATCAGATCGTAGGTGCGCGGGTCCTGCATGCCATAGTCGCTGGGCGTATTTCCCCAGACATTGTTGAAGCGAATCGCGTCGCCTCCGCCATTGCTGTAGTAAATCCCGGCTCCGGATCTGGCATTGCAGATCAGATTGTTGGCCAAGGTCAGACTGGTGGGGTCATATCCAAACGAGGCGCAGACATTTCCGCCGCGACCCCATTCAGGGTCCAGATCGGTGTTGTTGCCAACGATCGTGTTGTTCAGGAGTACTCCGGAGTAGATGTAGACGCCACCGCCACTGCGCCCTGAGTTGTCGTAGATCAGGTTGTCGGCCACCGTGCACAAATTGCTGGCGTAGATGCCTCCCCCCATCTCGGCTGAATTGTTGTAGATCACGTTGTGGGTCACCAGGGCACCACCCGAGCAGTAGATCCCACCTCCATTGGACCATTCATAGTGCCAGCCGGTGGTGCGTCGTCCACCCCCCAGGTCGACCTCCACCTCTTCTTCCGAATAGGGTGCGACGTTGTTGGTGATTACGTTGCGCGTGATGGTCGGCGAGCCCCACCGGCAGAAGATGCCCGCGCCGGAGGTGTCGGTGTAGGAGTACGTAATGTCCTCGTACGTGCTCGTCACCGTGCCCGTGCCCCCGGTGATGGTAAAGCCCGTCAGGACCGCCGCGTTCGTCTCGCCACTCTCGAAGGTCACGACGCTGCCCTCTCCGTCACCGTTGAGAATCGTGTAGCCCACGATGCGCGAATCGTTCGGATCGGTGCTGGTCACAACGATGTTCTTGCCGTTGAAGTTGATCCTCTCGTAGTAGAGGCCGGGGTGGACGATGACGGTGTCACCGTCGTTGCTGTCGTCGATGGCCTGTTGAATGGTCCCATACTCGCTCGGAACGTCCCGAACGACTCCGACAGCCGGACTGACTATCAGGGCGATCACGGCAAGACTTACAGCAATGGAGTATTTCATGGCTTGACCTTTCCCTCGCTCAATACATCGCGCTATCCCATAAGGCCGACGTAAGGGTGCAATCAGCCTCCGCTCAATGACTCCGAATATTCTACCGAAAATGGGCCTACACTGCAACCCGATTCGTGGAAACCTTGCCATCACAGCCATCCGCCTCGCTAAAACAGCCCGCTGTCGCTCTCCCTCGAGCCAACTGAGGCGGCGAAGATGCCCCTGGCGACCGTGAGTCTGGGTTCGCCACGCAATTCCCTGCCGACGCCGAGATTCCGTGAGATGTGGCACTTGGGAACTGTGGATGGTACACGGGCGTGTTGAACAAGCCCTTGCGGTTGGCATCTCCGCCGCCGGGGGAGTGCGGCTGGTATCCATAGCGTCCACAGCAGGAACCGGTCGAGATTCCGCCGTGCGCCAGCTTCCAACGTACTCGCTGTAGCCCCGAATTCAATCATTGACAGTCCAGACGAACACCACCCGACCTATCCGTATCATTCGCACCTGTCGCCTCCGAAACCTCCGCTCTCGTAAACATTGACGCCACGGACACGGTTTTGTTACATCTTTTTTGCCATTTCGAGCCGCCCGTTTCTCCTTCAGCGGGCCCCGTTGCCGGGATTCCAGTTGAAAACGGGCGTGGGCTGGGCATAATGGCTTTTCGACTACGCAATTGGCCTTGCTTTGAGGACATAAACATGACATGGCATCTGCAACGGATCGCGCCGCCCATCCTCCTGGTCCTTCTCCTCCTGTCGTCAGGCTGTTCCTCTCCGACTTCGGGTCTGGACAGCGCCCGTGACACAGACTCCACTTCTGCCGCCCCGCTGGGGGCTGTCCAGGAGTCTGGCCGGACCATCCCGGTGGCCTACGACGTCGATGTCGTGGTCGTCGGTGGCACGTCGGGAGGCGTTGCCGCAGCCGCGGCGGCCGCCCGCAACGGAGCGAGTGTCTTCCTCGCGGCCCCCAGGCCCTATCTCGGAGAAGACCTCTGTGCGACATACCGCCTCTGGCTCGAACCGGGCGAGGAGCCACGCTCAGACCTGGCCAAGGCCCTCTTTGCCGAACCCGAGGGCGCTCGCCTGATGCATAACGCTATCCCCTTCACCTACAAGGCGGATGTCCCCTCTTCCGACCGTCACAAAGACACCAGCCCAGGTTCAGCTCTCAACGATGGCAAGTGGCATAGCGCCGCATCGCAAAGCGTCCAGTACGATAGCGATGCCAACATTACCGCCGACCTGGGCAGACTCGCGGCGCCAGTTCCGCCGCGTCTGCGTCATGGCCTACCAGCGTAATGGTGACTTCGAGGTCGATACCGTCTCCATCCATGTCAGCCAGGATGGCAAGACCTGGAGTCGAGCCGCGGTCATCAAGAATGGCAAACTCGGACAAGGCGCGGTTCGAGGATTCGCCCATCGAACTGTCCGCGTGGCTCAACAACACCGCGCGATACGTCAAGATCAGTGTGAAGAAGTCGAAAGCGGCCAGTCGCATTCTGCTGGGCGAAATCGTGATCGAGGAACCGTCCAGCGCAAGCCTGCATCCTCCGACCGCATCCCGCCTTCTCCGATGCAGGTCAAGCGCGTGCTCGACGAGACGTTGCTCGACGCGGGCGTCGAGTTCCTCTATGGCTGCTTCGCCACCGACCTGCTGCGAGACAGAGATGGGCATCCGGCGGGGATCGTGATGGCCAATCGCTCGGGACGCCAGGCGGTGAAAGCCAAGGTCATTATCGACGCGACGGGGCGCGCCTTGATCGCTCGGATGGCCGGTGCCGATTTCGACCCGTATCCCGAGGGCCAATACGACTTCAAGCGCATCGTTGTTGGAGGCGCCATTCGAGGAGGCGAGCACATGGAGGCTCGTCGGCTGCCGACTCCGGTGCATGCCGGTAGCGGACGAACCTACGACGCCATCGAATACACGCTCCAGATCCCGATGAAGGATGGCTCGTTCGCGTCCTTTGCCAACGCCGAGCAGATCGCGCGGGACAAGACGTGGACTCCCAAGCAGGTGGACTCTTCGGAGACGCTATTCCAGATTCCGCCTGACCGGATGAAGGGCAAGGCCCACGAATGTTGTGTGTGGCCCGGCGCCGATAGCGTGAACCTCGACGTATTCCGCCCCGACGAGATTGAACGCATCTTCGTCCTCGGGGGCTGCGCCGATGTGGCTCGCTCGGTGGCCGAGAAGCTGTTGCGTCCCCTCGAATTGATTCGCGTAGGCGAGCGCATCGGGGCGGCCGCCGCAACCGAGGCTCTCGCCCTTCCGGCCATCGAGAAAGCGGGAGTGACCGGTCCAAGAGCAAGATCGCTCGTCAAAGGAGACGTGCGAGAAGATGCCGGGTGGATGCGGCAGGATGCACAACATGCCGATACCGTCGCGGTCGCGGCACAAGCGGTGCCGATTCTGGGCACCTATGACGTGGTGGTCGTCGGAGGCGGCACGGGCGGCGCACCGGCCGGCATTTCCGCCGCCAGACAAGGCGCCAAGACGCTGGTCGTCGAGTATCTCCATGGCCTCGGCGGGATCGGGACCATGGGGCTGATCGGCAAGTACTACTATGGCAATCGGGAAGGCTTCACCAAAGAGATCGACCAGGGGCTGGCCGCCTTGGGTGGACCATCCGAGGGCACGAGCGGTCAGGGCGGGGCCTGGGACAGCCAATTGAAGATCGAGTGGTATCGCCAGGCACTGCGCAAAAGCGGGAGCCGATCTGTGGTACGGTGCGTTCGGATGCGGCGCCTTTGTCGATGGACGCCAAGTCAAAGGTGTGGTTGTCGCGACGCCTGAGGGTTGCGGCGTCGTTCTGGCCAAGGTCGTCATCGATTCGACAGGCAGTGCCAGCATCGCTGCGGCGGCCGGAGCCGACTGCATCTACACGAACGCCGAGCACATCGCCGTTCAGGGAACGGGACTCCCCCCCTGGGAACCCGGCGCGCGATACACGAACACCGACTACACGTTCATCGACGATCTCGACGCAACCGATGCCTGGCGCTCGTTCCTCACGGCTCGCAAGAAGTTTGACGAGGCCTATGACCTTGCGCAGATCGTCGACAGCCGAGAGCGCAGGCAGATCGTGGGCGATTTCTTCCTGTCCCCCTCCGATGCCTACCTCGGTCGGACCTATCCCGACAGCGTCGTGCGCGCCAACAGCAATTTTGACTCCCACGGCTTCACCATTCACCCGATGTTCATGCTCAAGCCCCCGGACCGAAAGGCGGTGCCCTGCTACGTACCCTACCGCTGTCTGTTACCCAAGGGACTCGAAGGGATTCTCGTGACCGGGCTGGGCGTCAGCGCCCATCGCGACGTGATGCCCGTCATCCGGATGCAGCCCGATGTACAAAACCAGGGCTATGCGGCGGGCGTCGCCGCGGCCATGGCAGTCAAGGCGAATCAGAAGCTGCGTGACATTGACATCCGTGCACTTCAGCAGCACCTGGTCGACAAGGGCAATCTGCCCGCCGAGGTGCTCACCCAAGAAGATTCGTTCCCCTTGCCCAAGGAACAGATCGAGCGTGCTGTCGCCAGTCTGACCAATGACTTCGAGGGCATTGAAGTCGTATATGCCCAACCTGAGACGGCCTTGCCCCTCTTGAAACAAGCCTACAGAGACGCCACGTCCGAGGAGGACAGGCTGACTTACGCCCATACCCTGGGCATCATGAGAGACGACACGGGCGTCGAGACGCTCGTCAAGGCCGTGAGGCAACGTGACTGGGACGAAGGCTGGAAATACACGGGTATGGGCCAGTATGGGTTGAGCCTCAGTCCGGTGGACAGCCTGATCGTGGCGCTGGGTCGGACGGGACGTAAGGAAGCCCTCGATCCCATCCTGGAGAAAGTCGCACAGTTGGGCCCCGAGCACGCGATGTCCCACCATCGTGCCGTCGCCATGGCCTTGGAAGCCCTGGGCGATCCCGATGCTGCGAAACCCCTCGCCGACCTGCTGCGCAAGGATGGCATGACAGGACACGCCTACACGAACATCAAGAACGTCATGAACAGTATCCCGCAAAGCTCGGTCGACACCTCTACGCGAGAGGTGTCCTTGCGCGAATTGATCCTGGCGCAGCGCGTTGTATCGCTGTGGCGACGACGAGGGACTTGCCGAGCACATCCTGAGCAAGTATGCTCGTGACATGCGTGGGCACTATGCCCGTCACGCGGCGGCAATTCTGAAGGAAAAGCCGGGCCGCTCTATGTAAGACAACCGTGACACGAACGGAGCAAACACCAGACCGCTGGAATCTTGAAGGAGACAGGAGATGGCAGGAGAATACCGATTTTCGTTTGGGCCGTGGAATATCCACGAAGGCGGCGATCCGTTCGGTCCGACGGTTCGACGCACAGTCAAGTTCGGCAAGAAGCTCAAGCTCTTCAAGAAACTCGGCTTCGATGGCGTGCAATTCCACGATGACGACGCCGTGCCCGGCATGGATAAGCTCAGTCCCAAAGAGATCGTCAAGGAAGCCAAGGAAGTGCGCAAGATGCTCGCAAATGAAGGGCTGGTGGCCGAATTCGTCGCGCCGCGTCTTTGGGAAGATCCGCGCGGCATTGACGGCAGCTATACCTCCAACGATCCCGAGTGCCGCAAGTACGCACGGGACCGCAGCCGCCGTGCCATCGACATCGCGGTGGCGCTCAAGACCGACCTGATCGTGCTCTGGCTCGCCCGCGAAGGCACCTACATCCGCGAGGCAAAGGACAGTAAGGTTGCGGTGGATCGCCTCGTCGAAGCCGTCGACGACATGCTCGCCTACAACAGTGACATCAAGATCGCCATCGAGCCGAAACCCAATGAGCCCATGGACCACGCGTACATCCCCACGACGGGACACGCGATGGCGCTGGGCTACCTGACCAAGGATGCGAGTCGTGTCGGGGTCAACATCGAGACAGCCCATGCCATCCTGGCCGGGCTCGACCCATCAGACGAAATGGGCTTCGCCCTGGCCTACAACAAGCTCTACACGGTCCACCTGAACGATCAGAATGGACTGAAGTTCGACGAAGACAAGAGCTTCGGATCGGTCAACCTGCGTCGGGCCTTCGACCAGGTGCGAATCCTCGACAAGCACGACTATGGCACGAACGGCGAGTTCGTCGGACTCGACGTCAAGGCCATGCGGACGCAAAAGCAGGACGCCGCGACCAAACACCTCAGCAACAGCCGGACGATCTTCCTGAAGCTTCTCGAACTGTCACGAAGTCTGGACGAGGGTCAGGTCGAGGCGTTGGTCGCCGAGCGAGACTACGAAGAGCTGGACCTGCTCATCATGAACCACCTGCTGGCCAAGTGAACCTGCGGAGACCGACGAGAGGCATTATGAGTGACAACAAAGTCGTTCTGAGTCTCGGCGCCCACCCGGATGACGCCGAGTTCATGTGTACCGGGACCCTGGCCCTGCTCCGAGAGCGAGGCTGGCAGGTCCACATCGCCACGTTTACCCCGGGCGACTGCGGCACGATTGAGTACAGCCGCGAAGAGATCAGCCGAATCCGCAAGAGCGAAGGGGCCAAGGCGGCGGCCCTGCTCGACGGGCAATATCACTGCCTCGAATGCGACGACGCGTTCATCATGTATGACCGCCCCACGCTGCTCAAAGCCATTGCCCTGGTGCGGAAGATCCAGCCAAAGATCGTCTTCACCTTGAGCCCGTCCGACTATATGGTCGATCACGAGATGTCGAGCAAGCTGGCTCAGTCGGCCTGCTTCTGTTGTGGGATCGTCAACATCGAGACTCCCGGCGCTGAACCGTTCGAGCCCATCCCTCATCTGTATTACACCGACCCGGTAGAAGGCAAAGACAAGTTCGGCACGCCGATCGCGCCGGGCACCGTTGTCGACATCAGCAGTGTGATCGAGCTCAAGACGAAAATGCTCGCCTGCCATGAGAGCCAGCGAAACTGGCTGCTGGCCCATCATGGCATGGATGAATACACCGAGCAGATGAAGAAGCTTGGCCAGATGCGCGGAGCCGAAATCGGCACCGAATTCGCCGAGGGATTCCGGCAACATCTGGGACATGCGTACCCCCAGGACAACCTCCTCAAGGCCGAACTGGGCGATTTGGTTCACGTGAAATAGGGGAATAATCATGGCCAGAAAGCAGAGCCTCCTGGCACCGGACTGGTGGGATTTCACCACGCTCGACGACGCCATCCTCAACGATGCGGCCAAGCTCACCGCCGAAGACATGCAGGGTCTGAGCCGGGACGGATTCCAGGTGGTCTTCTATGACACGCTGGAGGATTTCTACCTGGCCGAGGCGCTCGAATACATCACCGCGTGGAAGCAGACGACCGCCGACAATCCCGTCGGCATCTGTGGGCCGATCGGGCCAACGGAGCAGTTGCCTCTCGTGGCAAGGCTGGTCAACGAGCTCGAGCTGGACCTTCGAAATGCCCATTTCTGGGGCATGGACGAATGGGTCATGAACGGCGCCGAAGTGCCTGAGACCCACGCCCTGTCTTTTGCGAAAGCGGACAAGGAACTGTGCTTCAACCGGATCAAGCCCGACTTGAGAATGCCCGAAGCGAATCTGCACTTCCCCAAGGCCGATACGTCGGCCTACATCCAAAGCTGGGATGGCGTCCGATGCGCCGTCATGCAGGGCGGTCAGGGCGATATCAAGCATTGGGCCTTCAACGACCCGGTCCGACGTGCGGGTGCCTACGCAGACCGACCGCCGACCCCAGAGGAATACAGACAACTCACAACACGCGTTGTGGATCTGCATCCGGTGACGGTGATGCAGAACGCCCGTACCAGTGGCGGCGGCGTGGTCACCAGTGTCCCGACCCAGGCGATCACCGTCGGACCGGTCCAGACGTGGCGGGCGGAGAAGGTCTCGATTTGGCAGGCGGGGACGCACGACAATCCGTTTGGCATGAGGCTCACCACGCTGATGATCGCCAAGAAGCTCGCCGACAGCGCGGTGCCCATGTCGCTGCTGGCCGATCACCCCAACGTGCAGTTCAACTTCTACCGCCCCGCCATCGGGACGTGCGAAGCCGAGATGCACTGACAGCTAACGCGAGAAGGAGACACGATCGATGGCGGTGGATGTTCTGATTCTCAACACGGCCGTGGCGGACCTGCGCCGGGCCGATTTCGAATTCGCCGACAGGCTGGTGGGCAAAGGCGGGCTGGCCAAGTGCAAGACCGAGGACATGCCCGGTTATTCCCAGGAACAGCTCAAGCAGTGGATCGATGAAGGCGCCACCGCAGGCGGCCCGGGCAATACCGCTCCACTAGTCGCGCGAACGGGCCTGAGCGTTGCGGTTGGCGTCAATCTTGGTAAAGGCAACTACGATGGGCTCGATGCCCAGGGCCGGTTCTTCTACGACACCATGGTCGCCAACGACATCGACATGTCGGCCACTTATATCCACCCCACGCTGCCCACCGGAACGACGTTCATCCACAACCCCGGAGGCGACGACCGGGGAGGCATCGCCTACTTCCCCAACGCCAACAACGATTTCGATTTCGCCATCTACAAGAAGGCCATCGAAAGGCTGGAACCGCGGGTCGTCTATTACATGTATTCGGGGCTGTCCGACCGAGGCGACGCAAACGAAGGACGCGATCTGGCCGAGTTCATCCACTGGTGTCGCAACCGGGGCGTCTGACCATCGCCGACAGTCACACCCTGACCGGCGATCCGCATCGGCTCATCGCCGAGGGCAAACCGGTCGCCGAATACAAGCTGCTCGAACCGCTCCTGCCCGAACTGGATGTGTTCTTCACCTCGTCGGACGAGGCCAAGCTGATCGAGAACACGTTGGGACAACCTCGCGATTGGCCCCGGTTCGACGAGCGCCAGAACAACACGCATTTCATGGAGTTCCTCACGGACAAGGCCTGGCGCGACAATGGGCGAACGCGTCTGTTTGGCGTCACCGTCAGCAACGGCGCCTACGAGATGCACCTGACATCCGATGGCAAGGCGAGCAATCCCGAGAAGATCACATCGCGATTTCTAAGTGGCGAAGTCATCGACCTCGTCGGTGCGGGCGATTCCTTCCGCGCCGGACTGATCACTTATCTCGCCAGAAACCTGGATGCATTCCGAGCGGGCACCATCGACTTCGAGCAGGCCGTGCAGGCGGGCAACCTGTTCGCGTCGTTGTTCATCAAGGCCCCGCTCGACGACCGCTATGGCAATATCAAACCATATGACAAGATGCTCCGCGTTTTGCAGACCCCAAGGAGCTTCGATAGCTTCGAAGCCCTGCGCAAGGCGATGGATTGACCGGGAGTAAACGGACATGGCAGCAAAGAAGGCGTCTCTCGACTGGCAGGACAAGGTGGGCAACCCCGCCCAGGTAGGCGGAATCGAGACCTCGGTTCTCGACAACGGCCCCGCCAAAGGCACACGAATCGCGTGGGTCAACACGGGATCAGGATTGCGATACAAGGTGGTGATCGACCGAGCCCTGGACATCGTCGAAGCGTTTCATAACCAGCATAGCCTCGTCTGG
>CAVSCO010000019.1:0-22850 GCA_963726475.1 uncultured Phycisphaerae bacterium | reverse complement strand
GCAGCTTGTCGAGCAGATACTGGAAATGGAACTTCGTTGCCTCGGCGCTGAAGTGATCGATGGCGAGCCCGCCTGATTTAGGACTTGGCAATCTCAGCGACAGCCCCGTGTTGGCGCAAACGAATCGCATGATGATCCACTTGCCCGCCGGAATGTCCCAGTCAAGCCGGCCATCCGCATCGACGCGATCTGTCACGTCAACCACGACATCCGGGCTTTCGAGAATCAGCGGTGGCGGTCCGGCCGACGACCAGCTTCCTGCCGGGCCGGATTTGACGCCGTCATGAATGTTGGCAGCCGTCCAGTTCTGCTCGGTCTCGGTCCCGAGCGCGGAACTGCTATGGAGCAGGCTCGCAGCGGTCTTGCTGCCGTCGGGGTTGTAGGCGTTGGCTACATTGATGCCATCCGTAGAGTAGACTTCGAATTCGCCCAACTGAACCCGGTCGAACTTGGGATTGTAGCTCGACAGGATGACGAGCTTGACGAATCGCGCCTGGATCGGATCGAAGCGGAACGTCTGAGCGTCTGTGTTCGGTTCGAGCGATGCCGCGCACGATCTCTTGGAGGCTGTCTGGCTCAGCACTGTCGGCCGAGGCGTAGACGACAAAGTCCTTGGCGAACAGATGCATCGGGCCGTATCGCTTCTCGTCGCCACTGAGCGTGTTGTAGAGAACCACGCGATCGATGGTGTGCGTTCCGGGCGGGGCCAGTTCGAAGACGAACTCATGCCCGGCCAGTCGCTTCGGCGCCGGGATGGCCAGGATCGCGACGTTCTTCAGATACGCCGGCTTGCCATCGGCGTCGCGCGGCGCTCTGGCCGGCAAGGACGGCAGGGGAAGGGGAGTGTCCAGACGGGTCGGTCCCGTCACGGCGATCTGCTGGTGATAGAGGCCCATACTGGCGTATCGAGGCGGGATCCAGGGCCCGCCGCAATTCCAACTGCTCGACGTGACCAGGCCGACTTCCATTCCAAGCCTCGTCGCTTCGCGAACGGTATGGCCTATGGCGTCGAGTGATTCAGGCCCCATGAACGCCGGGCCTTTCGGCACGATCCCCTTGGGGTCCTGTGCCCCGATATCGAAGATGTACACGCCTCCGATGCCCTTCGCCTTCATCTCCTCCAGCTCGGTCGTCATTCGTTCCTTGTTCGTCAGGCCGTTGACCCACGCCCAATAGACCGACGGTCGAGCGGGCAACGGGGGATTATGAAACCCTTCCAGCAATGCGTCGGCGTGCAAAGGAGCGGCCGAGCCCAGCAACGTTGCCATGACGGCCAACAAGCAGATCAATACACGGTGACGTACGGTCATAGTCTTACCCTCTTACCATTCGATGCTATCGGCCCGACGCGGACGTGGTGGCCTTGGAAATGTCAGGCCTGCAATGTGTTTGGCCCATTCCTGCCGATTGTAGCCACAGTCCTTCTCGACAATCGCACTGAGTTCCTGTCGTGCATAATGAGCCAGCAGATAGTGCACGTCGTCGATGTAATCGACCAGTACATCCAAGCCCCATTTGTCGCCGCAGCGCGCCAGCGTCGCCGCGAGCCGGCTTTCCAGAATCCCTCCGTATACCCTAGTGCCTGCCTGCTCAGGCGTTTCCGTGACATGTCCCTGAATGTAGGGATCGTCCAGAAATCTCTTCAGCGTACGGATGGCCCGCCCGTCGGGCATCAATTCGATCGCAAAACATACGTTGATGATGCGATTGTAATAAGGGACCAGAGTCAGATCAATCCTGCCTCGATTGTATGTTGTCTCTTGTCTGACGGGCGGATTGTTCAACTTCAGCGAGTCGGCGATCGCCAGGATAGCCGGCAACACCGCTCGGTCGCCGCTCATCGCGAGCAGGGCAATGTCCTGGTTGATCGTCCAGTAGTCGGTCTCTTTGTCCTTACGATAGTATTCCCAGGGCAGCGCACCGCCGGCCTGCTCTGCGGCGTATAGCGTTTCCATCTCGCGCATGATAAGCGGGTTGCCAATCGGGTTTCCAAACCAGGCCAGCGCCTTTGCCAAGCGGAGCGATGCGCCGTCGTCTTTGCTCTGCCGCAAACGCTCGACAAGCACAGGCTCGACCTCCTCACGGGGCAATGCAAGCACGCATATCAGGCTATCGGGCCCTCCCGCCACGAGTTGGTCGAGACGCTGTTGTGTGCCAGTGGGTTTCTCTGGTCGTGGCGCCCGCAGGATTCGCAACTCCACCAGCGATGGCCGGATGGAGTCGACATTGAAATCTCGCAGGTCCGTTTCCTCCCGAGCTGCCATCGCTGCGATCCAGCCCGTGACGTATCCCTGTGTCATGATGTCGAAGGACATCCGAGTTAACTGCAGGGCATTGTGTGTCTGTGAAATGGCCTTAGCTGAAACCAAAAGCCCCCGAACGTCCTTGGGCAGCAAAGCGCGATACGGGATCTCGACAACTGCTGAGGTGCCGTGAGGCAGCAGGCATCCCACCCGGGTCGGCGTCGTATCGCCGAAGTGATGGGGGTCGTAATCCGAGTAGGCCAGGCAAATCGTGTCTGCGTGATGCTTGTCTCCAATCACGTCCTTCAGCGTGATGGTGTACTCCCCGATGATCCGTCGTGACTCCCGCACCGTCAGCATAGGCATGAAATCGTAATGGTGCGATTGCCCGTGCGTGAGCCGGTAGCCCCTCTGCAACTCGGACTGGTACTGGTTCATCAGGATGTCATAGTCCCGGTTCGTGGACGAATCCGCCCAAGCCTTTCCTCCGGGGTTGATGTCCCATTGGCTGTAGTTCTGCGTCGCCTTCATCCGCCGATCGCCTGACTCCCACCCGGCCCCGGCGAAGACCGCGACGTCGCCGTCGCCTGTCGCGTCGACAATGACTTTGCCTTTGAGGATGGTCAGCGTTCCGTCTCTCTCCACGATGAGGCCCGTGACTCGATCCCGGTCCTTTGTCACGCCGCAGACGATACTGTTGGTCAGCAGCTTGCCACTGTCCTGAGTCACCTGCTTCCGCAGATAGAACATCATCGCCACGCGGGACGCTGCCGCTCCCAGCACCTTGCCCTGTTCCTTGACGGCCCGCTCAATCCGATCGAACAGTGCGGTGTCCTTGTATCCCCAGTAGTAGCCCATCACCCCGCCAAGCGTCTTGGTTCCCCCCAACTCGGGGAAGTACTCCACCGTTGTAACGTCCGCCTCCTTCTCGATTGCGCCGATGGCTGCCATCGCTCCGGCCGTACCTCCACCGGCGACGACAACGTCGCTTTGAGAGCCGGCCGGCAGGTGTTTCTCATAGTCCAATGCCAGGTGCTGGATGGCATAGTTCAACCGAATGTCGTCAATTCCCGTGATCTCACACTGATCCAAAGGTATCTGCCCGGAATCGTGGTAGATGAACTGCGCTTGATTGCCGATGCTCTCGTCGATCGGCAAGTCCTGAACCAGCGATTTGGCTCGCTGGCCGATCTCCAGGATATCCTGGCAACTCAACTCGCTTGAATCGGCGCAGCCCTGGGAGACATAGTTGTGATAGACTTTGCGACGAGCCGGTCGCTTCTCCGGGTTCAGTGTCTCCCAGGCCATCTGGGCCAGACGCGCCTTGCTGAAAGCCGCGTCATGTTCGGTCAAATAGGCGGCAAAGACCCTCAGTCTTCAATCTTGCCTCGTGCTCCGCCTCTTCCGACGTCGCGTCAAAGCGGAACTCCACAAAGCACTGCCCGGGTCGGCGCTTACCTCGATGCACGCGAACACTGTCATCCAACAGGCCGAGGGACGGTGGGACAGCAACCTCACGGGTTGCATTGTCGGTTACGCCGTACAGCTCCAGTGAAAACGAATAAGCGTTCCGACCGGCAGGGCGGCGGTTGGTCGTGTCGATGATACTTTTGCATCGCACCAGTTGCAGGCCGAACTTGTTGGCCAGCGCCAGGCCCGATGCGGTCTTCTTCTGCTCGTCGGCCAGCACGCCCCATACGCCGGTCATCAGCAGCACCTGAACGCCTGCCTTCTGCGAGGCCGCCATGAATTGCTTCTTGACCGAGCCACAGAAGAGGGGGACGTCGCTGCCGAAGCCGTTGTCCGGATTCTGCGGTTCAAAGGGTACGCCTACTTCAGGCTGCTCTGCCCGCGGCATGAACAGCTCTTTCATCTCCTCGCCAAACGTCTCGAACCCCTTGCGGTTCAGCCACGGTCGCAGCGTCGCCGTGATCTCCGTTGCCAGAAACGTCCGGCGTTCGATCAACAAGACCCGCAGGCCCTTGCGTGCCGCGTGCAAAGCGGCAAAACAGCCGGTCAAAGTCCCCCCGATGATCACAACGTCGTACGCATCAAACGCCGTATTCTTCGCCGCAGCTTCTTCGCCATAGAGGAGAAGACTACCCCAGCCCCCGTGCATGAGGGCTGCCGTTGGAATGCTTGCCTTGAGGAATTCCCTGCGTTTCAACTACCTACTCCCTTCTATTCTATCGAACGTACCAGACATACCCTCTCCCATCAATACAGATGGAACCATCGGGTGACCTCTCACCGAAGACAGGTTGCCATGATTCTGACATCTCCAGACCCAACTGTGTCCAGTTCACGGTGCAGGGGGTGTCGCCGGCATTGAAAATGGCAACGGCGTGCATTCTTGAATCCCGACGTTCGAAGGCGAGGATTCGCCGCTCGTCATCGGCCAGCAATACCTTGAACGTTCCGGTCCGCAACACGCGATAATCATTACGCCACTTCACCACCGTGCGATAGAAACTCAACATGTCCTTGTCCTGCGATACCGTATCGGCCGGACGCTCCTGGCCCAGTGGATGGGCTCGCTCGGTCTCATAGGACAAGTCGTCCCAGACCATCGGCTTGCGGCAATCGGGATCGTCGGCACCCCACATGCCTACCTCGTCACCATAGTAGACGTACGGCGCACCGGGGGCAAGGAATTGAAATGCGACCATTTGCTTCCAGCGTCGTTTCTCAGCCGCATTCGGTTTGCGAACGTCGTAGTCACGGTTGCTCTGGAGGTTGGCCCCGTGGTCCTGTCGATACGTCGGATTGACGACGGCCGAGCCGATGCGGGATGTGTCGTGCGAGTCAAGAAGGTTTTGGAGGCTCAGGCAGCGTTCATAGCCATAGTCCCGCTGAAGGTCCGCCAGTAAGCCGGCAAATGCGGTCGCCGAAATCGGTTCAGTCTGGTTGAAGAACTGATAGACTGCATCGCCAAAGCGATAGTTCATCACGCCATCGAAGGCCCCATCCAACCAGGGCCGGGCGTCCTTGAACGTACACTGCTGGTAGTCGTCCCACCAGATCTCACCCGTCAGATAGGCCTGGGGATTGATCGCCTTGACCCATCCGCGAAACTCCTTCCAGAAAGCCAGGGGGACTTCGGCTGCCACGTCCAGCCGCCAGCCATCGATTCCATCGGATGGATCGCCATCGCCATCCGGGTCCATCCAGCGTCGCAGCACGGCCTGGAAATGCGCTTTGACGTCGGGATCCGGCCCGTGCTCGTCCTTGCGAAATTCGGGCAAATCCTTGATCCCAACCCATCCGCGATAGTCGAATTCATCGGTGGGGGTCGCCGGATCGTCCCAGCGCGTGATGCGGAACCATTTGGCAAAGCGACTGTCGGGACCTTCCTTTCGGGCCCGCTGGAAGGCCCAGAACGGAATCCCGACATGGTTGAAGACCCCATCGATGACGATCCTCATGTCCCGTCGGTGGACCTCTGCGATGAGCTTCAGAAACAGGCGATCGGCCGCACTCCATTGCCAGGTGGCGGGGTTCGCTGCGTCTTCAGTGGCGAATAGCTTCAGATCGCCGTTCGGGTCGGGTCCGAAATGCTTGTCCACGTGGTGATACATTGTCGCGCCGTACTTATGCAGCGAAGCCGATTCAAAAACCGGGTTCAGATACAGGGCGTTGACGCCCAGGTCCTTGAGGTAGTCGAGTTTGTCGATGAGGCCCTGCAAGTCGCCCCCGTAGCGGCGCAACTGGGCGTTGACATAGAACCCTCTGCCGTCCGCCTGTTCCCAGGGCTGCAACGCGTACCAGTCGGAGGTCCAGGGGACCACCTGCCATCGGTCGGGTACGAAATAGGGCCAGGTTCCCTCGAGACTGGCGGCCGTGGGATCATTGGTCGGATCGCCATTGCGGAACCGCTCGGGGAAGACCTGATACCAGACGGCGTCGGAATACCAACTTGCCGACGCTACGGAAACCGCGCTGAAACAAAACGCTATTGCGAGGAGAAACCGATGAAAGCCAGACGCACGTATAGTCACGAAGTTACCACCACATGCAGGGATTGCCGTCCGATTCGTAGAACCACCGATGTTCCATCTCCTGGAATTTCCGCCAGGTGACATGCCCATCCAGGAAGAGGATGTTTCCGCCGGAGGCCTTGGTGCCATTGCGGAGGTGATTGCTTCGGTCATAGATTCCCCATCGGGTGAGACAGCCTCCCTGAGCCCGGGTGAAGTCGGCAGTCTCTCGATTCGGGCCATCGCTGGCGGTCACATCGGTAATCAGTTCCATGGATGCCGGCGGGATGCTCTTGTCTGTGGCCTTCGTCTTCGTGGACGTTGTCGACCGGACCCACCGCTTGGTCACCCCGTCCGGGCTCATTGGCTGGTTCCCTCGCCCGTCCTTGAAGTCGATCATCCAGTAGTAGCCCATGATCCGATGAAAGTTCTTTCGGGTCGGTTCGTCCTTCGGCTCCGGTGTGAGATAGCTCTCAGGCGTTCCGGCAGGGAGGTTCTCCCCATAGCGCCAGAAGATGATGTTGTCACGCTGTTTCCAGGATGGGCAGTAGAAGATGTGCCGATCGAAGGCGCCCGTCCTCATGATAATGTCCGTGGTCCAGTAAGAGACATCGAACAGCCAGCGGTCGACCTCGTTCATGGGCAGCTTGCCATCGTTGTCATTGGCGTAGACGAACAGGCCCAGCCCCATGCTCTTCTCGTTCTGCCCGCATACCATGCGGCGGCCCTGCTCGCGTACCACGCCCAGCGCGGGCAGCAGAATGCTCAGCAGCACGGCGATGATAGCAATGACGACCAGAAGCTCGATCAGTGTGAACCCCCTCGTTGGCCGCCCACCTTCGAAACCACACCTCATGCGAGTATCCCTTCCTATCAAGGACAGGTACGCCACGGTCATGAGAATCGCTCAACTACCTCCATGATGGGCGAATCGATTTTGAAACGCAAGTGAAAAGGGGCCGAAGCGACGGGGGGTATCGCTGCAAAGGCCTGCCAGCCCTCGGTTATTCGGTCTGAATTGAGATCCGCATCTGGTTCCACCGGTAGTTGACCGTGTGGGAGCGTCCTGCCTCATTCTTCATCGCATCCGACCAGATCAATATCATCTGCCGACCATCGGCGCTGATCCACTTGGGCGAGAGTTTGGGCTGATACGTTCGGTTCTTCGGATTGTCCACGGTCCAGGCGTCAGTGTAATAGAACCGGTGCCAGGGGCCATAGGGCTTCTCGGCGTACCAGAATCCGAGGCTTCCGGTCTCGGTATGCATCCAGGCATCGTAATAGTCCGCGTCGGAATCGGTCATTCCGTGTCCGGTGCAGGTCCCCCCGTTGACCATGATATAGAGGCCTAATCCTTCGTTCCAGACGACCGAGGGAAGCCAGGAATACCAGCCGAAGTAGTGGCCGTCGACGGTCTTCTCAGGGAAAACGTGCGCATAGCCTCGCTCGTCGATATTAGGCGTCCAGACCGGTTCGGTCTCGCCGTACTTGGCGAAATACTCCCAGTTTCGTCGGATGCCGATTTTGTCCTTCGGGACGCGGGCCAGGCACAGCTTATGGGCGTGGGCTCCTTCGGGGGAGTAGATGTAGACGTAGCCATCCTTGGCGGCGGTGTTATCCTGCCCGCACTGAACGAACGCGACGAACGAGAACGGATACGCCTGGCGATCCTGATGGGGCAGCCCGGATTCCTCCAGGAAGAACATCTCCTCAGGCGTGACCTCGTTACGGGCCTCATCTTCTGGGCCGATCCTTCGCTCGTGGCCCTGGTGATCGACGCGATTCCACGTGGCCCCATTGTCGTGGGACTTGAGCAGCTTGATTCCTCGGAACGGTCCGGACCAACTGTTCTTCGGTGTCTTGGAGATGGTCGCGTAGAGCACGCCATCGACCGCGAGAATGCCGTACCCGAACCAACTGCCCGTGCCCCAGGCAAACTGAGGGTAGCCCGGGACATCCTGTCGCGTGAAGCCGCTGGGGCCTCCGAGGATGCGGTACAAGTGGTTGTGATAACTCGGTTTGCCACCGAGCCAGTTTCCATCGCACATCGAGGCCACTTGTGACCCGTCGGCCGCCCAGGTGATACACCAGTTGTCGCCGCGACCGTCCGACCGATAGAGGGTGTCTTTCTCGAAGGCAACACCTATCGGTATCTTCTTATCCTCGCCCATACTGATCCCGGACAGCACCGTCAGCAACAGGCCAATTAGGACGTAAGTAATAGCTCGCGGTGCCCTGTGACGCATCTTTGCCTCCTTGAACCAGGGTGGACGTTCAATGCTTGCTGTGATATATACCTTGCAGGTATATCCGGCATAGATTGAACCGGCCGGACGCCATCATAGCAACCGTATGCAACGGAACAAAGGAGAACTTCCATGCACCGCACCGCACGCTATGCGATCTCTGCCTCTTTGTGTGCCATCGTGTCGATTCTGATCCTCTGTACTGGGGCGAATGCCGCATCCGGACACACATTCTTCGTCTCACCGGCGGGTGACGATACGGCTCAAGGAACGGATATCGACCAGCCTTTCCGTACTCTTGAGCGGGCTCGGGATGCCATCCGTGAACTCAAGCAAGGTGGCGATCTGGATGCGCCCGTGACGGTCTACCTGCGAGGAGGGCACTATGCACTGACACAACCTTTGGTTCTGAAACCGGTGGACTCGGGAACCGCCGACTGTCCCGTTCTCTACCGGGCTTATGAGAACGAGCAGCCTGTGATTACCGGGGGGCGGAAGATTGCCGGCTGGAAGAAGAATCGCGATAATGTCTGGACCACCGACGTTCCTGCGGTCAAAGCAGGGCAGTGGTCCTTTCGTCAACTCTACGTCAACGGCCGGCAATACCGAAGGGCTCGAATTCCCAACGAAGGCTTCCTGCACGTGGCCGCCTGTCCCGAGGGCACCCCCAAGACGACGAACTACCACAAGGACTGCCAGTCGTTCGAGTTCAAACCGGGGGACCTCGATCCGACGTGGACGAATATCGAGGATGTCGAAGTGATCGTCTATCACTTCTGGACCGATTCGCATCTGCCGATCCAATCGATTGATACTGACAAGAATCTCGTAACGTTCAAGCACAAGGCGGGCAAAGTCTTTACGGACGATTTCACCGAGAACGGAGCCCGCTACATCGTGGAGAACGTCTTCGAAGGACTCGATGAGCCCGGTGAATGGTACTTGAACCGGAAGACAGGTGTTCTGTACGTCATTCCACGTCCAGGTGACGACCTCGAGAGTGCCGAAGTCGTGGCACCGTTCGCTCCGGCGTTCATCCGTTTCGAAGGCGAGCCGGTTCAGCGGCGGTACGTCGAGCACGTTGGATTCGACGGCCTCTCATTCGAGTACACCAACTGGCATCTTCCACCCGGCAATTCGAACGACCGGCAGGGCTCGGCCAGCGTGCCCGCCGCGATCACTTTGACCGGCGCCGGGCAGTGCGGGTTCGACCGCTGCCGCATCGCCAACATCGGGACGTTTGCGTTCGAGATCGGCCAGGGCTGCTCGGACAATCATTTCACGTACAACGAGATCAGTCATATCGCGGCCGGTGGATTCCGAATCAACGGTGGCACGGAGAAGGACCACCCGCTCGACCGCACGGGTGATAATGTCATCACCGACAACGTCCTGCAATACTACGGGGAGGACTACCCTTCGGCCGTCGGTGTGCTCCTGATGAACACCAGCGGTAACCTCATCGCTCACAACGCCATCCATCATGGCTGGTATACGGGCGTTTCGATTGGGTGGGTCTGGGGCTATCAACGCAGCATCAGCCGGGACAACGTCGTCGAGTTCAATCACATCCATCATATCGGGCAAGGCTTGCTCTCCGACATGGGTGCCATCTACACCCTGGGTATCTCCCCCGGAACGGTGCTTCGCAATAACCTGATCCACGACGTCGAAGCCAACCGGTACGGCGGGTGGGGCATCTACAACGATGAGGGGTCCACACATCTGCTGATCGAAGACAACGTCGTCTACAACACCAAGTTCGCCGGTTACGACATTCACTACTGCAAGGAAGTGACCGTTCGGAACAATATCTTCGCGTTCGGCAGGTTTCAGCAGCTCTGCCGCGGGCGGGTCGAGCCGCACAAGAGCGTTTTCTTCGAGAACAACATCGTCTATTGGAAGGAAGGCAAGCTGCTCGACGGCAATTGGAAGGATAAGCCCTATAGGTTCTACTTCCATCCCGACAGCGAACGGGGCACACGCGAAACGACGAGCACGTTCGACATGGATTGGAATGTCTACTACAACCCGACGCTTTCACTCGATAAGGTGGAGTTCAACGGGATGACCTGGGACAAGTGGCACGAGGCGGGCAAGGACACGCACTCAGTTTACGCCGACCCGCTCTTTGTCGATCCGGATCATTACGATTTCCGCCTCCGGCCCGAATCACCCGCGTTGGAAATGGGCTTCGAGCCGATTGACGTAACGACCGTCGGTCCCCGCGATCCGGCCCGGTCGAAATCGTGACCGAGAAGCATGCCGGTTGTCAGAAGCCTGGCAGCAGAAGCGGGGTTGCCACGATATTGTACACGGCCGCCCAGGCGTAGAGCATGATGGCGGTAATGAAGATGTAGATCGCCCAGCGGCGCAGGAAGACCGTCAATACGATGGCCGCCGCGAACTGGCCGCACTTGCCGATGATGGGACCAGACACCGGCCCCAGCACGATCGAGAGCAGGCGGATGACAGGGTGGCCCTCGGCCTCGGGCCCGTCGATGATCATGAAGAAGACGGTCGAGAGCATATCTGCGATCGCGGCCAGGGCCAACAGGACCAGAAATACCCAATAGCGGGTGAGATAGCCGTCCCAGTTGGCCTGCAGCCGTTCCGTGACGTCACTGAAAGATCGTATCGTCGGCATAAGTACCACCGCGCTCGCTGACCGCTCTCAGGAATCTGGGTGGGCGAGCCGCGCCACTTCATCATATCGAAAGCAGTCAGTCACGTGATCGTTGACCATTCCGATCGTTTGCATATAGGCATAGCATATCGTGGAGCCGACGAAATTGAAGCCACGTTTCTTGAGTTCTCTACTCATTGCATCAGATTCTTCGGTACGCGCCGGGATCTGGGACAAGGATGTCCAGGCATTCTGCTTGGGCTTTGAATCAACGAATTGCCAGATGAAGGTGTCGAACGAACCGAATTCGGACTGAACGTCCAGAAAGGCTCGGGCGTTTCGAACGGCGGATTCGATCTTGAGGCGATTCCTGACAATGCCGGCGTCGTTCAGCAGGCGTTGGATCTGCTGCGGACCATAGCCGGCCACGGTCTGGACGTCAAAGCCGTCGAACGCCTTGCGGTAGGCTTCCCGTTTCTTCAAGATGGTCAGCCAGCTCAGTCCGGCTTGAGCGCCTTCGAGAACCAGCATCTCGAATAGTCTGCGCTCATCATGGGCCGGAACGCCCCATTCCTCGTCGTGGTAGGCCTGATAGAGAGAATTGGATGTGCACCAGTCGCAGCGTTTCATGTTCCACCGTTGGCTCGATTCACGTCCCCGTGAAATGTGGACGGGACGAAAGAGCCCGGATTCATCCGACCGGCGCCAAGCGTCCCGAATTCATAGGTGATGGTTTTGCCGTCCTTTGTTACGACTTCCACCTTGGTATCGGTCGGTGAGAGGCGAATCGTGTGGTAGTCTTCCCCCAGCACCGGCTCGATGGGCTGCTCGATGAGTTGTCCACTGTGAAGGAGGTCCTCGTAGGTGACTTCATTGACGTCATGGCGTCCCAGATAGAAGGCGGCAGCGAGGACGACCTGCTTCAAGTTGGCCTGAATGGCCTTCTCGGGGTGTTCAACGCGATAACGCTGCCAGTGGCTGTCTCCGGGCAGCCTGGACAGAATGAACGAGAGGCTAAACGCAATCATCGCAAATGAGACGATCACGAGAATACCGGTCTTGGTTCGGATCGCTTTCATGCTTACTCCCCTTGGCAATCAAAAGTTGCCCTGGACTTCGTATCGCGGTGCCGCGCTTCAAAACCCAATCGGACGAAGCAAAGTGTCTCCATCAGTGCTCCAAGATCACCAATAGATGCATCGGTGGTGCCGGGCCCAAATGCATCCGTTCCACGTCGTCGGTGTACGCAGGGCAATCGCCGCATCCGATGCCATGCCAACAGGGCGATGACGAATCTCCGACATCGTGTCGTCTCCCATCGTCGGGCAAACAGCGCAACGACAACTGCTGCTGAGAACAGCCGCGTTCGGCCGGCTCGATACCGACTGAACCCATATCTGCCCTGAGACCTGCACTCTAACACCGAGCATCGGCCATCCCCAATTCGGCACGTCCCTCCGGCACAGCTGACCTGACCGAGCCTTCAATGCGTCGACCGCTCTTGGCAAGACCCGGATCGGGGGCGGCGAACCCGCTTCAACACGGTCATTATGGGCGAAGCGTTGACGAGGTGCAAGCTAATAAATGAGGATTTAGCCACCAAAGAAAGAGGTGTTTGACCCCCGATCCCCTTCGAGCCTCTCCGGTCTTTCGAGGGGCGCATGTCGGGGAACGGCCACTGATCAGGGATCTCCGAAGCGAGGTTGTGCTGGATGCCTGCCTTTACGGATCACGCGATGACCGCTGTAAGTCAGCCGGGACACAGAGGTTGCGGCGACTCTTAGCCGTTCGTCCACAGTGGCTGCACCGAAACTTGGGCGTCTCGATCAAGGCCTGGTATGCGACGTCATCCGCCAGGTGCATTCCCTGCGCTACGATATAGCAGAGATGCTCACTGTGGAACTCTGTATCGTCTGTGATGTCATATCGGACCTTAGTTGCAGCCATCGGCATCCACCTCACAAGGCGTTCCATCGCATGTTCCGCCTCATACGCCTTGCCACCCGGCATGTTCTAAATGTTGTGCGGAAAAATGCGGTGTCTGATTCACTCCTCGGGATCAGCCGTGTGAAGCCGATCACGGCACATTTCTGTCCCGTCCCCCTGAAGGCGGTTGTCAAACCGTCACCGTCAAAGGCAGACGCTGATTTGTGCGGAGCCGAGCGAGCAGTTCACTTGCAACGAACAGCTTGGCCGGCTTGCCGAAGCATTGGATCAGTTGCCCTACGAACAACGGGAGATCCTGATGCTGCACATGTACAGCGGGCTGTCCCTGCGGGCTATCGGCAAAACGCAAGGATTCTCACCCAACACAGTGATGAACCGGTATCGGTACGGCATGAACAAGCTCAGAGGCTTGCTCAATGGAGATAGCAGTCATAAAACCTGAACGCGACATCAAGAACATGGTTCGCGAGTTGGATATGCACATCGACCCGCACGTGGACCAACGCATACTGGGCCGCACGCTGGGACGACTGAAGGAAGTAAGTGAGAATCCCTCGGCCGCAAGTCGACCAATGATATGGAGAAGAACCATGAGAAGTCCAATAGCCAGATTGGCCATAGCAGCGGCGCTACTGTTGGTGACATTGCTCGGTCTGCATTTCTTCGCCGGCACGTCTCACGTTGCCTGGGCGTCGGTGTTGGAGAACATCAGGAGTATCGACACTTATGTCTATCGCGTGCGGAAAATCGAAAGCACAGGGCCTCGTCCTGAGAGCTTCGAATTCGTCACGGAGAAAGGAACGACGGTCTATCAATCGCCAACGGAAGGACTGCTGCGGGTGACGAGTGCTGATGAGCTATGGCAGGCGCAGGATGAGTTTATGGCGGCGTGGCCTGCGTACGACGAAGTGAACGGAAGGCTGTGCGAAGAACTGGTCGATAAGCTGGGCATCGATCAACTCGACGTGGAGGGCCTCGTCGCAACTGGGATCGCTTTGCGGGAACGATTCTGGGCCCTGGGCGGGTGCTTGTCGGAAATCTCGTATCCCTATGCCCATGCTGCCCGCGTGGTGACGGAGATTGCTCACGAGCAGGCACCGGAGGACATGGCGGTGACTGACCAGCTTATCGAGTCGATCGCAACGACCGAAGTGGGGTGGATCCACCATGTCGATCCGAACGAGCGGATCAACAATCCCATCTATCCGGGGTTGTTGACTGAACTTCGGATGGCGCAATTCGAGCAGATCAAACGTGCGGTTGCCCAGGGCGGTGTCCCTGCCTGGAGGGATTATGTACGGGTCTCCGATCTGATCTTGCTGTTGAGTGCGCGATGGAGCCGGGACTACAACAGTGCTCTGGAGCCGACACAATGGCTGATTGCCCAGGCCGAAATGGCCGGCTGGACGTACTGTCTTCCGACCCTGACCAAGATGGAGCAGGCGTACGCGTCTGGAGAGGGATATGTCCCCGGCCTGTTTCTCGATCCGACGGACGCTCTTGCCAGAGGAATACCACTATGCTCGGCGTCTCCACTCCTTCCAGGGCCCACGAGGGGGAAGCCGCCAGTTGTCGCCGATGCACTTGAGGTACCTGAAGGGGTGGTAGCGCGGGCCCTGATCCGGGGCTTGAGGGAGTCAATCGGGTGCAACGAACAGACGGGGCGGTCCGCAATGGCTGCCCCGTATTCGTTCTTCGCGGCACAAACCTCTGGGAAAAGCCACATTCGGCGGTAACATCTCGCGGACGAAACCGTCATAACCTGCGGAGGATCAGGTTTTCGGTGGGTCTGTCGGGCTGGACCCAGAGCGTTAGAAGGTGGGATGCAGGCGTGAGCAAAGCGAAAGACGCCTTGATACGAGCGGAGAATCTCCATCGAGTCTTTGTGACGGAAGAAGTGGAGACGCATGCCCTGGCAGGGATTCACCTGTCTGTGGGACGGGCCGAGTATGTCGCGATTTCGGGGCCTTCCGGTTGTGGCAAGTCGACTTTGATGGCCATTCTGGGATTGCTCGATTCACCCAGTGAAGGCGATTACTGGCTCGACGGTCAGCCTGTGGCGGCTCTCACGCCAACCGAGCGGGCCCGCATCCGCAACCGAGAGGTGGGGTTCATCTTCCAGAGCTTCAACCTGATCGGCGATCTGACGGTCTTCCAGAACGTCGAATTACCTCTGGCGTACCGCCGGCTCCCATCATCGCAGCGAAGAGAATGGGTGCAGGAGGCACTGGATCGCGTAGGTATGTCACATCGTACGAAACACTACCCCGCCCAACTTTCCGGTGGGCAGCAGCAGCGGGTGGCGGCCGCGCGCGCCGTGGTCGGCCGGCCTTCGATCTTGCTGGCCGATGAGCCGACAGGAAATCTCGATTCCAACAGCGGTCGGGCGGTGATGGGGATGCTGGCCGAGCTTCACCGCGAGGGCACCACCATTTGCATGGTCACGCACGATCCGCGATACGCATGCTATGCCCAGCGTACCATTCATCTCTTCGATGGACGCATCGTGGACGAAAGCGAGGTCGGTCGAAGAGAGCAGGATAACACAGACACGTCTGGGGGCAAGTAATGGCGTCATTCTGGCAAGACATTCGGTATGGCTTTCGCATGTTGCGCAAGAAGCCCGGCTTTACGGCCATCGCATTGATCACGCTGGCGATCGGTATCGGGGCCAACACGATCATGTTCAGTGTGGTCAATACGCTGCTGTTTCGACCGCTGCCCATCAAAGACCCCGACCGATTGGTGCGCTGCGCGATTGGCAGGTTCAGTGTCCTCCCTCATGGAGGCTATGTCGACCTGCGTGACAATAATCCGGTGTTCAGTGATCTCATCGCCCACAGTTATTACGCCGGAGTACCCGAGACTCTGGTCAGAGGCGCCAGCGTCATGCCTGTGGCGGCGCTGTTCGTCTCAGCCAACTACTTCAGCGCTCTGGGGGCAGCCCCCATCTATGGGCGGACGTTCTTACCTGAGGAGGAACTGGGCGGTGCCGAGCCGGTGGTGGTCCTGAGCTACCGAACCTGGCGGCGCCTGGGGGCGGAGCCCGAGATCGTGGGCCAATATGTGCGTATCAATGGCACGCTCTGTAGAATCATTGGCGTGGCACCCAAGACGTTCACCGGCACCGCCGTCGTCGGCCCCGACGTCTGGTTGCCTCTGGGGACGGGCGGTCTGGTGTACAGATACTATCAAGAGAAGCCGGAGAAGCCGGATGAAAGCTGGTACTATCCGCCAATGGCCGTTGTGGGACGACTCAAACCCGGCGTGAGTGTATCGGAGGCCCAAGCACGGCTGCAATCAGTGCTCCCACGTCTGAAGCAGATGTATCCCCGGTGGGGGAACAGGTGGGAGAAACA
Source organism: uncultured Phycisphaerae bacterium (assembly GCA_963726475.1). Lineage (GTDB taxonomy): Bacteria > Planctomycetota > Phycisphaerae > Sedimentisphaerales > Anaerobacaceae > Anaerobaca. The sequence goes on along the minus strand of CAVSCO010000019.1, from coordinate 6,452 downwards.
GGGCGCCATGTTTCAGCTCCGCCCGTTGCCCAGACTCAACGCAGCGCTGGTGATAATGACAGGCCCGTGTTGGATCGTATTGGCCTGGGTTTGATGGGAATCTCCGGGGTCGTCCTGCTCATTGCCTGTTTGAACCTGGCGAACATGATCGTCGTTCAGGGGCAGGGACGCCAGCGGGAAATCGCCATCCGTGCGGCTATCGGAGGCGGGCGCCCGAGGATCGTGCGGCAGTTACTGATCGAATCGCTTCTCCTGGCCATATTCGGTGGCATCCTGGCGGTGGGCGTAGCCCTCTGGGGCGTCCGGGTTCTCAGACTGTGGGCAGCGATGGGCCGGCTCCCCATGTTCGTGGGCTCGGCCATCGCCTCCGGCATCGCGATCGACATTCGCGTCCTGGCGGCCACCTTAGGTTTCTGCCTGATTGCCACCATGCTCTTTGGCCTGCGACCGGCGTTGCGCCTATCGGGACGCGATCTGGTGGGTGACCTGAAGGAATCCGGCCGAGGCGTGTTTGACGGGACGCGAAGAAGACGATTCTTTGTCCCACGCGGCCTGTCGGTGCTCTGTCAAATGGCGCTGTCTGTCACGCTGGTCATGACCGCGACCCTGTTAGCTCGAACCGCGCTGAGGGCGGTCCGGGCCGAACCCGGTTTTGGCCTGGACGGCAAGGTGGTCGTCAGCGTGAAGCCATTCGCGGGAGGCTATAGCATTGCTCAAGCGAAACAAGCCTGCGAGACGTTGGCCGAGCGATTGAAGGATCTCCCCGAGATTCAGGCTGTGGGCCTGTCCTGCAAATCTCCCGTGGACCTGGGGTGGTGGCCCTGGGTTCGCGAAAGAGTCGTCGAGTATGTGCCGGGCCGCGAAGATGACGCGTCAGGCAGCCTGTTGACGAAGCCACTTCACGAGTATGAGGTGAACGGCGATTACTTCGAGGCGATGGGAATTCGGCTTCTGCAAGGCCGGCCCTTTCGCCCTCTCGACAGTGCTCCTGACGCAGAGGACGTCGTGATCATCGATGAGCTTCTGGCCCGCAAACTCCGGCCGGAGGCAGTGCCCTTGGCTGTCTCATCCAGTATGGCAGTGGCGGGTTGTCGTCGCCCTGCCGAGTGGTCGGAATCGTACCGAACCTGCGGAGCGCTTGGGGCAATGGCCAGGTTCAACCTGTCCTCTATGAGCCACTTCAAGCCCATCACGAGGCTGCATCCATCCATCTGCGAGCGGCACCGGGCGCCGAGGCCATGCTCGTGCGAACGATCGGCGAGCGGATTCGGAAGATCGATCCTCGTTTGCCGGTCGCTGCGGTTGCGTCTCTGGCGGACCGACACCGCCATCATCCCACTGTCTTGTTCGCGCGTGTCGTGGCCCGACTGGCCGTGATGTTCGGGGCCATGGCCCTGTTCCTGGCCGGCCTGGGGCTTTATGCCGTCAAGAGCCATATGGTCGCTTCGCGCACCCCCGAAATTGGCATCCGCATGGCGCTGGGCGCCACGAGGCGGGACATTCTGACCCTGGTGCTTCGTCAGGGGGCGATATCGACGGCTGTCGGGCTGCTGGTCGGCACGCTGCTGGCGGTCGCTATGACACGGGTGATTCGCAGCGCGGTCCAGGGCATCAGTACCATCGATCTGGTGAGCATCGTTGTCACCGTGGTTATACTCAGCGCGACGTCGCTGCTGGCCACCGCCATCCCCGCCCGCCGGGCCGCCAAGGTCGATCCGATGGTCGCGCTGCGCTACGAATAGGAGAAGCGGATGAACACCTTGTGGCAAGACATCCGGTATGGGATTCGCATGCTGTGCAAGTCGCCCGGCTTCACGGCCATCGCGCTGGTCACGCTGGCGATCGGCATCGGCGCCAATACGATCATGTTCAGCATCTCCGATCTGCTGCTCCTGCGTCCGAAGACGGTGAAAGACCCCGAGCAGTTGGCGCTCTGCACCATCCAGGACGCCTATTTCGGGGGATTTCGTCGTTCTGGCTACCTCACGGTGCGCGACAGCGGGTTGGCCTTCAGTGACCTCATGGCCCAGGGCGATGATCCGAGGCCTACCACGCTGGTTCGTGGGGATTCGGTCATACAGGTGCGTGCGACGTATGTTTCGGCGAACTACTTTTCCTTTATGGGGGTGACCCTGGCACAAGGAAGGGGCTTCCTGCCCGAGGAAGGGCGGGTCGGCGGTACCCCGGTCGTGGTTTTGGGGCATCGCATGTGGCAGCGTCTTGGAGCCGATCCGAATATCGTCGGTCAGTTCCTCAGTGCCAATGGCGTTCGCTGCCAGGTGGTGGGCGTCGCTCCCGAGGGTTTCACGGGCATCACGATCATCGGCCCCGATCTCTGGCTGCCGCTGGGGAGCTATCTCCCGGTGGCCAGACTGGCCCGAGGGGACATGCCACGGGCGAATGCCGGGCCGGACCGAGACTATCCGCGCCTTGATCTCGTAGGGCGACTGAAGCCCGGTGTGAATATGTCAGTGGCCCAGGCCCAACTACAATCGTTGGTCCCGCGTTTCAAACAGGAGTATTCAAGGCAGTGGCGGGCCCGTTCCACTCTTGCCCTACGCCCGCCTGGCCGGTTCACGATAGACAGTGATCCTGAGGATGAACGTCTCGCGATGGCCATATTCAGTGCGATCTTGATGGCGGTTTCGGCGATCATCCTGCTGATTGCCTGTTTGAATCTTGCGAATATGCTCATCGTCCAGGGGGCCTCGCGCCACCGTGAGATCGCCATCCGTATGGCAATCGGCGGGGGCCGCTGGCGGATCATCCGGCAGTTGTTCGTCGAGTCTCTGCTGTTGGCGCTGTTGGGGGGGATTCTCGGTTTTGTGCTCGCCTTCTGGGGGACCCGCATTCTTAACGTCTGGGTTGCGGCGGCGCGACGATCCGGAGTTTCAGGCCCTTCGCCCCAGTCTCAATCTGCGCGTCCTGGCGGCGACTCTTGGCTTTTGTGTGATTGCCACGCTGCTGTTTGGGCTGAGGCCCGCTCTAAGGCTCTCCAAGCGTGACCTTGCGAGTGAGATGAAGGATGCCGCCGGCAGCGTGCTTGGTCCCGTTCGACGAAGGCGGGGGGGCTCTCGGTGGTCGGGCCAGATCGCCCTGGCCGTGATGCTGGTGCTCGGCGCGACGCTATTGACGCGAAGCGCTCTGCACCGGGCACGGCCCGATCCGCGATTTCCTCTGGAGGACAAGCTGCTCGTTCAGGTCGATCCCCTCTCGGCTGGGTATGACCGGGTCCGCAGCATCCAGGCGTGCGAAGCGCTGGCAGACCACCTGGCATCCCTGCCGGACATCGAGGCGCTGGGGACATCGCCGCGATTCTTCTTTGGGGGTCGCGGCCCGATGGAGATTTACGAGGTTGCACCGGGTGCGGGAGACAATGGGACCAGAAGACGGATCGCGGGGCGGGCCGCGACACCCGACGTAGGTCGGGATTACTTCACGGCGTTGGAAATACCGCTTTTGCAGGGCCGTCTCTTCAATCGACTTGACCACGCCCCGGATGCAGAGAAGGTGACCGTTATCGATGAGTCGCTGGCACGCAAGCTTCGCCCCGATGGAAACGCTCTGGGCTGCCTGATCCAGTCGGGGTTCTTCAGCGAGTACTCCGATCCTTACCGGGTCGTCGGAATCGTGGCCAACGTACCGGGCATAGCGGACCCGGAGGTCCACGCCCAGATGTACAAGCCCGCCCAGCCGGATCAGTTGTGTCCGTATTTCTATCTGCATATCGCGAACACGAGATCGGCGAATGCCCTGATACAGCGGATTTCCCAGGAGATCCATCAGGTGGATCCGCATATGCCCATGCTCTCGGCAGTCACGCTCGCCGACAGGTACCGTGACGACGCGTCCGTATGGCTGGCGAGATTCGGCGCCCGGCTGGGACTCGCTGCCGGAGCGGCGGCCCTGTTTCTGGCGGCGCTGGGGATCTACGCCATTAAGGGCTACATGGTCGCCTCGCGCACGTCGGAGATCGGCATTCGCATGGCCCTGGGGGCCACGAAGGGAAACATCATGGGCATGGTCCTGCGGGAGGGCTTGGTGCTGACGGTCGTGGGATTGGTGGTCGGGTCTGCTGCTGGGGTTGGGGGTGGCGCAGGGTTGCGGTCAGCCTGCTCTACGGCATCAGTCCGCTCGATCCGGTCAGCATCGTCGTCACCGTGGCCCTGCTGTGCGGCTGCTTCGCTGCTGGCTGGCTATATCCCGGCCCGCCGGGCGGCCAAGGTCGATCCGATGGAGGCGCTGCGGCACGAATAGAGACGAGTTGACGGTTCACAGTTGCCAGTTCTAAGTTGATTCGTCACCGCTGACGAACTGCACTCTGAACTGAGAACTGATGACTGGAGTCATAAAATGACAACGCTTTGGCAGGATATCCGATACGGCTTGCGGATGCTGGTGAAGAATCGAGGCTTCACGGCCATTGCGCTGGTGACGCTGGCCATCGGCATCGGGGCCAATACGATCATGTTCAGCATCTCCGACGCTGCTGCTCCTGCGCCCGCGAACGTGAAAGACCCCGAGCAGTTGGCGTATTGCGGCATCTCGGGCGACCAGTGGGCTTGGTTTGGCCATCCCGAGTACCAGGCTTTCCGTGATAGCGGATTGGCCTTCAGCGATTGTCTGGCCCAGGGCAGTGACTCGGCGGCGCACGTTGATGTATGAGGGTTTGGCCAGGCGAGTACCGAGGCGACTACGTTTCGGCAAACTACTTCTCTGTTCTGGGAGTCGCGCCGGTCCTGGGACGTGGCTTTCTGCCCGAGGAAGAGCGGCAAGGCGGCCCTCTGGTCGCTGGTCGTGAGCCATCGCCTCTGGCAGCGACTGGGCAGCGATCCGGACCTCGTCGGCGAGTTCGTGAACGTCAACGGCCACCGCTGCCAGGTTGTCGGTGTGGCGCCGGAAGGCTTCTTCGGCGTCGACATTGGCCGGTCCGGATCTCTGGTTGTCGCTGGGGAGCTACCGGGTGGACACGTCCGCGGGAGAACCGAGACTATCCCGTCCGTGCTTGATGTTGTGGGACGACTCAAACCGGGGGTGACGATGCCGGTCGCCCAGGCCCAATTGCAGCCTTTGGTCCCGCGCTTCCGAACAGGAGAATCCCAAACGATGGAGCGAACGTGCTTCGGTTGATCTTTGTCCGCCGGGCCGGTTCGCGATCGAAGGGACATCGCGGGAGACGCATCTGATTGTTACCACGTTCAGCCTGGTCCTGATGGCGGCCTCCGCGATCATCCTGGTGATCGCCTGCCTGAATCTGGCGAACATGCTGATCGTGCAAGGGACCGTCGCGCCATCGCGAGATCGCCGTTCGCTTGGCCCTGGGCGGGGGCCGCTGGCGGATCATCCGGCAGTTGCTCGTCGAGTCCTGCTGCTGGCGCTGCTGGGAGGGGTCTCTGGCGTTCTGCTGGCTGTCTGCGGCATGCGAATTCTCAATGCCTGGGTTGCCACCGCCGCAGAGATGGTGCTCCGAGTCCTCCAAGTCGGTTTGAACGTTCGTGTTCTGATGGTCACGCTGGGTTTTTGCCTGATCGCCACGTTGCTGTTCGGACTCCGGAACCTGCTCTGTGGCTGTCCAAGCGTGACATTGCCGGCGAGATGAAGGTCCCCGGCGGCCAACGTGTGGGAGGCCTTCCGGAGAAGGCGGAGCGATTTGCTCGGTCGTGGGCCAGATCGCTTTGGCCATGGTCTTGGTGCTCAGCGCCGCACTGCTGATGCGAAGTGCTATGCAAATCACTGCGGCCGGACCCGCGTTTCCGCATGACCGACAAATTGCTCGTGGAGATCGATCTGGTTTCGGCCGGATATGACCAGGCTCAGAGCGTTCAGGTCTGTGGGATATTGGCCGATCACTTGGCGTCCCTGCCGGGAGGTCCGGTCCTTGGGAACTTCAACGAGATCGTTTTACGGAGGCGGCGGGCATGTCGATATTGGCGAATATCGGCCGGGCTCGGATGAAAACAAGGGAAGCAGGTCGCTTGCGCCCGGAGGCGCCAAGGTCGTCGCAGGCCGGGACTTCTTCGGAGCGATGGATATCCCCTTGCTGAAGGGGCGACTCTTCAATCGGTGGACTATGTCCCGGATGCGGAGAAGGTCGCGATCATTGACGAGTCTTTGGCCCGCAAACTTCGTCCGGACGGAAACGCTCTCGATTGTCTCATCCAGTGGGGTATGTACCGTCATCTCGATGCCGGTCCCTACCGGGTAGTCGGGATCGTCGCCCGCCTGCCGGGAATCGAGAACGACCAGGTCTACGCCCAGATGTACGCCCCAACCGGATTGGATGAGTCGGTTCCATATTTCTATCTGCACGCCGCGAACGAAGGAGTGGTAGATGTTCTGCGGCAACGGATTGTCGAGGAGATTCACCGTGTCTATCCGCGCATCCCGGTTCTTTCGGTGGCGACGCTCGCCCAGAATCGCAGAGAGAATCCCTCCGTCTGGCTGGCGCGATT
>CAVSCO010000018.1:0-25803 GCA_963726475.1 uncultured Phycisphaerae bacterium | reverse complement strand
CCATACGATGGTGGTGACTATGACGGATACAAAAGGGAAGACGCCGAGTGAGAGTGCGGTGGTGACGCGATATCTGGTGATGCCGCAACAGGCGAATCCGCAGGGGACTGCGTTCGGCGGCGCCATTATGGGCTGGATCGACATGGTCGCGGCCATGGCCGCCGAGCGGCATTGCGGCACGGAGGTGGTCACGGCGGGCATCGATTCGCTCGCCTTCAAGGCACCCGTCCGCATCGGCGATCACGTCCTGCTCGAAGCGGCGGTCAACTATGTCAGCCGGTCGTCGATGGAAGTGGGTGTCCGCGTGACGCGAGAAGACCCCTACACCGGCGCCAGCCAGGTGGCCACCACCGCTCACCTGACGCTCGTCGCACTCGACAAGAACAAGAAGCCGACCGCCGCTCCCGCGATCCTACCGGAGACGGATGAAGAGAAACGGCGGTATGAAAACGCCAGGCTCCGCGTGCAACAGCGGAAAGAGCAACTTAGGCAGCCGCCGCAGGGACCGTGCGTACACTGCCCGTACCAGCCACGCTAAGACCGCCCAAGCTGGTGCACTTCCTGCGGACGGAAAATGGAGACTTGGCGAACGAAGGGATTCCTGCTTTGATGTGGCTTCGTATTTCATGATCCGGATCTGAGTATTGAGGTGACAGTAATGATGATTCGTCGATTCGTTGGAACGCTGTTCGTGTTGCTTTCGATGGTTGCCGCTGCTGGTGCGGCCAACAAGCCCGAGCGGGTGGAGTGGTTCATGGACCAGGGGCTGGGCATGTTCGTACACTGGAGCGTGGACTCACAGTTGGGCTCGGTGATCAGCCACTCGATGGTCGGCGCCTCGCAGGACTATCTCGACCGGTTCATCCTCGAGCTGCCACGAACGTTCTATCCCGAGCGGTTCGATCCGGATGAATGGGCCAGGCTCGCCAAGCTGGCGGGCATGAAGTACGTGGTCTTCACGACGAAGCATCACAGCGGGTTCTGCATGTTCCATACGCGGACGACGGATTTCAACATCCGCCACACGCCCTACCGCGAGGACATCACCAAGCAGCTCTTCCAGAGCCTTCGCAAGTTCCACATCGGTGTCGGCGTGTATTTCTCGCCCGATGATTTCTGGATGCTCCACACGCAGGGCAAAGACATCAGCCGCAAGAGGCCGGAGGCCCTGCCCACCAACAATCCCGAGTTGATGGCGCACAACAAGGCCCAGCTCCGCGAGTTGCTGACGAAGTATGGGCCGATTGACGTGCTGTTCATCGATGGCGAGCCCGACGAGCTGAAGGAACTGGCGTGGGAGCTCCAGCCCGACCTGATCATCACGCGGGGTGAGATGAAGACGCCCGAGCAGAACATGCCGGATGAGCCCATGCCAGGCCCGTGGGAAGCCTGCTACACGTTGGGTACGCAGTGGCAGTACAAACCGACCAACGAGGACTACAAGTCCGGGACGAAGCTGATCGAGATGCTCATCGAGATCCGCGCCAAAGGCGGAAACTTCCTGCTGAACCTCGGGCCGGAACCGGATGGCTCGATCCCGTTCGAGCAGGAGCGACGTATTCGCGAGCTGGCGCTCTGGCAGTTCATCAACCGTGAGTCCATCTACGAGATTCGCCCCTGGCACGTGATTCGAGAAGGGAACATCTGGTTCACCAAGGCCAAGGACGCCGACACGGTCTATGCGTTTCTCACGAAGCTGCCCGACTGGAAGAAAGGCGACCGCAAGGAGTTCACGCTGAAGAGTGTGAAGGCGACGGAGAAGACGACCGTTTCCGTGCTGGGCCAGACGGGCCGCGTCCTGGAGTACGACGTGAACGCCAACCCGGAAGCGCGATGGAGCCAGGAAGCGGATGGGCTACACGTCTCCGTGGTGCGAGCCCAGCGGATCTACAACAACTCCAAGTGGCCCAATCCGATCGTGCTGAAGATCACGAACGCCAAAGCGGCGCAATGAGGCCATAGGGAACCATCCCCAAGCTGCGCTTGAGGCTGCCACCCACTGACGATCAGCGCTGGGCGCTGGACGTCCTCGTATCGGAGCCCGCCCGGTTCGTCGGATAGCTGCGAATCTCGTGCGTGGTCGCCCCCGTGCCGGCATGCGTGCCGCGCAGCAGTTCGCGCTTCTGATAGCACTGCTCCCGGAAGACGGCGATCTCGGCCGCGAGGTTCGCATTGGGCGAATCACCGAAGAACGCGTGGATGATCGGGAACACGAGATCGGGGTTCTTCTTGCGGAACTCCTTCATCATGGCCTCGATCTTGGCGGTCGCGACGCCCTCCTGCATACACGTGAACGGCCCGACGTGGAAGATGCCCGAAATGTAGGCGTCACCATGCGGCTGGATCAGATCGTGCATGAAGTAGTACGCGATGCCCGTGCTCAAGGGCGATTCGCCTTCGATGTTCCCGTGTCCCTCGTGCTCGCGTTCGAGCTTCTCGATGATCTCCATCGGGTGAGGCAGCACGTGCCGGCCTTCGAGCACCTCGTGGAACGGCTCGGCGACCTTCTCGGCCACGTGGTTCATGTAGCGTGACTTCAGCACCGATTTGCCCAGTTGCCCGACCGAACGCCAGGCCCGACCGAGGTCGAACGAACGCAGGCCCAGACCCACGTCGCGCTTGTTGTTCCGCACGTTCATCTGGTTGACGTACAGCAGCCAGTCCGTGATCGGATCGCGCACAACCTCTAACTGGCTGTCTTCGAGATGGCGAATGACCTGGTTCGTGTACGCATCATGCTGCCGCATGTAGATTTCGCCAATGTAAAGAATCAGCGGGAAACGCTCGGTCTGCACGAGCTTGAGGGCCTTGAACTTCGCGACCGTTTCTTCTCCCCACTTGACGAGTTGGTCGGTTTCGGCGCCGTTGGCGACGATGGCGCTGACGGCTTCGAGCCGCTCCTTCTTCAGCGCTTCGGCCTGCGCTTTGTCCGCGACGTAAGGTCTGAAACGACGCAGAGTATCTTCAAGCAGATCGGAAGCATTGATGCCCTTGAAGAGAATCTGCTGCATCTTCATCCGGTCCGACGACCCGAGCCCTTCGGGCAGCGGAATGTCGATATAGTCGGTCTCCGAAGACGGCCCCACGACCGGGACCTTCTGGAGGCCTTCGAGCCTCATGAATTCCTGGAGCAGCTCGGTGTACTTCCCGAACCGGCACGGCCCGCTGGTGGTCGGCAGCATGACGAGGTAATTGTCCTCGACGTGCTCCCGGCTGGTCTTCTCGATCTCTTCCTGAAGGAAACCGATCGCATCGCCCACCACGCCCTTGAGCGGATAGCAGACCTCGGTGTAGATGTGCTTGCGCGCGACCTCGTAGCCACGAGGCGTGTCGGTCGGCAGCACCCTGCTGCTGATCCCAAAGTAGTTGAGGCCCGCCGCGCCCATATAGCTGGCGTCGCCCATGTAGGGTATCAGCCAGGTCCGCTTGTCGTAGCTGTTGGTCGAATAGACCTGGAGCTTCTTCATGTCCACGCCGACCGGACGGCTCTCGCTCACGACGCGCTCGTGGGCTTCCGTTCGTGTCACGAACGGGGCGTTGTTCGTCTGGGCATCAGTCACCAGCACCAGCAACGGCTTGGCGGCCGTCTGGAAAATCTTCTCTTCCTGGTAGATCTTGAGACTGTCCGGGCCACAGGCGAAGTTGATCATGCGAATGGGGAACAGGTTGTCGTGGTCGGCCACGAACAGATTTGCCTTGAGGATCTTGACGCTCTGCACCCAGAATTCGTTGTCCACAAAGTCCTTGATCGAGATGTCCATGAACTTGTGTTCGAGGAACTGCTGCGGGATGTAGTCGAGCCCGCGCACCTGCGAGAACATCGAGCCTGAATTCGAGCTGGCCTCGGGATCGAGCAGCACATAGTCGCGGCCGATGCCCATGTAGGCCTTGGTCCCGTCGCGCTCGACGCGCTGGAGGAAGCGGTCGCCTTCGGCGTGAAGGTCGCTCTTGAACTGGTTCTCCGCGCCGTCCGCGTACGCGACCGCGTCCCTGATCTGCCTTTCGGTGAACGAGAAGCCAACGCGGGCGAATTCCTTGCGAATCTGCGTGACAAGCAGAGGCAGGTCGCCAAAGTGCAGAATCGGGTTGATCTGCTTGAGCTTGTCGAGCGAGAGGACGTCATTGAGGATGTAGCCTTCCGATTCGGTGTAGATGCAATATTTCAGGTCGGGCCGCTCGGGCTTGCGCTGCTCGATGAAGCTCGGGTTGAACAGGTACTCGATCGCCGGGTCGTCGTTGAGCACCGCGGCGTGGCCGGTGGCCAGCTTGCGGGCGATGCAGAACTCGGTTCGCGAGTTGTCGACGCCGATCTTGGCGATGTCGCTATTGCTGCGTGGCGACACGACCGGATAGAAACCCAGCTTGCGGAACAGGGCCGCACTCCAGATCCCCTTCTCGCCCAGCGTGGCCATGCTGCGCTTGATACCCACCGTCGGGCCCGTCGGGCTGGCCGAAGCAAGTTCGGACTGAAGACACCCTTGTTTTTTGAAGTGCTTCTCGTAGATCCGGTGATAGCGGTCGACGTAGTTCGTCTTGGGTTTCTTGACGGCCTCCGAGTTGCCCAGCGGGCAGAAGCCACCGGTGATGATCTCGTCGTCCTCGATGTGGAAGACTTCGAGCTGGCAATCGCGCATCCCGCACGAGCGTTCTCCAAACAGCTCGCGACATGGCACCTTGCGTTTCTCGAAGGGCATATCGACGATTTCCCATCCACGGAACGCTGTATCATGGGTGGTCCCTTCGGCGTCGAACTGCTTGATCTGCTTGATGATATCGAGGGCCTGGCCCCAGGCACCGAACATCTCGCGATGCGGATACGCTTCGACCGGGCCTTCGGCTACCTGCGCCAGCGCCGCGAGGAACGCCTTGCCCAGCGCCGGACCGCCCTGTGCCGAGCATTTGCTGCCCACGTGCTGGGCGCCGCCGACGAACTTGTAATAATAACTGGCGGCGGTGCCTCTCAGGATCGCGGCCGCGATCTCGTCACGACTGAATCCCTCGGCGATCAGACGGTTCTCGTCCATCTCCATGAACACGCCGCAGGTCGAGTCGATGATCGGAACGCGCTTGGCCTGCAAAGCCAACTCCTGAAGCGTGCTTTCGACGTTCAGGTTGATCACGTCGGCCATGTTCTCCAGCGTCTGCCCCGAGCCAGCCTGGCAACTGTAGTTCATCTTCGCTTCTTTGACGGTCCCGTCTTTCGAGAAGCTGGTGAACTTCATGTCCTGGCCGCCCACCTCGAAGATCGTGTCGATCTCCGGGTTGCAGTGCTTGACGCCCAGCGCGTGACAGGTGATCTCGTCGGTGATGCGATCCGTCATCACGGCGCCCTTGTCGGCGACCTGCTGGGTCTTCTTCTTGCTGATCAGGATCTTCTCATAGAGCTTACGAGCCGACCCGGTCGCACCGACGCCCTTGATGATGACGTTGTCTTTGTGTCGTGACAGATAACGCAGAACGCGCTTGAGCGATTCTTCCGGATTGCCATGCGTCTTGATATAAAGCTTGTCGAGCAGCTTGCCCGTCTCGATCTCCACGAGCGCGCCCTTGGTCGTCGTACTGCCCCCGTCGATGCCCAGAACGACTTCGGTGCCGGCCGGTATCTCGGGAGCCAGCGCCTGGGTCTGCTCGTGTACACGCGAGAGGCTGTCACTGAGGGGCGGTGCAAACGCTCTTTTCTTACGGCTGTGCTCGGCGACCTTGTCGAGCAGTGCCAGCTCGAGGACGAAGGTATTGCCCTCCTCCATCGCTTTCAGTGCTGCCCCGGCCGCGGCGATATTCTGGTGGTGCTCAGGCCGCACGATCGTCGTGCCCAGCAGTTCAGCCAGGTTGCCTCGCACGAGATCGTTGGAGAAGACGCCACCGGTGGAAATCGCATGGCCCGCCTTGGCGTCGCTGCTGAACTCGCTCGAACCGAGGACGTCGATGACGTAATTGCGCGCCACGGTGCGGAACAGCCCCGCAAGGTTATCCACACGCGTGGCCCCCTCGTTCTGCTTGTGAATGAGGTCCGACTGGACGACGACACCACAGCGCGCCAGAAACTCGCTGGGCTCCGTCGAGCTGCCCGCCTCTTCCTCAGCTCGGGCGAACATCTCCTCGACCCGTTGCTGGAGCCTCAGGCGATTGCGAGCGGCAACAGCGTCCTTCTTCGACTCATCCTTGATCGCGCCCGGGTCTTCCAGCTCAGGGCTGGGTACATCCCCCTGGAAGAGCCGTCGGCATTGCTTCTCGACGAGCATGCCTGAACCACCGCCGCACTTGGTCCCGGTCCGCCATTCCCGGATGACCTGCCGGCCTTCCGTGGCGCCGACGGTGAAGAAATAGGCATCCTTGGCGCCGATGTGGAAGACGTGCCTGGCCTGCGGTGCCACCACCTCGGCCCCTTTCGGGATCGCGACACTGTCGTAGACGTAGATCGCACCATCCATCACCGTCGGGAAACTCTCGGCGGCGCTTCCGGTTAAAGCCGTACTGCATATAGATTTACGATCGAATCGCGCCAGGAGATCGCGCCAGGCCTCAGCCAGCGCCCCGAGCGGATTCGCGAAGTGCATGATGGGTTTGGGTGAATAGACGACGGATCGGTCCGCTCCCAGCACGATGTAGTGCAAGGCACTGCTACCGATGTCGATTCCTACAAAGAGACCGTCCGTGGGCGATATGGCCCGGGAGTCGGTGCTATCGTTCACCTGCATCGTTGTCCATCCGTATAAGCGTGTGCCCTTCGGTCGAGTCGATCAATGCGGCCTCCGTTCATCACCCGTGATGCCTCCGATCGCATTCCGGAGCGCCCCCCAGCGTCTCGTAGATCCTATCCATGGACCGCCAGCGCGGACAGACGCTGCCATCCAGGCCGCAAAGTCCTTTGGCGCCGGCCCCTGACTCGAAGGGCACCTCAGCAAGTCGTGCAGAGACCAAGCGCTGTCTGTTATTTCCTATGATAGTTCCTGTTAGCAAGAAACAAGCAAGCCTGTTAGTTACTCAGAAACGGGCTTTATGTCAAGTCCACGCACAGCAAACCTAACAGTTTTTCCACCGCCGATAAAGCGGCTTGTCCGTCCCATGTGCCGCTCTCCAAAGGGCTTATAAAAGCCCCCTTTCCAGTACTAACAATGTGTCAGCCTATATGATAAATACTACTACTAAATTCATTTACTATCTTTATCATTACAGGTCCTTGTTCACATCGCAGTACCAGCGGGCAGCCCGACCCAACGGGTCGGCTTCATCCGGCAGAGTCTCTATAGCTGCCGCCCAATCGTCAGGTTCCAGCAAACTGCTCTGAACGCACGTTTTCGCCGGAAAAAGCTTGTCCACGGCTCACTGCACGACTAAACTGTGGGGCTGTTTCAGCAATATGCTGTTGCTTCTTTGCAGCATGAGGAACCCTTAGCGTAGAGGTCTGCCATGAGAGTCACGTTTAACCGCTCCGCGCTGGCCGAGGCCCTCGGACTGGTGATTTCCGTGGTCCCGAGCCGGACGCCTAAACCGGTCTTGAAGTGCGTTCGTATCGTCGCCAGCGGCAAGCAGGTGAGGATCTGCGCTACCAACCTCGAAGTCGGCCTGAACTATCAGGTCTCCGAGGTCGAGATTGCACGCGAGGGTGAAATCGTCGTCGAGGCCAATCACCTGGCCGATATCGTGCGGGCCAGCTCCGAGGACGTCCTGGTATTGGATTCGGCCGAGACCACCTGTGAGATTCGCGGGACGGACAGCCGATTCACGATCTACGGGCAAGACCCCAAGCAGTACCCCAAGGTCCCCTCGCTCGATGAGGGCGACGTGGACATGACGATCACGCTGGAGCAGTTGCAGTCGGGGATTCAGCAGTGTCTTTTCGCGACCGCCAAAGAGAGCAGTCGCTACGCCATAAACGGTGTCCTGTGGGAGGTTAAGGGCAAGAAGCTGCTTCTGGTGGCGACGGACGGTCGCCGGCTGGCACGCTGCCGGGTCGCGCTGACGAAGGCACCTGGTGATGGCGAAGCCGGGCATAAGATCATCGTTCCAGCCAAGACCATGGGGCTGCTCGATAAGATCGCTGCTCACGATGATGAGAGTGTCGCTATCAAGCTCGTCGACAACCAGATTCTCTTAAGCTGTGCTAATGTTGTCATCAGTTCGAATCTGGTTGAAGGCAACTTCCCAAAGTACGAAGACATCATCCCGACGGATTACGATAAGAAACTGAAGCTTTCGACCGAGTCGGCTCTGAGTGCCGTCCGACGGGCATCGCTTGCTGACCAGCGAAGAGTCGAAAGGCATCAAGCTTTCCGTCAAGCCGGATTCACTGGTCTTCTCGGGCAGCTCGCCAGAGGCGGGTGCGGCCGAGGTGAGTATGCCGGTCGAGTACGGTGGCGAACCTATCGATATTGGTTTCAACCCTGTTTTTCTCATGGATGTGCTCAAGGTCATACGGGAGCCTGACTTCGAACTCGAATTGGGCCAGTCCGACCGGCCCGGGCTGATCAAGAGCGGTGCCGAATTCCTGTACGTCCTGATGCCGATTAACCTTGGTTGACCGCTGAGTTGAAGACCGGGAGGGTCGCGTGGCTTCAAACACACGAGCGGTAGAACCTTGCAAGCTCGTCGATGCACTGGGCGATTTCGTCGAACGCCTCGCGCCGGTGCAGGCCCGGTGCGATTCGCTGACGCAGGCGTGGGAGAGCGTCCTGCCTGAGACCATGCGCAGCCACTGCCGTATCGACAGCGTTACGGGCGGGTCCCTCAAGATTGCCGTCGATGGCGCCAGCTACATGTACGAGCTGCAATTGTGCAAGGCCGAGCTCCTGGCGGAGCTTCAGCGTCTCTGTCCGCGCTTCTCTGCGACGGATCACGGTCGCCGTAGCACGCGGGGCACGATGATGTGAGAAGGCTGAGGGGTGGGCCATAGCAGGACCTCACCGGGCGGAAGCTCTCGCCCAGTTTCTTGAGCATTTGGATGTAGGACACAGTTTTCGTATTCGAGGATGGATATGGATGCACATAAGTACGATGCCAGTAATATCAAGGTCTTGGGCGGGGTCGAGGCTGTCCGGAAGCGTCCGGACATGTACATCGGCGATCGCGGGGTCGGAGGCCTGCACCATCTGGTCTACGAGGTGCTGGACAACTCGATCGACGAGGCCTTGGCGGGCATGTGTGACGACATCACCGTTCGTATTCAGGCCGACGGCACCTGCTCGGTCGAGGACAACGGTCGCGGCATTCCAGTCGAGATGCACAAGGACGCGAAGATCAGCGCGCTGGAAGTGGTTCTGACGACGTTGCACGCGGGTGGCAAGTTCGACAGCGACAGTTATAAGGTCGCCGGCGGTTTGCACGGCGTGGGCGTCAGCGTCGTCAATGCCTTGAGCGAATGGCTCGAAGCGGATGTCTATCGCGACGGCAAGCACTACCATTTCGAGTGCGACCGAGGCGTAGGTCGCGGCCCGGTCAAGGTGATTGGCGACACAGCGAAGCGAGGCACCAAGATCACCTTCAAGGCCGATGATGAGATCTTTGGCGACCTCGAATTCAACTACGATACCCTGCTCAAGCGCATTCGCGAGATGGCCTATCTCAACGCGGGCATCAAGATCACCTTCCGCGACGACCGCTCCAAGAAGAAAGAGGAGTTCAAGTTCGACGATGGGATCAAGGCCTTCGTCAAGCACCTCAACGAGGGCAAGAACACCCTGCACAACGACATCGTCTACATGAAGAAGGAAGACACCGAGGCGATGCTCAGTTGTGAAGTCGCGATGCAGTACAACGATGGGTACAACGAAAACGTGCTCGTCTTCGCCAACAACATTCGCAATATCGATGGCGGAACGCACATGTCCGGCTTCCGCACCGCGCTGATGCGCACGATGAACGCCTATGCGAGAAACAACAATCTCATCAAGGACGGCCAGGGTACGACCGGGGACGACCTTCGCGAAGGGCTTACGGCGGTCGTGGCGGTCAAACTGGCCGATCCGCACTTCGAGGCCCAGACGAAAGTCCGTCTGACGAATCCCGAGGTCGGCAGCTTCGTGGAAACCGCGGTCAACGAGCAGTTGGCCCACTACCTCGAGGAGCACCCGGCGGACTCCAAGCGGATTCTCAACAAGGCGATTCAGGCCGCGGCCGCCCGCGAAGCGGCACGGAAGGCCCGCGAATTGACGCGGCGCAAAGGTGCCCTCGGCAGTGCGAACCTGCCTGGCAAGCTCTGGGACTGTGCCAGCAAGGAGAGAACGACGACCGAGATCTTCCTCGTTGAGGGTGATTCGGCTGGTGGCTCGGCCAAAGGCGGCCGCGATCGAAACATCCAGGCCATCCTGCCGCTGCGGGGCAAGATTCTCAACGTCGAGAAGGCTCGCCTGGAGAAAATGCTTGGCCACGAGGAAATTCGCACGATGATCAGCGCGTTCGGCACGGGTATCGGCACGGATGAGTTCGATGTCAGTAAGTGCCGATACGGCAAGATCATCCTGATGACCGATGCCGATGTCGACGGCGCCCACATCCGCACCCTGCTGCTGACCTTCCTGTTCAGGCAGATGCCGGTGCTGTTCGATCAGCGGATGATCTACATCGCCCAGCCTCCTCTCTATGAAGTCCGGTCGAAGGGCAGGAAGAAGTCGGAGTATGTGTTGAGTGAGAACGAAATGCGTCGGCGCATGATCGAGCGAGGTCTCGACGGTACGTCGCTGGCGGTTCGCGAGGGCCTGCCGGTTAAGGCGGAAGAAGCCAGCGGCCCGGCCAAGATGCCTGACTTCGAGATCCGTGGCCTGACGGAGGAGCAACTCGCGGAGCTGGTCAAGATGCTCGCGGACGTCGAGCGGATCACAGGGGTCCTTGATCGTCGCGGGATCATCTTCGCAGATTTCGTGGAGGCCCATTACGACGGTGCGAAGCTGCCCCGTTTCGTGATTCGCTATCAGGGTCGCGAAGAGGTGTACTACGAGGCGGCTGAATACGAGAAGCGCCTCGACGAGATCGGAGAGGCCCAACGATCAGCGGCCGAGAGCGCGGCCGAAAACGAGGAAGAGGCCGAGGAATCTCACGTGATGGCCGAGGAGCTTCACGAGGTCGCGCGGATCAACCAGATCGCTGAGAAGCTCAAGAGCGATTTCGACCTGGATCTGAAAGATTTTCTGCTGACGGAGGAGAAGACCGAATCGGGTGAATCGCTGCCGACGAAATTTGAGCTCAGTCATGGCGACGACCGGTACGACATCGCTTCGCTGGCCGGCATCTGCCCCGGGATTCGCCAGATCGGCGGTAAGGGCATCGACATCAAGCGGTTCAAAGGGCTCGGTGAGATGAACGCCGATCAGCTCTGGGACACGACGATGAACCCGGCGACGCGAACGCTGCTCAGCGTCAGGCTCGACGATGCCGGCGAGGCCGACCGGCTCTTCAGCATCCTGATGGGCGACGACGTCGAGAAGCGCCGTAAGTTCATCCAGGACCACGCCTTGGAAGTCCAGAACCTCGACGTCTGAGAAATGAACACGCCCCCGGAACGTGCAGGCCGGGGGCGTGAAAGACATTTGCGCTCAATCAGCGGCTGATGCCGGACGAACCCCCGCCAGGGGCGACGAGTATTGTGCTCGAAAAGTCCGTCGCTGAACTCAACATCGGGTGCGACAAGACCTGGACGCGCTGCCGGAACTGCTGCTCTCCCAACTGGCCCTGAGCGCAGGCTTTGATGTCAGCCACCTTGGCGCGGATCGTCAAGACGGTGGGGGCGTTTTCGGCGAGCGAGCCTTCGACGACCTGGCCCGTTCCCGGTATGGCGATCGTTCCGGCGACCTTTACTGTTGATGCAGGGATGCCGGTGAGCGTAACGATGATGGATTCGTTCGGCGTCAGGGTCCGAATGTTGGCGGCGTGGACGAGCGCGTTGATGATCGTCGCCTTGAGGTTCTCGACCTGCTGAGCGTCGTACTGGGGCCTTAATTTATCACGACTCTTGTCGCGGTCCGAGCGATGCGGTTCATAGATCTCGTCGCGAGCACTGGCCCAGACGGGATCGATGTCGCTTTGTGCTTCTGTGGTCGGTTCTTCCGCTTTCTCCGTCTCCGGTCCTGGCGCGAGCGGGAAAGGCACATCCATCATGAAGAGGACGCCGTAACCCTGGAGGTACATGGTGCGAGTGGAACCACCGTTTGCTCCCCATCTGCGGTAGTCGCTCCCGACGAACAGCGGGAATGGACTGGCCGGCGGCAGCAGGTTGGCCTGCCTCAGTTTCTTCTCGAAGATGCGCGTCATCACGTTGACGTCTTCGTTGATAGCGGCGAGGTCTTCGGCGCTGATCTCGGCGGCGGGCACGACAAAGACACCCGACGAGCCATTGTTGGAGCCGTAGCGGCTCCTGGCCAAGGCACTCCGCAGGGCCACCTCGGCCGAGCGGGGCGAGGAAAAGCTGACATTGGACGAGCTGGGCGGCTCTGCTGGGGCGGCGCCCACACTCGAGGCCACTTGGGCACCCGCAACGCACGCCAAGACCAGGATTGCGGCAATGGTGGTTGGGTAGATTCGCTTGCTCAGATTCATTCGTATGCTCCTTTAGTTTGTCGTCGGTGAGTTGTAGTGAGCGGGTGTGGACGTACGGTCGCTGCCCCCGCTCAGCATGTTGATGATGTCTTCTTTGGTGCGTTCGCCTTCGGTGGCGGCCGCCGCGGCGGCAACGTGGGCAAAGGCGTCGGCGAGTTGGGCGTTCTCCTGGCGGTGAGCCCTGTCGAGTTCGGCCAGGCTCGCCGCATACCATTGCATCTGCTGGCCGTTGATCGACTCGAGCAGATCCTCCAGGAGGCGGTGTGTCATCGCGTTGGAGGCGGCTAGCGTTTGCACTGCGGCTTGTTGAAGATCGCTTCGATACTGCTGCGTAATATCCTCCCGCAGCGCGACGTAGTTGGCTTCGAGCGTCGACTGCAATTGCCGGTTCAGATCGGCGACGACCTTCTCCCGCACGGCCGGCTCGATGGAAGCCGCAAGGGCTTCCCTTAACTCTTGGATATCAGGGAGTTGCGGTGCCGAGAGACGACCGACGGCATAGCCCACGAAGATCAGGATGGCCGCCGCGGCCGCGAATCTCGCCGTCAAGCCAAAGACATGGACGTTCCGCTCTTTGACGGGGGCCGGTAAGGCCTGTACAGCCTCGCCCAGTTTGGCAAGCGTCGCGTCGACCACCTCGCGCGGTGGCTCCGCAGGGATCGGTTCGTTCTTGTATTGATCGATCGCTCTTTGCAGAATGTCGTCTTCACGTTCCATAAGGCAACCTCGTTTCTTCTGCCTCAACCGGTTCCAAGAACTGGCGCAGCCTGGTCTTAGCGCGATGCAGCAGCACGCCGGCCGTGCCAGTCTTGATCCCGAGTTCCCTGGCAATCTCTCTGTAGCTGAAGTCATTGAAGTACCGCAGGCAAAACGCATCCGCTTCCTGCGGCGGCAGTTGCGCGATCGCGTCGCGCAATTGCGCGGCCAACTCCTGCGACTGTGCTTCGGCGTCGGGCCCGGGCCGCGAACACGCGAAGTCTTGCCAGTCGGCGCATCCTGATTCTTCGCGCGAGCGTCGTGTACGTTGCCGCAAGCGGTCGATCGCTCGCGTGGTGGCCAATCGAAGCAGCAGGCCTCGCATGTTGCGCACGCGCTGGCGCTGCGCTAACTCAAAGGCAGCCAGAAAGGTCTCCTGCAAACAGTCGGCCGCATCCGCCTGGTTGTGCAGCAGGCGATATGCCGTTTGCCACACGGCCGAAGCATGTTGCTCAGTGATGCTGTTCCAGTCATGCACCTGCAAACGAGAACCTCACGTTCCTAAATCGTGTACACTTGCCCGGGCGATGCGAATTACGCAAGATGCCAACTGCCTCTCTTGCCACTATATCCAAGTCGAATGACGTGTCGATTTTATTACAGCAACAGCGCAAGTCCTGTTGAAGAACGCACATGTCACGTTGTTGACGAAAAAAGTGGGACTTTATTGGAAGCGTGTTGGTTTTTCGCTTGCAATTCTCACCGTTCGCTGCCACAATACCTCCCGTCACAAAAAGGATGTGACGATGAGCGGTTTGTAGGCCACGTTAAGATAGGGAGGCGCTGGATGACGGGGGTATACAGGAGCATGGGAACACGGGCGACCCGAGGGTTGCTTGTATCCGTGCTCGCGATTCTGGCGGCATTCCTTATGGCGGGTTGTGCGACGACGACGAGCCAGAGTTCTGTCGATTCCACCGGCATGGTCCCGTCCGAACGTGGTGAGAGGGAGCTGCTTGCCGAAATTGAGAAGAAGTTCGAGAACCCCGAAGCGCATTACGAATTAGGAAGGTTGTACGCGCGGGCCGGGCAGTGGAGTAAGGCCGAGTATCATTACAACGTCGCGTTGGGGTTCGATCCAGCGCTGCGGGCCGCCCAGGCCGGAATGGTCAAGGCTTTCATCGATCAAGGTCAGAGTGCCAAAGCCGAGCAGTACGCGGCGAGCTACATTCGACAGGCTTCGATTAGCGAGCGAGAGTTGTTGCGGCTCGGTTGGGAGTTCGACAAGCTCGGGCTGGATGAATACGCTCTGCGATGCTTCAGACAGGCACTGGTGGTCGGGCCGGATTCGTACGAAGTGAACAAGCAGGTGGGCTTCTACTACCTGGGCAAGAACGATACGGCCAAGGCCAGACAGTATCTCAGTCGCAGTTTCGAGTTGAATCCGAGGCAACCTGATGTGGCCGGAGCCCTCGGCAAGCTGGGAGTGGTCGTCGAGTCGCCCGAGGCGCCGCCGATGACGATGGAGAAGACACCGCAGCAGTAAACCGGGTTCCGAGAGGTTCTCAGACAACGACTGAATACGATGTTCCAATCGTTTTTCATTGCCCCGTGGCGAACGGATGCGCTGCGGGGTTTTTTCTTATCCTCTCTCAGACGCATCAGTTAGAGAGCAGTACGCGGGTCACACAGCCATAACGGTTCGGAACAGGATGCCAAGCGATGGGCGGTTTGCACTGGGCGGACATCACGGTCCTGGCGCTCTACCTGGGTGGCATTGCGCTGATCGGGATCTCGTGCGGGCGGCGAATCCGCGTGAGTGCGGATTTCTTCATGCCGAGGCGGTTCGGCAAGCTGATGATGGTCATGTTCTCGTTTGGCTCGGGCACGCACTCGGATCAGGCGGTGGGCGTCGCGGCCAAGAGTTACACGAGCGGCCTCTCCGGGATCTGGTATCAGTGGCTTTGGCTGCCGGTCACCCCGTTCTACTGGTTGATCGCCCCGATCATGAGGCGTTTCCGCGCCATCACCACCGCCAACGTCTTCGAGGCGCGGTTCGCGCCGAGCGTCGCGATGCTCTATGCCGTCGTGGGCATGCTCAACCTCTCGGTTACCACGGGGATCATGCTCAAAGGCTCGGGCGAGGTGATCTCTGCGAGTACGGGCGGGCTCCTATCGGCGCATCTGGCCATCGCGTTGATGACGGTGATCTTCGTTCTCTATGGTGTCGCCGGCGGGCTGGCGGCGGCTATCGTGACCGATTTCATCCAGGGCGTGCTGACGATTATCTTCTCCTTCCTGCTGTTGCCGTTGATACTCAACGCCGTCGGCGGGATGGAGGGCATCCGCGCTACGATCGCCGATCCGGCCAAGCTTTCGCTCGTCGCGCCGGATGAAATCGGCTTTTTCTACGTGATGGTGATTGCGCTCAACGGGCTGGTCGGGATCGTGGTCCAGCCGCACACGATGGCCAATTGTGCCGCCGGACGCACGGAAATGGATGGTCGCGTCGGCTTCATGTTCGGCAACCTGACCAAACGAATCTGCACCATCCCGTGGGCGCTGACCGGCCTGGCGGCGATCGCGTATTTCGCTCAGTCCGGGCGGGAGGTCGAACCCGATCGCGTCTTTGGCGCTGTCGCAGGCGATTTCCTTCCCAAGATCCTGCCAGGAATCCTTGGCGTGTTCATCGCCGCCCTGCTCGCCTCCGTGATGAGCTCGTGCGATGCGTTCATGATCGCCTCGTCGGCGCTCTTCACGGAGAACCTCTATCGACCAGCGGTGCCGAATCGCGACGAGCGGCATTACGTTCGCGTCGGCCGATTGGCCGCGATCGGCGTCGTCGCCGGCGGGGTGGTGTTCGCCTATTGGTTGCCCGGTATCGTCGCAGGCCTCGAGATCTTCTGGAAGATCTCGGCCATGATGGGCATTGCCTTCTGGCTGGGGCTGTTCTGGCGACGGACGACGGTAGCCGGTGCGTGGGCGGCGACGCTGGTCAGTTTCGTCGCCTGGATGGCAACGACCCGCATCGCGTTCGGGCGATACGTCCTGTGGGATTTCGACGCGGTGGTCACGCCGCACCTGCCAGGGCACCTGGTGTGGGGCGGGAGGCTCTATTTGCCATGGCAGATGCTGTTCTACCTGGCCGCGGGTCTGATCGCCGGTATCGTCGTCAGCCTGCTGACACGACCGACGCCGGAGCACAAGCTGGAGAACTTCTACGCCCTGCTCCGAACGCCCGTCGTTCCAGGCGAACAGGTCGAGGCGCCGTGTACCTTGCCCGTCGGGGCGTTGGTGCCGGCTCCGCGAAATCTCTTCCCAAACACGCGTCTCGAGATTCCGGTCCCGAGTCGCACGGGCGTGCTTGGTTTCATAGCGGGCTGCGTCTGCGCGGCCGGCCTGGTTGCGATCGTCTATGGGATAACCCAGCGCTAAGGATTCAAAAGGAGCCGAAACATGAAACCCGTTCGTATGCTGAGTCTCCTGCTCCTCTGTCTTTGGATGAACGGCGTAGTTTGGGCCGATTATGATGTAACGGAATTTGGCGCCAAGCCTGATGGCCGGACACCGTGTACCACCGCGATTCAAAGCGCCATCGATGCGTGTTCCAGCGACGGTGGTGGGACGGTCTACTTCCCGCCGGGTGCCTATCTTTCCGGCACGATCTGCCTGAAGAGCCACGTAACGATCAGGCTCGAGACGGGCGCCACCCTTCTTGGCAGCAAGGATCTGAACGACTATCCTGCGAAGGTTCCAGCCTATCGCTCGTATACCGACAACTACACCGACAAGAGCCTGATCTACGCTGAAGGGCTTGATAATATCGCAATTATAGGACGTGGTGTAATCGATGGCCAGGGCAGCGCGTTCGAGGGCCCGTACAAGGTCAGGCCCTACACCATCCGGATCATCGAATGCAACGATGTCGCGGTCGAGGGAATCACGATTCGAAATTCACCCATGTGGGTACAACATTATCTCGCGTGCGATGACGTGCGAATCAGCGGGATCACCGTTAAGAGCCATGTGAACCACAATAACGACGGGATTGATATCGACTCGTGTCGGCGCGTGGTCATCAGCGGGTGCAACATCGATTCGGGGGATGATGCCATCGTTCTCAAGAGCACGTCGGACCGGGTTTGTGCCGATGTCGTGGTGAGCGGATGCGTGCTCCGCAGTACCTGCAATGCGCTGAAGATGGGCACCGAATCGAACGGAGGGTTCCGCAACATCGTCATGACGGGATGTGCGATCCACGACACGAAGTTGGCGGGTGTGGCGCTGGAGACCGTCGATGGTGGCACGATGGACCGCATCATCGTGTCCGGCATCTCCATGAGCGGGGTCGGGGCGCCGATCTTCATTCGGCTGGGCGATCGCGCCAGGGTCTACAAGGACGGGATGGCCAAACCCGACGTCGGGACCATGAAGAACATCACGATCAGCAACATCGAGGCGAGAGCCACGAATCCAACGGGCTGCGCGATTGCGGGAGTGCCCAATGCGAAGATCGAGAATGTGACGCTGAGCAACATCCGGCTGTCCTTTCCGGGCGGTGGAACGCTCGAGGACGCATCGCGGGTCGTACCGGAGAACGCAGAGAAGTACCCGGAATTCAAGATGTTCGGGCGGTTGCCCGCCTATGGGTTCTATTGCCGGCACGTGCGCGGGCTCAAACTGCTGAATGTGCAAACGGGCCTGGCCGGTGAAGACGGACGTCATGCGGTGGTGTTTGAAGATGTCGACGACGCAGTGGTTGACGGTTTGGACGCAGCATATTCAAATAGGGCCGCCTCGCTGCTTCGTCTGACGGACGTGCGCAACGTGACGGTTCGCGATTGCGCTGCGCCGACTGGGACGAGCCTCTTCGTGAAGATCGAAGGGGCCAATAGCAATAGCATCGCACTGATAGGCAATGACTTACGCCGCGCAAAGAAGGTGGCTGAGCTGGCTGAAGAGGTTGCGGAAACGGCGATTTCAGCCGCGGCCAATCTCAAGAACTGAAACAGAACGCTTTTATGAGGTGATCGATGATGCTGGGTAAGTACTCGTTTGGAATCGGCGACCGCTTCGGACACCAGGGCAAAGCACAACTGGCCGCGATGATCAAGGCCAGGGAGGCCGGAGTGGATGTAACTCCCGTGTGGAACAAGTCCTTCCGCGAGCACAGTATCATCGGGACCAAGCCAGGTGACGTGCGGGTCGAAGCCGACGAAGCGGTCGCGGCCTGTGGCTGGGAGGCCCCCTACTGCGTCGATGCCGACCACATCGGTCTGACCAACGTCGATCATTTCATCGAGGCCAGCGACTTTTTCACGCTTGATGTCGCCGATTTTATCGGGCAATCTGCTCCGCAGGCTGATGTGGACGCATTTGTGGCGAAACACGCCGCCCTGGTCGGGACGTTTGAGATCGAGGGAATTGAGAAAGCCTTCGAAGTCAGCGAAGCCGATCTGAAGGCGATCGCGGGCAAGTACCTGACCGCCGTCAAAGAGGCGGGCAAGATCTATCGCCACATAGAGTCAGCCAAGGGCGCAGGGCAGTTCGTCACGGAAGTCTCGATGGACGAGACGGATACGCCGCAGACGCCCGTGGAGATGCTGGTAATCTTGGCGGCGATCGCCGATGAGGGGATTCCTGCGCAGACCGTGGCACCGAAATTCAGCGGGCGCTTCAACAAAGGTGTGGACTACGTGGGCGACCTGGACACGTTCGAGGGCGAGTTCCAGCAGGATCTGGCGGTCATTACGTATGCGATCAAGGAATTCGGCTTGCCCGAGAATCTCAAGCTCAGCGTTCATTCGGGCAGCGACAAGTTCTCGATCTACGAGCCGATCCGCAAGGCGCTCAAGCGATTCGACGCCGGTCTGCATCTGAAGACCGCCGGTACGACCTGGCTCGAAGAACTGATCGGCCTGGCTTCAGCCGAAGGGGACGGCCTGGCGATCGCCAAGGAGGTGTACACCGCCGCGCTGTCCCGCATGGACGAATTGTGCGGGCCCTACGCGACCGTCATCGATATCAACGCGAAGAAGCTACCTGACCCGCAGCTCGTGGCGAACTGGGACGGTCCGTTGTTCGCCCAGGCCTTGCGGCACGATCCCTTCTGTGCGTACTACAATCCCCATCTGCGTCAATTGCTCCACGTCGGGTATAAGGTCGCCGCCGAGATGGGCCCGCGTTTCACTGACGCGCTGGAACAATACGAGGAGACGATCGCCGAGCACGTGACGACCAACATCTTCGACCGCCACATCCAGCCTCTCTTCCTGGATTGACCGCGTCGGTCAGAGGAAGCGGATGAGACAGGCGAAGGCGGTGAAGCCGGCGCCGAAGGCCAGAAGCAGGCCCGTTTGGCCCGGTTCTGGACGGGCTTCGCGGAGGATGTCGTCGAGGACGAACAGCACTGAGGGCGACGACATGTTGCCATACCTGGCAAAGATGTCGTAGGAGAACCGCAACGCGCCCTTAGAGATGCCCAGCGTCTTCTCGATGCGTTCGAGGACGGCGGTTCCCCCCGGATGGATGGCCCAGAAGTCGATCTTGTCGTTGGTCAGACCATGCCTGGCGAGCAAACGCTCGGTGACCTGGGCGACGGACCTGGCCGCGACGACGGGGACGGTTTTGGCGAGTACGTTTCGCAATCGACCGCCCTCATGGCGATAGCGCAGGTCGTCCCGTCGTCCGGGGTGGATCGCGGATTCGAAATCCACGAATTCCAGCCTAGCCCTGTTGGCTCCATCATCCCGCGCAGGCTGAAGAACGGCCGCTGCCGCACCGTCTCCGAAGATGCTGTTACTGACGATCAAGTCGGGGTCGGGACCCCGAAAGAACGTGGCCGAGCAGATTTCGACGGCCACGCTGAGTACGGCCTTCTTCGCCTGTGTCTGCACGAGACGCGCTGCACATTCGAGATTCGGGATCGCCGCGCCACAGCCCATGCCCGCCAGGTCGAAGACGGCGACGTGACTTTTCATCGTCAGGTCCTCGGCCAGGTAGGACGACAGACCCGGGCAGAGATATCCCGTGCAGGTGTTGGTGACAACAGCGTCGATATCTTCCGGCTCGATACCGGCGCGGGCCATCGCCTTGGCGCAGCCTCGGCAGCGATCACACGACCATGATCGACAAACCGCTGGATCAGCTTGTCCGGATCTTCGCAGCAAATCTCCTCATCCTTTTCGACCGCGACGTGGCGGCCTCGAATGGGACCGTCGAGCAGAAGCCGTTCGTAGAGCGCCCTTTCGTCGGGCGTCAGCGTGAACTGGGTGTTCAATGCCTGATACGCTTGTTGTTGGGGCACGTACCGTTTGGGGTTGGCGGTGGCCAGCCCGGTCAGGGTTGCTCTCATTCGCCCGCCTCCCGATCGAAATGCAGCGTGCCGGCGACGCGACAGAACCAGGCGGTCTCCACCGTGGCGGCCGGATCGTGTGCGCGGAGAACGGCGCGAAGCTCGGCGGGCGTGAATCCTGCGCCGGATCGAGAGCAACGCATCGTGACGAACGCCTTCCTCGCACGATCGAACCGCAAACCAGCAGGCGAGATAGTTCAAGGGTGATCGCCGCAAGTCATTGACGATCAGGGCCCGCCTAACGAAACCTCTGAGATGCTTGATCAATCTGTCGATTTCCTCCGTCGAGAAGTGATGCAAGACCATTGAGGTGAGCGCGAAGTCGAAGGGCGCTGCGGGCTCATAGCGAAAGATGTCCGCCTGCTCCAGTGTGATCGACGCCCAGTCTTGATTGCCAAGAGCGGCCCGAGCCCGATCCAGCGCCTGCGTGTTGTGGTCGACGCATGTGATCGCAATGTCACGACCCTGTGCGCGACCCCATCGCGCGACGGCAAGTGGGATGTCACAGCCTCCCGACCCGATATCGAGGATGCGCAGCGGCGTGGTGCGAGGCAAGGATCGCAGCTCGTGCGAGAGCGCGTTGAGAATAACGCGGGTTCCTCCGTACAGGCGATTCACACCTTCCATGAACCGATAGCTCTCCCTGGCCAGTTGCGGATCGCAATCGGACGCATCCAGCAATTCACAACCCTTCGCACGCTCTTCAAGCACCCCAGAGCCCTCCGGTGACAAGATCGGTTCTGATATCTCTCAGTCGGCCAAGCTGCTCGGTGCGAAACGCCGGGTCGATCGTTACCGCCTCGTTCGCGATCCGCTCGCAATAGCCACAGTGCCCGCAATCCAGCATCGCACAGCGCCTGTTCTCGAAGCCATGAATGAAGTCGTCCGGAATGCGTGAGGAATCGATACGAAATGGGCTCTCGGGCGATGCAAACAACATGCCCTGTTGTTTGAGTATCGAATAGAGCGGCGTCAATCGCAGCGGATTGAGCTGACGCGGTTTCAGGAAATGTCGCAGCAGCCAGAAGCGTTGCTTTTTCGGCGCCTGGCGGAATCCGTAAGGCAGTATCAGCTCGGCGAGGTTTTCCGTGGATCGCCGCTCACGATACGCTTCGACACGTTTGAGCAACTCGGCCGAGGGAATGCCCCGTTCAAGCAGCTTGAAGTGCTCGTATCCGAGGCTCTCATAGAAACCGACATCCTCCGGCCGGATCCAGCCGGCCTTGATGAGCATCGACGGGTCTTCCAGTCGCTTCTGCGTACAATTGAGGAAGCAGTAGTCGATGAAGAGCCGGCGCGAGCCATTGGAGCTGTGGGCGAAACCGTTCTGATGGGATGGCTGCATTGCGCAGTTGGGCAGGCAGGGATGGTTGGCGATGAGTTGCAGCTCGCAGCGGACCGCTTTGCGAATCGCCCGCAAGGTCTCGAAGTCACGATTGATCGAGAAGCTCTCCAACGTCAATGCATCGGCGCCGAGGTCCTGCCAGAAGCGGGCGCGTTGGGCCGTATCGATCTGGGCGTAGATCCCCGCCTTGATGTGGAACTCTGGAAACGTGGCCTTGATGCGTTCGAGCAGGTACGGCGTCGAAACGGTCAACCTGCGAACGCCGATCGAACCGAGGTCTTCGAGGAAGCGCATAAGCTTCTTCTGCCAGGGGCGACTCCATTCCCGGTTGCCCAGACACGCGCTGTTGAGCAGATAATTGAACGCGATGTCCCGCGTTCGTCAGCGACGTGACGTACGCGGCAAGGTCACTCTTCGTCAGAGGCGTCCCCATATAGCTGGGTCGACCTCCGCCAACCAAATCGCTGGGGAGCTTGCCATAGACCTCTGTCACGCCCAACGCAGCCAGCTTGGGAACCAGATCGAGATCGTAATTGGCAGCCACCGACAGCTTCATGGTTCACCCGCATCAGACCATTCTCATCTGAACGCCTTATCCTGTCTGATATACAGCCGAACGGTCAGCGGGGTCACCAAAAAAAGCGGGTCCACACCGTTTTCGTGCCCGGGACGACGGCCCGCCCTCGGTTACTGCTTTCGCCGGTCAGCATGGTCGCGTCTTTGAAGGCGAGAGCACGATAACGGAAGGGTGATCTCGATAATGGCTTCGTCGAGGGCCGCTTTAACCGCGGCGCCAACTTCGTCGCGCGACTGGCGCATGTCGAGTGGTTCCGGTCGCGTCCACCAGGCCACCTCGAAGTTTATGCTGCTGCCGGCAAACTCGCACGCGAAGATCTGGACCGGACGATCTTTGCTCACCGTTTCGCAGGCTTCCACGGCCTTGCGGATGATGTCACGAGCCTGATCGACGTTCTCACCGTAGGCCACGCGGCGATCACCATCGCTCGCCGCAGCCGCTCGTAGGTCAGCACGTCAACGCTATTCTTGAAGATGGTCGAATTGGGCACGACGACCAGCTCACCCGAGACCCGACGGATACAGGTGTTGCGGATCGTCACCTCAATGACTTTGCCCTCGACGTCCTGGCAGTGAATGAAGTCGCCCGTCTCGAAAGGGAATCGCCAGAGGATGAGCAGGCCCGCAAAGAAATTCTCGAAGATGTCCTTGAAGGCAAAGCCCACAGCGATCGATCCGATCCCCAGGCCCGCCAGAGCGTTAGAGGGGGTCAAGCCCGGGAAGACGACCATCGCGGCGATGAGTAATCCGGTCACCCAGATGACGATATCGACCAGACGGGAGATCAGAGTTCGTTGCGATCCTCGGAGTCTGAAACGGTGCAGCAAACGCGATGCGAACTCGCGAAACAGGGCGGCCACGATCCATGTCAGGACGAGGACGATCAAGGCCGCAATCAGGAGGGGCAGGTGTCTGAAGAAGTCCTGCCAGATCGACACGATCGTTGACCAGACGGCCTGAGTCGCATTTTCCGCGAGTGAATTCGAATCCTGTGCAGCCGCTACCGGCACGCCAAGGGTTGCCAGGATGGTGGGCGGCATGTGCTCTCCGGTCGTGTCAGATTTTGAAGAACGCGATGGGAGCCGACGGCGACCGTGCATGAGGGGTTCCTGGTGCGAACGGGCATCAGCGACCACCTGCAAAGCCATTTCGGCTTTGGCGTCGGACGGCTCGACCTCCGAGACGTCGATCTCGTCGAAGTCCCCCCGCAGCACTTTGAGGGCGACACGTTCGTCGTTGATTTCGCGGGTTGTTCGGATACCCAGTCGGCGGAAGATGTCCACCGGGGGGCACCAACCCTGGAGGGCGTGTTGCAGCAGAAAGGCGGCAACACCGAACGGCAACAGCAGCCACTTGCGATGGTGTCGCGCCATCAAGACGCCGAAGAGACTGATCCCTGCGGCGTTCGCCTCCAGAACGCGCTCGATATTCCATTCCTCCGCGAGCTCCTCCAGGCGGCTTTCGATCTGGTCGGATGTTGCGCGAAATAGTACACGCGCGCCTCCATCTCACGGCGGAGTCGTCGGGTGAGTTCCTCGCTGGTGACTTCCGTCACTCGCGTCTGTGTACTTGGCACCGCCTTTGCCATTTGAATCACTCCTTCCGTCCTCTGAACGGGGTTCAGTCCTTCAGCATCCCCCGCGCCAGCAAGAACAGAATCGTGGCGCCGAAGAGAAGAAGAATCCCCAACATCAGCGCTGAAATCACCGGGCCGGCCACGAGTGACATTTGCAGGTAGAGACCCCACAAGATAATGCCCAGTCCACCGACGGCCAGCAGCAGCGCCGCCAGCAGAACCAACACCCAGGTTGCCACGTGGACGAGAACGTGCTTGTAGGTGTTGGCGAGCTGGTCCGCCTGCACCTTAATCAAGTCGCCGGCGATGTGCCCGACATCTTTCGCGATCAGGATGACATCCTTGACGGCGCTCATGCCTTGTGTCTTTCCAGAAGCAAAGCGGTCATCAAGCCGGCCGCGAAGGAGATCGCCACCGTCGTGATAGGCCGGCTCACGATCGCTTCGCGAGAGGCCTGGATCGCCCGCTCGCCCCCGTCGTGAATGACCTCGTTGGCATGTCCCATCTCTTTGAGCGCCCGTCCTTCGAATCCTTCCATGGCCGTCTTGACGCGGTCCCTGGTCTCGAGCACCTTGTCGTGACTGAGACTCCCGACGTCCGACAGGGTGCTGCTCAAATGCGTGCGGAATTTCTCGATGTCCTTCTTGAGCGACTCCACATCTCTCTCCAATTTCGTAGCCATAACCTTCCTTTCCATTGCCTACGCTGATCTGCCGCGCTGTGACTTCCCTCTGGGTGGCTCTTTGTCGCATGGGGTATGATCCGTAGGTTGTGACACGCTAAGTCGCAGCCCCAAGGAAGTTCATCACCAGCAGCACGACGAAGATAACCACAAAGATGAAGAACAGTACCTTCGCGATGCCGGCCGATGTCCTGGCGATCCCGCCAAATCCAAAGGCGGCTGCAATCAGGGCCACCACGAGGAAGATCAGTGCCCATCCTAACAGACCCATTGTCGCCTCCTTCCCTGTGTGTATTCGTCAATCCTTTTTGCGCACTGCTACCCCATGCTCTTCTCAATCGGCAGCACGCTGAATCGCCTCGCCTCCGGCCTCGATGTCTTTGCCGGCGCCTTTGATGGTATTGCATCCGGCGACAGCGCTGGCGATTGCCAGGAAGGCAACGAACCACACCAGAGTTCGTTTCACAACACTCATATGCGAGCCTTTCCATTCTCTACATTGATGTTTCCGCCTCACGTGGAGGCGCTCTCTTCCAGCTTCTCTTTAGAGATATACCCCGGCGGACGGACTGCCGTTTTGAGGGATTTGCCTGAATCGGAGCCGGGGAAAGCCTGAGGTGTGAAGATGGAAGGATCAGGTTCTCGTGGAACGAGAGCCAACGACTTAATGGCAGGCGGCGGAGGGTCCTCGGATCTTACGCCGCGCTGTACCAGTCGTGGGATGACGATACCGCAACGGTGTGCGCCATCAAGCGATGGCTATGACATGGCCCGGCCGTCGTCCTTGACGGCGCGGTGTGAGCCACCGGACAGGACTATGGCAGGTAGAAACGAAAGCCGATGGCGATGTCCAGGTCCAGGTCGACATCGGGAGCAAGATCGACGACCGGGACGATCTCGGCGAAGAGATCGAAAGGCTGCTCGGCAAACATGTAACTAATTCCCAGCGGAATGCGGATGCCGAAAGCCGTGTCGTGGCGTTTGTCTTTGATGCGCGCACCGATCCCGTAGTAAAGCGGGGCTCGCCCTGCCTCTTCTTCGGTCCC
>CAVSCO010000017.1:0-124482 GCA_963726475.1 uncultured Phycisphaerae bacterium | reverse complement strand
GGCTGTATCCCAGGGAAGCTCCTGGCACTGGGATCAGGCGAACAACCGGGACGTGGTTGATCCGGTTGTCTTCACCTTAACGGTCGGTCACCATACGCTGAAAGTCAAGGCCAGGGAGGACGGAACCAAGATAGATAAGCTCCTGTTGACCAATGATCCGGAATATGTCCCCACCGGTCTTGGAGAACCTGCCGAGAATCTGCCGGATCCGGCTCCTGATCTGGTTGTTTTAAGGATTGTAACCAATCCCGTGACCCCAAAGCCCGGGGAAGGGGTGACAGTGCAAGTCACGGTTCAGAATCAGGGGACGGCCACGGCTGATGCATTCTGGATTGACTGGTATGCTGACTCGATTGAAATTCCTTCCATTAATGAGCCCGGAGATATTAGTGAATCGATCATCTCGTTGGCGCCGGGAGCTACCCGCATTATGACCGGTACTTTTACCGGATATTCCTCTATTGGTACATATAAAATGTGGGCGCAGGTGGACACGGAGGGAAATGTTCCGGAGGAAAATGAAGAGAATAATATCTCCGGGCCACAGATCATATCTGTTGCGGATAATGATGCCGGAATTCACTGGCTTGAGGCGGAGTATGCGGATTCGATTGATGCTCCCTTTGCGATATTCGATGATGTGAGTGCATCGGAAGGGGAATATCTATCCATCCCGAATGGAGAGGGGAAGCTATTACACCCCCGGATCAATCGAAGCTGTCTATGAGATCGAAATAGCCCAAGCAGGCGAATATGTATTGTGGGGAAGGGTGATTGCGCCTACCGGCGAAGATGATTCATTCTATGTCCAGATGGATGACGGCGAAGACAATGTATGGGATGTATCACAAGGGAGTTCCTGGCACTGGGATCAGGCGAATAACCGGGGCGTGGCTGATCCGGTTATCTTCCTCTTAACGGCAGGTCACCATGCACTGAAAATCAAGGCGAGAGAGGATGGAACCAAAATAGACAAGCTCCTGTTGATCGACAATATGGAGTTTGTTCCTACAAGTCTGGGTGACTTTGCTGAGAATGTGCGGAGTTTCCCCTATACATTTCCCGGGGCCACATGGGAAAGCGCCACTCCTGCAAATTTGGGACTTGACAGCTCCAAGCTGGACCTGCTCGCAGCGAGGATAGGCGGTTCCGGCTGCATAGTGAAAGACGGTTACATGGTCAAGACATGGGGATCACAAACCTCAAAATTCGATTGGTTCTCCGCATTCAAACCCATTGTCAGCACGTTGCTTTTCTTTGCTGTAGACAATGGTCTGCTGGAAAGTGTTGATAGTCTTGTTTACGATTGGGGCTGGAATCTTATCAGCAAAGACCAGACGATGACATTCCGGCATCTGGCAAATATGCTGAGCGGATATGCCAGAGTCGAGCCCCCCGGCGAGGCCTGGGCATATAACAACGACGCTTTTAAACTTTATGCATTAACCATGGAAACGGTCTTCAACATGACACTGGACGAAGCCGTGCTGCAATACCTCGCACCTCTTCAATTTGAAGACGGCTCGCTCATAACGGCAAGAGAAGGCTATGGTCTTTTTACGACTCCACGCGACTTTGGACGCATTGGCTGGTTCTGGCTTAACAAGGGAAATTGGAACGGGCAACAGCTACTGCCGGAGAGTTATTTCAATGATTTCATGAAATCTCAGGTACCGGGCAATATGCCGCGATCTGTAGCTGGAACAAGCGATTATCTTGATGTCCTCGGGGACTTTATTCCCGGCTCTGATATGACGGCGTATGGCCCCGGGATTTATGGTTTTAACTGGTGGTTTAATGATCAGGTCGGTACTTCGGGCGTATATGCCTGGCCTGACGCACCACATGACACAGTAATTGCAATGGGTAGCTGGGGACAGGATTTGATGGTTGTTATCCCCAGCCTGAAAATAGTTGTTGCAGCCTCTGGATGGTGGGGAAGTTTTGAGCCAGGGGATGTATATTCCGGTCTAAATCAGAATCTGAAACTTTTAATCGAAGCTGTCCTGACCGAATAGACGACTTCAGTGCCTGTTATATTGAAGTGAAATCCCGCATGCCTCAAAAATAGGAGTTCGAAATGAAGGAATTTTTTCGTCAAACATTTTCTAATCAACCTGAAATCAGATTCTGGGAAGATATTTACGGGAGGCTGGACTTTTTAGGAATGTGTTTTAGAGAAAGGATGAATACCGCGTTAGCATGGATTGACGGCCTGAACATTCCCAAAAGCTCGGTTATACTTGATGCAGGTTGCGGAGCGGGCATCCTGCTTAATGAAATTTCAAAGCGGGGATATCGGATTTTTGGCATGGACTACTCATTCGGGATGTTGAAGAATGTGAAAGGTAATGGGGACGGGGGCGGAGTGAAAGAGCTCCCATCTTTTATTCAGTCTGATGTAGAGTCCCTGCCGTTTAAAGATTCAAGCGTTAATCTTGTAGTATGCCTGGGTGTAGTCGCATATTTGGAATCCCTGCCCAATGCATTACATGAGCTATCCAGGATTTTGGATAATAACGGGACTTTAATCTTGAGTATCGTCAATAAGGCCCGTTTGATAAATCGCCTGGACCTGCCCCTGATTATTAAAAAGAGATTACAAAATCAATTGGGCGGAAAAATCCCATTCATCAAAAAAAATGACGAAATAAAACATAACGTCAGCAGGAAAGCGTTTTTCATTTCGAAGTTTATCAAACTTCTCAAAGAATATGATTTTACAGTTTTGGAGTATAAAACGGTCCCATTAGGATTGCTGACTTTGTTCGGTAAGGAGCTTCCCCCAAAAAAATTAAACATGGCCATAACCATGCTTTTTGAAAAGCCGAGGGATATCCCTATCATAGAATCATTAGGCGGCATGTGCATATTCAAGTTGCAAAAACAGATCATGCCCCATGTACCAAATATGAACCCGAATAGTCCCGGCTTAACCAGTTTCGAAGGAGCAATGTCATGAAAAAAGCTATTGTTTTTGGAAGCGGATTTGTTGCGCTTGGAGCCGTTCGTGCCCTTTCTTTGGAGGGCATTGAGGTAATCCTGCTATCGACAGGAGGTTATGACTTTGCAAGGTTTTCAAAATATGTTCACAAGTCTTTTAAAGTCCCTTCGCCAGAGAAGGATGCGCCGAAGCTTATCGAGTTTTTGATGCATACAAATGAAGATTGGAACGGAGCCTTGCTATTGCCTGCCGATGATAATTTTGTTGTCTTTACTTCCAAAAATCGGGAGCTGCTCTCTGAACGGTACGTCCCGGCACCCCAACCGTGGAGTATCATGGGCAAAATAATTGATAAGAAATATTTATATCAGGAATCTCATAAAATCAATATACCTGCCCCAAAGGTCATTTATCCTAAATCAATGGAGGACTTATCGCTGAACAAAATGGATCTGTCCTACCCCTGTATCCTAAAGCCATTTATGACCCCTGCATTCAAGGAGGTCTTTAATAAAAAGGTGCTGGTGGTTAATAGTTTCGGAGAATTGACCGAGAAATTCGAAGAAGTCTGCAAGCACAAACTGGAGGTTATGATTTCAGAGATTATTCCGGGCGCGGATAATGATCTCTCCCATTATCGATCGTACATTGATGACCAGGGAGAAGTATTAGCGGAGATGTGTACGCAGAAAATCAGGCAGCACCCCCCCGAATTCGGGATGGCATGCGCGGCAAAAACAATTCCGATGAATAACGATATGAAAGAATCTGCGTTAAAGTTGCTGAGACATCTGTCCTATCGGGGAGAATCTTCCGTGGAATTCAAGCTGGATAAAAGAGACAATAAATACAAGCTGATGGAAATCAACGTCCGTCCGGTGCTTCCAGAATCTCATTTTGTGGCGGCAGGGATTAATTTTCCCTACACAACCTATCTGGACCTTGTTGAGAAAGTCAAGTTGAGGAAATCGGATTACAGAAAAGATTTTTACTGGATAAATAATTTCACGGACACAAGGGAATTCTTTAGGGCCCTATGGTCCGGAAATTTAAACTTTAAAGAATTCATCACACCGTACAGGCGAGAAAAGGTTTTTTGTGTTCCCTTCTTTGATGACCCCCTTCCATTTTTAATGACAGGCCTGAAAATCATAAATGGCATAGGCTCGCTGTTCAATAGAATATATTCTTCCTTAGACTTACAAACCAAGCCTCTTAAGGTAAAGGAGATGAAATGAGAATCGATCCAGATCTGTGTATCGCATGCGAACAATGTTTGGTCTACTGTCCGGTGGGAGCCATCAAAGAACAGAGTGGCCTTGTTCATATCTCTGAGGATCTATGCCTTGAATGCGGAGTCTGCGGACGCTCCAGAGTTTGCCCGGTAGATGCATTTGTTGAATCTGAAAATACTGCAACATACCCGAGAATTCTCCGGACGTTTTTCAGCGACCCGAATACCACGCATAAATTGACTCTTGTACCGGGCAGGGGTACCGAGGAATCGAAAACCAATGATGTGACGGGTCGCATAAAACTGGGTGAAGTAGGCATTTGTATCGAGTTTGGCCGTCCGGGAGTGGGATCTTCATTCAAAGATATATCCGCAATGACGTCGAGACTAAAGGAATCCGGTGCGGAATTTGAGCTGGACAATCCTCTTACGGCCCTGATGGATTCCGAAACAGGCAGATTTCCGGAGAACCTGCTCAATGAGAGGGTGCTTTCGGCCATTGTAGAGATGAAGGCGCCGAATCTTTATGATTTAGACAGGTTCATTCCGATTATAATGGATGTGAGCGAGGAAATTGACACGGTGTTTTCATTAAGTTTCATTTCAAGATATGAAGCTGATGGAACATTGCCGATTCTGGAAAAGTTAAACGATGCAGGTATTGCCTATGCCCCCAATGCCAAGATTAACCTTGGTATGGGCCTTCCCCTCAGTGAACACTGATTTAAAAGGAGCGATAAGATATGACGCATTCATTGCACAGACGAGGTTCCAGGGAATCCTTGAAGAATGATTATGTTCTGCTTTGTACGCCTGCAAAGGGAGTAAATAACAATGGTGCAAAAGAAAAACTCCTCAGGGTATTGGATATCGTGATGGAGATCGGGCCGTCTAATATTGGATTTTATGGCTATGGAAGCATGTTAAGCGGTATTTCCATTGATGAGGTTAAAAAGAATTTCCATGACAACTCCCGGGTACGCTGCACCTTTGATGATAAGGATAAGATCAGGGAAGCGCTATCCCGCATAAATTCAGAGGGAATGGGTCTTTCAATCACAGTGAGTGGGCTTATTGATGAAGTGGAAGAGATGGGCAGGGAATTGGGCTTAAAGCCTCACACCATCAACATAGCATGTGGCAGTTACGGGAAGGTTAATCGAATTCCTTCCAGGGAAACACTGGAGCTTTCCACCATGTGCGGCCATGGAATGATAAGCTACTCTCTTGTCGAGAGTGTAAAAGATAGACTAAGAACACGAGAGATCGACGAAAATGAAGCCATTCGAATGATAGGAGAGCCTTGCACCTGTGGCATATATAATCCCACCAGAGCACGCAATATCCTCCGGAATATAAACGATGAGATAGACTACATGGATACGGGGCTTGCGATGCGTGAACACGATGAGTTGTCACCATCTGTCCAAATGTCGTTAACTTGAGGCATACAGAGTACGGAAAAAGATGCGTAGGTGAACCGGGAGGGAAAATAGGTCACCGACCTGTCACCACGCTGCGAAGGCATGGATATTAACACTTCGGCGGAACCCGATATTGTCAAAAATTTCTCTCAGCGTCATAGCGATTTGAGGAATTAAAATGATAGAAAACCAGAATATAATCTGCTTCGGTTCCGCAACCTGGGAATACCCTGGACTTCAGCAAACCGTCATGAGACTCCTGGCTAAAAAAAACCGTGTCATATTTTTCAATTCCATCGCAACCAGAAAAATTAGGGTTGATTATGATTTATTTCTTGCTGTTATAGGCCGGATGGCAATGCTTTCCAAAAGACGAACCGCGGACCAAAGCCATATCCTTGTAAATAATCCACGAGCAATCCCCCTTACTTATAATTCCATTTTTTCCAGGATAAATAATATTCTGATAAAAAGACAATGTTTGGCCATTATCAGCGAACTAAAGCTTTCCTCCTATATTTTGTGGATCGGGAGTCCCATGGCGGCCGCTTTGCCGGATCTCCTTGAACCTATGATGACGGTGTATAATCCTGTGGACCGCTATCATGCCTTTTCTTTCGTGGATGCTGATAAGATCCTGTTCAGTGAGCATAAATTGGCGAAAAAGGCGGATGTTATTTTGTGTACGTCCGAAGCCATAA
Organism: uncultured Phycisphaerae bacterium; assembly: GCA_963726475.1. Taxonomy (GTDB): domain Bacteria; phylum Planctomycetota; class Phycisphaerae; order Sedimentisphaerales; family Anaerobacaceae; genus Anaerobaca. Next base: position 118,179 of record CAVSCO010000017.1, on the reverse strand, counting down.
AGAACGATTTACTTCCTTTCAACAGTCATATCTACAATGTTTCTCATGGCGTGGATTTCAAGCATTTTAATTCCGCTCTCTCAATTGGTGAGGCGCCTGAAGATATAAAAAAAATCAAGAAACCTGTTCTGGGCTACTTCGGTGGTTTATCGGAAAGGGTGGATTACGGGCTCATATCTGCTTTAGCGGAAGCATTTGGAACTGCGACAATTCTTCTAATCGGCGCCAGGTTGACCAATATAAGCAGGATAGAAAAATATTCCAATGTGACCATACTTGAAGCTAAACACCAGAGTATCCTCCCCGAATATCTGAAAGAATTTGACGTGTGTCTCATCCCATACCACGTAAATGAGCTCATGGAGGGCGTGGATCCCATCAAGCTGAAGGAATATTTCTGTACCGGCAAACCGGTTGTCAGTACCGACCTCCCCGAGGTCAGTAAATACGGAAGTCTTGTTTATGTAGGCAAGGATACGAATGATTTCATTGAGAAAGTCCGTGCTGCGTTACATGAAGAAAACAATAGCGGGATAAAATCTTCACGAATTCAAAAGGCAAAGGAAAGCGACTGGGCTGTGAAAATTGAAGAGATATCCGATATTGTCAGCACACCATTAGTAGAAAAAGAGATAATCAAAAGATTCGTGGGTATCGCTCTACGGAGCTCAGGCATATCAAATGGCAAAAAGATGAGGTGAAAAGCAAAAAATGACTATTCAAAAAAAGATAAAAATCCATTTGATTGCGGCTGCGCGGCCAAATTTCATGAAAATCGGACCACTCTTTCATGCGTTGAAAAAGAAAGCCTGGGCAGAGCCTTTTATCGTTCACACTGGTCAGCACTATGACCTGAACATGTCGGACGTGTTTTTTCAAGATCTCAAATTATCCGCTCCCCATATACACCTTGGCATAGGCAGTGGCTCACATGCCGAACAAACGGGCCAGGTCATGATAGCCTATGAAAAAATTCTGATAAAAGAACGGCCTGATTTGGTGATTGTTGTAGGAGATGTCAATTCAACTCTTGCAGCTACATTGTCTGCAGTAAAAATAGGCATTAAGGTGGGGCATCTTGAGGCAGGGCTCCGTTCATTTGACCGAACTATGCCTGAAGAGATAAACAGATTAGCTACGGATGTATTATCTGATTATTTATGGACACCTTCATCTGATGCTGATGAAAATCTGATTCGTGAGGGCATTCAAAAACATAAAATCAAAAGAGTTGGAAATATTATGATCGATTCTTTTGAATTGCTTCGTAAACGTATTGAGAGTGAAACCTTATATGTCAAATATGGTTTGCAAAGACAGAATTATGGATTGGTTACCTTGCACCGACCTTCAAATGTCGATAACCATGAAAAGTTAGAAAAAATCTGTAGTATGTTAACTCTCTTATCTGAAAAAATTCCTCTGATTTTCCCATTGCACCCGAGAACCAGAAAAAATCTAATGAGTAATGGTCTTTTTTCAAAAATGAACAGTGAACCAAATATTCTCTTAAGAGAGCCTGTTAATTACATAGGCTTTATGAGCCTGGTTTCCAATTGCAGCATAGCAATTACGGATTCCGGAGGAATTCAAGAAGAGACGACTTACCTCGGTATACCATGCCTGACTATTCGCCCCAATACAGAAAGACCTGTTACTATCACACAAGGTACAAATAAATTATGTGAAGTTGAAAACATTCTCGGCCAGGCTGAATCAGCACTGAAAAATAAATCGAATTATAAGATACCTGATTTATGGGACGGAAAAACTGCTGGTCGGGTTGTTCACGATATACAAAGAATTTTTAAAATACCAAATTAATTAAAGCTATTATGTAATACAAAGGTTTATCCAAGATGCGGCAGCAAAAAGACCTCATGACTCCATTCCTGCCGGTATTCTTGAAGAAGATACGGAAAACTTGTTTACAGTCCCGCCAAATAGGATAGCAAGCCCGGAAAGCTGCTGAGCAACCTAAATCAAATAGATAGTATATTTGCTTCGAGGAATGCAAAAGACAACACCATACCCTCTCAAATCCAAAGATTTTCCAAGAGGTGGTTTCTATGTAATGCGATCGGAGAGAATATACCTTTTGGCTGTGTGTCATAAAATTGGCGTGAACGGCGTCGGACCTCACAAGCACAATGACTGGCTTAGTTTTGAACTTTGTGTCGGCGATCATCCTGTTATCATTGATCCAGGCAGTTATTGCTATACTAGCAACGTTAATATGCGCCACCTCTTTCGATCCACGGCATACCACAACACGGTGGTCATCGATAGAGAAGAACAGGTTTCCATTCGTAACAGCATGTTTGGGTTAGTCAATCCCTACGGTGACATCGAAGTCCTCAGGTGGAAGTCAAATGATTTATCGGATGTGCTCGAGGCTGAGCATACAGGATATACCCGATTTGATCAACCCGTTGTCCATCGTAGAACATTTTGTTTTGACAAGCGAAAACGTGAGATTCAGATCACGGATTGCTTCCCGGGTCAAGGTGACCATATGGCTGAATTCTATTTTCACCTGGATGGGGGGTTGGGGTGCAAACAGCTGGATGGCTCCCTTACTGTTATAAAAGACGGAATTCCTCTATTAAGAATGGGCTCATGTCATGTAGATTTTGACCCGGAAATTCGAGACGGCTGGGTGTCGAAGGCTTACAACAGAAAAGAGCCTGCTCGCATCATTTATTGGAAGACATATATCAACACGGAAGAGCAACCAACTATTACTCATTGGTTTAAAATGCCAAAATAAAGCAAAAAGTGGGGCTTTTCAACAGATACACTGGTCTGATTGATTTAGTATATGAGATTTTATTTTTTGTTTAGCCATAGGGAAAGACCATTGTATATCCAGTTTTGTGCAATTTAACGACAACGTATATATGAAAAACAACAAACTCCTAAATAAGGCTGGCCTATTAACCAAAGGTGTAATGCGTGAAGAAAGGTCAACTTTTGTCGAGGAGATTCCATGATAGGTATAATGAATTGGGTAATCATTCCAAAAACTATGTAAAGCATTTGCCTAAGTTCTGTCCTTGGGTTTCTGAGCGCGCTACAACAATTATCGAAAACGTGTTTCGGGATGTTCATCGCATGTGGAAACACGGGATCATCCACCTCACAGCTGCAAACTGGCTCAGAAGAGGATCTGCTCTAGCACAACGCATCGTCCTGGCCCGAATCCTGGGACCGGAGAACATTGGTCACATAGGCGTGGTCAACGCAGTGTTATCTCTAATCCGTCTGCCTGCAGGCGCCGGGACGTTCACTGTAGTTACCAAACTGATGGCTGAAAATGCAGGGAAGATAGAGAACCAGCGAGATGTGATTGGTACTACAATATGGGTAAATATCGTCACCTCAGCAATAGTTTTGATTGTGAGTTGGCTCATTTTGCAACAGACTGAAGGGACTTGGGATCTCGACTGCTTTTCAGCTCCTTAAGGCTCGACTTTTCTTACTTCCTGCAATGATTTACCAACAGGTGTTTCAGAGTGCATTGATGGGTCAACGGCGCATAAAGGCGTTGGCCAATCTTAGCATTTTTATATCAGTCATTTATGTGGCAGCGGTAGTTCCAATGGCTTGGCTTTGGTCTTTGGACGGATGGCTCTATAATCAATTCCTGGTCATCCTTTTCGGATTTGTGATTTCTTTTTGGTTGTTAAGGTCCGTAGTAAGCCTTCATTGGAATAGTAAAATTGCAAAACAAATCTTTTCCATTGGCGGTTTTTCTTTTGCATCGCAACTTGTTGGTTCGCTCATTTTCCAAATGGACACCCTTTCGGTGAGCGGCATTCTCAAAGGGTCCAATTCAAACTGGTATTTACAACACCGCGGCTTTGGCTGCGCAACAAATGATGGTCTTTCCTGGGTCTATTCTACAGGCTGTTTTCCCCTTTGTGGCCCAGAATCGAAATGATTTATCAAAACTCAAGGTCCGATATCGTGATTTCTTTTTCAAATTGCTTGTTTTGGCATTGGGAGTATGTGCTATCGCTTTAATTTTGAGTCCCATGTTCTTTTCAATCTTTGGGGAAAAATTCATATCCGCAGTGCCCGCCTTTCGCATACTGGCAATTGGATCAGTAGCTCGGTGCATCAATATTTTGACAACACATATTTAGATGCGTTAGGACGCACTGATATAGACTTTTATGCCAGACTCCTATCAGCAGGAGTTGCGGTAGTTCTCAATTTGTTGTTAATTCCTCGCTGGGGTCTCGTTGGGGCAGGATACGCAACGGCAAGTGCTTATTTATTCAATTTGGTCTTGAGCCAACTAGCTGGTACATTATTTTATATTCTACAAAAAAGCAATTAGATGAACTATTTTCATAACTATGATTTATTATATTCCGAAGTATACGGAAGTGTTAGATAATATTAAGTTTTGTTATAATTAAAACAATAAATATTTAAAAGAATATAATGCTACTAAAAGTGCTAAAAAAAGCATTGCGTTTATTTAAAACTTTAACAATAATATTCATAAAAAAATTGAAATATAAATATACTATAATAAAGAAAGGTTTTAGTTATAACATTCACTGATAAAACCGTCAAATTTTCTATTTGATTTAAAAAGTAAAAGGCAATTTAAGATCCATAGTTGACATTTCAAAAGTATTTGCTGATGCAGACAGCATTTGTGGCAGAATTATAAATCATCTCGGTCTTCAAAAAGTATGTTTAGGCACTCAAATAATGTGGCATAAAGATACCTTTCGGGATACTCATGGCCAAATTCTTTTTACGTATGGCTTGAGTGTATAGAATATAACGACTTGATAGTATGCGCCCAAGGTCGCGACAGAAAACAACCGTATGAGCTTTCAAGGTTTCAGCACTTAATTCCACTGTGCAATGCATTTCTCTTGTCTAAGGACAGGAAATACTCGGAGGAAGCCATCGGACAAATTAGCGATTGGATAAACATGAATCCCTTTATGTACGGCATTAATTGGACATGTGCCATGGATGTGTCTATCAGGGCATGTAATTGGATATGGGCTTGGTGGGTCTTTAAAAGTGAACCTCTATGGACAGAACAATTTAATCATAAATTCTTAAAGAGTCTCTGGCAGCATGGCTGGTATATAGAGAACAATTGGAAAATAGACAGGGGATACGGACAAATCACTATCTATCAGACATTGTGGGCCTTCTTTTCATAAGTGTCATGTTTCCACAATTTAAAGATGCAAAACACTGGAAGGAATTTAGTATCAACGAGATGGTGCGGTGCATGGAAGAAATGGTTTTTCCTGACGGTGTAAGCTTTGAAAATTCTACAAGTTATCAAAGGTTGGTGTTAGAACTATTCACCTATTCGGCAATACTTTGCAGAAGAAATAGTATTGAATTACCATTACCCTTTTGGAATCATTTAGAAAAAATGCTTGAATTTGTGATGTATCGCACTTGACGGATTCTGGCTTTATTTCCTATGATTGGCGATAATGATGATGGACGTTTATTTATTCTTTTCAACTATTACGACTGGGACCGTTGTACTATCGCTATTTGCTATCTATTGGTTCAGTGCTTTTTCAGCCGCGATGATTTTAAAATTGTTTCAGGAAAGCCTTGGGATGAGGGCAGTTTCATATTAGGTGAAGAAGCCTTCACGCAGATTTTAACTCATAATTCTTTCTTGGATGAAATAATCCCAGTTTCTCGTGAAATTTTTACACAGCACATCTCTCGACATATATCAAAAAGCCATAACTTAAATGGAGCAAAATAAATCAACCAAATCAAATTTGTTCGGTCATAAAAAAATACAAATTCTGTCATCATCGATACTTCTTTGTTTCCGTTTTCTTTTACAAAACTAGGACCAATTGATCATTTCGGTTGGATCGAAGCTCTTGTGCCAATCGCATTTATAATATTATTCAGTTATATAATTCTAAATAAATTAAGTTTTTTTCCTACTGGCATCGGCGCTGGGATTCGGGCTGGTACTCTTGCCCGGCTTCCTGCCCGTACATCTCGACTAGTGACTTGCCCACGAAACTCTTGGGGTCGGCACCCATCCAGGCACCTGCTATTGCATTGAAGGCAATGACGCGACCATTCGGATCGAAGTAGCCGATGCCCAGGCTGGCATTTTCGAAGAGCAACCGGTGTCGCTCCGCGCTTCTCGCATCGCCTGTTCCGCCCGCTTGCGCTCCGTGATGTCTTCCCCGCTGCTGAGCGTGCCAATGACCCGTCCTTCGTCGTTGCGCAAGAGGGCGTTGTGCCAGGCGATCTGTCTCACTTCGCCAGTTCGATCAATGATGGGATTCTCGACGTATTCGAGCGCTTCTAACTTGCCAGACACGAGTTCCAGGAAGCGTGGATAGACTTTGTCTATCCCCTCGGGTTGAGGCAGGCATTCTGCAAACCAGAGCCGGCCCACGAGTTCCTCTTCACGGTAGCCGAAAAGCCGGCACCCCTTTTTGTTGATCAGAGTAATCCGTCCCTCTTGGTCTAACGCAACGACAATGGATTCAACGGTATCAAGATACCCTTGGGCACGGTCGCGCTCGTGTCGCAACGCCTCCTCCGCTCTCTTCCGATCGGTAATATCTTCCAGACAAATGAGGGCCAAGCGTTCCGTCACGGTGTCGATTCGTGCCGTAGAGGTCTGGAAGATCCTCTCGTCGGTTTGCTCACCCGCCATGACACACAAACGGGCTTCTGCATTATGGTGGCTGATGCCATCCTCCAGTGTTTCGACCACGAGCCGTCGGATCGTACACTCCTGGCAGAATGGTCCGAATCCGCAGCCCTCCGGGGCATCCAGCGCGTGGACGCACCGCACGGCATCGCCCCCGCGAAGACCTTCAATCTGCTCGGCGGAATATCCGGTAGCTTCCAGGGCCGCTCGGTTTGCATTGACCACACGCCGGTCCCTGTTGACTACGAGCATCATGACCGGGACACTGTCGAAGATGGTCGTCAATTTCCTCTGACTGGTTCGCAGCTCTTGTTCCCCTTCGAGTCTTTTCAGTGCGACGCCCAGTTCCGCTCCGATGTTCTCAAGTGCTTTAACTTTGAACTGAGGAACCATGTTCTCACGCCGGTCGGCTACGTGAATCAGTCCCAGAATCTGGCCATTCATGCGAATGGGGACCAGTGCAACAGACTCGAAGCCGGCCTCGTTGCATGCGTTCCTCGTTTGGCCCTTCTCCTCTTCGGAGACGGTGGCCAGGAACTGAGAGGTACCGTTCATGTAGAACGAACCATGTTCGGTATAGAAGGCCAGCTTGGGATCGGTTTTGCCCGCAATCACGTTGATGCACATGCAACGGTCCGTCTTGAGGGAGAGCGGGCTCTCCAATTCGTAGAAAGCCCGGCTGAATCCCACATAGGCCTGGTAAGGAATATTGCCCTCCTCATCGAGCATGCGGATGCCAACGCCTTGGCAGCGCATGAAGGCTTGAATCTCGGCCACAAATCCACCCACAAGGGAACTCTGATCACGGCTGACGCCGGCGATCTCCAGGCACTTGTGCGAAAAGGCCAGCGCACGTTCCATTTGCACGCGGCTGGTCACATCGATATGGGCAAGAATCGCCCATCGGCTATTGTCGTAAACAAATCCCTGCGCCTGGAGGCTGAACCAGCGTTCCTGATTTGGACCGTGGCATGGATACTCCATCTCGAAACACCGACGCTGCCCGCGAAGAATGGCCTCTATCGCCGCGCCCACTTGCGGAGCTTCGTCGCTCCAAGGTCCCTCCGCCATGCGGCAGACGTCTAGGTAGTTGACTCCTTCGCGCAGATACTCCGGTGCCAAATCATTGGCTTTTCCGAAGGCCAACCAAGCGTCATTGAACATGGCGATCGTGCCGTCCTCTGCCAGAACGACGACATTGCCCGGAAAGGAATCGAGAACAGTCCGCAAGAATCGATGAGCCGTCTGGAGCTCCCGCTGGGCCTTTTTGAGACGTGTAATATCCTGAAAAGTAATCAGAACCTGTTCCACTGTACCGTCAGGGAAGCGACGCAGCGGTTCCGTGTTGATCAGCAGCCACCGCATCCGCGAGGGATCGCCAGCGAAGAGACCCCGCACAGCCTCCCGAACCGGATGCCCCGTTCGTACCGTCACCATGGAAGGATGCTCGTCACCAGGAACTGGGGTCCCGTCTTCGAGAACCATTTGCCACTCGGGATCCAGCGCAGTCCTGGATTCAATGCTCTCGGTGCTCATGCCGAAAACCTCGGCGGCAATACGATTTGCGTGGACGATCTGACCGTTCACCTGTTGAACAAGGACACCCGCGTGCACGGATTCGTAGAGAGTCTTGAAACGCTCTTCGCTTTCGCAGCACCTGCTGAGCCTGGTTTAACCTCGTGATGTCTGTGACCATGGTCTGAAGAAGAGTTTCGTCTTTACACCGAACCTCGGAACTGTTGATCAGGACTTCGATGTATCGTCCATCTTTGCATCGGAGCCGTGCTGGGTGATTCCTGACCTGTTCGTCTCCCTGCACCTGCGCCAGAAATGCGGCTCTCTCCTCCGGACGCTCGTAGAGATCCACGATATCGAGACTTTGGAGTTCTTCTGCGGTATATCCGAGCAGTTGCTGCATGACCTTGTTGACCTCGATGGGACGACCTCCGAGCGTCGCCAGACCGATCCCGATCGGGGCATTGACAAAAAGCCGTCGATAACGCTGTTCGCTCTCTTCCAGGGCCTGCAGGGCTTGTTTGTAATCGGTGACATCGAAGTATGCGCCTGTACAGCAGCGCGACCTTGGTACGTGATCCGACTGGCGTACAATTGAAGCCATCGCACGTAACCGTCCTTGTGTATACCCCGAAATTCATAGGGGTTAGGTAAAACCTTGCCCTCCAAACGATCGCGATAACGGCTCCAGACGGCCTCGCGATCCTCGGGATGGACCAGAGTCTTGATTTCCTCGGGGGACATGGCCTCAAGCTGGTTGACGCTGTAGCCTGTAATGAGAGCCATCTTCTGGTTGGCGAACACTATTCGACCATCCTGAATGATGGCCAGCCCTTGGGCAGAGTCTTCAACCAGGGATCGATAGGCTTCCGATAAGCCTTTGCTTTCAGCGGTAACGCGCTCAAGCTTCGCCACTTTGGATCGCAGAGCGCGAACCTCCTCCGCAAGTCCGCCCTGTGGAGAGTGGACGCCGTCTCTTTGCACGTGTTCGGTCATGAGTTGCCCTATTCAAGTTCAAGCTTTTCGCGGCAAGAAACGATTTCGGGGTATTTCCGAATCGATGTGATTCGAAGAACTGAAGAACGGCCAGTCAGACTGGACAGAACCAGAATTCGGGGGCCACTGTAGAGCGTCGCAGCGATAGGGGGTGTCCATAGATCATCCTGCCTATTAGGGGTGATAAGTGTGTAGGAACCGAGGCTTCCAGGCCGGATGCCGCTGTGCTCTTACACTGGCGACGGATACTCCTAAATCTGCCTGAAGTTTCATCCCCCGTTAGTATCAAAGGCCTCCGCGTGTCAGTCAATCCATTTTCTGTTGGACTGCCTCGACAGGAGACTACGCAGGGGCGGGGGCCAGCGTCCGAGTCTTTGGACTGAAGCATCCGGGCGAGCACCGAGGACACGTGGTCAGGACAGTTTGTTGCACGATATGGGATGGGCAAGACGCCAGTGTGGGGCCGCACGGACGTCAGTACCCATAATACGAGGGGATAAGGCCGTGCCCAGGATGGTCTCATTGACTCTCGACAGGCAAACCCCCGCCAAGCGAGTTCAAGTTAGGCTCGAGTGTGGCATTCTTGGTGGTATTGCGGGAAGGGGTACCGATTATGGAGTAAAATGGCAAATCTCGTTGCTTAAGAGACTGAATTTCACCGATGAATGACATGTCTCTCGGGACGAAACGGTTGCACAAGAGACCTGATTCCGATAAGATGAGCATAGTCGGGTACGTTGGTCTGTTGGTCCATTGGCGCGGGTACGCCAAGGCGGCTCGGGTCAGATTCGGAGGCTTCGACCACGAGTGTTCTCACGAACGCGTATTCACCATCGGGTCCGGTGTGCGCCGCTGCGCTGCACATCCGGTCTTCACTCATTTTGCTTTTGCGTCCTTTCTCTGCGCGGGAAGGAGGTGGCCGGGCAGGCATTCTGAACGTCTCCGTCATGAGACCATCCGCCCCGGTCTCGATCCACGACCAGAGAGTGCACACAGCGGGATCGATGGAGATGGGCGCTTCGGAACGTAACCGGAGCGAGAAGACGACCGTCACTGATGAAGGAGGACGAGACATGTCACAGAAGTATTGGCTTACTGTATTTCTGGTGGCAGGGATCATCGCGGGCCCTGCTGTCGCTCAGTCCCTGGTCCCCATCGACCCAGCCACGGTGAGCGATGGCCACGTGTATTTGATGGACAATGTCAGTGCCGATCTGCCTGACGTGTCCGCCAACAACAACAATGGCAACCTTATCGGCAGCCCCCAAACGGTGCCCGGCCTCAATGGCGAGGCGCTGCAATTCAATGGAACCAGCGACGGGGTCCACCTCCCGGACGCGACCACCATCAACACGAGCACACACCAGAACAAGACCGTGATTGCCGTGTTCAACTGCGCGGATGTGACCAAGACTTCGAAACAGATCGTGTACGAAGAAGGCGGCAGCACCCGCGGCCTGACCATCTACGTCCATGAAGGTCTGGCCTATGCCGGCGCTTGGAACAGAGGGGATTATTCCCCCGACTTCCTAGGCACTTGGTTGTCGGCGCCGATCGGCTCCAACGAATGGCACGTCGTCGCAGGCGTCCTCCGAGACGCGGGCGCGGGCCTGGAAGACGACAAGTTCGAAATGTGGATGGACGGCGTGCTCGTCGCCAAGGGTCCCGGTGGCGAACTCCGCCCGCTCGGACGACAATGCGATCGCGAATGTCCAGGCACAGACGCGTGTCCACAATGAAGAAGTCCTTAACGCGGGCAACTGGTTCGAGGGTATCGTCGACGAAGTCTGGATTCTCAATCAGGCCTTGTCGGAAGCCGAGCTGGCCGCGATTGGATTCGCCAAGACCAGTGCGCAAAATCCCGTCCCGGCAGACGGCGCCGTCGACGTGATTCGTGACAGTATTCTCTCCTGGGACCCGGGCGAATTCGCCCGGACACACGATGTGTACTTTGGCAGCACGTTCGCCGATGTCAACAGCGCCGGCCGAGGCAATTCCATGGGCCTGCTGGCCAACCAGGGGCAAACGCCTACCAACTACGATCCCGGTCGTCTCGAATTTGGTCAGACGTATTACTGGCGTGTCGACGAGGTCAATGCGGCGCCGGATAACACGATCTACAAAGGCGACGTCTGGAGTTTCGAGGTCGAGCCGTTTGCCTATCCGATCGCAAGTGTCACTGCCATGGCCTCCAGCAGCAATCCGGGTGTCGGGCCGGAGAACACAATCGACGGTTCCGGCCTGGACGCGGAGGACCTGCACTCGATCGACGCTCCGGACATGTGGCTCAGCGACCTGAACGGAGACCAACCGACCACCATCACGTACACGTTCGACCATGTGTACAAGCTCCATGAGATGCTGGTCTGGAACTACAACGTCCAGTTCGAAGCCTTCCTGGGCTATGGGTTGAAGGATGTCACGGTAGAGTATTCCGAGAACGGTGTCGACTGGATGGCCCTGGGCGACTACGAGTTTGCGCAGGGGACCAGCGCCTGGCTACGCGGCGAATACGACGGTTGATTTTGAAGGCATTCCCGTCCAGGCGGTGCGACTGACCGCCAACAGCAACTGGGGCGGAATGTTCGCACAGTACGGGCTCAGTGAAGTCCGCTTTATGTACATTCCGACCTTTGCTCGGGAGCCACAACCGGCCGACGGGGCCACCGGTCTCGACCCGGCCACGACGTTGAGGTGGCGAGCGGGAAGAGAAGCCGGCACGCACGAGATCTACCTGGGAACGGACCCCAACGATCTGGCGATGGTCGATGCGGTGAACCAGGCGAGCTACACCCCAGACCTCGGATTCGGAAGCACGTACTACTGGCAGGTCGTCGAAGTCAATGAGGTCGAGGCCATCACCGCCTGGGCCGGTGACGTCTGGAGTCTCTCGACGTTGGAGTATGCACTGATCGACGGCTTCGAAGCATACAACGACGACGTCGACGCCGGCACGACCATCTTCGACACGTGGATCGATGGCTGGGTCAATGACAACGGCTCGACCGTCGGCTACTTCGACGCGCCGTTCGCCGAAAAGACCATCGTGCGCAGCGGTGGGCAGTCGATGCCTCTGGCATACGATAACACGGCTTCCCCGTTCTATTCCGAGGCCGAGCGTATCTTTGACTCGGCGCAGAACTGGTCCGTCAACGGAGCCGACACGCTGGTGGTGTACTTCCAGGGTGTGCCCGGCGCATTCGCGGAACTGCCTTCAGGCAAGATCATCATGGGTGCGGCCGGCGCGGATATCTGGAACGCGGCCGACGAGTTCCGCTTTGCCTACAAGCCTCTCAACGGCAACGGCTCAATCGTCGCCTACGTCGAGAGCGTGGCCAATACGAACGCCTGGGCCAAGGGCGGCGTGATGATTCGTGAGACGCTGGATGCCGGCTCGACGTTCGCGGCGGTCTACGCCACACCAGGCAATGGCTGCCGCTATCAGGCCCGTCTGACGACAGATGTCGCCGCGGTCAGCGACACGTCCGTGGCCACCGCTGAGCAGATCGCGCTGAGCGCACCGCATTGGGTCAAGATCGAGCGCGTCGGTAACGCCTTCAACGGCTACTACTCGACCGATGGTGAGAACTGGACCTCGATGTCGTGGAATCCGCAGACGATCGCGATGACGCCCAACGTCTACATCGGTCTGGCACTCACCAGCCACGCGGCCGGTGTTCTGGCCAGCGCCGAGTTCTCAGGAATCGCCACCACTGGCAACGTCACCGGTCAGTGGGCGGTCGAGACCATCGGCGTCGCGCAACCTGAGGGTAACGGCACCGGTTCGCTCTACGTGACGCTCGAGGACGCGACGGGCAAGACCGCCACGGCGGTCCATCCCGCCGGCGACGCCGCTGTCCTGCTGGGCGGCTGGAACGAATGGGCGATTCCGTTCAGTGAGTTCACCGGCGTCAACATGGGCCGGGTCGAGGTAATGAAGGTCGGTATCGGTAATCCGACCAGCCCGACGGCTGGTGGCACCGGAATCGTCTACGTCGACGATATCGGCTACGGGCATCCCGCCAACTGACATCCATTTCATTGAAAGCTAACGTGATGGCCCCGGTGGGAGACCCCCGCCGGGGCCATATCATACGCGGATCGTCCTTAATCCCCACGACTATTCCTGTAGAGCCGCTTTGACCCTCTTGAGATTCTCCAAGGCCCCGGGCTCGTTCGGGTCGATGCGAAGCGCCACCTCGAACTGAGCCACCGCCTCGCGCAAGCGTCCCAGCCCGGCGTAGGCGGCACCGAGATTACTGTGTGCCTCGGCATGATTCGGATCCAGGCGAACGGCTCGCTCCAGGTAGGACGTGGCCTCGCTGAACTTCTGCTGCCTGCCAAGCACTGTCCCCAGCATGTTGAGCGCACCAACGTGGTTAGGATCGATCTGAATCGTGTGCTGCAATTCCGCTGCAGCCCGTCCGTCGCGTCTCTTCTGAATCAAAATCCGTGCCAAGTTGAAATGTGCTTGTGCAAAGTCGGGCCTCAGTCGGATGGCTTCTTCGAATTGCTCTTGAGCTTCCTCCTTGCCCATACGTTCGTAAGCGACGCCCAAGTTGTTGTACGCTCCGGCGTGCGATGGATCGGCCTCCAGCGCTGCTGAAACTGAGCGACAGCTTCGGTCAGCTTGCCCGCTTCGAAGAGTTCCGTCCCTATGCGGTTGTAGACACGGGCGTAGTTGGGCTGGGCCTGTCCCAATGCCCTGGCGGCGGCCATCGCCTGCGCATCACACTGATCCGAACGCGTAACCTCATGCGTCAAGGGCACGACGCCTGCATCGAGATTGTCCAGAACCTGCTTCAACGCTTCGGCGGCAACGCGACATCCTTCGACGGAAGGATGGAGTTCATCGCCCTGGCTGTAGTGCAGTCGCGGACTCGCCGCCCCGGCCAACGCCGCGTCGTGCTGCTGGAAAGACTTTGAGAGTCGGACGGATGGGATGCCGTGCATCGCCGCCAGATGCTCGACGATGAGCTGCTCATTGCTGCCCGGCATGAAGCAGACATCTGCGATACGGTCGTCCAGAAACCGTGGCCAGATGGCCACCAGCGGTGTGAACCCGTGACGGTTAGCAAGCTCTCTGAACCGTCGCAGTCCATCAGTCACGTTGTTGTCCCCGATGGCGTCTCTGTTCCAACGTATGGGGTCAGCCTCGGCCCCGAATTGAAACAGGTTCAACTGGATGCTGGCCAGACGGAAAAAGTGGGATTGGCGAAACAGCGCCTCGACGATAGCTGGGCGCTGGACCGCACTGCCGAGCGGAAATGCTTCGCGGTTGAAGTTGTCAAAATCATTCTCCACGAATACCAGAACGACCACATCAGGATCGAATTGCAGTCCCTTGGTCTCCAGCATTTCGATCTCGGCGCGCGTGCAATAGGCGCTGACCCCGAAGTTGAGGACTTCGGTTGATGGGTCGTCATATAGGTCTTTAAGTTGGTTAGAGATCGTCTCGGATTCGCGCAGGCCATAGCCCTCGACGACCGAATCCCCGAGCAGGAGGATTCGCCTGACGCCGTCGGGCTTTTCGAGCGTGCGTTCCTTGTCCCGCTGCCCGTAGGAGTTGGTTCGTTCGTAGGTCTGGATGAAATCGGGCGCGTTGCTGCGGCAGTTGGCCTTCAGTTCGAAGCCCAGTATCGGATTCGTGGAGCGCTGATAGAAACATGCGTCTGAGTGGATCTGAATCGGCTTGAGGCCCGGCGCCCAGTGAAAGGCGCGAACGATCAGTTCGGCCGCAAGCAACGCGAGCAAGGTGGCGCAAAGAGCTGCCGCTGGCTTGAGCAGCTGCTGAACAATCGCTCGCCACGATAGCTTTGATGACATGCGGCTTCCTGCAACTCGCGAACAGGGTATCGGTTGGCACGGTTATACCGAATATAGTGCATTGCGATGGGTGTTGTCCAGCGTGGTTCGCCGGTGTTGGACATACATGGGGGGCTGTGTCTTGCCAAGTCACATTGCGGGCGATGTCTTTTGGGACTATTTTCGCCTTTGGTACGGCAATTAGAAAGGTCGCGTTGCGGCGGTTCAGGTTATTCTTCAGTTGGCAACTCCAAACGACGATACGCTTTTCCAATGTAGGCGGTGAACGACCGGTTCCTGAGGCGATCATGACGGCCTTGCATATCATGCGGTAGGACTTCCCGATGGGCAAGAGCCTCTCTTGCCAGACAGATTTAGCTTGAAGAAGTGGGATCGGGTGCGCGAGAAGGTCCGATTCCCCAGTCTGACATTCCAGGTTCTGCCAAAGACGTTTGCTTCGCTACTGGTCCAACGGGCGTGTCCACTGCCGCGATGCAACGGTTGCCGAAACACTCGAGTCCTCAGCTCACCAACGGCGTCTGTATGAATGTCGATCCGGTTATGCGAGATGCGGCTGATCTCTTGCCAGTGAACGAATGGGTGTGACTGACTCGCTCCTTCTTCCTTCGGAAAGGCGATACACCAAATGAACAAACCCCGTCTCGGCATGCGTATATCGGTTGTTACGGACGGGCAATTGTGAACCACACACATAGAGAAGCCACGACCGATAGGAGGATATCAAGGCTGATGTACAACGTACGGTCTTCGAACAACGCGGATCGCCCACGAATTTCCGCTGCTTTGCTGCAACGTGCCTTGTCCTCTACTGCCGAGGGGATAACGATTTCTGATCCTTCCCTTCCGGATAATCCGCTCATCTACGTGAACAAGGGCTTCGAGGAACTGACCAACTATACGGCCCGTGAAGTTCTAGGTAAGAACTGCTGTTTTCTTCAGGGCGGGCGGACAGACCCTGCGGCAGCAGAGGAGGTCCCGCGCCGCCGTCAGGGAGCAGCGGCCGTGTGTAGTGGAGTTGCTGAACCACCGGAAAGACGGCACTGCGTTCTGGAACCGTCTCTCGATCACACCCGTCAGGGATTCTGCCGGGGATGTCACGCATTTCATCGGAGTCCAGTCGGATATCACGAACCGCAAAGAGGCGGAGGAAGCCTTGAGCTTGGCCAAAGACCAATTGCAGAAGACCAATGAGGAGATGAGACGCGCCCTTGAATCTGCGGCGGCGGTCCAGATGGCCCTGCTGTCACACGGCTTCCAAGGAGGCAAAGGAATTCGGATTGCCTGGCGCCTTGAGGCCTGTGCGACTCTGGCCGGGGATATCCTCAACGCATTCTGGCTGGACGAAACCCATCTGGGGTGTTACGTCCTGGACGTTATGGGGCACGGTGTTCCCGCGGCCTTGCTCTCGGTGACACTGAGTCATTTCCTTTCCCCGCGATCCAGGGGGCCGTTTCTGGTTGGTCCTGAGATCGGGCAAGAAGGGGCTGCGGAGATCCTCTCTCCGGCGGGGGTTGGCGAGCGATTGAATCAGCGATTCGCCTTGGATCTGGAGAACTCGCACTTCTTCACGATCCTCTACGGGATACTGAACACCGAGACGAAGGTGTTCACGTATTTCAGTGCAGGGCATCCGCCGTTGATCCACGTGCCTCGTGAAGGCGACCCTGTGGTAGCGTCATCTGCTGGGTTCCCCGTCGGCGTGGTGGACAAACCGGAGTACGAGGACCAGACAATCCAATTGCGATCAGGCGATCGATTGTTCATCCACTCGGATGGTGTGACCGAAGTGGTGAACCAGAAGGACGACCAATTCGGCAGCGACCGGCTGTGCGATGCAATCAGGTCGACTATGGGTACGCCTTTGGACGAGAGTCTCAATCACATTCTGGCCCACGTTGGTTCCTGGTCTGCCGGCGAGGCACTGCGCGACGATGTTTCACTCCTGGCCCTGGAGGTCGATTAGCCGTGCCAATAGGGGCCATAATTCTGCCGAACCAATTGTTTGCGGAGAACCCGCTCTTTTCAATGGCCTCGCAGTTCTACTTGCTGGAACACGAACAGTTCTTCTTACGTCACCGATATCACAAGAAGAAGCTTCTCCTGCACCGAGCTTCCGTGAAGGCGTACGAACGGACCTTGCGGGAACGGGGATTGCGTGTTGATTACGTCGATTTCGGGCAAGGTCAGAAGCTCGCACAACTCGCGGACCGGCTAAGAAGACGCAACATCGAACAGCTCTACATTCTGGATCCTGTGGATACCGCCGTAGTCACCGAAATCGGGCAGTTGCGGAAAGTCACCGGGGTTGATGTGAGCATTCTGGACACGCCGCAGTTTCTTACGGATAGAAGGGGGACCGGAGAACTGCTTGGGTCAGCCCAGCGATACCAGATGGCGACTTTCTACCGCCGCCAGCGAGTCCGGCTTGGGATTCTGGTTCAGGAGAGCAGGCCTGTGGGAGGCAAATGGAGCTTTGACGTGCAGAACCGTCAACGTCTGCCGAGGCTGTCCGTGTCCCCACGCTCCCGAACGTACCGACCACTGAACTGACCAAGGAGGCGGTGCGGTACGTGGAGAAACACTTTGGGAACAACCCGGGGGCAATGGAGGGCTGCTCTTGTCCCACCACACACGACGGCGCCCGGACCTGGCTTACAGACTTCATGGAACACCGGCTGGCTTCCTTCGGGCCTTACGAGGACGCGATTTCGAAGGATCATGGGGCCCTCTTTCATTCGGTGCTTTCTCCCTTGCTCAACACGGGGCTGCTCACTCCCGATGAGGTTGTCAACCACGTCGTCGAGTATGCTGGGCGTCACGACGTCGGACTGGCCAGTTTGGAGGGCTTCGTGCGGCAGGTGATCGGTTGGCGTGAATTCGTGAGAGGGGTGTATGTGGCCATCGGCGAACAACAAAGACGAGTGAATTTCTGGGGCCTGAGCAATCCGCTCCCGAGATCATTCTACAATGGTTCAACTGGCGTCGAACCGGTCGACACGACTATCCACAAAGTCCTCCAAAACGCCTACGTACACCATATCGAGCGGCTCATGATCCTGGGCAACTTCATGCTCCTCTGTGAGATCCGGCCGGATGAGGTGTATCGATGGTTCATGGAGTTGTTCATCGACGCCTACGATTGGGTGATGGTGCCTAATGTGTATGGCATGAGTCAGTATGCGGATGGCGGTCGGATCATGACAAAACCCTACATCAGCTCTTCCAACTATCTTCGCAAGATGAGCGATTTCGGAAGAGGCGATTGGTGTGACATCTGGGACGGGTTGTTCTGGCGCTTTGTCAGCAAGCACAAGCACGTTTTCGCCAACAACGCTCGGATGAAGGTTATGGCCGTCCAGGTGGCCCGCATGGACCGGAGACGACTGAAGACCCATATCGCAACTGCCGAACGTTTCCTTGCCACGCTCTTCGCGTGAACTTGGGGGCCTCAGCATGGCGCAACCGGAACGAATACTGGTGACGGGAGCAACCGGCTATGTAGGTAGCCGGCTCGTGGCCCAGTTGCTTGATGAAGGACACTCGGTTCGTGTGTTGGTTCGAAAGGCCGACCGACTGAGACACAAGCCGTGGTTCAGGCAGGTGGAGATGCATGAGGGCGACGTCGGTGAGACCTCCAAGCTCAAGGATGCCTTGTCTGGTGTCCACAGCGCTACTACCTGATCCACAGCATGAACGCAGGTAGGGAGTTTGGCCGCCGCGATGTCGATCTGGCCGGCTCTTTTGGCGAGGCCGCGAGGAGCGTTGATGTGCAAAGGATCATCTATCTGGGCGGACTCGGCGAGTTGGGCGAGGGTCTGTCGGAGCATCTGCGGTCACGTCAGGAGACCGGGCAGGCACTGCGGAGTAGTGGCGTGCCTGTCACGGAATTGCGGGCGGCGGTGATCGTTGGTGCGGGGAGCATCTCATTCGAGATGGTTCGCGACTTGACCGAACGAATCCCTCTCATGATATGCCCGCGGTGGGTTTTCCGACGGATCCAGCCGATCGCGATCGACGACGTCCTTTCCTATCTGGTGGCGGCGCTCGACCTGCCAATTGGGGAGAACCGGACCATCGAGATCGGCGGGGCCGACGTCCTGACTTATGGCAAGATGATCAAGGGGTACGCGCGGCTTCGTGGCCTTCGGCGTGTTCTGCTGCCTGTTCCCGTCCTGACGCCAAAGCTGTCCTCCCATTGGGTGCATTGGACTACTCCTGTGCCGGCCACGCATGCCCGTCCACTGATTGAGGGGCTACGCTGTGAGGTTGTGGTCAGGAATGATGATGCGACGGTCCTATTTCCCAAGATCCACCCGGCGGGTTATGAGGAAGCCGTGAAGCGCGCTGCTGGGCGAGTTAAACCCGGAGTGCTTTCAGGAAGCTGTGGCTGCGGCCATCGAACGACCGGTCCAAGGCGATATCTCTCGTACGTTGCTGACGGACCGAGGTATGATCATCGAAGTGTGGCAGAAGACGGTGCAGACCACACCTGACGCTGTCTATAGGGCATTCTGCAGCTTGGGCGGCAAGCGAGGCTGGTTGTACATGGGCTGGGCGTGGCGGCTGCGGGCCCTGGTGGATCTGTGCGTCGGCGGGGCGGGAATGCGGAGGGGCCGCCCCGAGAACAGGCTACCGGCGGAGGGGGATACGATCGACTCTTTTCGAGTGGAGAGGATTGAACCGGGACGGCTACTCCGCCTCCGTGTCGAGATGAAGTTGCCTGGAGCCGGCTGGCTGCAGTTCGAGGCAAGGCCCGTGACCAAGGAACTCACACGACTGGTGGAAGTGGTCTTCTTTGCCCCGCGGGGTGTTTTCGGGTTGCTCTATTGGTATACTCTCTATCCGGTGCATCGTTTGATTTTCGCCGGGCTGCTGAGGAGGCTGGCCAGAGTAGCGGAACGCGACGGCGGCCTCAATGACAGATAGGGCTGTTCTGGATAATGGCCTTGGATCCTGATCTTCTAGATGAGGAAAATTACTATAGGATCGCGGCAGTCCAGGCGAAAGGGTAGGAAACAACATGAATGCTATCAAAATGTGCATTGTGAGTCTCATCTTGGTGCTCCCATCTGGTTCCATGCTGAAAGCCGGTGGGCAATCAGCCGGATTGTCACCAGACGCGTATTCAGGACTGGTTGAGGTGGTACCGGCTCCCTATGATAAAGCCCTGCGAAATCCTTTGAAGGGCTTTACGACCCGGGGAATCTATGACCATCCGTGGGCCACCCTGGCACATACTTATATCAAGTGGAACGAAATCGAGAACGATGAGTCGGATGGCATCGATAAAATCCGCCGGGTGACAGATGAGATGTGGGGCGACATTGCATCACGAAATATCAAGGTCATCCCCAGGGTCTACCTGCACTGGAGCGGAAATCGGAAATACTGGCCCGCCGACATGACACCGGATGATTATACCAGTGAACAGTTTCAGCAGCGGGTCGTGCGGCTGGTTCACCGATTGGGCCTCCTGTGGGACACCGATCCGCGAGTGGCCTTCGTGGAGATGGGCATATTTGGGAAATGGGGCGAACAGCATTCGCCCTTCCCCACGGATCAAATGCAGACGCTGGTTGCCGACGCATTTGCAAAGGCTTTCAAGAACAAACGTGTGTCTGTGCGACGTAACTGGGAAAGATTTCAATCGCAGCCTTTTGGCGAATACTGGGACTCCTGGGCGCACTATGACCAGATGTGGCCCCATGGTAACAGTATTGCTCAACTTAACGCGACAGAAGGCCGCTATCTCACAACCTACGTCGGCGGAGAAGTCGCCTACAACTGGGGCAATTCAGACATCCAACCAGGTCCCAGTCCTACGGACAGTGTCGCCAAGGACATACACCGCAACTTCGTGATCAACTCAATCCGCTGGCTTCATTGCACGCAACTCCGGTGGATTGAGAATTACGATACCTCGAATGAAGCAGCCCGCGCCGGTGCGGATCTCATTCAGCAGGCCTTTGGGTACCGCTGTATTCTCGAGAAAGTAGAATTCAGTCCCGCTATCACAAGAGGAACGCTTCGTGTGGTTCTGCATGTTAAGAATGTGGGATCAGCCCCGTTTTACTATGATTGGCCACTCGAAGTATCCCTTCTTAATCCGGATGATCGAAGCGTGGTATGGAAGCAGATCTTTGACGAGGTGGACATTCGCGACTGGCTGCCCGGTGAGGGATGGACGGCGCCGGAGTGGTTGCCCACCAACAGTTGGAGCAAATGCCAGCCTGATATGGACTGGACCCATGGAATCCCAGGCTGGACGACCCCGCCCAAGACCTACACGGTGTCCGGTGATTTTGAAGTGGACCTCCCAACCGGCCGGTATATTCTGGCTCTTGCCATTCTTGATCCTGCCGGTCAATTACCAAGCCTGCGCTTTGCGACAGGGCAGTACTTCAAAGGGGGGCGGCACCCCATCGGCATCGTCGCTGTGCACCAGGGGGATGGAGGACCATTGCCTGAGGATATGGTGTTTGACGACCCGGCCATGGATGACAGTCTACACTATGTACCCTAACAGTACTGCGAGATAGCCAGCGAAAGTCAAAAGCCCTTGGAGAAAGAAGCGTGACATGGGTAAAGAGGGTGGGCATGGACACACTTTCAACGAATATTGGGATTGCACGTTGCCGAGGTGAAAAAGATGGCTACAAATAGACGGAACTTCCTCAAATCAGTCAGTCTCGCTGCTGGAGCTTCAGTGGTATCTACGGGCAGTGCCGCGCAGCGTCACCTTACGCCAAGAACCGATTACACCATCCTGGATAAGGTGCTCCAACAACCTGTTCTTAAGCGAGAGCTATTTCCTAATCCGGTGATTATCGAATCCGTTGAGTTACTGAGAGATCGAGACAACTGTATCTGTCGGGTACGGTCCAAGGACGGGGCGGAGGGAATATCCGTCGGGCATCCATTTATCTCCAAACAGAGCTATCCCGTATTTGCAGACAGGTTGATTCCGTTCTTCACCGGCAAGGATGCGCACGATCTTGATCGACTGATCTACCGGATATCTGAAGAGAGCGTCAAGGTCCAGGGAGTACCATTCTGTGTCCAAATGGCCACGCTGGAGTTCGCCATTCTCGATATGTTGGGCAACATCGCCAACAAGCCGGCGGGGCTTCTGATTGGCGATATGCTGAATCCGAAGGTGTTCATCTACCTGGGCAATCATCTCGCAGACTTCCGCAACAAGGAGCCGGAGGTGTCTCTGGCATTGATGGCGCAGGACGTGGAGAAGACCCAGGCCAGGGCCATCAAACTTCGGGCCGGACGCGGCGACAATCTGGCCTCGGATATCGACAATGCCCCGGGACGTACGGAGAAGCTCATTCGTATGGCGAGGGAGAAGTTCGGCGATGACATGGTGCTGATGATTGATGGCAACGGCTCCTATTCCGTGAGCGAAGCCATCCGTATTGGCAAGATCCTCGAAGAATACCACTACTACTTCTATGAGGAACCGCTGCCCTGGGACTGGTACCAGGAGCAGAAGATCGTGGAACAGGCGCTTGCGATTCCCATGGCCGGCGGAGAAGAGGAATTCGGCATGCACGCTTTCCGTTATCTGATCGGAAACGAGGTCTTTCAGATAGTGCAGCCCGACCTGTTCTATTTTGGTGGCATGATCCGAACCATGAAGGTGGCGCGTATGGCCGCAGCCGCCGGACTTCAGATCACGCCCCACATCTCCGGGGGAGGTTTGGGCTACGCCTACATGCTCCAGATGGTATCCGTATGCCCGGCGGCGGCGGAATACCATGAGTTCAAGATGTTCAATCACAGAGACGCCAATGGAACCGTCATCCCGGTGGAGAGCAAGGCGGAGAAATTCGAGAGTATCGATGGAGTGATCAAAGTGCCATCCGGCTCGGGTCTCGGAGTTGAGATCGACCCTGATTACATAAGGACACACGCTCTTTTTACCGGATGAGCCTCTGTTTGGAGAAATGAGCGTGTAGAAAGGTCGCCCTTGAAGGAGACGACACGCATGCATCGAACCCGCCATGCTCCAAGTGTGCTGGCGTTGTGCCTGACGCTGTGCCTGGCGACGGGTGTCAGGGCCGGGAGCGTATCCAGCTCGCTCGTATTCGACGTGCGCGGTCACGGCGCCAGGGGCAACGGTGACTCGGTCGATACCCAGGCAATACAGGATGCGATCGATGCCTGTCACGCCGCCGGCGGGGGACGCGTTTTGCTTCCTGCCGGTACGTACCAGAGCGGAACCGTTCGTCTGCGCGATCATGTGACGATTCATCTCGAGCGCGATGCCCATCTGATCGGGACGGCCGACCTGATGTCTTACTCTGGTTTTGAGACCGGGAGTTTGCGGAACAGCAGGTGGAACCGAGGACTGATCGTGGGCGAAAACCTCGAGGAGATCGCCATCACCGGCACCGGCCTCATCGACGGTAATAAGGTCTTCGATCCGCAAGGCGAGGAGAACATGCGGGGTCCCCATACCATCCTCCTGAAAGAGTGCCGGGGTGTGGCGCTTCGCGACGTGACGATTCGCGATTCGGCCAACTACGCGTTTCTCTTCTATGCGTGTAGGAACGTGCGCGTGGAAGATGCCACGTTCGAAGGCGGTTGGGATGGGGTTCACTTTCGTGGCCTCGATTTTCGTGACGGCCAGGCCCGATGGAATCGGGACGTGTTGATCCGCCACTGTCAGTTCTTCACGGGTGATGATTGCATCGCCGGACACTATATCGAGGCCGCCGTCGTCGAGGACTGCGTCATTAATTCGTCGTGCAATGGCGTGCGTGTGATCGGTCCCGCCAAACGTCTGACCTTCAGGCGGTGCGAATTCTTCGGGCCGGGCCGATTCGAACATCGCACCTCGCAACAGTTGCATCGCACCAATATGCTCGCCGGGCTCCTGATCCAGCCGTCCGCCTGGACGCCCACCCCTGGGCCCCTTGAGGATCTTCACATCAGCGATGTGACCATGCAAAACGTCGCCTGTGCTCTGCACGTGTCGATTCGGCAGGGCAACACGGCCGGACGTATCATGGTCGAACGACTCAAGGCGACCGATGTGTACAGCCAGGCCCTTTCGGTAGAGAGTTGGACGGACGAGGCCGTCGGACAAGTGACGCTCCAGGACATCGACATCGCGTATACGCCGGGTGCTTTCAATGACCCGCGCATGGTGGGAAAGCCACAAGTGCAGTTGCCGATTCGCCTGCCGGGTGTGGGCGTCTGGGGACGGAAGCTGCCGGTTTGGGGCATCTACGGCCGGAACATCCGGCAGTTGCAGCTCAATCGTGTGCGGATGACGACCAATGACCTCGAAGACACTCGGCCCGTGGTGCGCGTAGACGATGTTGAACGATTGCGGCTCGAACACCTGGAGCACTCGCCCGTACCGGCCGGAACTCAAATCCTTGAGTGCAACGGAGTCCGGTCCATCGAGCGTGACGATACCCAGGAAGCCCCTTTGCCGCCGCGCCTGGCGAACAGCAGATGACGTGCGGCTGCGTGATGTGCCGGTTGCCCCGAGGTGCACGTTTTGGGGCATGTCCCGGCGCACAATGACCTTGCCAGGGCTCTCTCTACGGAGATACTGTTGTTCTGGCTCTGCCTGCACGGGGTAGAGGATACGTTCAGTCTAATGGTCTTCTCTGGGAGGAAGTATCCAGCATGAATAAGCCGACGATGAGAAGATGGACGCTATTTCTGAGCTTGATGCTCAGCTTGGTCCTGGGTGTAACCGCCTCAGGCAGGATCATTGATATGCGACCACACTGGGACGACCTGACTGCTTTGGCCAATCCCGACAAAGGTTGGTACCACCACTACTATGACAACGGCCTGAGCAAGTACCTCCTTGGTGACGATCGTGACCTCCTGGATTTCCCTGGCATGGACCATCTGTACCTGCGATTGGCCTGGGCCTACCTGGAACCGGAGGAAGGGAAGTATGACTGGGATGTCGTCGATCGCATCATCGACAAGTGGACGGCGCGTGGGTTCGGGATCGCCTTTCGCGTTTCCTGCCGCGAGACGGGAACGCAGCCCGTGCAGCAGCAGTTCGCGACGCCCCGGTGGGTGATCGAGGCCGGGGCCAAGGGCGATCACTATTACCGGCGCGAGCGGGTCGGGCCGGAGGGACCGTGGGAGCCCGTGTATGATGACCCCGTGTACCTCGCGAAGCTGGAAGACTTCATCAAGGCTTTTGCCGATCGCTATGACGGCAAGCCCTGGCTGCGCTATGTGGACATTGGCAGCATTGGTGACTGGGGCGAGGGGCATACCTCTTCGGGCAGCGGTCTGAAGTATGATTACGCCCAGCGAAAGCTCCACATCGACCTGCACTTGAAGTACTTCAAGAAGACCCAACTGGTCGTCTCGGACGATTTCGTCTATGGGATCCCCGACCTGGAGGAACGTCAACGCATGCACGAGTACGTCGTCGCTCACGGCATTACCTACCGGGACGACAGCATTCTCGTGGACTACTACATCGGCGCGTATCCCGACACCTGCACCGTCCGCAGTGGCGAGTATTTCGAAGCGGTCTATCGTGACCGACCGACGGTGTTGGAACTGGAGCATTACCGCATCGTACGTCAACGGGGCAACTGGCTCGGTCAACCGGGCTCGTCCATGGCGAAATACGGCCGGGGCAAGACAGGTCCCGCTTTCCTGCGGGAGGCGCTCTCCCGTCTACATGCCACGTACATCGGCTATCACGGGTATGCGGACGTATGGCTGAGGGAGAATCCCGATCTGACAAAGGAATTGCTCAATCGTTGTGGCTACTGGTACTTCCTGCATGAAGTTGGCCTTCCGGACCGCTTGGCGGTGGGGCAGCCGTGCAACCTGCAACTGGTCTGGGAGAATCGAGGTGTGGCGCCGGCCTATCATGCCTATCAGCTCAAGGTCCGGCTGGTCGGTCCGGATACGCGGGACTTTACGTTGCCGGCCGGGAATCTAACATGGATGCCAAGTGACGCAAAGCACACGTTCAGCGAAGGCTATCACCTTCAGATTCCCGCTTCGATGACACCAGGGACCTACACCGTGGGACTGAAACTTCATTGCCCGGAAGAGGATCGTGATGTACGACTGGCATTGAGCCCTGAGTTGCTTGATGAGGATGGCTACTATCGGGTATGTTCGACACAAGTGATCGCGAAGCCTGTGGGACTATCCAGCGAGGTCCTGCACCGGTTTGAACTCTCAGGAGGCTGGAAGATCAAGTCGATGCCGCCGCAGGCATTGCTGACGGCGGCGACTTTGAAGGAGGCCGAGCAGGCCAGTGACGTTGAAGGCTGGTTGGCTGCGGGCGCCATGCCGGCCACGGTTCACGACATTCTGCTCCGCCAGGGGAAGATCGAGGCCCCCTGGCTGCCGGGAGGCACGGAGAAGTGCTTCTGGGTGGGCGAGCGGGACTGGGTGTACGCAGTGCCGTTTGTCGTCGAGGAGCAAGGACGCGAGGCATGGCTCCGCTTCAAGGGGATCGAGAACAGAGTCGACGTCTATCTCAACGGAGAGCGTGTGACCTCCCACTCGGGCAAGCTTCCTCTGGCGGTCAACGTGACCGGCCGCCTTCGTCCGGAGAACTACCTGGTACTGCATGTCCATTCAAACTCTCGTCCCGGTCAGGCCGATTCGCCTGGACGGGGACGCCGCAGCAACTCCGGGAGCTACCTCGGCCCCAATCCGGCCATCTCCTCTTTGGGGGTCTTCGATAAGGTCTTTGTCGAGATATCCGATGGCCACCTTATGAAGGAAATCGTCACCGACGTCTCGCTCGATGAGGGGCTTACGAAGGGAACGGTCACCGTGGATGTCGCGGGCACCAGCCATGTTTCCTCGGTCGAGGTGCGTGTGTGCCTGCTGGGTCCCGACGGCCGGCACGTGGGCGAATCGACGGCACCCGCCGCCGTGAAAGGTGGCAAATTCCAGGGGCACTGCGTCCTGACCGTCGATCGTCCGCATCTGTGGTGGCCGCGAGGGTATGGAGACCAGCCGCTCTACCATGCAGAGATCGCATTGCTTGCGGAAGGGCGGGTGCAGCAGGTCGAGCGGCGTACGATCGGGTTCCGGCGGGTGGAGATGCCCGAGCTTCTGCACTTCGTCGTCAATGGGGTCCCGGTGTTCCTGCGGGGCGGTGCCTGGGTGACCCCGAACCTAATGAGCGACGTGTGGGATCAGGCCCGTGAAGAGAGGCTGTTCGCGATGGCCGAGAACGCGAACTTCAATGCCTTTCGAATCTGGGGACACGTCGAGGCGCCCCAAGACCCGTTCTACGAGATGGCCGATGCCCGGGGATTCCTGTTGTGGCAGGATTTCACGCAACTGCCCATGAAACCGGATGCGCGCAGCCGCGAGATCTGCTGCGAGAAGGCTGCCGGACTCATCAAACGCCTCAAGCACCATCCCTCGATCCTGTGTTGGTGCGGGTGCAATGAATCGGCGCAGTGGGCCCATGAAGACTACAATTCGGATTTCACAGACCACGGTCCCTGGCCGGGGCTGGCTGCCGCCGAAGCTGTGGGGGCCGTCTGCAAGGAACTCGATCCCGCTCGCTACTACCAGCCCAGCACGCCTTACTTCGGGATGAATCCCAACGACCCGCGGGAGGGCAACACGCACGGCTATACCAACATGTGGTTTGTGCCGGGGTACGACTACTTGAACTTCGCCAGCGAGGACACGCGGATTGCGGCTCCGCCGTTGCACAGCCTTCAGCGGTTCATGGCCCCTGAAGATCTCTGGCCGGACGGCTATTCCACGCTCTATCTGCCCGGCGATCGGTATCCGTTCCCGAAGACATGGTTGCCTTATACCGCATCTGAAAGCTGGAAGAAGACTGGCCCGGTTGAGCAGTTCTACGACGCTACAGATGCTGCGGGGCTGGTGCATCGGCTTGGCATGGCCGAGGCGCTCTACTACCAGGATACCATAGAGCGACAGCGCCGAGGCCGGCCGGCGGCCGAGCCGAGTGATCGCCGATGCTGTGCCGGCTACATCGTGTGGAAGTACAACGATTCCTGGCCCCAAGTCTACAGCGCCAAGGTGGATTACTTCCTGGAGCCGTACCATGCCTACTACGCACTCCGCCGGGCGTACGCCCCTGTGATGTTGTCCTTCGACGTCGATACCTTCCTCTATCTCTGGGCTATCAATGACACGCGGGAGCCGGTCACCGGCACAGTGAGAATCCAGCTCTACCACCTCGAACGCAACGAGTTCCGCAAGGAGATTGTGCGCGAGGTGACCGTACCGCCGGGCAAGTCCGTCGTAGTGGTGCAGTTGGACAAGGCTGGCATACGGGCTTTTCGTAAGGAACACATCCTCTTTGCCACGCTGACAGACGCCTCCGGCCGTGTGCTGGCCCGGACCAACGCGTTAGCCGATATCGAGCGACGCCTCACGTTTCCGGATGCAAAGCTCGATATGCAGGTGAGGAATGGTGACCTGGTGATCACCACGGACAAGTTTGCACGCTGCATCACGCTGGAGGGCCAGGGCGACCCCTTCGGTTGGTTCTTTGAGGACAACTACTTTGACCTGCTGCCTGGCGAAACGAAGGTCGTTCGGATTCTCGGGCAACATCTTGAGGGCCGCGTCACGGCCAAGGCATGGTATTCGCCCCACGCGGCAACCGTTGCCTGGAGACGACCTTGAATTCAAGAGACAAGGATTCGTCGCGCGGGATTTCTCGAAGCAGACGTGCTGTTGTTGTGATCGCAGAGCGATAAGTCTGAAGGCACGCCGAAAGTGATCGATTGCCTCTTCTGCACACAACGGAATTGCTTCGGGGAGTCCCGTATCCTAAACTGAATTGCGTCATGGGCTTATAGGAGTATTCGATGCACAGGAGACCAAGAGTCTTTCACGCCGCGGTCTTGGCCGTGCTAGCAGCGAACGTCTGCCTAACGGTGGCGATTTGCGCTGGGGCCGACGAGGAGCAGGCCCGTCGTTGCCGGGCGTTCTTCCCGGAGATTGTGCGGCGGGGCTTCATTGAGGGTATTCGAGCGGTCGAGCTGATTCGTCCGGACATCCTGGCCGTGACAATCGACCCGGCGATCACAAAGTGGGGTTTCAACGAGGGTCCGGCCGGTGAGAGCCAGACACCCGAGGTCTTCACCGTGACTAGTTCTACCGATGCGAACTTCCAGGCCGGAATACATCCTGCGAAGGTCGGGCGGCGGAGCTTCGAGTACTTCAACGGCGTTGCCCCGGGCCCCATGATGTGGAAGACCATCTGGTGGCATACGTATTACCTCTATCTGCCCAAATCGCTTGCTTCCGGGCATGCGTACACGGTGAGAGTTGCCGGGATCGACGAGCCTTTCCGTCGTGCGGTGATATTGGCCTATGACGACCGGGAGACGCCCACCAAAGCCATCAAGATCAATCAGGTGGCATATTCGTCGAAGGCTCGCCGCCGCTACGCTTACCTCGGCTGGTGGGCAGGAGACCAGGGCCGGGTGGACTACGCTTCCTGGAAGCAGTTCCGGGTGATCGACGAGCAGACGGACGCGTGTGTGCTGGAGGGGAAAGTCACGCTCCGCCAAGCCGACGACCAGTTGGCCGGGGAAGACGTCTACGAGATGGACATCGCCTCGCTCGGACCGGGGACCTACCACATCCATGTACCGGGACTGGCGCGCTCGGAGACGTTCCGCGTGGGCGGCGATGGACTCCGGGAGTTGTACTTCCATACGATGCGGGCGTTTTTCCATCAGCGTTGCGGGCAGGAGCTTCGTGAGCCCTGGACGTGGGCGACCAAGCCTGCCTGTCACGTCGACGTATGGGAAAGTGGTCGGTTTGTAGACGGCCCCGGCGCGATCCACTGTCTCTGGAAGCGGGTTGAGCCGTACCAGCCGAAGGCAGGGGAACCCAGGAAGAGTTTCCGGGGCGGTTACCATGATGCGGCGGACTTCGACACGTTTACCTACCACCTGCCCGCGACGGCTCAGACGCTGGCGGCCTACGAAGTGTCACCGTCCGCTTTTCGTGATGGTGACCTGAATATTCCCGAGAGCGGCAATGGTATCCCGGATGTCCTGGACGAGGCCGCGTGGGGCCTGCTGTTTGATCTGGAGAACCAGGAGCCCAACGGCGTCGTGCCCCTCGGGCGCGGCAACGAGTGCGACGCTTTCAAGCAGAACACCGGCGGGATGATCACGCCCTACGGCGTGCTGCCGCCGAGGCGGAACTCGACGGGCATGTTTGCGGCCGTGGCGGCGCAATTCGCCCGGCTGGTCCGACCATTTGACGCTGACCTCGGCAATCGTCATCTGGAGGCGGCCAGGAGAGCCTACGACTGGGCCCTTTCAAACGACAGCGACGTTCGCGGCTCGAAGCAGGCGGGCCAACGCGAGCCGGTCTTGGCCTGGGCGGCGGCCGAGTTGTTCGCGGCCACGGGCGAGGCGAAATACAATGAGGACTACATGCGTCGCGTCGAGGATCGGTCGGTCCGCTACTGGTGGAATCAGCACCTCCGCGCGTGGGCGTATCTGCGTGCGACGAATCCCGACGCCAACCAGGTTGTCCAGGCGACGTTGCGAAGAGCATTGCTTGCCGAGGCGGACAAGCAACTTCAAACCATGGAGACCGTTGCCTACCGGCACGCCGCCGGCGCGCGAATCGGTGCCTGGGGTTCCATGGTGCCTGCCCAGCAGGCCGACACACTCTTGAGGGCCTGGGCGGTCACGGGCGAACAGAAGTACTTCGACGCCGCGAGCCTGCACGCCGATTTCCAGCTGGGCTGTAACCCGATGAGCAAGACTTTTATCACAGGCATGGGCTATCGGCACCCGAACCGCCCGGAGATCAGTTGGTTCCTGTATGAAGGCCAGGCGGAAATGACGGGCCGAACGGTGAAGGGGTTAACAATGTACACGTTGGGCCCGCCCCTGAAATTCTGGTACCCGCCGCATCCTGCCTGGCGCAGTCACCGTGACGTCTGGGGCAATGGAGCGGAGATTTGGAGCGAGTTCACGATTCCGCAAACGATCGGTCCCACCGCAATGATGTTCGAGGTGCTCTACGCCGCAGAGAAGATGGAAGAGGGCGCGGGAGAAAGCAAAGCGGGTGACCAGTAGTGACGAGAAGATCGCGATGTGCCGTAAGAGGAGTGATCTCTCAGAGATAGTCGCTTCCGACAAGACTGAATCCCAAGGCCATGCTCGTTGGCATCTGTGACAGCCATCTGGGAGATGCACGATGAAGAGAGTCAAGCTCACGTTGGTCGCCGCAGCGTTGCTGGTTGTAGCCCAGACGGTATCAAGTCGATCTGAGACGTTGCGTCTCGAAGGGGTGACGGTGACTCGCCATTTGCAGTCGCCGGCCATGCGCTACCGTAAGGAGACCGACTTCAGTCTGGGTGCGAGGGTGCAGTTGTTTATGCGCAATATCTCCGGCTCGTCGCTATCGCTGCCACCCGACGCGGATATTCGTTTGCGGGGCCGGACGCTGGAGGATCTGTTGGGGGCGTATGAATGGGCTTGGTACGACTTCCCGAATGCCTGGAAGGACCGACCGCTTACGTTGCCTCCCGGGGCATTGACCGTGTGGACTTGGAACGGCAAACGGGCCGAATGGGGGACTGGAACCAGCGCGAACATGACGATTAGACTGCCCGCCGATGGTGAAGCCGCCATCCAATGTCAGGTGCTTATTGAAGCCCCGGATGTGTGGTTATCTGCGGTGACGTTCCTGGGGCGGGGGAATGGCCCGTTTCCGGATCGGTTGGTCTTTCACATTGCCAATCAGAAGGAGGTTCCATTGCGGGTGGAATCCTGCCGGTTGTGGCTGCCCGAGAGCAATGGCACTTGGCGTGTGCTGTTGCCTCAAGAGTGGATCTCCGATCTCGACACGTTCCCCGAGGATGGCACGATTTCCGCTGGGGATCGAGGAGGAGCAGTCGTCGCAACAGGGACTTTGCCGCTCACCTATACGGCCCTCGAAGTTCGCCTGCGCGATGCAAGCGACGATCCTATTACACTGTGGGCACACCTGCGCATCAAACGCGAAGTCTTTGATATCAGCGGTGGGTGGGTCAGCTCCAACGTCAATGGACGCAGTACGCTGACGTTTGAGCCCTATCTGAAGACGCTTCGGCGTATGCACATCAACACGGCGCATATTGGTGAGGTGGCTGGCTATACGGACAATGCCGAACTCTATGCACGGTATCCGCTCAAGCGATTCAACAAACTCGCCGATTTCAATCGCTATGATACCGAGGCTATGTTGAAACAGATTCACGCCGTCGAGTTTCTGGGTGAACCGCAGTACGGCGGGGGCCATCCTGTTCCCCCCATGGAGGTGTGGCGCACACTGACTCCCTATCAATCCACCCGGCTGGCGACCACGGTGACGCACAGTGAAGAACGCATCTGGCGGTTCTATGCAGGGCTGTCGGACTATCCGCATTACGACGCCTACCGGGTATGCGCGCCGTCGCCGGATTCCTGGCGGCTTTACGAGCGGTGGGGGGATGAGCGAATTCGTTGGGGTGCGCCGCTCGAGACCATCGGTGACATGACGCGGAGCTTGCGGGAACTGAATCGTCCTATGCCCATCGCATACTGGTCACAAGGGGCTCACAGCGGATGGGATCACTATGGCGGCCGGCAGCGCACCTCGCCTACGCCGCAGGAGCTTCGCGCTCAGGCTTATCATGCCCTGGCGGCACGCATCACCTCGCTTTACTGGTTCAATCTGAGTCTGAAATCCATTCTGAAGTTCCCCGATCTCATCGAGCCGATCGGTATGATCGGACGTGAGATCTGCATGCTGGAGGACTTCTATCTCGAGGGGGATGCGACGTATTACGGGTGTCTGGCGAAAGGCGGCCATCCGGACTGGGATGTGTCGGTCGTCGCCGGCCCAAGGGGAGCTGTTCTTTTTGCTCTGGACCTGGCTTATCATCCAGACCCGGAGGAAAGAGTCTTTACATTCAATCCTCCGCGCGATGCGGAGATCGGTTTTCCGCTTCCCAGCTACTTGCGTGATCCGGTCGAGGTGCTTCGTGTCAGCGCTGGCCGGGTTACCCCCGTTCCCTTCGACGTGACGCCGCAAGGTGTCCGAATCAAGGACCGATTCGGGGATGTCAACGTCTTTGTGGCCACCCATCGCAGTGGTATCCAGAAGGAGCTTGAGGACCGGCGGGAAGTACTGGCGGCATTTGAAGACTCTCTGGGCTTTGATCCAGCCCGTAGCAGCGACGATCTTGAACAACTCAGAGCGATAATAGGAAATTAGCTTCCCTGGAGAATCCGGCTGCGTAATCACCTCGTATGGCCAGGCAACGAGAAGCGGTTGCGAGAGTCGGCTTCCACTCTTGAGGATTCGGGTCTGTTCGTACGGGAACGAGCGTGAGCTATGGCTTGGCATACATGTGTGGGTGGGAACCGACGGAGTTCTTACAAAGAACCGACCGCATGGATATACTGAGGTGACAATTCGAGTACGTTTGATTGGAGTGTGAAGGTGAATACATCCTACTTGTTGGAATCGGTGCACGTATGGGTAGGCCTGCTGATGTTCTTTGCGGTCTCTTGTGGCGGGCCAAGTGTGGCAGCTTCCACCAACGAGCCAAAAACCGGGACCTACAGCGAGAAGCCCTGGTACCAACAGTCTCTGGTGGGGATGGAAGTCGGGCCGACGGGAGCTCAGTTTGGCCACAGCGATCGCACGGACGCGCGCTACTGTCGGAAGTTTGACGGACGTGAGATTGTGCGTCACTGTGTCTCCGCCGACAGCGAATATCTCGTCATGTGGGTTCGGGATGGAGACTACGCCTACTACGACTCCAAGCTGCTGCCGAAGGCGCCGGGGCTTGGCACGAGGGATCCACTCAAAGAGGCCATGGACGAGACGCAGAAGCACAATCTGCCCGTCATCGCGTATTGCGTCGTGCAGCAGGGCGGGCATCTTCTTAGACGAGCACCCCGAATATGAGATGCGCGACTATCAAGGCAATCGTATCGGTCGCTTCTGCTACAATTCGGGATACCTCGAGGTGATGAAGGAGATTGTCGCCGAGCAGCTCGCCTACGGAATTGCAGGTTTTCATATCGACATGGTCGATCAAGGTTTTGGTCCGCCTTACGGATGTTGGTGCGAGCATTGCCAGAAGGCTTTCAAGAACGAGTACGGGCAGGAGATGCCCAAGGGCGTGACCTGGGATGGGGATTGGGATCGAATGCTCGAATTCCGGTACGCGACGAGCCAGCGTTTCGAGAAGCGCTCTACCGGCACATCAAGAAGTTGAATCCGCAGGCCACAGTCGACTTCAACTACCACGGCAATCCCCCGTTCTCCTGGGAGGTTGGCCAGCGTCCCGTGCAACACGCCGGCAATGCTGACTTCGTCACGGGTGAGACCGGTGTGTGGGGGTTCAGCGCGTTGACGGTTGGGTTGAACGCGGAATTCTACCGGGCGGCTACGCCTGGGGTGCCGTTTCAAGTCGCCATGCAGCGAGGCGTGCGGATGTATCATGACCAGACGACACGACCGCTCAACGATATGCGTTGGGAACTGTTGACGCTTCTGTCGCACGGTGCGTTTGTGACCATGGTCGATAAGACCGGCTTTGACGGCTGGCTTGATCCGGTGGCCTACGAACGGATCGGTCAGGCTTTCCAGGAAGTCCACCGCAAACGCGAGCATTTCGGCCACGAGCCGGTCTCCGAGGTGGGAATATACTTCAGCAGTCGAACGCGGGATTGGGTGGGACGCGATCATCCCGAGACGTATTTCCAGAGCTTCCAGGGGGCCCATAAGGCGCTGGTCTATGCCCATATTCCCTGGAGCGTTGTGCTTGACGAGAACGCCAACCTGGAGACTCTGAAACGGACCCCCATCGTGTTGCTGCCCAACGCCGCCATCCTATCGGAGAAGGAAGTGGCGTTGTTGCGCGATTATGTAGAGGATGGCGGGAACCTGGTGCTCACCGGTTTGACTGCCTGCTACGACCACCTGGGAGAGATCGGGAAAGCGTCCGCACTTGAGGAACTGACCGGGGGCAGGTTCGTACGGAAGCTCGATTCACTGGACAACTGGGTGCGCTTTAAGTCAGACTCTGGGGGCAGCGAAGAGGAACGGCAGCTTTGTGAGGCCATTCCAGCTGATTGGCCTTT
Organism: uncultured Phycisphaerae bacterium; assembly: GCA_963726475.1. GTDB lineage: Bacteria > Planctomycetota > Phycisphaerae > Sedimentisphaerales > Anaerobacaceae > Anaerobaca. The sequence continues at coordinate 83,037 of CAVSCO010000017.1, read as the reverse complement.
CCTGGTGGAGGGACCGGGTGCCGTCTTCCGGGCGGAAGCGGCCCAGGCCGTCGGAGAACTCCTGCGACCCTACCGCACGACCCGCCAACGTGAGGGCAAAGAGGGCACCGAGTGGCCGATGAGTGCCGGCTCGGTGGTGGGGCCGGCGGTCCTCATAAATCGAATCGGAAAGGGAACGGTAGTGACCTTCACGTGTTCGCCCGACTACGCCGCGGCCAGCGAGCATCATATTGTCGAAGCACGTCAATTGCTCGTCAATGCGATTCGTCTGCTGAATCCCAAGCCTCGTGTTCGCATCACCGCACCAGCGAACGTTCAGGCCGTGGTGAGCGACGATCCTCCAACACGTACACTGCGGGTTCACCTGCTCGGCTACAACTCACCCCCGCAAACCACACCCCCAAAGAACCGGCCTTTCGTCCTGCCGGCGCTGATCGAAGATGCTCCCATGTACCGTGCTACGATTGAATTCGCTGGACCGATCGAGGAGGTTTCCGCTCTTGATAGTTCCACCGCGTTGCAGCGTCATGGGCAGCACGTCGTGGCTACAATCAATGATGTCCACGAAGTGATCATCGTGAAGTACTGAGGAACTATGACGGAACGAGGCAGTCTCACCAGAAGGCAGTTTGTCAAGATCACCGTGGCAGGTGGCGTGGGTGGGGCGATTCTCTGGGCCGGGCGAACCGCCGCGAATTCCCAAGAGGCCGCAACGCAGGTGGCGGTCATTGGTGGGGCCCCGACGTTTGTCCGGGACGGCAGTCCCGTCCTCAGGCCGAGCTTCGAGACGTATGCGCCAGCGCCGCGTTATTTCAGGCAGTTTGCTGACGCTGGCACCAGGACCTTTGGCTTCAGTGCGAACGCGGCGGCTTGTGATTATGGACATTCCAAGACCACCTGGATCGACGCCGATACGTGGGATTATTCGCAATTCGAAGAACGCGCTGAGGCGGTATTGACGGCAGCCCCAGATGCGCTGCTCTTGCCACGAGTAAACCTGGGCACGCCACGGTGGTGGCTCGAGCAGCACCCGGAAGTGTTGGAACGCTTTGATGACGGTTCCACCTATCCTGCGGGTGAGAATCCAACACTTCCAAAGGATCGCGCCTTCCCGAGTCCGGCGTCCATGATATGGCGTCGCGCCGTGGGTGATGCACTGGATCGGCTCATAAGGCATGTGCTCCAATCTCGTTTCGGACCTCATGTCTTTGGTTGGTGTCTCAGCGGGATGCACACCGAGGAGTTCTATCACTGGGCCTGTAGCACGGAACACCTGGCGGGTTACAGCGTCCCTACGGTAGCGGCGTTCAGGCAATGGTTGCGGGCCAGATATGGAGACGTATCGACTCTGCGCAAGGCCTGGGACCAAGCCGATGTGGATTTCGACAATGCCGCAGTCCCCACACGCCAGCAACGACTGGATCAAGGCGATGGGATGTTCAGAAGCCCCGAGCGCCGCAACGTCGTGGATTTCTACCTCTTCTGCAATGAGTTGATTCCAGAGACCATCGATTACTTTGCCTCAGTTGCCAAGAAGGCCAGCAGCGGACGGCATGTCGTCGGAGCTTTCTATGGCTATATGTATGAATTTGCCGGCGATCCGGAGTTCGGTCATAACGCGCTGGGGCGCTACCTGGCCAGCCCTCACCTTGACTTCATGGCGGTGACGGCCAGCTATTTCACCCGGCAGTCCGGCACCGGCGGTGACTATGCGCGGTCTCCGGCCGCGAATGTGCGCTTGCACAAGAAGCTCTGGTACCACGACAATGACGCCGTGTCATTCTTGGCCAAGAAGAAGCTGGAGACATTGGGGTTCACCGACAACGACCCTGACTGGACGCATGACCTCAGCGTGCAACTGCAATCTCTGGGGTACACGGATACGGCTGAGAAGTCCGGCTGGATGTATCGCCGTGGAGTGGGTTTTGCGCTCTGCAATGGGATGTTTCAGGCATGGTTTGACCTCCACGGTGGCTACTTCGATGATCCGCAATTGATGTCGCAGGTTGGAGCACTGAATAATCTGGCGGCGAGAGCAGTCTCGTGGGATCGCTCATCTATCGCCGAGATGCTGGTCATCGCCGATGAAGCCTCTTGCGCGTGGTGTCGGCCCCGCAGTCCACTTCTGCGAGAATCGTTGCTTACGCCACAGAATCAACTCATCCGCATCGGCGCACCGGTCGACCAAATTCTCCTGGACGACCTCGCGCTGCTCGATACCGACCGGTACAAGCTGGTCATCTTCCTCAATTGCTTCCAGGTGACGACCGCCCAGCGTCGACGCATTGAACGGAAACTGAAACGCGATGGCAAACACCTGTTGTGGTGCAGTGCCGCGGGGTGGTTCTCAGAAACCGGAGGCTCAATGGCAGGATGCGAAGAGCTGACCGGCTTCGAGTTGGTCCGTGACGGTGGAGAATCCAGCTCCGTGAACCTGCGTGAAGGGACGGCGCGAAAACGCATTGGCGACTCTGAACGGGCCCGTGAAGTTGGCATATGCAAGAATCGGGATTGGACATCACTGTGGACACCTACGGCGGCCATGTCCGCCAACTCCTATCGTGAGCTGTGCGCGGGCTGCAGGAGTACACATTTTCAGCGATCGAGATGACGTCTTTTATGCCAACCGCTCGTTGGTCTGTCTGCATGCCAAGAGCGATGGTCGACGCGTGCTGTATTTTCCTGCCAACGTAGAGTTTTGCGATGCCCTCACTGGTGAACTGAAGGGAAGTTCTGCCAGGCAATGGAGCTATGATCTTAAGCAAGGGGAGACCCGTTTGCTGCACTGGCGGATTCTCTGAGGGCCTCAGGTATTTCTTGGGCCTGAAGGGACTCGGGCTTTGGTTTCTATGGCGACCATTGCCAAGGTTGTCACTCGGGGTATTGCGAAGGTCACCCCCTCCTCAGCGGAGTGATGAGAGAGCGTCTGACCCTCCAGCAACAGCGTGATCCGGCGTAGCGAGGCAGGCAGTCGTAGTGTCACACGGATGTTGTCGATGGGAATGTTGGGCAGATCCTTCTGGAAGTTGATCAGGCTCAGCAGGTAGCGAGACCGAGTGGGCTGATGGAAGAGGGTCGCCTCGACGGCTGGATGCGTGTCCATCTCGAAGGCGAACCGGTCGTTGAGCCGCCGCAGGAGGCGCAAGAAGCTGTCGGTGAGTCCCCCGATCTCTTCAGTAAGGATCCACGCCCATAGGACGTGGCTTTAGGAGGCCCCCTGAAAGGGGGCTATTCTGGTCCACTGGGGCATCATTTACGTTACTTCAAATCCAACTCGCCTTGCCCCGATTCGAGCTGTCCTTGCTCCTGGATATATCGCCGTATCGTCTCTTCGTCCAATCCAACTGTACTGACACAATATCCAGTCGCCCAAAATGACAAGCCCGTCATCCGACGTTCCTGGAGCAATTGACGGTGGATGCGTACGGCACTTTTGCCCTTCAGAAATCCTATCAGCCGAGCGATGCTAAACTTCGGTGGAACCGAGAGACACATGTGAATGTGATCCGGCATCGCGTGACCTTCCAAGAGTTCCACGCCCCGCTGCTGACATAGCTGACGAAGGATCGGCCCAATCTGATGCTTCAATTTCCCGTAGATGACTTTCTTTCGGTACTTCGGTACAATTACCACGTGGTACTTACAGTCCCACCGTACATGGGACAGACTTTGCCAATCGTGCATAGACTTCTCCTCCATGCCCCAATGGACCAAGGAGGAGTCTACACGATGGCCCTATACCACGGAACGCTCCAAGCTAACAGGGTCACACGGCCAGAGGCCGTGGTTTAATTGGCATAATTAGCGACGCGCTATACAGCACCCGGCCTTGGCCGAATGTATGAAAGACGATTTCTGGTCTTTCAGTGGCCTGCCACGGCGGGTTGCTATGAATGCTGGAGAAAGCTCGCCGGTCGGGTGCCGGCCAGGGCAGGGTTGTGCTCGCCAAAACCGTGCGGCCGTGTGGGCCCGTGTGGGCCCGCACCTCCATGCCCGGACCGCGCACGAAGGCGGGATACGTGGCGCTCCATTCGGCTAAGTCATCCCGGCCCGCATCGGTCGGCGCGACGTAATGGTCGTGATCGGACCAGTCCGCCTCGATCAACGAGGCGCCGAAGACGTCGGCCAGCATGAAATCCTCCTGACGGTGGCCTTCGGTGGTCACGAGGGACGTCGCGCCGCTGGCGTAGAGCGTGCCTCCCTGCTTGACCCAGTCGCGAATAGCGGTCACCTCTTCCAGTGACATGTGGTGGACGTTCGAGAGGACAAGAGTTTTGATCCGATCGAGCTTGTCAAGCGATCTCTTTGTGATCACGCCGAAAGGCAGATGGCCGGCGATCAGGCGACGGGCTGCCTGCATCGTGCTGCGGGTGTGCGAATCGGCGCCGTTGTCGACCTCCAGGACGCTTTGACCGTTGGATCGCATGTCGAACTTGGAGTCGAGGCTGTAGTAGACGCCGATATCCATGACGCGCTGGCCGCCAAGATGGGCGTAGTAGGGCATTAGCCGGTCGAAGATCCGGCCCATCCGCGCGTGAGTGTTGGGGTTGACCGTGCCGATCGGGTCGATCGCGTCAATAAAGATAAACGCCCCCGCATCGGCGATGGCAGCGCTGGCTTTGGCTTCGAGCAGGGGGGCGGATTTCTTGCCCGTGTGGTCCCAGAGCTCGACCGAAAAGCTGGTTTCGTAGCCAAAGGGCCGGTGCGGAGTCAGGTCCTCGAGCAATTTCCGTACAAACGAACCCTGGAGGGCGTCGCCATAGAAATCGCCCTGGAGGAAATCATTCTGATCCAGAAGCGGCCAGGAGACGCCGTTATTCCAGCTCAGAGGATAGGTTGAGGCTTGGTGTTCCACGGTAGCCTGAGGCCGGTGCTGTTTGACCGTCTCGGTGCAAAGGGCCGCAAATTCGCCCAGCCATTGCTCACGTTTGTGCTTGAGACGCACCCATCGCTCGTCGGTCCAATCGACGGTGCGAGGCATGTCGCCACCGACTTCGTTACGCCATCGCTCTTGGCAGTGGGGACAATAACAGACGCACGTCCAGAAGGTCATATCGAAACGCATGCCCTCAAACGCGTAACGCTCGGCGATCTCGCGAACCCATGCCTTGACGTAATCGCGGTAGGGCGAGTTCGGGCAAACGAAGCCATGACGGCTCCCCAGGCCGAAGGGTTGGCCATTCGGGTGCACGATGCGCCAGTCGGGATAATGATCGGAAGCCCACCGGTCGTGGATCACACTGGTGTAGAGGACGACAGCAATATCGTGACGGTGACAGCGTTCGATTAGTTCGGCGACAATGTCCCGACCATGCAAGCCGCGATGGGCCTGACCAACCTTCGTCGGATAGTTGAACAGCCCTACGTGCGACTGGGCGTACATGACCACGGACTGCGCGCGCGAGCGGCGCAGCATCGCGACATACTGATCGGGATCGAACTGCGAGAGGAACTTCTCATCCCAATCCGGAATGTGCATATCGATCACGGCGCGGCGCCAGGCACACTCATACCACCGAGGATTACCCACGCGCTGTGGATTGGCGACTTGGACGTTGGCAGCGCCTGCTGGGGCCTTGGCCAAAGTCCAGGCCGAGGCGCAGATCGCGGCGGTGCGTTGCAGGGCTTCACGGCGGGTCAGTTCATCGCGGTTCGTGGTCATTGGCCCTCCTGCTGGTCGGTGGGACTATTGCTTATGCACATACATAACACGGAATCCGGCCGGGGGAATTGCTACCGCAATCTTCTGGTTCACGATGGGCAAAACCTGTCGCGTGATCGCATCGGAGCACGCGAAGTTCCCGTCGAGATTAAGCTCCAATTCGGTATCGACGCCAACGGGAAAACGTTCTTCGGGATCGATCAGATAGGCCAGGTACGCGTTCGGTGCAGCCTCAACAACCGAAAGAAAGCAGCCCTTGGCTTTGAAGGGCAATGCCTTCGAAGCTTGAGCATGGGCCTCCACGACTAGATCATGCGCTGTCTTCAGATCAAGCCATTTGTCATTCCGATAGACACTGTATCCGTCGCATTCGATGATCTTTGTGGACGATGGCAGCGTGCTGCCCGGTGGAACGATGGAGATTTGACCGTATCTCGTCTCAGGGATCGTCTGGTCGTAGAGGTGCGAGGACTCGTATAGATCGCCAAAGACGTCCATAGGGTGCGTCTGCAAGGCCATCTCCCACGAGTTGGGACAGTCGCCCAGGGTCCACCAGTTCTCATCGAGGGCCCGGCGGAAGATGCCCCAGCGATAGCGCGTTGCCGAAGGTACGTCCTGGTCAATCACCTTCAGCGAGACGTCGGGCAGCGACTTGAGGTGCTGAGGCTCAGCAGGTGCGCGCACGATGCCTGCGCTGATCAGGCGATCGACATAGCGCAGGGCACGGAGTTCGTCGCCCGGCTCGAGGTCGCAGAGCAACTGCGAACGGGTATCACCGATCCAACGCGTGTTGTGGCCCCACTGCTTCGAGTGGCGAACCTGGCCTTGCGTGTTCTCGCCATCGAAGGGCGAGATCGGCTCGATCTCGACGTAGCGTCCACCTGTCGTTATCGCCAGCAGGAACATACGTAGCCACCAGTGACCGGGCATGTCGGCAGTGCCACCGAGGTTCAGATTGGCATAGCCCCAGCTTTGAGCCGAGATTCCCCAATCAGCGGTCAAGCCGCCTCGCCAGAAACCCATGGTCGAGGCAAAGCAAAGACCCTGGGTGGCCGGCAGAAGGTTCTCCCACATCGGCACGAAATGTCTCTGTACTTCGGGTTCTGCAAAGTCTTGATAAACCGGCCCGGTTGACCGCCGGTATGTTGCATGATGCCTACCCAGTAGCTGGTTTGCTGGAAATACAGCACCTTCTTGTTCTTGGGAGCCAGGTAGTCCATCAGGCTGATCAGGTAGTCGACGTGGTTGTTCGTGTCGATACTGGATTCGGCGAACAGGAAACCGCGACACATCGTGGGCGCCGCTTGCTCCACGGCGGCCATCACTTCGAGCGGGTAGAAGTCGAATCCTTCCACGCCCGTCATCTGATAGAACGGCACGCGATGAGCTTCGCAGTATCGGGCCACCTTGACGAGCAGAGTCTGGAGATTCGGCAGGTAGTTCGGGTCGTCGTGGATCGGCTTGCGCGTGCCGGGGTTGATGAAGAGAGCCTCATGCTCGAGACCTTTGAAACGCTGGAGTTCTTGGGCGAGACAACGCATGGTCGCTTCGTGATCGTTCTCCCAAATGGGCAATTCCAGAGGGGACATATTGAGCACGAACTCGACAGGCTTCATGGCATATGCGTCCGGGATATGAAGGAGGCCCGGTTGATCCGCATAGGACATGTCCGGACGAGTATGCGTGTTGGCCTGGATCCCCTCCGTGCAGGCCTCGGCGAGTTCGATGTTGTCCAGAAAGAGAACGCCTTCGACAGGTGCATCCGAAGCCTTTAATTCGAACATGATGCCTCCGATGCGCCGGATGTCGACGAGCTTGTCTATATCGGGCGGGACGGAGAGAGTGACTGTCGTCCAGTCCTTCGCAGCATCGAGGTGGGGAATACTCCAATCGATCCAGCCACCCGTGCGGTCATACAGACGAAACTGCAACCCGCAGTCGCCTGCCAGAGCCGTCTTGCACGAGAATCGGAGCGTCCGATACGGCGCGAAGTCCTCCACCTCGATGCCCATGCACATCATGTTTCGGAAGCCGTCATGATGTCCGGAGACAAAGTTGTTCTCGATGCGGAGGCGTCTTCCCGGGGCAATTTCCACGGGCACACGCAGCGCGCCCTTTCCTTCGACGCAGTCATCCGTGATGGTTATCATACCCGGGGCCAGACCGGCCCAGTCGCGCACCAGATCCATGCTGAGAATCAGATTTAGCATGCCTTCCTTTTCCCACAACGCGCGCAATAGCGTGCTCTGTTCGGGAATCTCTCGTTGGAAGAGTGCCTGCAAGGCCTCCTTGGCTTTGCGGTTGTTATCTGCTGCGACGGAGGCGGTGGTTATCAAGAACATCAACAGGATTGTTCTGGCGGTGGTGCGTGACACTGGCATTCTCCAATTTCATCTTTGTCATTGATCGTCCTCAGATTCTATCTCCATGGGCCCATTCTGTATAGGGAACCGCTTGTGTTGTCTCAAGGAACGAACTCGCACATCGCGTTCGAAGATGATCTGAAGGCAGACCAGATCAATGAAGTCGGGATTCGCTGTCGGACGGGGCGATCTACATGGTCTGGCAGGCCGGACAGAAGTAGGTGGAGCGACGCTGTTTGCCCTGGCGAATCATGGCAATACGGCCTCCGCATTCGTAACATTTCATGCCGGCGCGGCGGTAGACGCGATGAGTCCATCGACCGCCGGCCTTGTAACTCTCCCACATCACGAATCGAATGCACTCCGCCAGCGTGGCTGCACGCGTTGGGCGCAGTTGTGAGGCCGTCTTCTCGGGATGGACTCGGGCCAGAAAAAGCGCCTCGCTCTTGGCTACGTTACCGATTCCGCTCAGTACCGATTGATCGAGTAGCACGTCGCCCAGAGACGCTTCCTGTTGGCATATTGCTTCCATGATCTGCTCTCTGGAGCATTCGGCTGACATGACATCTGGCCCCAGCGCGTTCAACTGCTGTTGAAGCGTCTCGGCATCAAGTGGTCGGAGGATCTGTCCGTTGATATTTACGAGCGTGACATTGCTCGTTTCCAGGGCCAGCCACATCTCTGTTGGCAACAAGAGTAGCCGTCCCTTGATGGTGCGCCACCGTCCGCGCATGAGCAGGTGGTTCTGGAGGAACCGATCGGCTGAGAACGCCATGAAGATCTGCTTGCCCTTGCAGAAGATACGCTCAACCGTTGCGCCTTTGACGTTCTCAGAAAGCGCACCTAGATTCTCCCGTGTTGTCCTGCAGTCGGTGAGCACCTTTCCCTGCAATTGCCTCTGCAGTCTTTCGGTGATCAGCCTTACTTGAGGGCCTTCGGACATGATTCAATGCTCTGATAGGTTAAATGGCCGTCGTCTCCGGAAGGGGAATCGACAGCCGAAGCACTCGTGACGCAACCCAAGAACAAAAGGTTCACCACGGTATTTCGGGGAAGGGATAACAACAACGGCGGGTCTGCTGTATCTTGAGGTTTGCATAAGAACGTCAAGACCAGTAGGAGGCCGCCGTTGTCGAAGGCACAGATTACCGCTCTTTTGGGCGAATGGGAAGGCTATAAGGTGGGCACGATCCAACGATTCGAGGCCGGTCAGAAGGGCGCGACCGCTCAGGTGTGGATCGCGTTGCGGCCTGAGGAAGGAGGCGGACCTGATTTGCAGTGGCTGTGGTCAGGTCTCCCACCAGGTTCATGACCGCCAGTGGCGCCAGGTTCGCGACCTTCCGATCCTGGACGCCCGGACCTATCTGCAGCTCCAGCGTCGGCGGGTCCTGTGTCCTCATTGCGGACCGAAGCTCGAGCGATTGCCCTGGCTGGACCGTACGCTCGGGTGACGCGTCGCCTGGCCGAGAACGTGGCGCGACTGTGCCAGATCCTTCCGATCAAGCACGTGGCGGAGTTCTCGGTTTGCACTGGGATACGGTGAAGGCAGATCGACAAGCCGCACCTCAAGGAGACCTTGGGCCCGCCGAACCTTTCGACGGCATGGAGGAGATCGTCATGGACGAGTTCGCCATCCAGAAGGGCCATCGGTATGCCACCGTGATCGTCGAGCCCTATACCAAGCGGGTGTTGTGGGTCGGCCGAGGGCGGGGACGGGAGGACATCCGCCCGTTCTTCGAGCAGTTGGGCGCGGAAGGGCGGCGACGATTGAAGGCCGTGGCGATGGACATGAACGGGGCCTATGAGGAGGAAGTCCGCTACCAGTGCCCGTTGGCGGAGATCGTCTTCGACCTGTTCCACGTCGTCGCCAAGTACGGCCGGGAGGTGATCGACCGGGTCCGGGTCGATGAGGCCAACCGGCTCCGCGAAGACAAGCCTGCCCGGAAGGTCGTCAAGGGGGCTCGGTGGCTGCTGTTGCGCAACCGGGAGAACGTCAGGCCGAAAGGACCGCGTCAAGCTGCGCGAACTGCTGGACGCCAATCGGAAGCTGGCGACCGTGTACGTGCTCAAGGACGACCTGAAGCACCTGTGGGACTACGTCTACGCAGGGAGCCGCTCGACGCTTCTGGAAGCAGTGGTACAGCCGAGCCATCCGCAGCCGGATCGAGCCGCTGAAGGATTTCGCCCGTCGCCTCAAGGCGTACCTTCCCGGACATCCTGGCTCACTGCCGCTGGCCCCTGCATACGAGTCTCCTGGAAGGGATCAACAACAAGATCAAAGTCATCAAGCGAATGGCCTATGGCTTCCGGGATGACGACTACTTCTTCCTCAAGATCCGAGCCGCCTTTCCCGGAAATACCGGATGAATTTTTGAGGGTCTGGGACTGAAGGCTGCTCTGGGACGCACCCTGAGACCTGAGGACGACCGCCCGGACGCCGAGCTAGTGGCCGTGGTGTCCCACGCCTTCTGGGCACAGCACCTGGATCTCGATCCAAAGGTGCTCGGGCAACCGATGACAATCAAAGAGACGTCTTATACGATCGTGGGTGTGCTGCCCAAGAACTTCCTCGGCCCGCAAGTCGGGCAAACCATGGATGTCTATGTGCCCATTTCCGCACTTCACCCTCAAATGGGTAACGTGGGGATTCTGGCACGCATTAAAGATCGTGACCAGCAGAAGGTTCAGACGCAATGCGGGATGCTGTTCAAGCGAGCCATTTACCCCGATGGCAACAATGATCCGGCCAAAGCACTGTCCATCGTGTATGAAGACGGTGGTCGTGCGCAGGGACGGGATGTCGCTTACAAGCTCAAACCCCTGCGGGTGCTCGTACCGATCATGGGTGCCGTGCTTTTGATTGTCTGTGTCAATCTCGCCGGTCTACTGCTGGCCCGCGGTGCCGTGCGACAGCACGATCTGGCCATCCGCGGCGCACTGGGGGCCGGACGTTGGCGTCTGATGCGTCTGCTGTTGGCGGAAACTGCGCTGTTAGCGTGTCTGGGTACGGGACTGGGATTGCTGTTGGCAGCCTGGTCCAAGACCGCGATCGCCAAGATGGTCTGGGTTCACACGTCCGGGTTTGACCTGCGCAACGATGCGGTCGTGCTCGGGTTCACACTGGCCCTCGCTGTCACCACCTTGCTGATATTCGGGCTTCTTCCGGCCTTTCGCTCTACTCGGGTCAATCCTGTGGACGGTCTCCGTGAAAAAGGCACAACCCGAAGACTGTCTCTTAAACTGGGGAAAACCCTCGTGATCGCTCAGGTGGGATTGGCGTTTATTTTGCTGACAGGGGCCGGATTGTTCATCCGAACGTCGCTGCGTTTGGCCCACCTGGACCCAGGTTTCGATACGGACAACCTGTTGACCTTTGTCCTGAATCCCGGCTCGGCCGGTTATCAAGGTGAACGTGTGGAGAATTTCCACGATCGCGCGGCTGAGGCCATTACCTCATTACCCGGTGTACAGGCCCTGACTCGTTCGGACAGATTTCTCATCGTCGAGAACGGTGGAGCCATCGCTTTTCGCGGCGAAGATGGCCTGAGCATGAGGTACAGAGACGTGGGCAATGCCTACTTCACCACCATGGGCATCCCCTTGCTCAAGGGCCGCGATTTCAAGGCAACCTATGACGAGGCTGAATCCAGAGAGGTGGTCATCAACGAGTTGCTGGCGCAGCGGTTGTTTCCAGGCAAAGATCCTATTGGATTGCGCATACCGGGTTTGGGGCTTCAAGTCATCGGTGTGTGTCAAAACTTCAAATGCGACAATCTCAAAAGGGACATAGAACCCTATCTGTTCTATCACTATCGCCATAAAAAGAATGTTTCACGGCTTTGCTATGCCGTGCGTACAACGGTCCCGCCGGAGACCTTGGTACCCGCCATGCGCCAGGCGATCGCGGGACTCGACAGCGAGGTCAAGCTCGACTATGTAATGTCCCAGAACGACCGAATCGCTTCAACCTTCGAACGCGAGCGGAATCTGGCGTATATTGCCTGTGGCGCCGCCTTGGTGGCTGTCCTGCTTCTCTACCTGGGGCTCTATGGCCTCCAGGCCTTCCAGGTCGCGCAACGCACCCGAGAAATCGGCGTGCGCGTGGCACTCGGGGCATCCAGAGTACAGGTGCTCGGGCCCGTCCTTCGCGGTTCCCTCTTCCTGGGGCTCTTAGGCGTGCTTCTGGGGCTGCCCGTAGCACTCACTACCATGGGCGTCATACGCAGCTACATTTGGGGCGTCAACCTCCGCGACCCCGTCACCCTGACGGGTTCCGCGATCATGATACTTCTGGTTTCGGTCGTGGCTGCCTACTTTCCTGCCCGTCGCGCAGCGCGTGTCGACCCGATGGAGGCGTTGCGCTATGAATGACCCAGAGAGTGAGAAGACGATGAATCACGAGATATCAAGACAAGGGTATGGGGCATGAGGAAGACGCCGACAGACCAATCCATCATCGATCTGGTGGCGATCTACCAGCCTGTGGTATGCGCGTGTTGTCGTTTCCATCATGTGCCTGCCGACCGCGTAGAAGATATCACGCATGACGCATTCCTGGCGGCCTACACGAACCTGTCTCGCTATAACGGCCAGGGCACCATGAGCGCGTGGCTTTGGAGGATTGCGCGGCACAAGATCATCGATCAGATGAAGAGAGAAACGACACGCCATCGTTTCGAACAGAAACCAGACTGTACTTCACCATCGGTGGAAACTACGGAACCGGCAGCCCTGGCGCAGACCAGGGAACTGCACGATGCCCTTCACGAAGTGGTAGAGATGTTGCCAGGGGTCTGGACGGAAGTGGTCACGCTTCACTACTGGTACCAACAGAGTGCGAGGCAGATTGCGGAGCGGATGCGGATCAAGCCGAGCACGGTAAGCGTGATCCTGCACCGCAGCCGGAAGCTGCCTGCGCAAGGATCTGGAATCCATGTTGGTCCCGCCTCATACAGCATTGGCGGCGGCATCATGAGTGAAACAAGCTGTGGGCCGACGGAGACTCGGGAAGGACTGATGCAATGAGATTGCTCTTCAACGACATCAAGTACGGAACGCGACAACTCATCAAGTCACCGGGTTTTGCCATTGTGGCAATCGTGTCGCTGGCATTGGGGATTGGGGTCAACACCGCGATCTTCAGCCTGCTCAATGCGGTATGGATGCGATCGTTGCCTGTGCGGGATCCGCACGCGTTGCGCGTGGTCAACTGGAGCGGTCACAATACACAACTGTCCCGCTATTCGGGTGGGCCAGGCGATGGCAAGAGAGATGCTAGCGGCGCCACGACATCCGGGTCCTTCCCGTATCCCGTATACCGTGACTTTAGAGAGCGGGTTGAAGGATGTTCCGCCGTCTTTGCGTTCCACGAACTTTACGGATTGACGGTGGTGGGACCGAAGGGGGCTGCTACGACGGATGCCCTGATGGTTTCGGGTGATTTCTTCGATGGATACGGAGCCCGTGCCCTGATCGGCCGCACGCTGCGGCCCAGTGATGAATCGTGGGAAGCCGACCCCGTGGCGGTGATCACCTATCGCTGGTGGGAGAGGGAGTACGACCTCAGTTCCGAAGTGCTCGGGCAGATGATGACCATCAATGGCCATCAGTTCACGATTGTCGGGGTGATGCCTCGCACGTACAGCGGCCCGGAGATCGGTGACATGGCTCAGGTCTATGTGCCCATGTCCGCCCAGCCCCAGCTCGCTTCCGCTTTCCCTGTGGATGCGCGGGACCACTGGTGGGCCAACATCATGGTTCGACTCGAACCTGGTGCGGATGAGACTCAGATCGGCGCCGCCATGGAGGGGATCTTTCGCCAGACCTTGTCTGTGCCGGGACAGGGGACACAAATGGAAGACCCACAGATACTCCTGGTCGACGGAAGCCGGGGACTTCTGGGGGTGCGCAGGCAGATGGCATTCGGGCTCACGGTTTTGATGGGTGCCGTGGGATTGGTTCTGCTGATCGCCTGCGCCAATCTGGCGGGACTCCTGCTCGCCCGGGGAGCCGCACGGCGGCAGGAATTGACCGTGCGGGCGGCGATGGGCGCGGGACGCGGACGATTAGTTCGCCAGCTACTCACCGAGAGTCTGGTACTATCTTTGGTCGGAGCGACCCTCGGGTTGCTCGTGGCGATCTGGATCAAAGCGGCCGTTTTGGGCCTGGTCCCGGGCAGCCTCGATAGTTTTCATCTTGATGTGGGTATTGATTGGCGTGTGCTGCTGTTTACTCTCAGTGCTGCCGTCGCGACGTCTCTCTTCTTCGGTCTGCTTCCGGCGCTGCGTGTTACACGCCTGGATCTCTGTTCGCGCCTCAAGAGCCAGAGAACGTTGGGCGTTCCGGGGCTTCGGCTGGGCAAGGTTCTCGTGGCAGCGCAGGTGAGCCTGTCGGTCCTGCTGCTGGTGGGTACCGGATTGCTGATGCAAACGCTGGTCAATCTATACCGAACTGATCTCGGATTCACCACAGACAAGATCCTGGTCTTCCGTCTGAATCCCGGCCAGGCCGGATACAAGGACGCTAACTCCGTCCGCTTCTACGATCAGGTTGAAGCCGGTCTGGCAGGTCTTCCGGGGGTCCGAAGCGTGGCTCTTTCCAGCGACAACCTCCTGGGTGGTAGCCGTGCCAGCACCGGTTTCTCGATCCCTGGACGTACCCCAGATGGGCCGCAGAGCCCTCAGGCCGACGTGCTCACTGTCAGCGAGGCCTTCTTCCAGACGATGGGCATTCCATTGTTGCGCGGCCGGGCCTTCGAGCGGACGGACACGTCGTCTCACTCCCGGGTGGTCATCGTCAACGAGACTCTTGCACGCACCTTCTTCGCGCACGATGACCCCGTCGGACAGTCGATTCATATGGGCAGCAACGACTACCAGATTGTGGGTGTGTCCGCTGATGCCAAGTACAATCGGGTTCAAAGCGACATCGAACCCACAATGTATTTCTCGCATCGACAGGCAAACCCAGGGGCGATGTGCTTTGAGGTCCGCGCAGCAGGCGACCCTATGACCCTCGTTCCGGCCGTTCGCAAAATCGTGGCGGACCTCGATCGCACCATTCCCCTGGAACGAGTTGCGACGCAACTGGAGTTGTTCAAGACCTCCATTACGCCTGAGAGGATCTTCACCTATCTATGCAGTGGTCTGGCCGTGCTGGGCATTTCGTTGTCCTGTATCGGGCTCTATGGGCTGTTGGCCTTCATGGTGACTCGCCGGACTGGTGAGATTGGCGTACGCATGGCACTTGGCGCTGCGCCGCGCGACGTTGCCTGGCCCGTGATCCGCAGTGCCCTCTGGATGGCGGCGTTTGGCCTGTTGGTAGGCATCCCCATTGCATTGGCAGCCACCCGAGTTCTGCGAAGCGTCCTCTACGGCGTCGCACCGCACGATCCGATCGCCATCATCGCGGCCATCATCCTGGTGTTGTCGGTTGCCGCTGTGGCGGCCTGGATACCGGCTCACCGAGCGGCGAAGATCGACCCGATGGAGGCGTTGCGGTATGAATAGGAGCACACTGGCAGTTTACAGTTGCTGGCTGTCAGCAGGAATGTGCCATTGTGAACCAGGAACCGACAACTGCAAATGACTGCCGAGGCTACAGTATGACAACCATCCTGACCGATATGCGATACGGCGTTCGTGTCCTGTGCAGACAGCCTCTGTTTACGATGGTGGCGCTGCTGACACTGACGATCGGCATCGGCGCCAATATCACGATCTTCTGTTTCGTGAATGCGTTCTTGTTGCGGCCGCTGCCATACTCCGACGCGGAACGGCTCGTTCGACTTCGCCCAATGAGCCAGTCATTTGGGGGAATGTCCGCTTCGTACGCGAACTACCTGGACTGGCAGAGACTGAACCAAAGCTTCGAGACCATTGCATGCTACCGCTACCAGGACCTGAACCTGACCGGCGTGGCGGAGGCCGAGCGGCTCAAAGCCCTGCAAGTCAGCGCCAATCTATTGCCGATGCTGGGGACCCAGCCTTTGCTTGGGCGACTGTTCGATCCCAGCGACGATCGCGGTCAGGCTGCGCCAACCACCATTCTCAGCTACGGTCTGTGGCAACGTCGCTTCGGCGGCAACCCGGATATTCTGGGCAAGCCGATGTTGCTCGACGGCGAGCCGCACACCATCGTGGGTGTGCTGCCGCCGGACCTCCAATTCCCGGCCTTACGGCAGAGTATCGTAGACGTATGGCTGCCTGTGGGGCTACTGGAAAAGCACGACTGGTTCACGCGCCGCGCCAACCACGCGGGCCTCAGCGGCCTCGGCAAGCTCAAGTCTGGCGTGACAATCGCACAAGCCCAAGTGGATATGGAACGCGTGGCCCGGCAACTGACGCAGGATTATCCGAATGAAAACGCCGGCTATGCTGTACGCCTGCGCGACTATCATGAGGCCCTTGTGCGGGAGATTCGACCGGGCATCCTGGTTCTGATGACGGCAGTTGGTTGCGTCCTGCTGATCGTCTGCGTCAACATCACCGGTTTGCTGCTGGTGCGGGCGGTCGCACGGAATCAAGAGTTCTCGGTGCGCTGTGCACTGGGAGCCGGTCGGCTGCGAATCATCCGTCAGTTACTGTGTGAGAATCTGATCTTGGCGATCTTGGGTGGCATAGCAGGAATTGCCGTGGCCCAGTGGGGCGTCCACTTGTTGGCCGTCCTATTGGGCAACAACTTCGGGTTCAGTGATGCTCGTCCCCCTCTGCTCGATCGCAACATGCTTTTGTTTTCGTTGGGCATCACCCTCGGAACGGGCTTACTGCTCGGTTTGTTCCCGGCGCTGCAATCCTCGCTCGTTACCGTCACCACGGCTCTTCGCGGTGGGACGCGCACTGCGACCGCCGGACGGGGACATCATCGTGTGCGGGATGTCCTGGTCGTAGCCGAAGTCGCTATTGCGCTGGTCCTACTGACCGGGGCGGGCTTGCTGATAAGGAGCTTTCAGCACTATCTGAAAACCGATCCGGGCTACAATCCCGAGAGCACCCTGACCATGCAGCTCTCGCTGCCTGGCAAAGTGTATGACAGCGATGCCAAGAAGTTTGCGTTCTATCGCGAGCTTCTGGAACGCGTCGAGCCATTGTCGGGAATACGCTATGCCGGCCTCTGCTCCAATCTGTTGGGTAACTGGCAGAGCACGTATTGTGTGGAAGGAGCGCCGATCGCAGAGCCCGGGCAGGCTCGACACGCGGAATTCTGCAACACCAGTCCAGCGTACTTTGATGCTCTGGGGGTAAGGCTTCTGGCCGGGCGCCGTTTCACCCAGCGAGACACGGAGGATGCCAGTCCCGTTGCGATCGTCGATGAGAGTTTCGTCCAGCGCTGCTGGCCCAATGAGGATCCGTTGGGCAAACGCCTCCAGTTCGGGACTCGCCCCGATCCGAATGGGACCTGGTATAGTGTCATCGGTGTGGTCAGCCACGTGAAGCCGTACGGCATCGATCAGATCTCACGTGAATCTGTATACCTGTCGGCCTATCAGAAGTCCTTTGACTATCCGACACTCGTCGTGCGTACCGAAGGCGATCCCATGCAGGTGCTCGGACCCATCCGCCGGGCCATCGCGAAAATCGACCCCGACTTGGCGCCTTCAGACATCCGGACATTGCAGGCCATCGCGGACGAGCAGTCGTTTGTGCGGCGGTTCATCACCACGATCCTGGGTATCTTCGCGGGTACGGCCTTGTTGCTCTCGGCATTGGGTATCTACGGCGTGACCGCCTATGCGGTCTCGCAGCGGACGCAGGAATTCGGCATTCGCATGGCTCTCGGCGCCTGCTGGGGAGATATCGTCGGCTTGGTCTTGGGCCGCAGTGGAAGGCTGATCTTTGTGGGGATCACCCTCGGTCTGCTGGCTTCGCTGAGTCTGAGCGGGTTAATTCGAGGTCTGCTTTTCGACGTGACCGCCTGGGATCCCGTCACCTTCGTGGCTGTGACGTTGCTGCTGGCCACCGTAGTCCTCCTGGCCTGTCTGATCCCCGCACGCCGAGCCGCCAAGATCGATCCGATGGAGGCATTGAGATACGAATGATGAGTCGCGAGTTCCAGATTAGCAATGGCGGGAGAGCGAGGACATGAGTGCCTTAGTCGGTGACATCAGATATGCGTGCCGGCGATTGCGAAGCGATCCCGGCTTCACGGCGGTCGCCGTGCTCACGCTGGCCTTGGGCGTAGGGTCCACGACGGCGGTCTTTGGCATTATCAACGAGCTACTCTTCAAGCCGCGGGCGGTGTCTCGGCCCGACGAATTGGCGGCGGTGGGTTTTCGTGATGACGACGGCTCATTGGTAAGACCGGATGTCTTGCGTCCCTATTATGAGATCTTCCGTGCCGAGCAACGGGCGTTCTCGGATTTGATCGGATTCGCCATGGTCGGCCTGGAGCTAAAACAATCAGATGCGAGCTGTGCCGGTGAGCTGGCGAACTTGGTTTCCGGAAGCTACTTTCAGACTTTGGGCGTGCGGCCGGTGCTGGGGCGGGTCTTAGGCCCATCGGATGATGAGAGACTCGGAGAGGGCAGGGTGGCCGTGATCAGCCATCGCCTGTGGCAACGGCAGTTCCAGGCCGATCCCGAACGTGATTGGGCGGCATATCATACTAAAGGAGCATTCTTTCGAAATCGTGGGTGTCGCCTCGGAGGGATTTGCCGGATTGGATAGCTGGCCGACTGACCTCTGGCTGCCGACCACGACGGAGCCTCTATTCGAGGAGGACACTGTCTACCACCTGGTGGGGCGGCTCGCGCCGGGATCTCACGTGCCCGGGCTCAGGCCGATCTTCAGCGTGTTTCGCAGCATCTGTCCGAACTCTACGGCCGACACGCGCCGCCTGGATATGAATGGTTTCGCCGCTGGCCTCCGGATCGACATGTGGTGCTTTTGACCGCGGGACGCGGATCATTCGGCCCCTTCTATAATAAGCAACATATATGGCGAGCCTTCTATTTGTTCGTGAGTGCCGCGGGGGTGGTCCTGTTGATCGCCTGTTCCAACTTCGCCAATCTGCTCCTGGTGAAGGTTCTGCGGAACCGTAAGGAGATCGCTACGCACCTGGTGCTGGGCGCGTCACCCGGCCGGGTGATCAGACAGTCATTGACGGAGAGCCTGCTGCTGGCGGGTCTGGGTGCATTGGCGGGCGTTGTCTTGGCAATTTGGCTGAGCCAAGTGCTGACCCTCTGGAAACCACCAGGGGTTCGCTTTATGGCCGAGATTTCCCTGGATTGGCGGGTCTTGGGTTTTGCCGTGTTGTGCGCCCTGGCGACCGGTGGCTTGTTCGGGCTTCTGCCTGCGTTTCAGTCGGGACGTTTCGATGTCTTCTCGGTGCTCAAGAGTGAAACAGCTCTGCCGGGGAGACGACGCCGGATGTCCCTCAAGCACTGGCTGGTTTCCGGACAACTCGCGCTCTGTTTGACGTTGTTGGTCGGCGCAGGGCTTTGTCTGCGCAGCTTTGCCAGATTGTTGGGGGTTGATCCGGGATACGATACGCGTCGGACGGTGGTCGCTTCGCTCAATCTGGAGCAGGCCGGTTATACCGCCGATCGTGCATCCTCCGTCCTGTCGGAGACCGTCGAACGACTGGAGGGGTTGCCAGGCGTTGTAAGTGTCGCATTCTCACAGGGCCATCCTTTGAACGGGCTCAGCTCAACCGTCAGACTGGATGGCCTGGAAGGGTATATCGCCAAGGAAGGCGAACAGATCGAATTCAACGAGGTTCGCGTGGGACCGGCATTCTTCCATACCATGGGCATGCCGCTGCTAAAGGGGAGCGAGCTTGATCTGCGAGACGTCGGATCGGATCGGCAAAAGGTGTTGGTCAATGAGAGTTTTGTCCGGCGATACTGGCCCGGGCAGGACGTCCTGGGACGGCAGTTCCTGCGAGCAGAGATCATCGGTGTCGTCAGGGACTCCCGCATCTATAGCCTGGCAGAGCCGCCCGCTCCGCTCGTCTTTGAACAGGTAGGAACACTGGACAGTCTCTATCCAGCGCTCTTGATAAGGACCGAGGGCGAGCCATCGAAGATATTGCCCTCGATTACCGCCACACTCCGCTCTTTGAACCCGGCGTTTTCGTCAGTCGTTCCGAGGACGATGCGTGAGATCCTCCTGAACACGCTGGGGCCCCAGCGCTACACCCTGGCATTGATCGGTGGATTCGCCCTGATGGCCCTTGTGCTCGCCTGCGTCGGCATCTATGGCGTCATGTCCTACGTGGTCAGCCTCATGACCCGGGAAGTGGGCATTCGTATTGCACTCGGGGCCCAGAGACAGAACATCGTGGCCCAGGTTCTGGGGTCGGCATGTCGTGTTATCCTTCTTGGCAGCCTGGTCGGGCTACCCGCAGCACTCGTCGCCACGCGTCTCATCAAGTCTGAACTGTATGAGACAGGCGCGTTGGAGGTCCCGGTGTTGTTCATCGCCACCTTGGTGTTGGCTTTGATCACCCTCCTCGCCTCCGCCATTCCCGCATGGCGGGCTGCGCGTGTCGATCCGATGGAGGCGTTGAGATATGAATAAGACAAGGAATCAGCGGTCGGAGATCTGGGATCAGGAAGTGCGGTTGTCGATTACTGCCCTCCGGCATGTCCCTGCGACTTCCGGAAAGGACGAATGACGTGAGTACTCTCTTAAACGACATCAGATACAGCATTCGGCAGTTTATCAAGTCGCCGGGCTTTACGACCGTGGCCGTATTGACATTGGCACTTGGCATAGGCGCCTGTACGGCGATATTCAGTATCGTAGACGCCGTTTTGTTGCGTGCACTGCCCTATGATCAGCCTGGTCAATTGGTGCAACTTTGGGAGGATCCTTCGGGCAAGGGAGCGGACCGCAACGCTGTTGCCGGCACCCAGTTCGCGGACTGGAAGGAGCAGGCCACCAGCATGGAGGGCCTCTCGGCCATTCGCAGGGTCAACCTGAACCTTACGGGGGAAGGCCGTCCAGAACGGTTGAATGTCCAGCTAGTCTCGTCAGATTACCTGCAAATCCTTCGGATCCAGCCGCTCCTGGGTCGTGGTTTCCTGCCGGATGAAGACCAACCAGGCAAAGGCAGCGTGGTCGTGCTCACCCATCGGCTTTGGCAACAAGTCTTTGGTGGCTCAGAGAGTATCGTTGGTCGTGCCATCCGACTGGACAGTCGGACTTACACCGTTATCGGCGTTCTCCCTGCCAAACCAGTGCTTCCACTGCAATGCGATGCGTTGGTACCTTTCGTTTTCGGCAGCGAACCATGGCATCGATCCCGGCGTGATCACCGTCTTCGAGTCATCGGTCGGCTCAAAGCACAGGTGACTCTGGAACAGGCCCGAGCTGAGATGGCCTCCATCACGCAGGGATTGAAATCGTCGTATCCATCGTGGAAGAAAGACTGGGGCGTCACCGTCGTGCCCTTACACGAACAACTGACCGACGACGTCCGTCCCCAACTTTGGGTCTTGTTCGGCGCGGTGGGATTTGTGCTCTTGATCGCATGTGCGAATGTAGCCGGGCTGCTGTTGGCCCGGATGGGGACCAGACGCAGGGAAATGGCAATACGTACAGCACTGGGGGCGGGCCGTTGGCGAGTAATCCGCCAACTCTTGACCGAGAGCATCTTGTTGTTCCTCTTGGGCGGAGTGTTGGGAGTAGCAGCGGCGTCCTTCGGAGTTCATCTGTTCGTAAGACTTGGTTCCGAGGCGCTGCCTCGTGTAACGGAATTCGGTATCGATCCCAATACACTTGGATTTGCATTCGTGATATCTTTCGTCACCGGCCTGGCCTTTGGCCTGGCACCGGCTCTCCATTTGGCCGCGCCAGACCTGACCAGTGCCTTGAAACAGGCCGGTCGCAGTGTTCGATCCGACTCGGGCGATCGTCTTCGAGGTGGATTGATCGTTGCTGAAGTTGCCTTGGCATTGATACTGTTAACAGGAACAGGACTGATGCTAAAGACATTGTTCCTTCTGCAGGCAGTTCCCTCAGGATTCAACCCACACGGGGTATTAGCCATGGACATATCCCTCGATGGCACCAAACACCCCGTAGGAAACCAACGGGCCGCGTTTGTCCGTGAAGTCATTCACCGAATCGAGTCGTTGCCCGGTGTGGAATCCGCAGGCACAACAACCACACTTCCGATGAGCGGCTCGACGGACAACTCGGTGCGTGCAGAAGACCAGCCCGACCAGGATGAGTTCTACATCGGGTCAGATTACGATTTCGTGTCGGGGGACTATTTTCAGGCGATGGGTATATCCCTTTTGCGAGGCCGTGTTCTAACTGAGGCGGACGATTCGACAGAAGCTCCCAGAGTGGCCCTGCTCAGCGAATCGCTCGCCAGGCACGTCTTTCCAAATGAGAACCCTTTGGGCCAACGCGTGTGGTTCTGGGGTAAGCTCTGGCAAGTGGTCGGAGTGGTCAACGATGTGCGTCAACGGGGCCTCGATCAGAGAGTGAAGGAACACTTCTACGCCTCACAGGCGTTCAATCCATTCTCATGCAGCCTGGTGGTACGGAGCGGAGTCCTTCCTTTGACCCTCGTGGAAACGTGCCGCAAGGAGATTCTCGCCCTGGATGCAGACCAACCTGTTTCGAACATCCGGACGCTTGAACAGATCGTGGCCCATTCCATCGCCGACCGGCGTTTGGTATTGGTACTCCTGAGTCTTTTTTCCGGAATAGCCTTGGTGTTGGCTGCGATCGGGCTTTATGGCATTATGGCTTATTCTGTAGCTCAACGCACACCGGAGATCGGCATCCGCATGGCCCTGGGGGCCAGTTACGGCAGAGTGCTTCGGCTTGTCCTATGCAAGGGGATGAAGTTAACCGCAATGGGTGTGAGCCTCGGTATAGGTGGTGCGTACCTGTTGACCCGCGTCCTGAGGAGTCTACTATTCGGTGTCAGTCCCACGGATCCCATCACCTTGGCGGGCGTGATTCTGGCATTGACTCTGGTAGCGATACTAGCCTGTTACCTACCGGCCCGTCGGGCAGCCAAGATCGATCCGATGGAGGCCTTGCGGTACGAGTAATGTAACATTAATGAAAAATGAATTGAGGATGTGCAATGATCACTTTGAAGAATGTTGAGAAGAGCTACAAGACCAAAGCCGGATTCACGTACGTGCTCAGGCAGATCAATCTGGACATCGGCGAGGGTGAATTCATCACGATCATGGGGCCGTCGGCGGCCGGCAAGAGCACGCTGCTGAACATCGTGGGCATGCTCGATCACGACTGGGAAGGCGAATATCATCTGGACGGTCAGCCGGTGCACACGCTTAAGCCCAAACAGCGACAGGCGTTGAACCGGCAATACGTCGGCTTCGTGTTCCAGGCGTTCAACCTGCTCGACAGTCTGACCGTATACGAGAACCTTGATGTGCCCCTGTCCTACCGAAACGTCAAGACATCGGAGCGGGCGGCGATCGTCTGCGATACGCTGGACCGCTTTGGGATCGTGGGCAAGAAGGACCTTTATCCTAGCCAGCTCTCGGGCGGTCAACAGCAGCTTGTCGCCATCGCCGCGCCGTGGTGGCCAATCCGAAGCTGATCCTGGCCGATGAGCCGACGGGCAATCTGCACTCGACCCAGGGCCGCGAGATCATGAACCTCTTCAAGCGGCTCAACGAGGAGGGCGCGACGATTATCCAGGTGACCCACAACGAGGAATACGCCGCCTACGGCCGACGCATCATCCAGCTCAAGGACGGCTGGATGGATGGCGAAATCACTCCCGACCAACTGCTCGGAAAGACGGCATAGCCATGGCAACCCTCTGGCAGGATATTCGGTATGGTCTGCGAATGCTGGCGCGGAGTCCGGCGTTCACCGCCGTAGTCCTGTTGGTTGTCGGGGTCAGTGTCGGCGCGAACACCGCCCTGTTCAATGTGCTGGACCAGGTTTACATGCGCCCGCTGCCAGTGAGGAAACCGCACCAACTGGTTTCTGTGCAATTCCGCTACCGACACGGGGCCTGGGAGGATCTGGCCGGAGGGACCAGCCACTCGACCTTTGAGGCCTATCGCGATCGGTCCGAAGTGTTTGCCGATCTGGCAGGGTTCAGAGGGCAGGCTGTGACCCTCCACCTCGACGAGAGGACGGAATCGGTCGAGGGCGCGGCCGTATCCGCCAACTACTTCTCCATGCTTGGCCTGCGGCCCGTCGTGGGGCACTTGCCGGCGCCCACGCACGAGCAGACAGCATCCGTCCAGCAACCGGTTGCGGTGATTAGCTACCAACTGTGGCAACGGGATTTTGGGGGGCAGGCCGACGCCATTGGCAAGCAGATCGTCCTCGACGATCAAGTACTCACGGTCGTTGGAGTCGCTCCGGGGCAGTTCACAGGAACCGTGGTGGGGCGACCGGTGGCGGTCTATTTTCCTCTGAGTACGGCCGCGCAGATGCGGGGGCAGGCGATTGACGATCTGGGTAGCGTTCATCTGCTGGGTCGCCTCAAGCCGGGTATCCATCGTGAGCAGTGCAAGCAGCTCTACAGGTTCTGGAGACCCAGATAAATCCCCGCAAGCCTGGTGAATTCGAGGTCATGCCATTTGTATTCGACGGGAGTCAAGGGTATGTCCCCTCGGATGCGGCGCGTGACATCCTATCCGTTGGTTCTGTTTCTGGGCATCGCAGGCCTCGTGCTGGCTATTGCCTGCGCCAACATTGCGAATCTGGAGTTGGCTCGAGTGGTGACGCGACAAAAGGAAGTCGCCGTGCGGCAGGCGCTCGGAGCAGGCCGTCAACGCATCATGCGCCAACTGCTGACTGAGAGTCTGCTCCTGGCTTTTGCGGCGGGGGCGTGTGGCATCGCGCTGGCTGTGGCGCTCGATCGGATCATCTGCACGTTCGTGCCACAGCTCGTCAACCCTGATATGCCTTCCATGATGCAGGTCCATATCATACCGGGGCTGCACCCTCGGCGTTACTCTTTGCCTTGGCGATCTCTCTGGGAACGGGAATCGCGTTCGGTCTGACTCCCGCGCTGCAACTGGTCCGGCGGGACGTCATTCCCGCGCTGAAGGAGTCGCCCGGCTACGTTAATCTGTCTGTCCGTCGCCGAAATCCACGCAACGTGTTGGTGATCGGGCAAATCGCCCTGGCCGTGATCGTTACCGTATGTAGTGGACTGTGCCTGCACAACCTGATTGGGCTCAAAGAGAGTCGATCCGGGCTTCGATCCGTCGCGCATCATCGCGGTCTCGCTGTCGCCTGAAGTGTGGCCCAATCATGACCGACCGGACCTGCGGCGGTTCTTTGAAGACCTCCAGCAACGCATTGACCTGCTGCCTGGGGTGGAATCAACCGGCCTGGCCCTTAACGCCCCGTTGACCGAAGGAGGCGGCATGACCCAAATGACGACGCATCGAGGGATACGATCTTCCTCCTGGTCAGACGCGGATCCTGCATTTCGGTATGGTGGGACCAAGAACCTTTCAAACGCTTGGGCAGACGCTGTTGGCAGGACGCGACTTCACCGACCATGACGGTGCTGTGATCATCGTCGATGAGGTTTTCGCGCAACGTTACTGGCCCGATCAGGATCCGATTGGAAAGCACATCACGCTGAATGCCAGGACGCAACAACCGGCGGTCAGGGAAGTGATCGGCGTGGTGCAGGCTGTCAAGCTTCGCTCGATCCTTGAAGAATCTCGCCCGTGGGCGTATATGCCGCTGGCTCAACGTCCGGAGTTCACGCCGGCGCTTCTGATTCGAACAAAGGGCAACCCGAAAACGCTGATCCCCACGGTCCAGGAAGAGGCCGGGGCGATCCAGCCGGCACCTCATTGCGACGTACGTACGGTAGGCGAGCGCGTCTGGGGGTTGCTGTTGCCGCAACGGATTCTGACGAGCATTCTCAACAGCTTTGCCCTGGTCGGTCTGCTTCTGTCTGCCACGGGCATCTACGCAGTGATGGCGTACGCAGTCAAGCAGCGTACCCGCGAGATCGGTATCCGCATGGCTCTGGGGGCGCAAGGCCGTCAAGTCCTGATGCCGATCGTGCTTCGAGGGGTGTCGTTGCTGACTGTCGGTCTGCTGGTGGGTCTGGCTCTAAGCGTGGCCGGTACGTACTTACTGACGCTGGGTCTCTCGAGTATCCGCGAGTGGGACAAGTTCTTCCTGCAGGGCACCTATCTATGGGACCCGCTGACCTACGTCGCTGCGGTACTGCTCATCATCGTCGTGACATTGGTCGCCTGCTACCTCCCCGCCCGGCGGGCGGCGCGGGTCGATCCGATGGAGGCGCTGCGGTATGAGTGAGAAGGGGACCGGGGATACTGGAACGAAGGAGGCAGGAACAGGAGTGGTCCGATGCATGATGTGAGATATGCGATTCGACAACTGCGGAACTCGCCGGGCTTTACGGCGGTGGCGGTGATTTCGCTGGCGCTGGCTATCGGGGCCAATACGGCGATCTTCGGGCTTGATCAACAGTATGTTGCTCAAATCCTTGCCTGTGCCGAATCCGGAGGAATTGGTCTGCGTGAACTGGACCGGTCAGGATGTGCGGATGAATGTGATGACCAGCGGGAGCACCGAGACGCTGCCGACGGGACAGACGTACTCCAACGCGTTCTCGTATGGCATGATCGACAGTTTCGCGATCATATAGCGCAAGACAGCGGAATCGCATCTCATGGCGTATGTCGATGCTTCCTCAACCTGTCCATCGTGGCGGATCAATCGGCCCGCACAGGGGATGGTCTGATGGTCTCAAGCAACTTCTTTTCCGGGCTCAAAGTGCACCCCCTGTTCGGACGGACTTCACCCGGATGACGGCCGCAGTGAGACCGACCCGGTGGTGGTCTCTTCCTATCGAGGCTGGCAGAAGCACTGCAATGCCGATCCCGATATCCTGGGGCAGACCGTGATGGTCAATGGATAAGGGTACACCGTTGTGGGCGTATTACAGCGGGACTTCCAGGGCGTGGTAGGGTATTCACTCACCGACCTCTATGTCACGATGTCGGCCCAGCCCAGGCTCCGGCCGGAGTGCCTTTGGATGCGGGTGACATCTGGGCCACGCAAATCATGGCTCGCCTGGCTCCCGGCGTGGACAGGCAACGATTGCAGGCCGGTTTAAGCGTGCTGTTCGGTAACGTGGCCCGGTCCCATATGCTCGATCCGCAGGCCCAGCCTCCCGCACGTGGTCCTGGAGGACGGCCGGCGCGGTTTGGCAGGGGTGCGTGATCGACACACCCGGCCTTTGTTCATCCTGATGGTGATTGTCGGGATGGTGCTGTTGGTCGCCTGTATCAATCTGGCCGGACTATTGCTGGCCCGAGGAGCAGCGCGTCAGCATGAACTGGCGGTGCGCAGCGCCATCGGGGCCAACCGCTGGCATCACTTGCGTCAGTCCCTGACTGAAAGCGCCGTCCTGGTCGTGACGGGAGCGGGATTGGGGATGTTGTTGGCCACCTGGGGAAAGAGCGTCCTGGTCCGGCTGCTGCTGCCTCCGAATATGCCCCTGGATATCGGTAGTGACATGCACGTTCTTGCTTTCACCCTGGGGCTGTCCGCTCTGTCGGTCATGGTTTTTGGCTTGATCCCCGGCTTGCGTGCCATGTACGTCGATCCTATGGCCAGTTTGAAGGAACGGCTTTCTTTGGGGACGCCTCACTTGCGTTTGGCACGTCTATTGATCACGGCCCAGGTTGCTCTTTGCCTCCTCTTGTTGGTCGGGGCGGCCCTATTCAGCCGCACGTTGATCAATCTGCGTCGGATCGAAACCGGTTTCAGCGTTGACCATCTGCTAACCTTCCGCGTTGACGCCAGCAAGGGGGACCGTCAGGGCGCACGTCTCACTGATTTCTACGAGCAACTCCGCCAGGACATCGAGGCCTTGCCTGGCGTGCAACACGTCGCTTACTCCAACATACAACTGCTCAACCGCTGGAGAAATGAGACCATGATGATGGTCCCGGAGACGTCGGGCCAGCACCACATCCTCCGGCTCAACGTCAGCGACTCGTTCCTCTCGACCATGGGCATCCCGCTCGTGGCCGGGCGGAACTTCGGACCAGAGGATCAGCCGGACGGCGCCAAGGTCATCCTGGTCAATCAGACACTCGCACAGAAAGTCTTTCCAGGGGAAGACCCGACCGGTCGCTCGGTGATTGTCAACCAGCAGGACTATCGTATCGTCGGCATCTGCGGTGACACCAAGTACTACGATCTGAAGGTTCCTGTTGAACCCACCGTGCTTTTTGCCGACCGTCAGCATGCGGGAGGTCGGGCCGTCTACTATCAGGTCCGCACGGCGATGGATCCCTTGTCCGCGGTCCCGGCCGTTCGCCGGATGGTCAGCGAATTGGACCCTATGATTCCTATCGCTGAAGTCAAGACGCAGGCTCTGCAACTGAACGAATCGATCGCCCAGGAGCGGCTCTTCGCCATGCTGGGCTCGGCTCTGGCCGGATTGGCGGTGTTGCTCGCATGCATCGGTCTTTACGGTTTGCTGGCCTACAATGTCACCCGTCGCACCTCTGAGGTCGGCATCCGCATGGCTCTCGGTGCTACTCCTGCCAAGGTGGCCTGGCCCATCCTGCGCGAAGCGATATTGCTGGCCGTTCTTGGGATTGTCATTGGCCTTCCCGTGGTCCTGGCTCTGGCCCGTCTGACGCAAAGCCTGATCTATGGCATCGAGCCCCGCGACCCACTCTCGATCGCAGTTGCCGCCGGCGCGCTACTGGTGGTCGCCGTTACCGCTGCCTGGCTGCCCGCCCGCCGTGCCGCGAAGACCGATCCTATGGAGGCGCTGCGCTATGAGTAGGGATGCGAAGTCTATTGGCGATGAGCGAGTCCCAGCACGGGACTTCGTCGTCAATCGCCAAGTGAGAACTGAAAACTGGGAATTGCCAACTGATTGCTGGAGTTTGCTGTAATGACACTTGTCAACGATCTGAAGTATGGGTATCGCATGCTGGCCAAGCGGCCTGGGTTCACGATGACTGCCGTGCTCATCCTGGCCCTGGGGATTGGCGCCAACACCTCGCTGTTTTCCATTGTCCACGGTGTTCTGCTGAGTCCTCTTGGCATGGCCGATTCCGAACGTCTGATGATGGTCGAGCCCCAATGGGATGACGGTTCTCTGAACGGCAGCGCATCCGGTCCGGATTACCTGGACTGGGAGGAGCGCAATACCGTCTTTACAGGGCTGGCCGCTTTCACCATGGGCAATATCAATCTCACCAAAGCAGGCGATGCCTTGACGGTGAAAGGATTTGAAGTCACGCCCAACTTCTTTTCTGTCACCGGGGACGCAATGGCCCTGGGACGAGGCTTTCGTGAGGGAGAGGACCTGCCCGGACATCGCAATGTTGCGGTTCTGAGCTATGCGCTCTGGCGCGACCGCTATGGTGGCGATCCCAATATCCTGGACCGAGAGATTGCCATCGACAAGGTGCCGCATACCGTCGTTGGCGTGGCAGCCGCAACCATGGATTTCTTTGACGATTTCACTCAAATCTATGTGCCGATTCAACGGGAACGACTGACGCGTGAGCGCGCCAGTCACTACCTTGTCGTTTTGGGCCGCCTCAAGAAGCAAGTCACTCTCGCTCAGGCGCAGGACGAACTGAATCGGATCGGGCAGCAATTGGCACAGGAGTATCCGGGCACGAACCGAACTAAGGGCGTCCATGTCACTTCGTTGCACGAGCGATTGGTGTCCGGCATCCGCCCGGCCTTCTACATCCTCTACGGCGCTGTGACCCTGCTGCTCCTGACGGCCTGCACCAACATATCGAACCTCCTCGTGGCCAATGCTTCCACACGACGGCGGGAGATGGCGATACGACAGCGCTGGGGACGCCGATGGCGACTCATGCGCCAGCTCCTGACCGAAAGCCTGTTGCTGGGGCTTGCCGGCTGTGTGGTAGGACTGGTGTTAGCCCACGTCGGTCTGGATGTGCTTCGATTGACCGCTCCGAAGCTACAGGAGACCGGCACAAGCATCCCCGGCTTCTCAAAGATCCACATCGATTCCAGCGTATTGTGTTTCACTCTGGCCCTGTCGCTGGCGGCTAGTCTGATCTTCGGTGCCGTTCCCGCCTGGCAGAGCTCCGGATTCCACCTCAGTCGCACGCTGAAGGAGGCCGGCGCCAGTCTGTCCCGGGGTCCGAGACGCCACCGCACGCTGGGGACCCTGGTGGTGGCCCAGATTGCCCTGGCCTTCTGTATTCTCGTGGGAGCCGGCTTGCTCGTGAAGAGTTTTGCTCTCTTGCAGCGAAGGGACCCGGGCTTCAATCCCGAAGGGCTCTTGGCTATCCACATCGACCGACCTGAATCGGAGAACACTGCTGGTGATATGAAGCCTGCGGTGTTCTTCCAGCGAGCAACAGAAGAGCTTGCGGCACTGCCGGGCGTGGAATCCGCCGGCGCGATCAGTCTCAGGCCGCTCAGTCCGGACAACAACAATTCGGATGTCCACGTCGTAGGAAGGGAGGGAGGCGCCAATGCAGAATTGCGCAGAATCACTCCGGATTATTTCCACTGTCTGGGCATTCCCCTGCATCAAGGGCGTCTCTTCAACGTGCATGATGATGCCGAAGGTCAACCGGTCGCTATCGTCAATCAGGCATTTGTCCGTCGGCTTCTTCCCGATCGTGACCCTGTCGGTCAGCAGATCGACTACTCGGGCCGCCAGCAGACTATTGTAGGGGTGGTTGGTGATGTCACGATCAATACACTACGTTCCGCTGAGTACAAGCCCTTTGTCTATATGCCTCATACGCAAACTGCGGAATATGAGATGACCCTGTTCATTCGCACGAAGGGTGATCCGATGCAATGGGCCCAACCCGCTCGTCAGGTAATCAGGGATATCGATGACAATCAGCCCATTCTCTATATCAGCACGATGTCGCAACTGGCCATGGCCTCGATCTCTCTGGAGCGTTTCTGCACCATTCTCATCAGCGCTATGGCCGGCGTGGCTCTCTTCATGGCTTTGGTCGGTCTCTATGCCGTTATGGCGTTCGCGGTCAACGAGCGCCGAAACGAGGTGGGCATTCGCATGGCCCTGGGAGCGGAGAAGCTGGATATTCTACTGCTGGTTATCCGAAGGGCTTTCTACCTGACCCTCATCGGTCTGGTGGTCGGTCTCGTCGGAGCCTTGGGCATAAGCCGCACGATGAGCAGCATGCTCTATCGCATCGGCGCGTGGGACCTGACGACGTTTCTGCTGGTGCCCGTGCTGCTGTTTGCGGCCGCCATGTTGGCGTGTTACCTACCTGCACGCAAAGCGACGAAGCTGGACCCCATGACGATACTGCGCCACGAGTGAGATTCATGGCGAGGGATGGATCACTACTGATGATTGGGAGTCGAAAATGAACGCTATGGTTCATGATGTGAAGTACGCGTTTCGCCAACTGCTCAAGTACCCTGGAACCAGTCTGATTGCGGCGCTGGCTCTGGCCTTCGGTATTGCCGTGGTGACACTCCTGTTCAGCATGGCCAACTGTCTGTTGCTTCGTCCGCTGCCGTTCGAAGACTCGGACCGCCTCGTTTTGTTTGAACGCGTGCATCCCGAGACTCACGAGCGATGTCCCTTCTTGATGGCCGAATGGGCCACAGTCCGGAAGGCGACGCAGAGCTTCGAGGCGATAGCAGGATTCTCGTGGTTCGGTCACGCGGAACTGACGGGCTCGGGGCTGCCTGACATGCGCTACCGCAGTTCGATGGCCTCGGCCAATCTGCTGGACGTCTTGCGAGAGAAGCCGTTGAAAGGGCGCTGGTTTACGCCGGAGGAAGAACGGCCAGGCAGTCCACGTTTCGTTGTGCTGAGTTGTCGCGCATGGCAGCACGACTTCCAGGGCGACGAAGAGATCGTCGGTCGGTCGGTAAACATGGATGGCCAACCGGCCACCGTGATCGGCGTGATGCCGGACGGGTTCCACTTTCCCTTCAACGAGGATCTGTGGACCAACCTGAAATGGGATCACCCGACGGGAGTGGAAGTGACGCCGATAGGTCGGCTCAAGCCGGGGGTGTCCCTGGAATCGGCTCGCGCGGAATTGAAGGTTCTCGGCGTCCGATGGGCCGAACTGCTCGTGCCAAACTTTGCCCAGAGCATTAAGGAGATCGCCAAAGGGCACCCCAACTGGGACCCCCATGACACAGAACTGTTGCTCACCGAGGCGAGACGCTTTGAGAAGTACACGCTGGTTCGGCCTCAGGGGTTCTTCGACTACTTCTACCACGGTGACACGATGTGGCCGATCTGGGTAGTGGTGGCGCTGGGCTTCTGTATTCTGCTGGTTGCGTGTGTCAACGTGGCGGGCCTGCTCTGTGCTCGCGCGTCAACGCGATTGCGGGAACTGGCGGTGCGTGCGGCATTGGGCGCATCTCGCCGGCGGCTGATCGCGCAGATGCTGTGGGAGGGCCTGATGATTGCGGCCATTGGGACGGTCGGAGGTCTCCTGCTGAGCTCCTGGGGTGGGCAGATCCTGTCGTTCTATCTGTCGCAGCGGCCTGACCAGCCGTTTTGGTTCCGCCTGGTCCATGACTGGCGTGTGTTCGCGTTCGCCACGTGTGCGTTGGTGTTTGCAGGCCTCGCCTCAAGCCTGATCCCCTCGTTGCAAAGCACACGTCTGGATGTCAACACGATCCTGAAGGATGCCCATCTGCGTGGGTCGGCTCTTCATATCGGTCGTTTTCATCGCTGGCTCGTGGTGGGGGAAGTAGCCCTGTCACTGCCTCTGGTGCTGGTGGCCGGTGCGATGGTCAAGGCGATGGCCTCCGCCTATGCATCGTTCCCTGCCGGGCATCCCGGACGTGTGCTGACCGCTCGGATCGAACCAGCAGAGGATGCGACGACCGGCGACAGTCTGGAACTTGTTTCAAGGTTGCAGGCTCTGCCCGGCATACGCTCGGTGGCACTGAGCGAACGTATCCCCGGCTTGATACACGGACGAACCGAATCGATTGAACTGGAAGGGCAGACGAACGCATTACAGGTGGAATCGCGCAGCGCTTTTGTAGAAGTGATTTCGCCTCATTACTTCCGAACGCTGGAGACGAGTCTGCTCCAGGGGCGTGATTTCGCAGAGACGGATGGCGACAATGCCACGCCTGTGGCGATTGTGAACGAGGCGTTCGCCCAGAAGCAGTGGCCCGGTCGCAGCGCACTGGGCATGCGCTTCCGCTGCCCGAATCATGATTCGGACTGGCTTACGGTGGTGGGCGTTGCACCAAATCTTCACATGCAGGGGATGTTCGAGCGACAATCTGACGGCAGCGGTTTCTATCTGCCGTGCACCCAGCATCCCCTGATGGGCATGACGGTGTTCATTCGCGCAGGGCGATCCTCTGCGTCTGACCGATGCGCTGCGCGAGACGGTGCACACACTGGGGCCGAACTGGTCCGCGCATTCGATCACCACGTTGTCGACGGCCATGGCAAGTGCGGCCGGGAACCTGCGGATTTTTGCATGGCTCTTTGTCGTGCTGGCCTTGGCGACACTCCTGCTGGCCTGGACGGGAATCGCGGGACTGCTGTCTTTTACGGTTGCGCAGCGTACGAGAGAATTCGGTGTCCGGCTGGCTCTGGGTGCTACCGGAGCAGGTGTCTTGCGACTCGTGCTGCGCGACGTTGTGATCCAGTTGACTTTGGGGCTTGCGTTTGGACTGGTGCCTGCGTGGGCCGCCGCTCGTCTGCTGACAGGTCGTCTATCGATGGCGGTCTCTCCCTATGATCCTTTGGTGGATATGGCCATTGTCTCCTTCATTATTGCCACCGGGTTCCTGGCCGTGTGGCTGCCCGCCCGCCGGGCGGCAAAGATCGATCCGATGGAGGCGCTGAGATACGAATAGAATCCAAGCACGGGAGTTGTTCAATGACGGCATTATGGTATGACATTCGATACGGATCGCGAACGCTGATCAAGAGCCCTGGCTTCTCCGCTGTGGTGATCTTGATGCTGGCCCTTGGGATCGGGGCCAATACCGGGATCTTCACGATCTTCGAACAGGTCTTATTGCGTTCACTACCCGTCAAGGAGCCGGGTTCGCTGGCGATCATTGCGCCGCAGGGCAAGTTCATCGGATCGCGGCGAGGGGGACACACGATGTCCTATCCGATGTTCAAGGATCTCCAGGCCGGCGAAGGACTTTTCGATGGGGTCGTATGCCGTAGGAGTGAGATCGTTGCTTTGGACGACGGCCGTGGAACCGAGCGAGTCGAGATCTCACTGGTTTCGGGCAACTACTTCGACGTGCTTGGCGTACCGCCTGTGCTAGGCCGTACGTTCGGCGAAGGCGACGAAACCGCTCCGGGCGCCAACCCGGTCATCGTGCTCAGTTGCGATTTCTGGCGCAGTCGTTTCGGGGCCGACCCTGACGTGGTCAGCCGCACATTGCGGATCAACGACACGGCCATGGAGATTGTCGGTGTCGCGTCGTCCGGATTCAACGGTCTCAGTCTGGATTCACGGCCCAAGCTGTTCGTTCCCGTTACGATGATCCACCAGGTCAACTTGGGCAACTGGCGAATCGATGACAGGCGAACGCAGTGGGTGCAGGTCTTCGGTCGGCTCAAGCCGGGCCTCTCGCGCAAGCAGGCCGAGGTGGCCATCCAGACGCCCTACAAACAGATCATCCAGCAGGAGGTTGAAGGCCCGACGTTCAAGGACGTGCCGGCCGAAGAACGCGAGCAGTTCCTCCAGTCCCGCATGGTGGTGCTCCCGGGGCGTAGGGGACTGTCTTACTTGGCTGACGAGCTCAGTGGCCAGTTGTTGTTGCTGATGGCCTTGGCCGGGTTAGTCCTGCTGGTGACGTGTGCCAACGTCTCCAATCTGTTGATCGCGCGTGCCGCTCGGCGACGGAAGGAGATGACGGTCCGGCTGGCCATCGGAGCCGGCCGTTGGCGCATCATACGACAGGTTCTCGTCGAGAGTGTGCTATTGGCCTGTGCCGGTGGCGCGGCGGCCCTGTTGGTGACCGCGCTGACCGCTCGCGCGATTCTGCGATTTGCACCGGGCCAGTTAAGTCACGTTGTCTCTCCGGAGATCAACGAAACCATGCTCGCGTTCAACGTTGCGGTCTCGGCGGCAGCCGCGCTACTGTGTGGATTGCTCCCGGCCTGGCGAATGACACAGGTGGATTTAGCCGCCACACTCAAGCAACAGGCGACCTCTGTCGTTGGTGGTCGGGGACGATGGCTGAGACAAGGCATGGTCGTGACGCAGATTTGCCTGTCCCTGATCCTGTTGATTGGCTCGGGATTGCTCATGCGCAGCCTGGTTGCACTGTACCGCCTCGATCCGGGGTTTCGTCCCACGAACCTGGTCTGCTTCGATCTGGACCCCACGCACAGCGGCCTCGACTGGCAGCGAGGGCTCGCCTTCTGTCGAGAGCTTCCGACACAATTGCGGTCGATTCCGGGCGTGACCTCGGCGGCGTTCGCGAGGGTCCCCCTGCTGGCGGATAGCGTCTGGACCAACGGCATTGTCGTTGAAGGCTACCAGCCCAGGCCGGCTGAGGATGTGGCTGCTCACTGGAATTCGATCTCGCCGGACTACTGCAAGACGTTAGGTATGAGTGTGAAGCTGGGCCGCGAATTCAACGAAAGCGAAGAAACACCGGGCGGCAGGAAGGTCATCCTCGTCAATGAGGCTTTCGTCCGCTGGTTCCTGGCCGATCGCAACCCGATCGGTTGCCAGGTCGGCTTTCGGAACACCGCCGATGCTCAGCCTGACCACGAGATTGTCGGAGTGGTGTGTGATTCGAAGAGCGCCAATCTTCGCTCATCGGTGAAACCTCAGGTATACGTTCCATACACTGAGCGCGGTATCGACGAGATGACCGTCTATGTGCGGACGAGTCTGCCGTCTGAGCAGGTATTCAATGCCATTCGCCAGCGCGTTCGCAGCCTCAACGCCAGCGTCCCGCTGATCGATATGCGGACCATGGAAGATCAGTTGGATCGTTCCCTGGCGAACGAAAGGCTCGTCGGGTTTTTGTCGAGCCTGTTCGGGCTTCTGGCGACGGTCCTGGCTATGGTCGGGCTCTATGGTGTCACGGCTTACAGCGTTGCCCAACGGGTCCAGGAGATTGGTATTCGAATGGCGCTCGGTGCGCAGCGACGCAGCGTTCTCTCGTTGGTCCTGCGCGAGGGGATGATGCTGGCCCTTGTTGGTGTAGGCGTCGGTCTTCTCGGTGCATTGGCGCTAACACGCGTGTTGCGTAGCCAGCTCTTTGAGATCAGCCCAGGCGACCCGTTGACGTTTGTCGTCACGGCGTTGCTGCTGACTGCTGTAGCCTTGCTGGCCTGCTACCTGCCGGCTCGCCGCGCGGCGAAGGTTGACCCGATGGTAGCGTTGAGATATGAATGAAACAGTGACCAGAGGCAACGGCTCAGGGAACAGGGAGTATTGTCACCCTGCTGGTCCTGACGCCTGATCCTCGGCCCCATGAAAGGACGAAGATGAGTGCTGTGATTCATGATGTCAAACGTATTGAGAGGAATAGGCTCGCTCGCACTTGCGTGTGGCGGACCGGTCTATTGCTGGCGGGGATACTGCTGGCCGGCTGCGGCGATACGCAGGTCAGTCGCACGCCGGAACTGGAGGCGCTGGCGGCGCAGTCGAGCCAGATCGATAAGATAGAACTTAAGGACCATTCGAGATCAGAACCCGTGTCGATCGAACAGGCCACCGAAGAGCAGGCCCGAAAGGCCGCCGAGCCCAATGCGACGGAGAACAACCGGATTGAGTTGTCGATCGAAGAGGCGCGTGCTGCTGCACTGACGAACAATCTGGATCTGAAGTTCTACCTCATCGGCCCCGAGATGGCACAACAGACGGTGGATGAGGAACGAGCCAAGTTCGAATGGGCCTTCTTCGGAAGGGCCGGATACAACCGGTACGAAGTGGATGAGGAGGGCAATACAGTCTCCAGTCAGTCCTACGAGGCGGGCATCGAGGCCCCGCTCCAGACGGGCGGTTCGCTTGGCGTCAGTTTGCCTGTCAGCCAGACTGACTACAGCCGCGAAGGCTATGAGGGTGTGGCAGAGGCTGCCGCCAGTGTTTCTTACATTCAGTCGCTGCTTCGCGGGGCGGGGACGCGGATCAACACCCATTCGATTCGGATCGCGACCTACGAGAAAGACATGGTGGATGCCGAAACGAAACTGATGGCCATTAACATCTTGGGCAATGTCGACATTGTTTACTGGCAGCTCTTTTCCGCTCGCCGTGAGTTGGATGTGCGTCGAGAGCAATACAAGCTGGCCGAAGACCAGTTGGATCACGCGCGTCGACAGGTGAGCGCCGGCGCTGCCGCCAAGAATGAAATCGTGCTTGCCGACGCTGGTCTGGCCAGCCGGCTTGAAGACGTGATCAACTCCGAGACGTATGTGCGCGACCGCGAGCGCGAACTCAAGCGGATTCTCAATCGTGAGGACCTGCCGCTAAGCGTGGAAATCGACATCATCCCCACGAGTGAGCCCGATCCGATCGGTTTGGATCTGGATCCCGAGGCGATTGTCAAGGCGGCTTTGGACAACCGGATGGACATGGCTCAACTCGAGTTCCAACTAGCGGTGGACGACCTGAATCTGGAGTTGGCGCAACTACAGACTACCGGATGTGACCTTTAACTACAGCTATGCGACCGGTGCCCAGGCGGGCAGTCTGGGCCGGGCGTTCAGTGACATTACCGATGCCTCTTTGCAGAAGCATGCGGTCGGATTGTCCGCAGCGATCCCCCTGGGCAATCGAGCGGCCGAGGCACGCTATCGTCGCGCTCGACTCCAGAAGATACGAAATGAGGTCGGTCGCGAGCGGCTGCGCCTGAGCATTCGCCAGGAGGTCTATAACTCAGTTGATGAATTGCGGCAGAACTGGCGACGCATC
Organism: uncultured Phycisphaerae bacterium; assembly: GCA_963726475.1. GTDB lineage: Bacteria > Planctomycetota > Phycisphaerae > Sedimentisphaerales > Anaerobacaceae > Anaerobaca. Next base: position 45,170 of record CAVSCO010000017.1, on the reverse strand, counting down.
CTTGCCGCTGAGCAGGGCGTGGTTACCGCCCGTCGCGACTACGATGTGCAGCAGTCCCAGTTCACATTGGGCCGGCGCACCAGTACCGACGTGTTGCTCAGTGCCTCCCGTCTGGCCGACGCCCAGACGCGGCGGATTCGTGCCTTTGTTGAATACGAAATCGCCCAGGTTCGCCTTGCGCGTGCTACCGGCACGCTCCTCGGTCGTGGCCAGGTCCAGCTTCAGCCGCCCGCGTCCGAAGGAAGTTGATGCCGTTCGGAGAAGGTGCGCGATGGAGCGATCCGGTTCAGCCGGTCGGGCCTACTTCCCCTGTCGGTCGGAAGACGCCTCTGCGTTGGCTCGTAGCATTGGAGGGATATGGCGGCGTTCGATCTCATCCTGCATCTCCGGGATAGGTCGCCCTCCTGTGGAAACAGTCGGTGTGAGAACGAAGAGCAGTTCCGTGGCCTGCTCTTCGAAGTCTCGTCCGGAGAACAGCACGTTGAGCAGTGGAATGTCCTTGAGGATAGGCACGCCACGGATAACGTCGCGCTTCGCCACCTTGCGAATACCTCCGATGATGAGGCTTTCGCCCAGGCGGATGCGGTTGTCCCCGCTGCTAACCACTCGTTCGGTCACGATCGGCGTCTGCGTGACGCCTTCCGGTGCGAGATACGAGCCGATCTGGATCTGAGCCTCCAGGCTGATCGATCCATCGGCGAACACGTGCGGCGTGATCTGAAGCGAATCCATGACCTCGTAGTACTCCGTCTGCGTCCGCAAGACGGTGTCCTCTCCGAACCCGCCCGACTCGACGATAATCTCCTGAAGAGGCACCTGCTGCTTCGATTGGATCTTGGCCGTCTGTCCGTTCAGGGTATCCAGCGTCGGATTCATCAGCACCTTCAGGTAGCCCCGGGACATCAGGATATCGACCAGCGCCTTGACCTCGTTTCCATTGGGGGATCGGTCCACGCCGATCTTCAGGCCGAATTTGTCTCGGGCCGGTTCTCTCAGGGAGGCCCCGGGGAACGCTGGGAGGACGTCACCCGTGCCGTCATCTTTGCCACCGACCTTGATCTGTTCACCGAAGAGATTCTCGATCAGCAAGGTGGTTTCACGGTCCATGGTCATGGTCGCCGACAGCTCTGAGACCAGGCAGTCGATGTGCACCTGGATCGGGGCAATGTCAGTCTCCTCGATAATCTGAAGGACCGCGTCGACGTCCTGCTCGGTCCGGCAGCGGACGATGACCTGATCGTTGGTCTGACTGGTGGTCACGGCGTAGTCGGGGACGGTCGTGGATTGGCCCTTTTCATCGAACAACCGGGTGGCGAACTGCTCCTGCACGATCTGCTTCATCAGGTCGGCTTTGTGGTACCGGCAGAAGTAGATCAGTCTCCATTCTTCGACGCCGCCCACGGTCTGGTGGGTCTTCCGGGGGGGCAGTGCATATGGTGCCTGCCACGGTGCATTCGACGTCCGAGACGATCTCGACCTTGTCCAGTTCGTCGAGAATCTTCTGCGTTTCAAGGCTGGTGCCACGTTCATCGGGCCACTCGTGGCAGCCCTGAAAGGCCAGCGCCGACAGGATGAGTGCCGCGAGCAGTCGTGTTCTGGGGGAATGGTTTCCGGGATGACAGTTCATCTGGCCTGTGATACCTTCACGCACACGTGCCGCTGTATCTCCTGACGGTTATCTTCGTCTGTACGCCCGGCAGAAGGAACGCGCCCCGTGGCGCGATGGTTGCTGCTTACGGCCGATAGGCGAACCCCGTCAGACACGACGCCCACACGAGCAGTCCGCCATCGTTCTTATCGGCCATTGTACCACTAAATCTTGACCCCACCACCCGAAAACCCGCCAATGCCCCCTCGATACGGGTGAGGACTCCAGGCCGTCACCCGTTTCGTTTCTGTTGCCCTCTGATCCGGAAAGGACGTGTCTTGACGGTTATCTGGAGCGTCTGAGAGTGCATCTTGCGGGCGGGGCACATCTGATCGGTACAGAGACCTTCGCAGGGAACCACCGGTCGGCGTCCATCGGCCTATCGAGGCTATCGGTGCGATCCTCGAAGGGTCTTGAGAGGCATCTGGACGGGAATGCCTAGCTCGGTACGAAGTGTTCGCAGGGCATCTTCATTCATTGGACCATGCACCCTGCCAGAACGTACTTCCACCACGTACCAGTCGGTTGCACCTTTGTCGATCTTGTAGTCCTTCTCGGGGTGGTGCATTGCGATGATGAAATCATCGTTCCAGCCGTACGCAAAGACCATCCTGGGGACGACAATCTCAGCGCCGTTGGTTCCTTTGGCTTTGCGGACGATGGCCGCATCTTCCATCACGTCTGCTGCCCAGATGGCATAATCGCCGGTTAGGTCCTCTTCATAGACCGGCCCCCTGAAAGGGCACCCGCTCAGAACCACGATGGCGAGGACACATGTAAGCCCAACGATGTTCCTGTAAACGTCAAACCGTTCTCATGGCAATGTTCGTTATCCCAAATCGCCCCATTTGTCGCGACATTTCGTCATCCCGCGTACGGGAGGGAGATGCCATCGATCGTGACCGTCAAGAAAGACTCGTCCTTATCGATCGGCCATTCCCACGGGATCTCGACCGCGTCGTTGCCCTCCTGGTAGAACGCATCGAAACCGGCCAGTCCGCCCTTGAACGTACCAAAGATCCACACGCCACCGAAGTATTGGAAGAGGATTTCCATCTCCTCGGAGTTCATCTTGTTGAGCGGAGGCAGGACACACCCGAGCCGATCCGCCATTTCCAGGATGCCATGGATCTTCCCTGGCAGATCTTCGTCAAAGAATCCGATTTCCAGCACGAGGCGATCCGCAGACGGGACGCCGGCCGCGCCGAAGCAAACACGGCCGATGGCAGGACGGGAACGTTGAGTGTGAACGATACAGCGTGCCGTTGACCGGGCGTCACGCGGACGTACCGCCCTCGAAGATTGAGAGGTCGTCCTGTGCTGATGCACCGTTCCAGGCCCAAATGCCGCTTAATCACAAGAGTGCGCCCGTCAGGCTCCATCCATGGCGAGTACGCCAGCGAGCCGAACGGATTCGTGTCGATACTCTCGCAAACCCAGACGTCGTGATCCGAACCGTTCGCAATCTCGCATTGCAGTTCCAGGGCCTGGTCGTTCATATCGAATTTGCGAAGGACCATCGTCACGCCGACATCCGCTCTCACCGCATTCGCGTCGGATGCGCTCAACTCAGCCACTGGGCCGGCCGACATGGCGCACAACCGCAATCCCAAAAGCAAAATACCAAGGATGCCCATGCTTACCCCTCTTTCTTATGTGTCAAGGAACTACTCATGCTTCCTGATCGACCCCCGTCGCTTCAGTCACAACATAGAGCCCGGTACAGCGCGGAACCAGGGGGGCAAACTCGTCCTCTCGCTCCGTGCCTCCACCTTTGCGCCTCCTTCACATACAATACTCATTATAGCATCAGCGGGGGAGGCCAATCAAGCGGCGGGTGCGTCCTCAGTGGGCCCGTGAGGGCATGCGAGTCGGTATCAGGCGTCGACGACCGGAACGAAATGCCTTCCGGCGTCATTACGAAGGGGGATTGTGCCTGCGAATTTGCCTTCTTGTGTTTGTCAGGGCGGTGTTGGCAATGGCCGAGCCGGTACGGTAGAATAGGACCGAAAGTATTTGGGGCTCGCCGGCCGTATCGACCCTGTGGCGTGTGCTGGCGGCGACGGTCGCACCGGGAAGCAGAAACAGCCTTTATTGCGGGAGGATTGTCATGGAGATGCAGAGACAACCATCGGGATGTGCATGCTGTGGATTGAGTCGTCGCCAGTTCCTGGCCGCCGGTTGCGGGGCCTGCCTCGGTGCGACCGGAATCTTGACGGCCCCCCGCGCTGCGCGTGCGGCTGAAAGCGGCAAGATGCGGATTCGCATCATCTACGCACTGCACGCCCCGGTCCAGCCAGGCCCGGACTGGCCCAACGTCGGGTTCGATTTCAAGCCGGTCATGGAGCGGATCACGGGCACGCTGACCAGGCAGTGCCCCGATCTCCAGTTCGTCGCCTCGATGGCCAACGGCCCGGAACAGGCGCAGAAGATTCTCGACGATGACAAGGGCGGCTCTATCGATGGCTACATCGTCTGCCAGTTGAATTGCTGGAACCGCGTCGTTCAGACCATGGCGACATCGGGTAAGCCGACGCTGTACGTGGATTTCCAGTACGCGGGCAGCGGCGGGTTTCTCGTCTACACCGCCGGTTTTCTGCGGAGCCAGACGCCCAACGTCGGGTTCGTCGCATCGTCTCGCATGGGAGATCTGATCGAAGCGGTCAAGTGTTTCAGCCTCGTGGGCAAAGGTGGCTCGCCCGCTGAGTTCGTTGCGGCCACTGCGCGAGTTCGCACGTCACGTATGCCCAAGGCTGGGGACCTGTCGTGCAAGCCCGACTCGTTCATGGCTCTCTCGACAAGTGAGTGCCTCGAGGCAATGAAGGCATCAAAGATCCTGGCGGTTCGCGACCAGGAATCAGGGCCGGCAGACCCGATTTCCGGTATTCCGATGGAGCGCGTATCGTTCGCAGAGGTGAACGAAGCATGGAAGGCGGCCGACAAGGATGAGTCTCGCGCGGTGGCCGATCGCTGGCAGAAGAATGCCACGGACGTGATCGACGTGTCACGCGAAACGCTGGAGACTTCGGCCGCGATGTACCTGGGCATGAAGGCCGTGCTGAAGAAGCATGGGGCCAATGCCATCACCATCAACTGTCTGGGCGGTTTCTACGGTGGGCACATCCATGCCTATCCGTGTCTGGGCTTCCACGAACTGAACAACGAAGGTCTGATTGGCGCCTGCGAGTGTGACGTGCGATCGACCGCGACCATGGTGATGCTGACGTCGCTGACACAAGGCCGGCCGGGCTATATCTCCGACCCCGTGATCGACACGGCCAAGCGGCAGATTATCTACGCCCACTGCGTGGCTTCGAACAGGGCATTCGGGCCGAAAGGTGCGACGAATCCATTCACGATCATGACCCATTCGGAGGATCGCCAGGGCGCGTCGGTGCGGTCGGTCCTGCCCCTGGGATACATGACCACGACGGTCGAAATGGAGCAGAGCCGCAAACAGATTCTCTTCCACCAGGGCAAGGCTGTGGAAAATGACCCGGACGATCGCGCGTGCCGGACCAAGCTGGCGGTCGAACCGGTCGGGCGACATCGAGAAGCTGTTTACGCAGTGGGATCAATGGGGTTGGCACCGTGTCACGTGTTATGGCGATCTCAAAGAACCGATCTTCGCCCTGGCCGACGCGATGGGGTACACGGTGCTCGAAGAGGCGTGACATGATGTGTCAGCGCGGCGCGAGGTCGCGGGCTCGCGCCGCAGGAGCTACAGTTCAGCCGACGTCAGGCCTTCCTGAATGGCGTACTTGGTCAACTGAGCGACATTGTCGATGTCCAGCTTCGACATGAGACGGAGGCGGTGGCCCTCAACCGTTTTGGGACTGATATGCAGCCGCAGGGCGATCTGCTTGGTCGTGTTGCCTTCGGCCATGAGCTGCAACACTTCGCGTTCACGCTGCGAGAGAACAGAAAACGCGGAATGATCGGATTCAGCGGGCTGACGCACGTAGCTGTCGACTACGATGTCGGTGATCGCCGGGCTCAAATAGATCTTGCCCGATAGGATCGTCTCGAGCGCCGTGGTCAGTTCTTCGAGAGCGCAGTCCTTCAGCAGGTATCCTGAGGCGCCCGCCTTGAGCATGGCCACGACGAACTTGCGGCCGGAGTGCATGGACAGGGCCAGGACCTTAATCTTCGGATTCTCGCGCAGAATCTGCTGCGTGGCGTCGATCCCGTTCAGATCGGGCATGCCGACATCCATGACAATGACGTCGGGCGACAGCTCTCGCGCAAGTTCCAGAGTGGCATGACCGTTCTGGGCCTGCGCGATCACTTCGACGTCATTGGTCTGCTGAAGCAGTTTGGTTAGTCCGTGTCGGACAATGGTGTGATCGTCGGCAATGATGATTCTAACGCTCATTCTCGCATACTCCTATTTTGAGTCCGCGTCGGTCAACGGGGCTCGGAGGGTGACTGTTGTTCCTTGTCCGCGACTGGATTCAATATACATGCTGCCGCCCATATGTGTCAATCGCTCTCGAATGCTGAAAAGACCGAAGCCGGCGGTTCCGTGAGGGGAGCGATCCTCCAGACGGGACGTGTCGAACCCAACTCCATCGTCTTTTACCGTGATTTGAACGTCCCTGTTGGCCTTCTGCACGGCGATATATACGCTGGTGGCCTTGGCATGTTTGGCCGCATTGACCAGAAGTTCGCGCACCGATCGATAAAGCAGCGTCTTCATCTGGTCGCTCAACGGCTTCAGATCGTCTGTGTCCTTGACCGTACATTCGATCTGCCGTTCCTCGCTGAACCGCTGTGTCAACTCCTCGAGGGCGGATTCGAGGCCGAGTGTATACAACTCCGGCGGGCTGATCTCGAACGTGAGAGTTCGTGTCTGGCGGATCGCTTCGTTGACCTGCTCCCGAATGTGGTTTACCGTCTGCAGGACCTGCCTGGGCAGTTCTTCGCGGCGCAACTCCCCCATCTCGATCTTGATAAACGCGAGGATCTGCCCGACCGAATCGTGTAATTCCGTAGCGATGACGCGCCGTTCCTGGTCCTCGACGCTGAGCAACTGCGTCGTCAGGGCTCGGAGTTGTTTCTGGTCGGCGAGAATCCTTGCCTCGGCTTTCTTGGCCTCGGTGACGTCTCTCAGTGAGAAGACGAGCGATTCCACCTCACCGTTCTCATCGAGAATCGGCACCAGTATCCAATCCCAGTATGTCACGCCCCGTTCGGGATGGTCCGCAAAAGAAAACGGCTTGGCCAGAGCCTGATAGGTTGTCCTGGTTCGGACGGTTTCTTCGAAAATGCGGCTGATTCTCCGGGTCGGGATATAACTCGAAATGATTGTGCCCCTTGAAGTCGGCGATGTCACGTTGGCAATAATCGGCGTAAGCCTGATTGACGCTGAGGAAGTTGAAATGACGATCGAGAATCACCAGGGGGGTGATCGAGTATTTGAAGAAGGCTTCCAGAGTCCTGGACTGTGCCGCCAGTTCCAGCTCCATCTGTTTCTGCTTCGTGATGTCGTACATTATCCCCTGCACGTACAGTCCCTTGCCGTCGGGGTCCTGGACTACGGCGGCCTTGTCCCTGAACCACAGCACGCGGTTATCGCGGGTGAGCATCCGGTACTCGAGGAAGAACTGGCTGTTGGGCTCTCGAGTCCGGGACATCTCGGTCAGCACGCGTTCGCGGTCCTCCGGGTGCAGGAGGCTCGCCCACTTATGCGGATTGTCCGTGTACTCGGATGGGGTGAACCCCAAAAGCGATTCAACCTGAGGGCTGACGTAGATGGTGGCGATGTCACCGAGGGTCATCACATGAGTGATAGCAGGGACACGTTCGACCAGGGCTCGGTACTTCATCTCGGATTCGCGGTATGACTGTTCGGCCTGCATCCGGGCCTGCACCTCATCGCGAAGCGCCTCCACGGTCTGTGACAGTTCGGCGGTGCGCCGCTGAACGCGCGCCTCCAACTCACCATGGGCATGCTGAAGGTCTGTCTCTCGCTGCTTCAACTCTCGATAGATGAGATTGTACGGCTCTCGTAGTCCGATCTCGATCAGGGCCTTGTAGACGCAGTAGAACGAGACGAGTTTCAGGAGATGACCGACTGCGTTAGCCCCCCCGTAAGGACTTGTGTACCGTGTGAACATGAACTCCGAGATCATAGTCAGAACGATCGACCCACTGATCCACTTCAGCACGCGAGGGTCGAAATCGCTCTTCTTTCTCATCAGGACGATGCACGAAAGAAGGAGGATGCCTATGATGATATACTCACTGACTTCCTTGAAAGCCGTCAGGTGATCCCGCGCATTGTCGAAGCAGGTCGGGAAATTCCCGAAGTAGAAGATCGAGAGCAGGACGAGGCCCGACACGATCGTATAGGACAGGAAGATCCATATGACCTTGGGTCTGCGGTGCAGAAAGAGCGGAGCGATCAGAAACGAGAGGCTTTCGGTGTACCGTGTGACGATCCATAGTTGTGTCGCGAGATTGGTCCCACGGCCCGGGAAGACCTCCATTCCTTTGTAGGCCAGTGCATGGATCAGATCAAATCCACCGACGAATAGGTACGCGATGCCAAGAAACAGCATGTATCCGTTTTGCAGGAATCTTCGGCTATTCCAGAAGATAATGAAGATGCTGAGCGCAACGGTGACGCCGGCGATTTCAACCAGGCTATGGAATAGCAGGTAGCGGCGCACACTCAGAAAGTACAAGCCGACGAGACCAATTGTCCCGCCCAAGACCACGATGGCTCTGTCAATCGTTGCGCGATGTTCGTTCTGATGTATCTGCTGCTGGTCCATATCAACGGGTAGCGTCCGGGGGGGACGGAGACGACGCCGTATCTCCACCGTCACCTGTAGCGTTCTTCCCCGAGGTTAAGCCAACGGTTATGGCAATGGCAAATACTGATTATATACGTTGTTTGCCTATCTCCGATCAGGGAATTTCCCTAATCTGTGCCAATGATGGTCTTGGCGGAGTGGGCCGCCAGGGGGCTGTTTCCGCATGACATCAGGCCTTGCCAATGAGCCGTAGAACACATTGGTGACGAAGGACAGTGCCCCAAAGCACTGTTTTTGACTCGAATCCTCTGGTGTTTTTGGGGGTTTTGCCCATGCCATGCCGGGCAGAATCCTCATTTCGCAGCCTGCGGTCGGTTCGTACAAAGGTGCGTGTGCGGGCAGTTCAGTGTACGTGGTAGTCTCGCACGGATTTCTATTCACCGAGCCGCTGGTTGAAGAGGAGATTTCATGGAACAGATGTCGAGCGACCACATCGAGAAGATTCATCGCTACTGGCGGGCGGCGAACTATCTGTCCGTTGGCCAGATCTACCTGCTTGACAACCCCCTCCTGAAAGTGCCGCTCACGCTCGAGCACATCAAGCCCCGTTTGCTGGGGCACTGGGGGACTACGCCCGGGCTCAATTTCATCTACGTTCATCTGAATCGGCTCATCAGAGAGCAGGATTTGAACGTCATCTTTATCTGCGGCCCCGGTCATGGCGGTCCGGCCATGGTGGCCAACACATACCTCGAAGGGACCTACAGCGAGTTGTACCCGAATATCAGCAAGGATGAGTCGGGAATTAGAAAGCTCTTCAAGCAGTTCTCGTTCCCGGGAGGAATCCCGAGTCACGCGGCCCCGGAAACGCCCGGTTCGATTAACGAAGGAGGTGAGCTTGGCTACTCGCTGGCTCACGCATTTGGTGCGGCGTTCGACAATCCCGATCTGCTCGTGGCCTGTGTGATCGGTGATGGAGAAGCCGAGACGGGGCCATTGGCGACGGCCTGGCATTCCAATAAATTCCTCAATCCCGTCCACGACGGTGCGGTGTTGCCGATCCTGCACCTGAACGGCTACAAGATCGCCAATCCCACTGTGTTGGCAAGAATCGACGAAGAGGAACTGCGGCAGTTGCTCACGGGGTATGGATACAAGCCGTATATCGTCGAAGGCTCGGAGCCGATGGCGATGCATCAGTTGATGGCGGAAACGCTCGACACGGTGGTGGCGGAGATCAAGGCAATCCAGCAGGAGGCCCGTCGCAAGGGCAAAGCGACACGACCTCGCTGGCCGATGATCGTTCTGCGAAGTCCCAAGGGGTGGACGGGTCCCGATAAGGTCGACGGGGAACAGGTGGAGGGCACCTGGCGGGCGCATCAGGTCCCACTGGCCCAACTGGCCGAGAAGCCTGAGCACGTGAAGATGCTTGAGAAATGGATGAAGAGTTACAAGCCTCAGGAATTGTTCGATGCCGAGGGACATCCGGTACCCGAGGTGGTCGAGATGGCGCCGAAGGGGGACCGGAGGATGGGCGCCAATCCTCACGCCAACGGAGGCATACTGCTAAGGCAACTGCGCATGCCTGATTTCCGCGAGTATGCTGTGGAGGTGCCTCAGCCGGGCGGGGTCCGGGCTGAGGCAACGCGTGTCCTCGGGCAGTTCCTACGGGACGTGATGAAGGGCAACGCGGATCGGCGTAACTTTCGCGTCTTCGGTCCAGACGAGACGGCGTCAAACCGCCTCAGCGCCTTGTTTGAAGTGACGAACCGAGCCTGGATGGCCCAGACGAAGTCGGGTGACGACCATCTGGCTCCGGATGGGAGGGTCATGGAGATTCTCAGCGAGCACACCTGCCAGGGCTGGCTCGAAGGCTATCTGCTCACCGGTCGACATGGATTCTTTTCCTGCTATGAGGCCTTCGTGCACATCGTCGATTCGATGTTCAACCAGCACGCCAAATGGCTCAAGGTCACACAGGAAGAAATCCCGTGGAGACATCCTATCGCATCGTTGAACTACCTTCTCACGAGCCACGTGTGGCGACAGGACCACAACGGCTTCAGTCATCAGGATCCGGGCTTCGTTGATCTGGTCATGAACAAGAAGGCCCATGTGGTTCGTGTCTACCTGCCCCCTGACGCCAATACGCTGTTGTCCGTAGCCGATCATTGTCTGCGAAGTCGCGACTATGTGAACGTCATCGTCGCGGGCAAACAGCCCGAGCCGCAGTGGCTCGATATGGATGCGGCCGTGAAGCACTGTACTTCGGGCATCGGCATCTGGGAGTGGGCCAGCAACGATCGAGGATCGGAGCCTGACGTCGTGATGGCCTGCGCGGGGGATGTGCCCACCAAAGAAGTGCTGGCCGCGGTCGATATGCTCAGGCACTCCGCGCCGGATCTGAAGGTGCGCGTGATCAACGTGGTCGACCTTATGACGCTCCAGCCCAGAGAGGAACATCCGCACGGGCTATCGGACTATGAGTTCGACACGTTGTTCACGACCGACAAGCCGATCATCTTCGCCTACCATGGGTATCCCTATCTGATCCACCGTCTGACGTACCGACGGACGAACCATCACAATATCCACGTGCGCGGATACAAGGAGGAAGGCACGACGACCACGCCGTTCGATATGCTGGTGCGAAACGATATGGATCGATTCCATCTCGTTCAGGATGCGATCGACCGCGTGCCGAAATTGGGAGCCGTGGCGGCCTACGTTCGCCAAGAGGTCCGTGACAAGTTGATCGCGCACAAACAGTACATCGATCGGCATGGGGAGGATATGCCCGAAATTCGCGAATGGCAATGGGGTGCAGAATGATCTCTATTTTCAGATGTCTGGATGGAACCATGTCACAGTTCGAGCATCGGCGAGTCGAAGTGACTGGGCCAAAGACCGTTGCGTCGACTGCGTCCGAGAAAGGACGTGCCCAAAAAATCTGTTCGAGAGAGCGATCCGTTTCGTCCGTGCGTCGTATACAAGTGGAGAAACCTCAAGTCTGACAAACCGGATCGAAACATTCCACTGATCTGGATACCAGAACATTGACTCCGAGGCCGAAATGTTGGCAGGTGGAACAAGCAAAGAGAGGTACGCGGATTCGTCCGAGGGCTATCACCAGCCTGGCGTACTGAGGGTGCTCCAGACAAAGGAAGAAACGAAGGCGTTCTACGACAAGATTGCAGGCGTCTACGACCTTCTTGCGGAGCGCTCGGAGGAGCCGGTTCGCCGGGTCGGGCTTGAAATGCTCGATGTTCAGCCCGGGCACACGGTTCTTGAAATCGGTTTCGGAACGGGGCGGTCTCTCGTTCCGTTGGCACGTGCGGCCGGCCCGAAAGGCCGCGTTCTGGGCATCGATCTCTCAGCGAAGATGCTGGACATCTCCGAGACGCGCATTCGGGACGAAGGGTTGGATGGGCGGGTTCAACTGTCGTGTGGTGATGCGATGAACCTGCCTTACCCGTCAGAGAGCATTGATGGAATCTTCATGAGTTTTACGCTCGAGTTGTTCGATACCCCGGAGATTCCACTTGTGCTGAGCGAGTGCCGCCGTGTGTTGAAGCAGGGAGGTGCTCTGGTGGTTGTCGGAATGTCCCGGACTCGTGGTCCTGGTGTGATTACCGATGTGTTCGAGTGGACGCACCGCCATTTCCCCAACTACCTCGACTGTCGTCCCATCCTGGTGCGACAGGCGCTTGAGGATGCCCGGTTTCGGATCAGCGATTCGAGAGTGATGAAAATGTGGGTTGATGTCGAGATCGTTCGCGGCATGAAAGGCCCCGACGGTTAAAGCGGGGGCCGATGCCACGACGGAGTAATCGCATGCCTGTAGCAACGACAATCGCCGAAAGGCGACGTGTGCCTCGACGGTTGTCTTTTCGCAGCAAGGAACGAAAGGAGAGTACCATGAACAATGGCAGAGAGAAGCGTTCGCAAGGGTCCAGGAGCATAGTCGTTGTTGCTGTGTCCCTATGTTTGTTCTTGACCATGGCGGTTCCGGGATTCGCTCAGGGCAACCGTCAGGTAGCGCGTGAGCTGTCCAATGCATTCACCTCGGTTGCCAAGGAGGCGATGCCCGCGGTCGTGTCCATCAAGGTCGAGAAGTCGGTGGAGGTGGCGGGCAGTCCGTTTGGATTCAATAATCCGTTCGGGCAATTCAACGATGATCTATTAAGGAAGTTCTTCGGTGGGCGAGTGCCTCAGCAACAGCAACAACAACAGCAGCCGCGAAAGTACCAGGAGCGAGGGCAAGGCTCTGGGTTCATCATCAGTAAGGATGGGTATATCCTCACCAACAATCACGTCGTGGGCGACGTGGACAAGATTACCGTGGAACTCCAGGACGGACGCAAGTTCGAGAATGCCAAACTCATCGGTACCGACCCGGGTTCAGAGGTGGCGCTGATCAAGATCCCCGGTGACAACTTCCCTGTTCTGCCGATGGGCGATTCGGATGCGATGGAGATCGGCGACTGGGTCGTCGCGATCGGCAACCCGTTCGGGCTCAGCGAGACCGTGACGGTCGGCGTGGTCAGTGCGGTCGGTCGCAGCAACGTGCATATCGCGGCCTATGAGGATTTCATTCAAACCGACGCCGCCATCAACCCGGGCAATTCCGGCGGTCCGCTGATCGACCTCGACGGAAGAGTCATCGGTATCAACACCGCGATCCTCAGCGAGAGCGGCGGGTACATGGGCATCGGCTTTGCCATCCCGATCAATATGGCCAAGACGATCGAGGCCCAGTTGAAGGCCCACGGCAAAGTGACGCGTGGTTACCTGGGGCTCTATGGCCAGGATGTCACGTCTGACATGGCGGACCTGCTGGGGCTCAAGAGCAGTGGTGGGGTGGTCATCGCCAGTATTGAGAAGGGCTCGCCTTCCGATAAGGCCGGCCTGGCCACGGGCGATGTGCTGATGGAGATGGACGGCAAGCCGATCGAATCCTACGAGGCACTCCGAAATCAGGTCGCGATGCTCAAGCCCGGCACCGATGTGCGATTCCAGATCATGCGGGATGGCAAGCAGCGCCAAATCACCGTGACGCTGGGTGAGCGCCCCACGGAGGTGGCGCAAGCGGGTCGGTCCCCCAAGGGGACGCCATCGCAGGAAGCGCTGGGCATCACCGTGCAGAACGTTACACAGGATCTGGCCGATCAGTTCGGCTATCGAATTGGCGAAGGCGTAATCGTCACGGGTGTCGAACCCGGCAGTCCCGCTGGCGATGCAGGTGTCCAGGCCGGTGACCTGATTGAAAGCGTCAATCGTGCATCCGTCAGTTCCGTGGACGAATTCGAGAAAGCGCTCTCTCGTGCCAAGGGGGAGAAGCTCCTCCTGCTGGTCAGGCGAGGCGAGTTCTCCCGTTACGTTGTCGTACCGTTGGGGCAATAGCCTTCAGCGAGACGTAATCGGTTTGTCAGGATGTCGCCGGAGCGGTTCCCACATGGGGGCCGCTCCTGGTTTTTGCGCGAGGATCAATTCGTTGTTTGCGATGAATCCACCTGTTCGTAGATCTGAGCGATCTCACGGAGCAGGGCTTCGAGCCGGGAGTAGTACTGGGCCTCGGGAAGTTGTTCCTTGGCATCTCGCAGTTCCATCACCTCGATCTCCAGTTGATCCCGTCTGGCACGCAGGGCTGCTGGCATGGCAGCCTCGGTGTCGCTGTAGACCAAGTGGAGTTGATGAGCCCGGTAACCGTCGAGCGAGGCATCGTCGGCCGCTTTCTGGGTCGGGCGAATGCCACGGAACCAGTCAGCAGGCGTGCCCAGACCGTCGCCGTTGTCGTCGAGCAGAGCGTGCTCGGTCGCGAGTCGGCCCTCGGCCAGGTAGAACGCCTGAGTCTCGTGCGAGGCGGTCAGGAAGGCTTCCAGTAGCGAGGTCTGCCCGTCCTTGTCGAGGTCGGCTTGGGGTTGGGCGATCGCTTCGGCCAGGTACCGACCGAACCGCGCGTAGTTCTGCTCGAATCCGCTCTTGGTGGCGGTGACGATCACTCGATCCGGCGCCGACAAGGCCTTGAGGAACGGTGCACTCGAAGACGAGCCGTCGATCAAAGCGATGGTCCGTTGCATCGGTGCGAGCCATTCGGCCAGATCGTCCGTCGTCAGGTCGGGCCCTCGCAGATTGAATCGGGCGGTCCGTCCATCGAATGTTCCGTGTCCGATGAGCACGAGCCACAACGGGGCATTGCCTTTCTGGGATTCGGATGCCAGCAGATCTTTCAATCGCTGGCGGTCGGGTATGTCTTTCGACCCATCCAGACCGATGGTGCGAAAGTCAGGGCCGCCTTTCTTACAGGCCTGTTCCCAGAGACTTGTCCATGCGGCGAACTCCTCCAGATACTCCGGCATCCCCGGGGCCCCGACGACCACGACTACGCTCTGCGCTGCACGGTTCTGCATGGCTATGGAAATAGAACCGGCGACGGTCAGAACCAGAACACCTGCCAGGAATGTCACTCTGTTCCTCATGGCATTCCCTTCCACCGGCGAAGTGCCCATTCACCTACAAAGCAAACCAGAAGCAACAAGAAGACGGCTGGTAGAATCCCTGGCAGGTCCCACAGAGGCCTGACCCAGACTGTGGTGACTGGCACTTCACGATTGGGCAGGTTGCGGGCGAAGTCTTCCAGTTCGTCGATCTCCACCACCCGGCCTCCTGTCTGGCGGGCGATCTGCTCAAGGAGTGGTCGATTGGCTTTGATCGAGCCAAACTCACGAGCTTCCAGATCGGTGGCCCAGCCTGCTTCCGTTTTGCCGATCTCGGCGCCGTTGGCGTCGGTGACATTCGCACGAGCGAGATATCCGCCACTGATACGCGGGACATACGTGCTCTGGAACAAGCCACTCTCGCCCGCCACGGGCATCGCCGTAAGTCGCAACGTCTGGCCTTCCGGCCGATCCACTTCGATGCCTACCGTGACGTTGTCCATCGGCTCGAAGTCCTTGTCACGAACGCGGACCCGCAGTTGTCTGGCATCGGTCGCCTGATCGGGTTCGTCGGTAATCTGGATCGCGATACGTTCAGGCACATCCGCCACCAGCCAGCGTAGCGTCTGGCGCCAGAACTTCTCCATGTCCTCGCGCGACTCGGCATCCTGGAGGCCCCATCGCCAGATGTCACCGACGGTCAGCGCGGCACTGCGTCCGTTGCCGATCCGCTGGACAACCAGTGCGGGGAACGCCTCTTTGCCGGTGTCTTCGATGGTGGCAACGGTTCGCGCGCCGGCCTTTGTCGAACGAACGCGATTGAGCACACGAAAGTCTGTCATCTTGGCGAGCCGGCTCTGCTCATCCGGTTCGTTGTCACGCAGTCGGGCCCACGGTTCCAGCCAGCCCTCTCGCGTCAGCGTCATACGGACCTCGGGCGATGTGACATTCCCGGGCATCCGGTCGAGGTAGACGGGCAGGAGACTGGCGATCGGTGTGTGTTCAAAATCACCCTGCTGGAAGGAGTCCTTGCCTCCGAGCATGAAGAAGCCACCTCCACGTTCGGTGACGAATCGTCTTAGCAGGTCCATCTGGTCATGGGTAAAGAATGCGGCCTCGACGTCGTCGAGGATCACGGCGTGGTACCCGTACAGCAGTTCAGGCGTTTTCGGGAAGCCTTCCTGGAGCTCTCTTCCATCGCGCGTGTTCAGCCGGACGAGAACGGGCTGATCGTACTGCTCGGTTTCCTCTCGTTCCTGGTTGTCGAAACCGCGATAGATCGGGTTGCTCCGCTCACCCGTCCGACCGCGGTAATCATATTTCGGCTCGCGCCGGGCCACGCGGATCAGGCCGACCATCTGCACCTGTTCGTCTTCGCTAACGGCTCGTTGCAGGAATTTGTACTCCCAGTTCGGTCGTCCCGAAACGTACAGAATGCGATAAGGGCCCTCGCCTCGATCCACCACGACGGTGCGGGCATTGTTTGCGAGTGTCGCTTCGGACGAAGGCTCGGGCGGATCGGCCAACTCGTCCTGTACCTCCGCAACCCGGACCTGGTAGAACAGAACGCCGGATCGGTCGGGACGAAGACGAAAGCGGAACGCCTGCTTCTCGTCGCTCTTGCTTACCTCCCACTGCTGCTGTTCGACCAAGCCTCCTGCTCCGTCTGTCAGCTCGACGGTGATATTCCGCCCGGCAAAGCCAGTGGCCTCGACGTCGGCCTGGACGATCACGGGAGCGTCCTCGAACGACGTCTGGCTGACCGTGACGTTAGACAGAGAAAGGTCTTTGGGGGCACGATCTTGACCGATGACCACAGGATAGATCGGTGGCACGCCCGTCAGGTCGGCCGATTGGGCGAGCCAGTCGGTGGCGTTACCGTCGCTCATTAAAAGCACGCCCGCGACCGGTCGATCCCGATACCGTTCGGCGACGGTTTGCAGGGCCGTGCCGATGGCCGACGCGGTGCCCTCGAAGGTCAGGTCTGAGAAATCCGACGTCCGACGCAGTCTCGAATCGAAGGTGTATTGCCTGAGCTGGAAATTGTCCGCCAGTGCCGCCAGCCAATCGGTTTTCGTGGCATCCAGAGCATCCCGCAGGATCTCGCTGCGACTTCGATCCGCACCAGGGTCGTGAACGGTCATGCCCGCGCTGTTGTCTGCGATCACGACGAAGAGATTCGCGCCGGATTTCGCACGCCTGCCACTCCACAGTGGCTCGATCAGACACAACACCAGGATCATGATGCCCAGGAGCTTGGCGATGAAGGCAATCCGCTCGGCTGCACCGGTATGAGGGTTGCGCCGATAGGCCCAGATCAGCAGTCCGGCCGCGACCAACGCCAGAATTGCCGCCGGCCAGACCCAAGGCGTCATTGAGACCGTGACAGTCGCCAACAAAGTCATCGCGTCTCGCCCCCCAGATTCTCGAAGTAGCTCCGAACCAGGTCGGCAAAACGGTCCGGCACCGGGTCGCGGTCGATCGGGACCAGCGCCTCATCCGATTCGAGTTGAGCGAGCTTGTCCCTGAGTTTTCCCTGCAATTCCATCAGCGGCTTCATTATTTGCTGTTCGACGAGGTCCCACTGGGGCTCCTTGCCATGACGAGTGAAATCGCTGCGTACCGTGCGAGCGCGATCTCGAACTCTCGCCACGTCCTCACGAAGTTCGCGCTCGGTCAGCATCTCTTCCACGTCGCGGAGTCGGTCGGACCATTCGCGATAGCCCTCGCCGGTCAGTGGGCCTCGCACGCCACTGTCGGTCCATTCCTGGAATGACTCGCCTCCAGGCCCCCAACCGCTCGGATTGCCTTGCTCGTCTCTGTCGTCTCGATTGCCTCGCGCGGTCCGCTGGCCCTGGCCTTGCTGGGGCTGACCGCCTTCACGTGGCTCACCTGGCTGTCGCTGTCCGTCGTTGTTGGCCGAGGCCTGACCTTGTCGCGGTTGACCTTGCTGCGATTGGCTTTGCTCTTGCGATTGCTGGTTTCCACGAGATGCTTGGTTTTGCCGTTGGGCCTCATTCGGCTGTCCACGTCCGGCCGCCACTGCTGGTTGGTTCGGATCATCGGGTCGCTCGCGAGCTTCACCAGCCGCGCGAGCGGCCTCGGCGTCGAGTTGTTCGGTCAACTCCTCAAGCTGCTGCCTTGCCAGTCGCAGAGCTTCGGCTTCATCGCCCAGCACGCTCTCGGCAGCCTCTTCTACCCCTTGGCGAAGCTCGTCGATGCCCTCGGCCGCTCGTTGCTCGATCTCCTGGGCCTGGGGCAGGAAGTTTCGCTCGAGTAGTTGCCCCGTGGCTTCGAGTGCCTGATCGAGGTTTTCTGTGGTGGTCTTACGCAACGTGTCGTACAGCTTTCGCGAGAGCAATGGCTCGGCGACCTCCGCCTGCTCGCTCACGTCTCTCATTTGGTCGATCAGCTCTTCGATCTCTCTTCTCTGCTGTTGAATCTGCTCGGTCAGCTCGCCGTTCGTACCATTGTCGGCCAGTGTCCGGCGACCCGAGCTCTGCTGCTGCTCCATCTGCTCGCCGATCTGTTCCTGCCGCTGATCGAGTTGCTGGGCCCGCTCGCGCCATGTCACGCATGTCCTCGGAGAACTGGTTCGAGGTATTACGCCGGAAATCATCGCGCATCTGTTCGAGCTGTCGCTGGGCCCGCGTCGATGACGTGATGGCGCGCGAAACCATGCCCTCTTCCAGTTCCTGGGCCGACTGGCGAATCTGCGAACGCGAATCATCGAGCTGTTCCCTGGCATCGGACATCCGTTGTCTGTTCTGTGACTGGTCCATTCTGGCCTGGAGTTCATCGATGTCACGAAGCACTTCGAGCTGTTCATCTCGAAGACGCTTGAGTTCGCGTAGAATCTCCTCTCTTTCCTGATCGTTGCGGGCTTGTCGCAACGCCGCCTCGGCCTCGCGAAGTCGTTCACTCATGTCGTTCTGTCGGCGGGCGAGATCACCTAGCCGGTTGAGCACCTGAAGGTCCTCTCGCTGTACGGCCTGTTCTCTCGACTGGGCTCGCCGTTCAGTCTCGTATCGATTCTCCTGCTCGGTCAATTCCAGTTGCTGCAACTGCTGCTGCGATCGCGCCGAGTTGGCGCTCGAACTCTGGCCTTGTCCCTGGTTCTGCCCGCGGGCGACTTGGTGCTCGCGTTGCCTGAGCTTGAGCAGTTCCTGATAGGCGGATTGCTCCGCGCCCAGTGCAGGCGTCAGTTCTGAAGCCGATGCGGATTCGGTTGCCTCGGTGAGGTGATTTACCGAGGTCTCCATATGTCCCGCAGCGGCCTGGAGTGCCTCTCCGGCCGAAGGGTCCTCGGCTTTGGCGAGTGCTGATCGGGCCTTCTCCAGTGCATCGGCTTGTGACTCGCGCACGACGTCGAGATCATCGGCGCTGTCACCGAGACGCCCTGAGAGATCGGTCTGTTGCTTGATATTCCACGTGGCGATGATGATTTGCTTCTGCAACTGGATCAGCTCTTCGGTCTGTTGGCCTTGCTGCTCTTGTTGACCCTGTTGTTGCTGCTGATTCTGGAACGACTGGTTCTCACGGAAGACCTCGTCGAAGGGGCGGATCTCGGCAAAGTAGATGTCACTGGAAGTCCGGCGCGGTTGACCGTCAGGACCGACATCATCGGCCCAGAAATAGTACGTCAGCAGTTGATCGGGCACGGCCCCCAACTCCTCGAGGGCCAGCAGATGCTGAATCTCCTGCTTTCCCGAGACGGGCGAATCACTCAAGGTGACATCTTGCGTCTGCACACCCGCGAGCGAATAGGTCAGCCCGTAGCGGGTCACGCCGTAGTCGTCGGAGACTTCGGCGTGGAGGTCCAACTCTTCTAGAGGCGAGGCCGCGACGTCGCGGTTCGGGAATAGAGGCTTCAGTTCAGGCGGCAGGTTCTTGTGAACGTCGATCGTGAATCGGGGAGGCGTCTTGTTCTGGAGGCCCTGAGCATCAGCCATCAGCAGCTCGTAGCGTTCGCTCTTCTCAGCCATAAACGAGGTCGTCAGAACGTTTGGATGCTCGGGGTCGAGGTTCAGGCCCAGTGCGATCCCTTCCCTCGGAGTCAGTCGGGCCGTGGTCACGGGCTTGTTGAGCGTGAACGTCAATGTGACCTGAGAGCCTTCGACGACGCTGATCCGTCGCGTATCCTGGACCGTCTTTTCAGGCAGGTGCGTGTAGGATGGATACACGATCTTTGCATCCGCCTGAAGCAGTCGTGGGTGATCGAAAACGCTGATCTTGTAGCTGTCGCTGCGCTGGTCGGTGAATTCGATGTGATAGAGCAGATCGGAGCGGACGTCCTGAATGATGCCTCCGAAGACGACGTCATCGACGTTGCGCGTCAGAGGGACACGCTGTTGTTCCTGTCCGGGTGCACCGTAGGACAACGCCACCTCCATCGGAATCTGTCCGTCGAATCGCGCGAGGATTACCACGGGGCTTCCGGCTTCGACGCTGGTGTTGCCCGGTGTGACGGTGACTTCATAGCCCTTCGAGGCCAGCACGCCGCGACGGGTGCGGGGCAACAGCGAGATCGAAGGCAACATTTGCGAGAACACGGCGACCAGGAGCAGAAGCACTACGATCCGACTGATATTGGCCAGTGCCACAGTTCGTGGTGGGATGCTTTCGAGCCAGTCATGGTTGGTCGCATGAATGACCGCTTCCTTGAGCACTTGCGTCTGGAGATAACCCAGTCGACCGCCCGGATGGTCGGGTTTCTGCTCGATGGCGGCTAACAGCAAAGCCTTGAGATCGGGGTGGTGCTGTTCGATGTCCCTGGCGATAGCCTGGTAGTCGAGCCCGACGCGTTCCGTCCTATAGATCGCGAGAATCGTCGCGCCGATAGCGAAGAGGCACCACAGTTCCATGGCAAAGGGCAGTTTCCATCCCCAGAGCCAGTCGACACCAATCAGTACGATTCCAACAAGTACGGTGACAAGCCAATAGAGCGAGAGACGCCATGCGAGGTCCAGGCGTCTGCGACGCTTCATGATCGGCTCGAGTTGTCGGCGCAGCGAATGCTCGATCATGTCTGTTCCCCCTGAGACTCGGACTCAGGTCGGGTCAGCCATCCGGCCAGCCAGGTCTCCATCAGCAGTACCGCCAGGGCGGCGAGCAACACCCACCGCCAAAGCTTCTGTTCGTTTTCGGTTTCCACCAACCCTCTGTTCATCGCGGCTTTCGCGATGTGTTCGGTTGTAGCGGGATTCGGTGACTTCAGTGCGACTCCGAGTTTCTCCAGTTCCTCGATGGGCATCGGATCGGTCCGCCCTTCGGCGGCCGGGATGTTCACGGCGAACCACTTGGTTCCAGCCGAAGACTCGATCCCGTAGATTCCGGGCGTGTCCGTTTCGGTAAATACCTCGGCACTTGTTTGGAGAGGGACAATCGACCCATCGGGTTTTCGGATTCGCAGAGTTGTTCTCTGCGATGCGGTTGGCCTCGCGACGGGCACCGGATCGCCGACGAAATACTGCATCTGGGCGCCGGTGAGCACGCCTCCGTATTCCAGGATGCTGTAGAGCAGCGGAACGAACTTTGACGACAGGGCCAGATCGCTGTCAGACGGGTGCCAGCCGCACGTGAGGACAATCAACGTGCCTCGACCGATAGGCACTTCGAACCACGCCGGGTCGTCGCTGTCGTACCGGGCCAGCACGCGTGCGTCGGGCAGGTTGCCCAGGTTCACGCGGCGATACTTCCAGAAATGCACCTTAGTGAAGTCTCCGAATCGAGGATCGGAAAAGACGCTCAGCAAAGGATGCGAGAATTCGATTCGACCGAGCATGGCGTATCGACCAACGTCAGCTTCCTCCGCGACGGTGTTGCCAATGCCTGTAAGGCCCGACAAAACCGCGCCGGCATCCGCTGACTTCATAGCCAGCAAGATCGTTCCGCCTGCCTCGATATGCCGACGCAGGGCGGCTAGATTCTCTTGGCGAGTTACGTCAGTGGCGATGATTAGATGTGCGTCTGCGATTTCATTCGGCGCCAAGACCTCGTCACCCAGGTGGGATGTGACATGGGCGTTCAGCGTGCCAGTAGCTCCGAACGCGCGACGCACGTAGAATAGCATATCCTTGGGATCGTTCGGGTCGTCATGGCCCACATAGAGAATGTCGATTTGTTGTTGCAGGAGCGGAGCCACGTAGAGCGTGTTGTCGAAGTCGTGATCGTCGCCCGTCAGGACGAGTCGGTGTACAGCGGATGGATCGGCCGGTGCGGGGACCTTGACGACCAGACTGTGACCGGCCGGGATATAGGTCTCGATCGGTTTGGCCGTGGTCTGCGCCGATGATTCGTCAGCCCACCGCAGTTGGAATTGCTCGATGGTCGCCTCAGGCGAATTGGTGACCCGAATGCTGGTGGCCTCATTGCCATCCGGGCTCGCCAGATGATCGCGATGGGTTACCCATTCCAAAGCGGCATTGGTCGAACGGCTGGCCGTGACCGGTTTGAGGACCAGTTCCACGGTATCGGGCCATTCGTAGGTGGCCAGCGCGTCGAGGTCGCTTCCTTGCTGGAGGTCACCGATCAGGACGATCTGATGCGATCCGATGGGCTGTTGCGTGTCGTTGACCTCGTCGTCCTCGATGGCTTCAGCCGCACTCGTTAGCGCCCGGCCCAAGTCGGTCGAACCCCAGCCTGGGGACATCTCCGACAGGCTGTCCGTCACCGCTGCCTTTCGTTGCGATAGATCGAGGCTCTCCCATTGTTCGAACCCAATTTGCGTTTGCGTGTTTCGGTCGAAGGTCATCAGGCACAAACGGTCCGATGGTTCGATATCGCTCAGTGCCGATCGGACCTCTCCGATAGCTTCGTCCCAGAGCCCCGTGCGGCGCATCGAGGCGCTGGTGTCCACGAGCACCACGATGCGCCGGCCTGCACGCGCGACGCGTTCGGGAGCCTGACGCGAGAACAGCGGGCGGGCGAACGCAATCGCCAGCAGGCAAAGCAGCAGGCATCGCAGGATCAGCAGGGGTAGATTCTCCAGGCGGCTCCGATTCCTCAGCCGCGGGGCCGTCGTGCGGACGAACATCAGCGAACTGAATGTTATCCGTTTCCGCGTGTGTCGCCGGATCATGTGCAGGACAATCGGCACACCAATGGCAACCATGCCGGCCAGGAATAGCGGATACAGAAAGCTCATATCCTCCTCCCGACGTTAGAACCCTGGGCCCGGCGGACCTGATTACGGCGGTGCATCCGGTCCTGGAGGAACTCAAGAAGGGCCAGATCGAACGGGCGATCCGTGGCGAACAGATGGTAGTCGATCCCGAGGCGCCGGCACACGGTTTTGGCCTTGTCCAGGTGCGCTTTGAGCATGCGCTTGTAGCCTTTCTGGGCGGCGGGGGGATCGACGTACATGTCCCGACCTGTTTCCAGGTCGCGGAAAAGGGCCGGTGTGTCGAAATCGAAGTTCAGCTCTGCCGGGTCCAGGACCTGGAATACGACGACATCGTGACCTCCGGCGGCCAGGTAGCCCAGGTCGGATTCGAGCCAGTCGATCGATGTGAGCAGGTCTGAGACCAGCACAATCAATCCCCGTTTGGTCAGCATCTGGGCCAGCCGCTGTAAAGGCGGGCCCAGATCGGTGACTTTGCCCTGTGGATCGGTGTCCAGCGCCGCCATCAGCCGGCGGAGATAGCTGGGCCGGTTTCGAGGCGGCATGTATTGTGTGATGTGGTCGTCGAACGTGGCCAGCCCGACGGCATCGCCTTGCGTGAAGAGGAAATAGGCCAACGTCGCAGCCAGTGTCCCTGCGTACTGGGCTTTGGTGTATCCGGCGGACCCATAGCCCATCGACCGGCTGTGGTCGATCAGCAGGTGGCACCGCAGGTTGGTCTCGTCCTCGAACTTCTTGATGTAGTACCGGTCGCTGCGGGCGTAGATGCGCCAATCGAGATAGCGGGGGTCGTCGCCCGCGCTGTACTGGCGGTACTCGGTGAACTCGACCGAGAAACCATGATAGGGGCTTCGGTGGATTCCTCGGAGGAACCCTTCGACAATGCCTTTGGCGCGCAGCTCCATCGACTTGATCCTCATCAGCGCAGCCGGATCGACCATCCCGCCCGTGGAGGCGGTCGCCGCCTTGAAGTCGAATGGTGCCGGTCCCTGTGCCATCAGCCACTTTCCTTGACGGATTTCAGAAGACGCCCGATCAGATTGTCTGTGGTGACGCCTTCAGCCTCGGCGCGGTAGTTGATCAGGACGCGATGCCGGAGCACTGGGTAGGCCAGTGCCTGAATGTCCTCGAACGTCACGTGGGCCCGTCCGTAGAGCAGGGCCCGCGCCTTGCCTCCGAGCACCATATACTGCGATGCGCGGAGCCCGGCGCCCCAGCTGACCCACTCGTTGACGAAGTCCGGCGCATTGTCGGCGCTCGGCCTCGACGCGGCCGCGAGCCGGACCGCGTAGCGGACCACGTCCTCGGCGATCGGCACCCGGCGCACGACGTCGTGGAAGCGCAAGCACGTCCTCGCCGGTGAAGATCGGCTCGATCGGCTCGGGCTCGGCGGTCGTGGTCTGCGCGCACGGCCGCCACCTCGTCGTCCTCGGGCAGGTAGTCGATCACGACGTTGAACATGAACCGGTCGAGCTGGGCTTCGGGCAGCGGATAGGTCCCTTCCATCTCGATCGGGTTCTGCGTGGCCAGGACGAAGAACGGCTCGCTCAGCGGATGCGTGACGCCCGCCGCCGTGACCTGGTGTTCCTGCATGGCCTCCAGCAGGGCGGCCTGGGTCTTGGGCGGAGTTCGGTTGATCTCGTCGGCGAGAATCACATTGGCGAAGATCGGCCCTTTGACGAACGTCATCGTCCGCTCGTGATCGGTCTCCTCGAGAATCTCGGTGCCCGTGATGTCGGCCGGCATCAGGTCGGGCGTGAACTGGATCCGCTGGAACTTCAGGTGGAAGAGTTGCGAGAGCGACCTGACCAGCAGCGTTTTGGCCAGCCCCGGTGCGCCGGTGATCAGGCAGTGTCCGCCGGCCAACACGCGACGATCAGATGCTCGATCACGTCTTCCTGTCCGATGATCACCTTGGCCAGCTCGGCCCCCATTTTCTGACGGGCGTCCCTGAGTTGTTCGACCGCCTCCCGCTCCGATTCGAATGTCTGCGTCGCCAAGATCATGGTCCTTTCTCGATCCGTAAGGTGTGCACCGCACCCCGTTTATCGTTTTTCATCTAGCGTCAGTGGGTCATCGCATAAAACACGATGTTGATTCCCATCGGATAAGCCTTCTTCTCCGAGAACTCACGGAAGTACCATTCGTCCTCGCCCTCGCGTTCCCAGCCGTCGCCCAGGTCGGTGTTGTGGCAGATGATCGCCATCATCCGGCCCTTGTCGTCGTAGAGCGCCTTGAAGTGGACCTCGCGCGCATCTTCTCGTTCCCAGGTGATGCCATGGGCCGGCCTTGTATCGCCACGTTGATGCTGGGGATCTGAGGCTTTTCCTTTAAGTCGAATACCGCATGGAAGATCGGATGGCTCAGCGGCAGCTCGACCGGCTCCCGGTCAGGGAACACGCGTTTGATCTCGTAGTAGAAGTTGTACCACTCGTCCTCACCCCAGAAGTCGTCGACCATCAGGAACCCGCCGTTGAGGAGGTAACGCCGCAATGCCTGGACCTCGTCTTGGGTGAACATCAGACCGCCTGGCTCGACGATGTAGATGAACGGATAGTCGAACAGTTCGGGGTCCGTCAGTTGGAGGATCACCCCATCGGGGTTCGACCTTCAGCGAGGTCAGTTGGTGCAGGCGGTAGGAGAAATTCAGGTCGCTGTCGGGATAGTCGGTGGCCCAACGGCCTCCCCCGCGACCGTAGCCTCCACGACCTCGACGGCCGCCTCGACCGTAGCCTGGCCCATAGCCGCCATAGCCTCCGCCGTATCCCGAGGAGTATTCGATGCGCACGAACGTGAAGACATCATGGGCGAATTCGGCATCCGGTTCCCAGTCGGGCACGCCGGCACGCGCATCGCAGCGCCGGTCATAATATCGCTGGGCGAACACCAGCGTCCCGCCGACCGCCAGGATGACCAGTGACGCCAGAAGCCATCGTGTCTTCGTCATTGTGCACCCCCTTGGCCCGTCGACGAGGCCGAACTCTCCTGTGGAGCGGTGGGCGACCCCTGCGAGTTGGCAAGAATCTCCAACAGCAGTTGGTGTCCCTGGCGGAAGCGCGGGGCATCGGCCAGAGCCTCCAGGACATAGCGTCTGGCTGCGGCCGGTTCATCGTGGCGGAGCAACCGGGCCAGACGATAGTTGACCTCGACTGGATCGGCCGGGTCGAGCAAGAGCAGACGTCGATACGATTCGACGGCCCGTTCGCTTCGACCGAGTTTCTCGGCGGCCTCACCGAGCCACCAGTAGACGTCGCTCAGCATCGGATAGACCGCGAGATACCGGTCGCCATTTTCGACCACCTGCTCCCATCGCTCCTGTTCCGTGTCGATTTGCATCAGCCGCTGGTAGGCATCCGCTGCATCGGAAGATTGCTCTGCCAGTTTGCTGAGCACCTCGCGCTCTTGCTCGATCTCGCCAAGCTGGCGGTGGGCGACTCCCAGAAACTGATAGGCGTTGCCTTCGTCGACGTACGTCGGGTATAGAGCGATCAACTTGTTAAGTGGCTTCTTCGCCTCTTCCCATTGCTCCTGTCCCAGCAGCATGTGGGCCTGGAGTTGCAGCCCCCAGAAGCTGTTCGGATGGTCGGCCAGCCATTTTGCCACCGCTTCGGGATCGGCGGGATCGACCTGCTCCTTCGTTGGCTGCTCCCAATCGACATCCGACGCCAGTGATTCGGCGCGGTTGCGGACAAAGGTTTCGAACTGACTCTCAAGCTGTGTCAGCGGAGCAGCGTGTTTGGAGATCGCCTCGTTGATCTCCTGTCCCTCGGCCAGATCCGCCAGAATCGACTTGATCGAATCGAGCCCGAAGCGATCGATGAGGAACTCGACGACGAGCGACGATTCATAGTAAGCGAACTGGAGATGCACCGGCGTCGGCGGGTTCAGGAACGCGCCGCTGAGCTGGCCGATGGGCGTCAGTTCACCATCGAGAATCATCTGGCGATACTGTGGGTTCATCTGCTGACCCCACGTCGGATCGCGCTGGGATTCTTCGTAAACCGAAATCCCTTCGCTCAGCCACCGGGGCATCTTGTTTCGCGTCAGGTGAAGCGTCACGACGTGTGCGAACTCGTGCCACAGCACGGCCTTCCAGTTCGAAGGTCTCTGGGCCTTGGGGCTGTTGGCGGTGATGACACTGCCAAAGCAGACGCCGAGATAGCCATCGACGTCCGGAATCCCGAACGTTCGCACCGCGAAATCCTGAGGGTTGGGAAACAGCTCCACCGTCACGGGACTGTCGAGTTGCAGGCCGTATCTCTTGCAGAGTCGCTGCTTCGCCTCCTTCAGGAGTGCCAGCGCCTCGTCCCCATAGATGTCCGCCTCCAGTTCGTTCATCCGCAAGACAAACCCATCTCCCTCCAGGGTCGCGAACTTGGCGATGCTGTCATGCAGCGTCGTCAGGTTATACGCCTTGATGTTGTAGGGGTCCGCATCGGCCACCTGGGTTGCCAGGGCCCACCCTGGCTCTTCCTGACCCAGCCTCAATAGGTCCTCGGCGAGCTGGATTCTGGCCGGCATGTAGTTCGGATCGGCTTTCAGGCGCGGCGCTGATAGTCGCTGCCTTCCGAGAAGCGGTATTTCTGCGACAGCTTGGCGCCGATCAGATGGTCCACCTGCGGATTGGCAGGCCAGAATCTCAGTGCCTTGTCCCGGCACGCGGTTTCTTCATTGGGATCGTTCGACAGATGGGCCAGCAGGGCACGATAGGCCCAGGCTTCGGGCCGCCAGGGATTGACGGCCAGCACGCGGTCCAGGGATTTGACGGCTCCGTCGTAGTCTTCGCAGTCAATCTGGTGCTCGGCCAGCAGGATCAACGACGGCATATGCTTGGGATTGGTGAAGAGGGCCGCATCCAAAGACTGCATCATGGCCTTACGGTCGCTGTGGTAAAAGGCCTCGGCCAGCCCGTAGTGCGCATCGGGATCGTCGCCAAAGCGTTCGACAGCATGTTGGTACTGCTCGGCGGCCAGCTCATAATCCTGCTTGGCCATCGCCAGATCGCCCGCGGCCAGATAGGCCTCGCGGCAATTCGGATCGTTTTGCAGGGCCCGTGTGTAGAAATCCCTAAGAACGGTGCGGGGTTCGGCTCCCAGCAACAGCAGGGCCTGTCCGAGGGCGACCAGATCGGGGTTGGAGATGAACGCCAGACGTCGCGTCGAGGCAATCCGGTAGATCTTCTCCAGCAACTGCCTGGCTTCGTCGGCTCGACCGTTTTGCATGTACACGGTATGACCCAGTTTGAGCAGCGTGAGGTTCAGCGGGTACTGGATCAGGACCGAATCAATCTGCTCGGCGGCCTTATCGTATTGGCCCAGGGCCAACATGGATTCGATCAGAATGACGCGCCATTGGGGCTGATAGGCCGAATCGGCGATGGCTTGCTGCGCCGATTCCAGGGCTCCCTGGTAATCCCCTTTGCGGAGTTGCGTACGTGACGTGTCAAGACTGGCAGCGGGCACGGGCCGTATCGATCCGAGCACCACTACTATGCAGGCCCCTATTCCGAACAGACGCCTGCGGCGCGAATCCAGTGCGTCCAACGAAGTCATCCTTCTGCCCACTCGAATCGGCGTCAGTAGAGAATCCCTGACCCAATGCCCTGAATCAAGCAGGCATTTAGGTCGCCTCTTATAAGAGCTACGAAGGGCCTATCCACCGGAGAAGCCCCCAGCGTGCTATGATAGTGTCAATTGGCCCCGAGCCGTTACAGTTTTTTTCGTGGCTTTCAGACTAGCCACGGATTGTCCAATCTCGGCTACGTCGTGGGCAGGGAATGGGTTCGGAGCGGTGCCGGCACTTCTGGGAGTCGTAGCATGTCTGTTGCAGTCTTGGCCGCCAGGGCCGGCCGTCATAGTAGCGGGTTTCGGATTGCGGATTAGATCCTGACGACGAATCCGCAATCCGAAATCGCTAATCTGAGATCACTGGTCGGTATTCCTGCGATTCGTATCGTTCGGAAGCAGCGAGAGGATGTAGTTGCGGCGCGAGCGGACAAACTGCTTGATCGCGTTGCGCCGCCCGTCGTCGAAACCTTCGGCGTCAAGGGCATCGGCGGCATCATCGAGGAACCGATCGAACTCCGTCGGTGGATCGTCCGTCCCGTACGACGTATTCCACGGGCCGTCCACCAACTCTCGCAGTGCATCCTCGTACATCTGTTCGTACTTCGAGTAGTTCAGGAGCCGGTGTACTTCCGGGAAGAGTCCCGAATTGGTCGGAGGCAGCGATGTCGACGGCCCGTCACCCGATCCGAGCGTGAAATCAATGTCCCATGGCAAGAGATACCATTTGCCCTCTGGCAACGCATAGTAGTAGGCGTTGTTCTTTTCCTCGACGGTAGCCATAGCTGTCCCAGTCGCCCACCGCATGGCGGATGGCCAGCACCTTGGTAAAATGCTCGGGGTGAATCACGGATTCGACGATCTCTTCGTAAGCCGGAGAGGCCGAAGGGGTATTTAGCGCCGTAGCCAGGTCGAAGAGGTGCTGCCAGCGATCGTTCTCACGGTGCGAACGCTTCTCGAAGCCCCACCGATACGTTTCCTTGAGCAACGGGTGTCGGGAATCGAGCTTCAGGCCTTCATCGAGATTCGAGTGGCTGGTGCCGTTGGAGGAATACTCGAAATAGTCGTCGATCTTGTGGATGTAACCCTCGGTATCGTTGGGGAACCATTTCTCGATGTAGTCCCCGTCGATCTTCTGGACGTCCTCGTAGTCGTTGTGGCTCCGGCCGTTGATGATCAGACGGACGTATTCGTGCGCTGAGAATTGCAGGCCCATCTTCCGGTAGAACCAGTACGAGGCGCGTTCCTGGAGCGGTCCCCGGCTGCTGCCCTCGGTGTTGTCGAGGTTGATCTCCTCGCGTCCGTGGAACTTCTGATCGGGGTTGAAGTCGATCCGAAATCCATATCGGTCGCGCGGGTCGCGGCCGGAACCACCGCGAAGGAATGGGCTGCCTCGGAAGCGAATCCCGCAGTTGTAGAAGACTTCGCTGTCGTTGTAGACGAACGTACAGTCCATCAGTTCGTTTGAAAGATTTGGCCGCGAACGGAACGTGTTGATCACGTCATCGGACAGCCAGATGCGGTAGGTGGCGAGCCGGGTGTTGAACTGTACGTCGCCTACGCGGACCAGGCAGGTCCGGTCCGGTACATCGGCGCTGGGGTCCAGGCGGCTCGGGAATCGCGTGAAGGCTGTCCCGTCGAAGGCCTCAATATAGAAGGCTCGCATCGCGCCGGCCGACGTCCCCGGAATCGTGGCGGTGAAGAGACCATCGCCCGCAACCGCGTCGTCCTCAGACCCGTCGTCGACCATCTCAACGCTCGTAAATGCGCCGCTGCCCTCGGAGCGGTAGCTGAGCGTGGCCATGACGACCCCGTCAATGTCCGTAATTCGCGCGGTGACGACGATCGGTTCGCCCGAGATCGGCATCACTGGACTGTGCTGGACGTCCAGGATGTCGGGGGCCCGGTTAGGGACGAAGGTACTGTTCTGCTGCCCAGGCGTGCCCAGATTGAATGGGACATCGAGTTCGAAGGCATGGGCCGGTCTCGGTGGCTGCACGGGCGACTGTTCACGCGATGTACGAAGAAGGAGGTATCGGCTGCCTCGAATCCATCGGGCCCAGCCCCGGAAGGTCACGCTGCTGGAACTGGTGCCGGAGATGGACTGGTTGAGACGATTGGCCCCCGGATCGCCGTGTCCGGTGGCGATCAGGTGCAGCGCTCGCGATCCGGAATGGCGATCTGCTGTCGTCGCGAACGAGCGAACGTGATTGCCCAGAATCCGCCAGGAGGATGTGCCACTCTCGAATCCACCATTGGTCAGGCGATCGGTCCCGCCGATGAGCAGTTCCAGGTCGTCGATGAGCAACTCACCGCGATTGAGGAGTAGCAGATCGAATATCCTGGCCTGATCGTGCGTGTACTGCGAATCATTGGCACCGATCGTGAAGGAGAATTGCTGCCAGGAGGTCTTGCTGCTTTCGTCGCTGGCGGCCCATGCGTCGGGATTGCGGTTGTTGCTGCGGATTGCGCAATTCGAGGCTGGCACCTTGTCCGTCTGCCCAAATAGGCCATCGCCCGCCATCATAATAAGTGACCTCGTCGGCCATGACCATGTGGGTCTCGACGCGTCCGAGGTCGGGATTCATCTGTGTCAGCGGATACGACAGCTCGATGTGATCGGAGTGATCGTTCAGACTGCCCGAATAGGGGCCGAATAAGTTGACGCCGACTTCGAGGTTCCCATAGACGGCTGCGAGGAAATTCGGGTCGCCGGCCACGACGAGATAACCGCCTGGAGCCAGCTCAACGCCGTCGGCGAAGGTGTAGTCAATCCCATCCGTAAACTCCCAGCCCGCCAGGGAAACTGTGTGACTGCCCTGGTTGTAGAGTTCGACGTATTCGAACCGCTCGTCGCGCGTGGCATGGTGATACATGATCTCGTTGATCACGATATCGCCGATCAGCTCCTGCGCGTTGGATTCTCCGAACGTCGGAGTGGCCAGGAAATCGAGACGGTCGGACCCGTCGGGTGCCCGGCCAAATGTAACGCCGGGCGGTATCGCGCCAAAGCGGAAGGCGTCCATCACACGCACGGGCTGCGGCGCAGCTTCGGTGGTGGCGGTTGTCGCGTACACCGTTTCGCCTTCGGAATTCAGTGCAAATGGGAATCCATCGGGAGAGGTGCCTTCACTGACGGCCCAAAATTCGCCCGGTTGCAGCGTGACGCCGTCGGGCAGCTTGTACTGGAGCAGATCGGTCGGGTCGTCGCTGAGATAGACGTTGCCCAGCGGGACGGCGATTGGGCCTGGATTGTACAACTCGACCCAGTCGAGCCCGGCCGCCGCGTCGCTATCGGCCAGGACCTCGTTGATGAGCAGGCGGGCCCGTGGATCGTCGCTTCGCTCGACCGGCGCCAGTACCCCTCGAAGAATCACCGCGCCAAAGGCATCGGAACTGCCCGAGAGGCTGGCGTTGTGCACCTGGAAGGCCAACACATTGCTGCCCGAGACCAGCAGATCTTGATGGGCCAGCAGGTCCACGACGGCTGGTGCCGGGTCGGAGGCCTGGCCTCCCGGTTGATCGAACGTTGGCGGATTGCCCTCGATCTGTCCGGAGTCGGCGATGCGGGTGCCGTTGAGATAGAGCACGAAGTCGTCGTCATAGTGGAATTCGGCCTGCAATTGTGCGAAGCTATCAATCTGGTCGTCGGTCATATCGAATCGCAGACGGGCATAGATGGAGATATAGTTGCCACGCATATCGCTTAACTGCGTGCCAACGTATTGAAGTTCACCTGCGTCGCTGCTGTACCCGTATCCGCTGGGGCCTTCCTGCCAGCCCGTCGTATCGGGATCGTCGTCAAAGTCCGGCTGTGTCCAGTCCGTCGTGGCTTCGCCGTTGCGGCCGGGTGACGGTTCGGCAGTCCCTTTGAAGTAGCGTCCCGGATCGCCCACGTCAAAGAGCGTTACGATGGACGGATCTTCAGGTTCGACCTGGGTCTGGTCAGGTGCTCCCGGCGTACCGCCAATCGAGGTACTGGCCGCCCAGGAGGTACCCTCTTCCAGATCGCCACCTTGCTTCGCCAGGATCAGGGAGTGTCCGGTGCCATCGGGGCTGACCGGCCAAGGTGATTCGTCGCCGTAGCTGAACGAGATCACAACCTCCCCGTTCTCGTTGCACAGATCGATTCGCTCGCCATCATTGCTCAAACGACCGATAAAGGGGCCCTTGGCACCCGTGATGCCGTAGGCGGCCTCCAGGGCGGCCGGATCGCGGGCGATGACCATGTACTGCTTGGCTTCGAGGATGGTATTCGGCTCGAAGACATAGTTGATGCCATTGGTGAACGTATAGCCGCTCAGATCCTCGAACACGGCTCGGTTGTTGTACAGCTCGATGAATTCGAGAGATTCAGTCTCGTCGATCGGATGATACATGACCTCGCTGACCACGAGGGCCATGGTTGGCTGGGCCGCCCACAAGATCGCCATGCAAGCCACAATCCACAGAGTAGAACGATGCCGCCTGGATTTGTTCATGGTTGTCCGGTCCTTTCTCCGGTGACGATGGTCAATCACCCTTCAATTGGCTCCGCTGGCAGCCTTGTGCCGCATTGACCACCGCATCTGAGACACTTCTATTTCTAAAATCTCCCAAACTGCCATTTTAACAGATCGGCACGTGGATTCGCACCGCTTTTGCCTGTTTCTGTTGGGATTTTGTTAGGCCTTGGTTCCTCAGGGGGGGGGATTGTGTTGCGCATCGCGGTCTGTGCAGGGGCCCGCCATGGGGTTTCCGCACGACCGGACGGCCGAACGTGTTTTGCCTAAAGGTAGCGTCTAAAGTGAGTTGCGCTGGAAACCTTCCCCAGATGTGCAGCGATCTCTGGCTAAGAGACGCCATCCCTCACAGTGTCACCCAGCAGCGTACTCAGGACCGAGTCGAGCAATTCGCGTGTCTTTGCCACGTTGGTGAGACCCTGAGTGATTCGCTGTTTGTCCTGCACGAAAGGGGCCTCAACAAGTTCATCTGCGCAATGGACGAGCATCTTCTCGATACTCTGGGCGGAGTATTCCAGGTGAAACTGGAACGCGACGACGTGTCCGCCATATTCAAAGGCCTGGTTGGGGCACGCCTCGCTCTGCGCCAGACGGGTGGCCCCGGAGGGGATGTCAAAAGCGTCACCATGCCAGTGAAACGCTGTGAAACGGCTTGGCAGATCGGGCAGAAGACCTTCCTGATTCGCTGCCGTCACGGTCTCGACCTCGAACCAGCCGATCTCGATCTGGGGATTTTGAGCGACCTTGGCCCCGAGGACATCGGCGATGAGCTGGGCGCCCAGACAAACGCCGATCGTTGGCAGCCTGGCCTCGATGGCCTGCTCGATGAACCGCTTCTCTTCGATGAGCCAGGGGTGGTCCCGGTGCTGGTAGATGTTCATCGGGCCTCCCATGATCGCCAGCGCGTCGATGTCGGTAATGGCGGGCAAGGGGGCATCGGTGTAGAGCTGGGTGTCCGTCACGGTGCAGCCTTGTCGCTCGGCCCAGAGGCCGATGTTGGCGGCGTCCTCGAACGGCACGTGTCCAAGCCAGTGGAGTCTCACGTCTTTCTCCTCGTGCAATCTTCGCTGATACAGCCGGCATGGCGCCTGGGGACGCCCGGAGGCGTAGTTATACCGCCTGTCGCAAGTGCATGCCAGGGACTTCTGCCTTGTTGACGCCATTGTACGGCTTCGCTATATTCTGCGTTCTTTGTATCCGCCGGTTTCCGAATCCTCCGGGTGATTTGGCAACCGACCTGAAGTATCGGAAGAGTATGTCGAAGCAAGCACAGGCCTCCGAGATGCGGAGCGCCCTGTATATTGTATTTCTAGCGATGATCGCGGCCATCCCCGCGATGGCGACGGATATGTACTTGGCGGCCATGCCCACCATCGCCTCGCAGTGGCACGTGCCGGACAGCCGGGTCGGGTTGTCGCTGGTCCTCTGGTTTGTCGCCTTCAGTCTGTTCCTTCTGGTCTGGGGGCCGCTTTCCGACAAATATGGCCGAAGGCCCGTCTTGCTGGCGGGATTGGCATTGTTCGTTGTGTCGACGTTTGCCTGTTCCTTTTCGCAGAACGTCTGGCAGCTCATCGCATTCCGTATCCTCCAGGGGATCGGGGCGGCCGGTCCGTCGTCGATGGCAATGGCGATTTGTCGCGACAAGTATGAAGGTCTCCAGCGCAAACGGGCGTTGGCCTATATCGGGATCATCTTGACAGTAGCGCCGGCCGTGGCGCCGAGCATCGGGGCGGTGCTACTGGCGTGGTTCAACTGGCGGGCGATATTCCTGACCCAGGGCGCGCTGGGAGCGGTCACGCTCGCGGTCTCGATTCGTTACCGCGAGACCGCCGCCGAGCGGGTCTCCGGACATTTCCTGTACTTGTTGAGTCGGTACCGGCATGTGGTTGCCAACCGGCGGTATCTGTTCTCGAATACATCGATGGGCTTGATCCTCGCGCCGTTCTACGCCTTCATCGCCTTCAGCTCCATCGTCTACATCCAGATCTTCGGTCTTTCCGAGCGGGCATTCGGCATTCTGTTCGGGGTCAACGGCGCTGATGTCGATGGCCGGCGCGTTCGTCTGCACGCGCGTGATGAAGTACTTCTCGGACACGGTTCTTCTCTCGGTGTGTCTGATCGGTTGTACACTGGCGGGAGGGGGTATCCTGGTGACAGGCAGTTGGCATTATCTTGCCTTTGCCGGTTTCATGTGTGCGATCACGTTCTTCTGTGGCATGAGCCGACCGCTGAGCAACCATCTGATTCTACAGCAGGTTCACCACGATATCGGTTCGGCCTCATCCTTCATCGTCTTCTACCAGTTCATGGTCGGCGCCGTCTGCATGCGGATCGTCACCGCCGATTGGGACCATCCAATCTTCGTGTTCGGCCTGGTTGCCCTAACGTTGCCAACGATAGTCCTGCTGATCTGGCCGTTCCTGCTGCGGATGCTCAACTCACCAGAGCCTGCGCCGTCACTTCGTGACCTGTCGAGGTGGTCAGGCCGGCTTGGGGCTCGGGGCCAGGTCGCCGTCCTCCTCTCCGGTCGGATCTTGAGCACGAACTGTCGCACATCTTCGCTGATCGAGTACAGGCAGGGCACGATAACGAGTGAGATAGCCGTCGCGAACAAGATGCCGAAGCCCAGCGAGATGGCCATGGGAATCATGAATCGTGCCTGTCGCGATGTCTCGAAGATCATCGGTGCCAATCCGCCGAAGGTCGTCAGTGTTGTCAGCATGATCGGTCGGAAACGTCGTACGCCCGCCTGGTGAATGGCGTCGAACGGACAAATGCCTTCTCGCGTCCGCCGATTGGCGTAGTCAATCAGCACGAGAGAGTCGTTCACGACCACGCCCGAGAGGGCCACGACGCCCATGAGACTCAGCAGGCTCAACGCATAGCCCATCAGCATGTGCCCAAGCACTGCTCCGACGATGCCGAACGGGATGGCGATCATCACGATCAGAGGCTGGTAGTAGCTCCTGAAAGGTATCGCCAGCAACGCATAGATGGCGAACAGTGCCAGCATCAGGCCCCGGAAGAGGCTGCCGGCACTTTCACTCATATCTTGCTGACGGCCTTCCCAGCCATACGTCAGACCCGGGAAGTCCTTTGCCAATTGGGGCAGGATCTCTTCTTCAAGCGTCGCCTGGACCTGGCTGGTCTGTGACATCGGCTCGACGTTCGCGGTGACGGTCACGGTGCGGCGACCATTGCGGCGAGTGATAGCGGTATAGGCCCGGCCCCGTTTGACCTCGGCAATCTGCGTCAGCGGTACGTCCGTACCTTTCGGCGTACGGACGAGCAGATGCTCCAGATCGTACTGGCGGACGCGCTGCTCGCGGGGCAGCCGGACCTTCACACGGATTTCGTTTCGCCCACGTTGCTGTCGGACAGCTTCGGACCCGTAGAATGCGTTGCGCAACTGCCTAGCCAGGGCCTGCTGCGTCAGACCCAGCCCGTGACCTTCTTCGGTCAGACTGAAATCCAACTGGCGCTTTCCCGGCGTGAAGCCGTCGTCGATGTCCTTGACGTTGGAGAAATCGGCCAGCCGTTCGGCCAGGGCTTCGCTGGCGCGATCCAGCACGTCGATGTTGCGATGGCTCAGTTCAACCGTCAGCGCCGCGCCACGACCGGGACCACCTCGGTCAGCCTCGAAGAGAAGGCTTTCCAGACCCGTGATTGGCCCCGTACGCTCGCGCCAGAACTGAGTTAACTCAGTCGTGCTGATCGGCCGAACGTGCGGATCGGTCAAGTAGACCCGTACTTCCACGACGTTCTCGTCGATCAAGGCGAAGATTCCCTCGGAAAGCTTCTCGCCTCCGTTGGCTTTGACAACGTCCTCGGCGGCTGTCAGCAGCCTCTTTCGGACCTGTTCGGCCTTTGACACGGGCGAGCCATAGGGCAAGGTTGCGGTCACCACCGACTGGTCAGATTCGACCCGAGGCATCAGGATCAAGCCGATGCGACCGCTGGCGATGTAGCCGACCACGACGATCAGCACGGCTGCGCTGGCGGCAATGGTCACCATGCGGAACCGGATGCAGAAGTCGAGGAACGGGGCGTAGAGCCGGGCGACAAACCAATTGAGTCCCGCCGTAACCGTGTGCTGAATAGCGCCAATGATACCCGTTCGGTGTGATTTCGATCGGCGGCCGTGAGCGAGGTGACATGGCAGGATCAACAGCGCTTCGACCCAAGAGATCGAGAAGACCGTGATGACGACGAAGGGGATCACGCGCCAGATCTTGCCCATGATGCCTGGGACGTAGAGCAGGGGCATGAAGGCCACGATATTGGTCAGAATGCTGAATGTCACCGGCAGCAGCACTTCCTGCGTCCCCTGGATGGCCGCGCGCATGTAACTCATTCCCTGGAGCCGGTACTCGTAGATGTTCTCTCCGACCACGATCGCATCGTCGACTACGATGCCCAGGGCGATAATGAAGGCGAACATCGAGATCATGTTGATCGTGACGTCCATGCCCGGCAGAAACAGGAAGCAGCCCAGGAACGAGATTGGAATACCCATCGTCACCCAGAACGCCAGCTTCAGATCCAGGAACAGCCCCAAGAGTATGAGCACCAGCGACAGTCCGTAGAAGGCGTTCTTCATCAGCAGTTCGAGTCGCTGACGGTAGATATCGGAACGGTCACTTCTGATCACCCAGTTGATGCCCGGGGGGAGGTTCTTCTCAATATCGACCATGGCGGCCTTCACGGCGTCGGAAACGCCGATCGGTGTCTGCTCGCCCACGCGAAAGACACCGAGCCCGACGGCCGGGAAGCCATTGTACGTGGCGTAACGGTCTGTCTCCTCGAAGGTATCCCTGATCTGTGCCACGTCGCCGAGAGTCAGCACGGCGCCGTCGGCTGTGGTGATCAATGGAATGGTGGCGAACTCCCGTGCCCAGTCCCGTCGCTCATTGACGCGCAGCAGAATGTCACCGGCCTGTGTCTCCAGTGTGCCCCCGGGAATCTCAACCGACGTGGCGCGAACGCGCTGGGCGACCTGATCCAGGGTCAGGCCGTAAGTGCGAAGGGCGTCCTGATCGATCTCGATGGCCACCTCGTACCGGCGGGCGCCGACCAGATCGACCTGCGTGATGTCGGAGTCCTGAAGAAGCCGGTCCCTGACCTGCTCGGCCAGTTCTCGCAGCACCCATTCGGTGGTGTCGCCGTAGAGCTGGATTTGAAGCACTTCACGACGGATGATTCGCAGGCTCACCTCGGGCTCTTCCGCATCCAGCGGGAAGGTGATGATACGATCGATCTGCTGCTTTATATCCTGGTAGATCCGCTGTTGGTCGCCGCCTTCCTCCAGTTCAGCCGAGACCATGCCCATCCCCTCAGAGGCGGTGGCGGTGATCTCCTTAATGCCGTCGAGACCTCGAATGGCCTCCTCAATCACGAGGATGATGCCCTGTTCGACTTCCTCGGGGCTCGAACCGGGGTAAGCCACCTGGATGGTGACCATCCCGAGATCGAATTCGGGGAACACCTCTTGCTTAACCCTGGTGGCCATGAAGAAGCCACCCACCAGGAAGACGAGCATCATGAGGTTGGGTGTGATTCGGTTCTGGGTCATCCAGGCGATGGCCCCATGGTACTGGGGACGCTCGCCCTGAGGTTTCAGGTCAGTCATTTCTGCGCCCCCTGTTCCTGCGCCACCTCTGTTTGAGGTCCGGCGTCCTGCTCATCCGGTTCCGCCAGACGTAGCGGCATCCCCGGGACGGGGGCAGCGATGTCGGTCGCTACGAGTTGTTCGTTTTCTTCCAGGCCGGACTCGACGAAGACCTCATCTGGACCACGATAAGCGATCTCGACGGACCGGATCTCGAGCTGGTCGTTGGGGTCCATGATCCACACTGTGCTGTTGTCGCGGATATGCGGTCTCTTGATGGAGAAGACGGACGCGAGCGTCCGGCCCTGAATTTCAGCCTGGACGAACGATCCCATCAGTAACTTGGGTTTGTCTTGATTGGCGGCTTTGAGGCAGAACGGATCGTCGACCGCGACCAGGAGTCTGGCCATTTTGCCCTCCGATTCGATCTCACCGTACAGACGCACGACGCGACCCGTACGAAACCGGCTCGGACCCCAGGCGAGAGTGTTATAAATCTTGACGCTTGATCCGGTGTCCCCGTTCTTCTGAGGCACGGTCAGCCACTTGAGTTGCCCGATCGGGACCTTCAGATCGATCCAGGCCTCATCGGTCGCGATCAGGCTCACCAGTTGCGAGTTGGACGAGACGGTGGCTCCGAGATCGACGAGCTTGTCCTGAATGATGGCGTTAAACGGAGCCGCAATGTCACATCGGGCCAGATCCAGTTTGGCCTTTTGCAGGGTGGCCTGGGCCGATTTCAGCGCCGACTGAGCGGACGCCAGTTGGGGCTCGCGCAGCACCAGTTCCTGGTCTTCTTCAGTCACGATCTCTCCCAGAAGCTCGTATTCCTGCTTGGCGATGGCCTGATTGCCTTGCTCGACCTTGAGGTCCTTCGTCGCTCGGGCGACGTCGCCTTCTCGCTGCTGGACGAGGATCTCATAATCTCGAGGGTCGATGGTAAAGAGCTTCTCGCCCGCATGGACGATGCCACCGGGGATAAGAGTCTCGGAAACCTCGGTGATTTTCCCGGAGACCTGCGGATGCAGCGTCACCTGCTGGGCGGGAATGACCGGGCCCATTGCGTTGACGATCGTGGCGCAATCGCTCTTCTCGACGGGGATCACGCGGACAAGCTTGGCCTGACGCGCTGGTTTCTGTCGTTGCGCTTTGGGGCTGGTGTCCATCTGGTACTTATAGGCGGCGGCCGCCCCGGTGAGGATGACCAGTGTCAATACAATCTTGATTAAAGCCCAAAGGAACCTGGGCAGTCCCCTTCGATCAGAGGAAGCTGCGTTCTGTTTTGAGTCCGTCGGCGTTGTCATAGTTTCACCTAAATGTTCTCGACCGTGTTCTCGGAGATTGTGTCGGATCTTCAAGATCGCTGATCTTCGCCAGTTCGGGCCGGGACAGGTCCCACGGTCCGGCTGTCGATCGGTACAGTTCAATTCGACGCTGAATCAGCGTGCGCCGGGCCCGTATCACGTCGCGCTCCAGCGATTGCAGCGATTGCAGCGATTCGAGCACGCGGATGTAGTCGGCCTGGCCCTTCATGAATCGCTCACGGTTGCGCTCATACGTCTGGCGGGCCAGCTCCAATTGGTGCCGAAGACTGTCCAGCAGCAGCGATTGCTGCCGTTGTTGGGTCAGGGCTGTCTCGACATCCTGAAGCGCCTCAAGAAGAGTTTGACCCCAGGTGTGAAGTCGCTCGGACAGGAGTGCTCTCTGTCGCTCGACCTCGAACTTCCGTAGCCCACCGTCGAACAGAGGTTCCACCGCATTGGCGGCCAGATTCCCCAGCCAGTCATCGAAGAGATCGCTCACTGACGTGCCGGTTGTCTCGACGCTGGCCGAAAGGCTCAGGCGTGGGTATTGGTCTGCGATGGCCACCGCCAGCCGCAGATCGGCCGCCTGCACCTGACGGTAAGCTTGGCGGACATCCGGGCGACGCCAAAGGACCTCGGCCGGAATGCCGATCTTGGGCATGGGGCCGAGCTCGGGCATCGAGATCGTCGTCTCCTGCCATGCCCGTTCCGGGGAGCGCCCGAGCAGGACGGAAAGGGTGTACTGCAACAGCTCGACCGTTTCCTGGGCGCTGATCAACTGACTCTGCGTGGCCGAGACGAGTTGCTGCTGTCGCAGGACGTCGGCTGCGGCCGAAGCACCGTTTCGGAATTGGATCTTCACGATGTCGAGCACCTTGCGGTTGGTCTCGATCTGGCCCTGGGCGATGCGAACGAGGGCCTTGGCCTCGGCGAGTTGATACCACGTGTTGGCAATAGCTGCGGCCAGCGTAATCGCGCCGGCATCGACGACGTCCCAACTGGCCTCGGCATCGAGCCGGGCAGCTTCGCGTGACGAACGGAGACGCGACCACAGATCCACCTCATAACTGGCGGCCAGTCCTGCGCTGTAGAGGCTGCTGTAGACAGCTTCGCCCTGTACGAGTTGCCGGCTCCGCCGGTAGCCCGCGCTAAGACTGACCTGAGGCCACAGGGACGAGCCAATCTGTTTCGCGCTGGCCTCGGCTTGGGCGAGGCGGTCCCATGCGCTTTGCAGACTGAAGTTCTCACTGACGCCTTGAGCGATCAAGTCATTTAGCGTCTCGTCGTCGAAGCTGCGCCACCAGTCGTTCGAAAGGCGGGCCGTCCCATCTGTCGAAAACGACTCGGGGACTCGTACCGGCATGGCGGGCTTCTTGACTGATCGGTGACAGCCACCGGCAAGATACAGCAACCCGAGCAGCAGCCAGATATGTCGCTCTCTACTAAAACGTGTCATACGCTCCCTACCATCATCCTACTTCGGACTGACGAGAGACATCCCTCTCCACCGCGGCCGAGCTGAGTTGGACGCCCGCTTCGATATCCTGGCGGATTGTCTTGATCCCTGCCAGCGAGAAACGCGCGATATGATCGGCCAGCGTCTGGACCAATTGATCGGTTGGGGCATCGAACCTGATGTGAGGCGGAATCCTCCCTCCGAACAGTCGGATCCCGATCCCGATGCACTGATGCACGATGCTCATGCCGCAAAGATGGACCTGCTCGTCGCTGGCCTCCGGACCGAGCAGTTCTCTCATAAGCCTGCACATACGATCCTGAATCGGTCGTAGCGCGTCGTTCTTGACGTGTTCGATCACGTCCGTGGGATTCGTTATCTCACGGACGAGCAGCTTGCCTGCATGACCGATTCTACTGCGGTCGGCCAGCTTGCCCACCAGGGAGTGGATCGCGCCGCGAAGACGCTCCTCAGCCTCGGTCTCGGGATCGAGCCCACCCTCGGGGGGGTAGGCGTCATTGGCCTCGTCGAATGCCCGACGCCAGACCTGGGCATAGAGTTCGTCCTTGGAACCGAAATAGTAGTTGATCGCGGCAATATTGCTTTTGGCATGCGAGCAGATGTCCTCGACCGTTGCATCGTGGTAGCCCTTCTCGGCGAACACTTCGCCCGCCGCGGCAAGGATGCGCTTTCGAGTTTCGATTCCATCTTTTCGTCTGGCCACGCGATACCTCTCGGTTAATCCACCCGCTACCGAAGCAGGCTTCCTGAACGAGTGTTTCAAAAGGCCATTTGAAATAAAACCAGTCCATAAGTCAAATGGTTTTTTGAATAAAGCGCACCTTCCGCCCCCATGTGTCGCGTTCGCTGCCTTCTGCGACGACCTATAATATAAAGGCCCAGGGTCGAGATGAGCCCGGGAAGTGCATGATAGAGCCACAGGTGCGGCCATCTCAGTCATTGAGAAACTTGAAGACCGTCGTGGTCTCATAGTCATCTCCCGGCCGGACAACCGTCGACGGGAAATGGGTCTTGTTGGGCGAATCTGGAAAGTGCTGCGTCTCCAGGCAGAAGCTGTGATGTGAGCCGTAGACCTTGCCCGCTTTGCCTTGGACGTTGTTCATGCCGTTGGCGGTGTAGAGCTGTACTCCGGGCTGGGTGGTGTAGACCTCCATGATGCGTCCGCTCTCAGGCTCACAAACACGGG
Organism: uncultured Phycisphaerae bacterium; assembly: GCA_963726475.1. Lineage (GTDB taxonomy): Bacteria > Planctomycetota > Phycisphaerae > Sedimentisphaerales > Anaerobacaceae > Anaerobaca. The sequence continues at coordinate 2,561 of CAVSCO010000017.1, read as the reverse complement.
CGGCCAACACCGCTGATCCATAAGAGCCCTTGAGAACATAGTTGTGGTCGTATCCTCGCGTTTCGGTCAGTTCGGCAATTCGCTCGCCGATAGTGTGGGGCGTCGTGAAGTCCAAGGGTGTGCCTTCGACGCTGCGGATCTCGCCGGTCGGAATCAGGCCCTCACCAGCAGGCGTATACCACGGGGCGTTGATCATGAGTTCGTGGTGCAGGACGTCCCCGCTGCCGGCACCGGCCAGGTTGAAATAGCTGTGATTCGTGAGGTTGATCACCGTCGGCCGGTCGGTAGTGGCGGTGTAGACAATCCTCAGTTCGTTCTCGTCAGTCAGTGAGTACGTGACGCTGCACAGGAGATTGCCCGGGAAACCCTCTTCGCCATCGGGGCTGACATGGGTCAGGCGGACGCCCACCTCGTTGCCATCCTGGCGTGGGAAGCTCCTCCACAGGACCTTGTCGAATCGCTTGTTGCCTCCGCCATGAATGTGGTTCTTGCCTGCGTTGGCCGTGATATGGTATTCCGTGCCGTCCAGCGTGAACCGCGCACCGGCGATTCGGTTGGCATAGCGCCCGACGACGGCGCCGAAGAGCGGGTTTCTTCGGATATAGGAGTCCAGATCGTCGAAACCCAGTACGACATCGGCAAGGTCGCCGTTGCGGTCGGGTACTTCGAGCGAGACGAGAATGGCCCCGTATTCGATCACCTTCGCCCGCAGCCCATGGGCATTCGTGAGCGTGTAGAGCGTCACTTCCCGGCCGTCAGACATGGTGCCAAACGAAGTCTGCTGGATACTCGCCTTATTACCGGCGTTTCCAGAGGTCTGTTCGGCCCACGCCGGAAGACTGTATACAAGAACAGCAGCGATCAGCAATGAGGTGGCGAATGGGCGTCTTGCGGTCATGGTCTGTCTCTCCTGTACCTGATGGTGTGCTCCGGATCGCCGGGAGGGCGATGACGGGATTGTAGGCTCAAGAGCCCTCGCTGGTCAAGAGAGGGCTCCGATCTCAGGTGACCTGCTTCAATCTAACGGTCGCGGCAGGCGAACGCGGGAAATGGGGTCATTATTTGCCGCACCTTTTTCAGCGACGGAGGTTATGCTATGAGGGATTCTGTTGGTCGAGGCTCGTAATGAGGGAGCGTCGGATGTGCCCGGCGGGCCCGTACGAGAGACGATCTGCTGTTAGGAGGCAAGCCATGAAGAAGCTGTCTGTTTCGACGTTTGTCCTGGCCATCGGTTTGGCCACAATCGTTCTGGGGGCGGATTCTCCTCGGTTTCGTGGGCCGGCCGGTGATGGGGTATTTCCGGAGACCGGGTTACTCAAGCAATGGCCTGAGGGCGGGCCCGAGCTGGCTTGGTCCGTGGATGGGCTTGGCCCAGGCTATTCCTCAGCGGCTGTCGTCGACGGGGTCGTCTACGTGACTGGTATGGACGATCAGAACCAGGGGATTCTGTTCGCATTTGAGACGGATGGCTCTCTCAAGTGGAAGACGTCCTACGGGCCGGAATTCGTCAAGGCGGGGCCTGCTCCGACGGGAACGAGGGGGACGCCCACCGTCGATGATGACCGGATCTTCGTGACCACGGGATTCGCCAGGCTGGTCATCTTCGACGCGAAGGATGGCAAGGTGCTCAAGACCGTCGATCTGTTGGAGCGATTCGGCGCCGAGCAGGCGAAGTTTGGGTTCACGGAATGCGTTCTGGTGGATGGGCGCAAGGTCATCTGCACACCGGGGGGCCCCGACGCTTCGCTCGTAGCCCTGGACAAGGACACGGGGGAGACGATCTGGACGAGCAAAGGCCTGGGCCAACCATCGGGGTACTGCTCTGCCAGATTGGTCCGCCAGAACGGCCGGAGTCTCGTCCTCACGATGCTGGCCAACAGCGTCGTGGCCGTCGATGCCGACTCGGGCGAGGTCGTCTGGCAGCACGAATACCCTCATCGCGGGCGTTCAACCCAATCCCGTGCTGTACAATGACGGAATGGCCTACGTTTCATCGGGGATGGGCACAGGCGAGCGCACTGTTACCGTTGTCGGAATCAGCCCCCAAGTGGACCGACAAGACGCTGGACTGCCAGATGCAGGGCACCGTTCTGGTGGATGGGTATATCTATGGAACCGCCCAAAGTGGCAATCGTGGGCTGGTCTGTCTGGACTGGCAGACGGGCGAAGCGAAGTGGAACGCTCCGGCCACCAAGATGGCGGTCGTTGTTGCCGCCGACGGCATGCTCTACGTCTATATGCAGGATGGGACAGTGATTCTTGCGAAGGCCGATCCCGAGGCCTACCAGCCGTGAGCCAGTTCACGGTCTCGCCGGCACCAACGAGCATTGGGCCCATCCGACGATTGCCAATGGACGGTTGTACACCGCCATGGGGACGCGCTGCTGGCCTACAATATCCGTGCCGGATCGTAGCGTGGGGCGAGGTCCAGGCAATTGTTGGCCTGTGTCGAACCATAGCTGTTCGCAGGGGGTATAAGCGGGACCCGGAAATTGGGATCGGATGCGTCAGTGAAGGTGTCCGATGCATGATATTGAAGCGTCCGTGGTGTGTCCGTAAAG
>CAVSCO010000016.1:0-206288 GCA_963726475.1 uncultured Phycisphaerae bacterium | reverse complement strand
CTTCAAGTGTTTCGACCCGGGAGACCTCGAAGAGGCGTTCCTGCCGTGGCAAGCGTTCCGAGCCAAGCGGGAGGGCCGGGACCATATTGACGTCGAGGCAGGAGACCGACAGATTCGGCTCGACACTGACGAAGTTCTTCAGATTGAGCGGGATATCAACAGCCAGATATACGCCCGCGATTTCCTGCTGATCGACCAAGCGGACATGATCGTCAGCTTCATCCCTGCCATGGACGACGGGCGGGCCGCCATCTCCAGCGGTGTCGAGCGGGAGCTCCAGCACGCCCACGAGGCGGCCAAAGAAGTCTACGTCATCTGGACCGCCCAGCAACATCCATCCGTCTTCGTCACCCAGACCGCCAACACCGTCTTCCGCAGCGTCGCCGACGCCGTCGCCTTCTTCCGACAACGCTGCAGCCCCCGATAGGTTTGCGGCCGCCTCGGCTGAATCCAGCCATACCTTGGGTGAGATTGCCTTGCTGCGAAAGAGCGGATCGGGTATGTTGTTCCGGTGGTGTGGGCGGCGTCCGACACAGCGACCCGGATGCACTCTGGTGAGATCGCCAGAGGTGAGAAAGGAGACAGCAACGGTGGGTATGGTTCAAGCGGCAATCGAGTTGTCGAACCCGACAAACCCCAAGCTCAAGCCACTGGCGGTCAATGCGCTGGTGGATACGGGAGCGATGACCATCTGCATTCCGGAGCACGTTGCCGTACAACTGGAACTGCCGGAGATCGAAAGACGTGAGGTCACCACGGCAGACGAACGCTCCCACGTGGTCCCCTATGTCGGACCCATTCAGATCAAGTTTGAGAATCGGACGTGTTTCACTGGGGCGCTGGTCATCGGCGATTCTGTCCTGCTGGGCGCCGTTCCCATGGAAGACATGGACCTGGTGATTTCCCCTGCAGGGCAGACGATCACGGTGAACCCCAAGAACCCCAACCTCCCCTCTGCTGTCGTCAAGTAGCCCCACATCGGCACCTATCGGCCTGTGGGCCGCCAACACACCACGGACAGTATCCTCGGTCTCACCTCCGTAGTGGGGCCGAGCCCAAGCTGGATACGGCTCCTGCATCTGGTTTCATCCGGCAACGGATGGCCATGAGAAGGTCGAGGTTGCCAGCGGCTCACCCGGTGGGCATCCTTATGAGGGTTGTCCAACCGATGCCGTTTGCTTCCATGCTCAGCAGTGTGTGGAGAAGTGCCTGAAGGCCCTTCTTGTTGCACAGGGAACGGAGTTCCGGAAAACGCACGACTTGGGGGAGTTGGCCGTTTTGCTCCCAGCAGGGCTTCGCCCATCCCTCGAGAACGAGGAGCAGGACAGGCTCACCGAATACGCCAATGTGACACGGTATCCTGGCAACTATGAGCCGATCACCTTGGACGAGGCTCGTCAGGCCGTCAAAATCGCACGTCGTGTCCGGCAGGAAGTCCGAAGGTTTCTCGAAGAGGGACGTCCACTCCAAGATGGGCTGCCCCTGACGGGATGCCTTTCACCTCGCTTGAGATACCAACCCTTGCAGCAATCCTCGCGCGGGCGTACGATGGTGCCCATCGATGAAGAAGAGATCGCCCAATTTCTGGTGTTGACGCCCATGACTGCTGAATCACAGACATCATCAAGGGGAATGAACCTGTCAAGCGAAGAGATGGCCCGCCGTATCGACCATACGCTGCTCAAGGCCGAGGCGACGCGGGATCAGATTTTGCGGCTGTGCGACGAGGCGGTCACGTATGGGTTCCGGGCGGTCTGCGTCAATGGGCGGTGGGTATCGACGGCGGCAGAGAAACTGCATGGCACCGGGGTGCAGATCGCGACGGTGGTGGGCTTTCCGCTGGGCGCCGACACGACCAAGGCCAAGGTAGCCCAAGCGAAAGAGGCGATCCACGACGGGGCGGATGAGATCGACATGGTCGCCGATCTGGCCTCGATCATCGAAGGGGACACGCGCTACCTGCTGAGACAGTTGCTGGCGGTGTGGAACGTGTGTCGCTCGATGAGACCACCCGTCCTGCTGAAGGTGATTATCGAATCGGCAGCACTGACGACGGAGCAGAAGGTGCTCGCGTGCCGGGCAGCGGAGCAGGTCGGAGTCGACTTCGTCAAGACCAGTACGGGCCTGCACCCGTCCGGTGGTGCAACCGTCGAAGATATTCGGCTCATCAGGGAGACCTCTCAGCGATACAAGATCAAGGCGTCCGGCGGCATTCGGACGGCCGACCAGGCCTTGGCCATGATCGAGGCGGGCGCCGACCGAATCGGGACGTCGGCCGGCGTGGCCATCGTCGAAGCGTTGCGGGCTCGAAACGGGTGATATGGACGCGAGGGTTTGGGAGGGTACAGCCATGGCAGAGCGATTCGTCAGTGAGCCGATCCAACCGGCGTCGGCGACATTCGACGCGGCGGGAATGACGCGAGGCGAACCCGGGCTGCCCCAGGAGTTTGTCTGGAGAGACGAGCGATACGCCGTCGCGGAAGTGCTGGAGGTCTGGAAGGAGCAAGGGCCCTGCCGCAATGGAAGCCCTGAGATGTACCTGCGAAAGCACTGGTACCGGATTCGAACCGCCCAGGGCCCCGAGATGACGATCTACTTCGAGCGGCAACCCAGATCGAAGCGAGAAAGCAAGAGACGGTGGTGGCTCTATACCGTGGTCTCGCAAGAGCCGGTTCGATAGGCGATTCATGGACGCACGATCTTCCCCGCCAGAGAGCAGTTCGACGGTCCCGAAGCAAACGACAGTTCGCTTCACGGAGGTTCACTCTCAGAGTCGGCCCGTTTTCTGCACGCTTCATCATCGCAGAATCCGCACGTCCGCTCCGCTGCCCGCGATCAGTGAAGTCTTCGCGAAGCGAGGGGCAGCATCCATCCTGGGGGCGAATGCCTCCGTGGCCAATGGTCCCCGGTTCAGCTACTGGGCCGCTGAGCCACGAGAGATATTTGAGTTTACACAGGACTCTGCCGCCCCTTTCGAAAAGCTCGAAACCGCCCTGGCCAAATATCGCCTCTCTGAGGAACCAACGGGTCTACCCGATGGCCTGTTTCGCGGGGGCTGGATAGGACACCTGAGCTACGAGTTAGGTCGATACATCGAAAGGCTGCCCCAGACGGCTGTCGACGATCTTGGGACGCCCTTGATCCGGCTTTCTTTCTATGACCGTTTCCTCGCCTACGATCACTATGATGGTACGTTCTGGATCGCCGCTCTGGGGCTGCCAGGCGATCGGGAATCGCCCGAGCAGAAGATGGACGCCCTGGGGCGAATAGTGGCTGAAGCGGAGCGCCTCAACGCACCGAGCCTGCCTGCCGCCGACGTCGAACGCGTCGATCTGTCCCGGACGCAAAGCAACATCGGTGAAGACCGGTATCTGCGGGCCGTTGAGCAAATCAAGCAATATATCCGGGATGGAGAGGTCTATCAGGTCAATCTCTCCCACCGTTTTGAACGAGCTTTCACAGGCAGGTCAATTGACCTGTTCCATTGGCAAAACGAGCACAACCCCAGCCCATACAGCGCCTATGTCGATGGAGGTGACTTCCAGATCGTCAGCACATCTCCCGAGCTGTTCGTCCGCATCCACGACGGTACGATTCAGACCAAGCCGATCAAGGGCACGCGACCGCGTCTAAAGGGCGAAGATCGATATACCATGGCGACGAACCGCGGCAACTTCGACGAACTGCTGAAAAGCGAGAAGGAACGGGCCGAGCTGAATATGATCGTGGATCTGGAGCGAAACGACGTCGCCAGGATCTGCAAGCCGGGGACGCGGCGTGTCCTCCAGCCCCGGACGATCGAGACCTATCCGACCGTATTCCATGCCGTGGCCACCGTGGGCGGAGAATTGCGGGCCGGGATGAGGCTCACCGGCGTGCTGAAAGCCATGTTCCCGGGCGGCTCTATCACGGGGGCCCCCAAGATCCGGGCGATGGAGATTATCGACGAATTCGAGCCCACCGCCCGGGGTGTCTACACGGGCAGCATCGGCTTTATCGGGCTCGACGGGACTGTCTGCTTGAACATCGCCATCCGAACCGTTATCATCGCCGCCCACAAGGCCTTCGTGCAGACCGGAGGGGGAATCGTTGCCGACTCCGACCCGAGGGCCGAGTGGCAAGAGACGATCACCAAGGCCAGGGCCCTCCTGGCCGGGATCGACGCCGTACAGAAACCATGACGCGAAGCGTTTCTTCGCGCAGTGAGGCACGATGACAGAGAAAGTCTTTCTAAACGATAAGCTCGTTGATGTCGCACAGGCTCACGTCTCCGTCCGGGACAGCGGACTCCTTTACGGGGCGGGGCTGTTCGAGACGATGCGGAGCCACAATGGGGTCGTCTTCCGGCTCCAGGACCACCTCAATCGGTTGCTTCACAGCGCAGAAGCCCTCTCGATCAATCACGCGTTCGACAGAGAGTTCCTCACCAAGGCTGTTGACGACGTGCTCAGCGCCAATGAACTGACCGATGCCCGCCTGCGATTAACGCTGACGAACGGCCCGATCACAGAAACCGTCGAACAGATCACACCCACGCTGCTGGTGACCGCGACGAGTCTGCAACGCTATCCGAGCGAGTACTATCGGACGGGCGTCATGGTAGTGCTGTGTCCCTATCGGCAGAACACGACCGAGCCCATCTGCGGGCACAAGACGACGAACTACTACCCGAGGCTGTTGGCCCTGACACTGGCGAGGCAAAAAGGCGCCGCCGAGGCACTCTGGTTCACGCCGGATGGGCAGTTGGCCGAGGGATGTATCAGCAACGTCTTTCTGTTGAAGGACTCCGTGCTTTGCACGCCCTCGCTTCAGACACCCGTGCTGCCGGGCATCGCCCGGAAAACCGTGTGCGAAATCGCCGACAGCGAATCCATCGAACTGGTTGAGAAGGATTTGCATATCGCCGACGTGCTCGAGGCCGACGAAATCTTCCTGACGAACGTCGTCATGGAGGTTCTGCCCGTCATTGGCGTGGAGAAGCACACCGTCGGGGAAGGCAAGGTCGGGCCGATCACCGCGAAGTTGCGTGCGAGATTCCTGCAAACCATCGAAGACGAATGCCGGAGGCAAGGATGAAGGTTAAAGACATTGCCGGCGTGGTCGAGCAGATCGCTCCCCTGGGTCTGGCCCAAAGCTGGGACAACGTGGGCCTGCTCGTGGGCGACCCCGAGAAGCAGATCAAGAACGTGCTGCTGACCATCGACGTGACGAAGGCCGTCGTGGCCGAGGCCAAGGCGCTCAAGACGGACCTGATTCTCAGCTATCATCCAGTCATCTGGGACGGGCTCAAGCATGTTCTCGCGAGCGGTCCGACCCAGAGGGTCTACGAACTGATCCGCTCAAATATCGCGGTCTTCTCGATCCATACGGCACTGGACGCCCAGATCGGGGGTGTCAACGATGGCCTGGCGGATATGCTCGGCATCGTGGACGCCAAGCCGCTGGGCGACTACGTCGAGTATACCCCGCAAGAGAACTACAAGCTCGTGGTGTTCGTGCCCGTCGATGCACTGGACAAGGTGGCCAACGCGGTCTTCGCGGCCGGGGCCGGCGCGATGGGCAACTATCGCGACTGCGGGTTCGGCACGGACGGGACCGGGACATTCCTGCCCTTGAAGGGGGCCCACCCAGCGATCGGAAAACAGGGGCGGCGCGAGGCGGTGCATGAGACACGATTCGAGAGCATCGTCCCGGCTGAAAAGCTCGACGCTGTCGTAGCCGCAATGAAAGAGGCTCATCCCTACGAGATGCCCGCGTTTGACATTTTCAAGCTTTTCGGTTATGGAAGCAGGTTTGGCCTCGGTCGGTTTGGCCCGCTCGCCAAGCCGGCGAAGATCGCTCAGCTCGTCGAGCAGATCAAGAAACAGACCGGTGCCAAGGCCGTCGGTCTGGTGGGCGATTCGAAACGGCTCGTCCGCACCGCCGCCGTATGTGCCGGGACGTGTGGCAAGATACTCAACACGGTCATCGCCAATGGGGCCGACCTGTACCTGACGGGCGAGTTGAAGCATCACGAGGCGCTGGCCGCTCAGGAGGCCGGTTTGACCTGTATCTGCCTGAGCCACACGGTCTCGGAGCGGTTCATGCTCAAGAAACTGGCCAGGAAGTTGAAGCAGCTAATGAAGCCGGCAGCCGTCAGGATCAGCAAGAAGGACGCGGACCCGTTCACATGGAAGAACATATGACCCAAGATGCGAAAGAGACGCTGGCCGAAGAACCTCAGGAGACACTCGACGAGGTCAACGAGCAGGCGGACGCCGAGGCTACCGACGAGACTCGAATCGAATCCCGTGAGGAGGAGGCAGCGGACGCTCTCCAGGCAGAGGATCGCCCTGAGGAGGTCTCGATCGCCGATGAGGTCAACGAGCCGGAGGAAGGCCAACCTGCGCCCGAGACCGAATCGGTGCCGTTCGAGGAGGACCCAGAGCCCGCCCAGGCGGAAGATATGGCGGATGAGGATCTTCAAAGCGATGAGATCGAGCGGGAGGAAGGAGAGACGATCGAGGTCGAGTTCTCCGTCGAGGGCATAGGGGGCTCGGAAGACACAGACGAGAGCCGGCAGGACGCTGCTGCGGGTGAGCAAGGAGAGTCTACCGACGGCGACAAGGCGGAGACGGCGGAAGGTGACTCTCCGCTCGAAGAGGGAGAGGAGCCGACGCCGACCATCGAGTCGGTGATCGAGGCCATCCTGTTTGCCAGCGAGGAACCGCTGACGGACAACCGCCTGGCGGGCATCGTCGAAACCACGAGCAAGCAGGTTCGTGGCTGCATCAAGTCGCTCAACGAGAAGTACGAGCAGAATCACAACGCCTTTCGCATCGAGCAGATCGCGGGCGGCAACCAGATGCTGACGCTGAGTACCTACAACACCTGGCTCAAGAAGATGCTGAAGGTGCGTAGCGACAACAAGCTCACTCCGGCGGCCATGGAAACGCTCGCCATCATCGCGTACAAGCAGCCCGTGATTCGCGTGGACATCGAAGCGATTCGCGGCGTGGCCGTGGGCGAGGTGATTCGCAGCCTGATGTACAAGGGTCTGGTCAAGATCGTCGGCCGGGCCGAGATCCTCGGCCGCCCCATGCTCTACGGAACCACCAAGAAGTTCCTCGAAGTCTTTGGCCTCAACTCCCTCAAGGACTTGCCCAAAGCTGAAGAACTCAAGAAGCCCGACTGATCCATAAGCAGCTTTGCGAGGGCGACGCGTGCGTCGCCCCTACCACTCGCGAACACATCACTTCGAATGCCAACGGCAATCGCCTCTGTCAATTCCAAGGCAAGGGAGCATTGGGATCGACGGCGCGGGCGGGTCGCGGATGCTCGTCGTTGAAGACGTACAGATCTTCGGTCTTCTCGATAACCACGGGAGATTCGTCGATGCGGCCGTCTGGGCCGATCACGTTGGCCAGCGACAGGTCGAGATGCTTGGCGAGGAACTTGTACGCCCCGACCCGCTTGGACCAGCCATAGTCGTGCCCCTCGTCAGGTAGATGCAGGTTCTCAACGCAATCTTCAGCGGCATACAGCCGATACACGTCGCGAATGTAGGGAAACTCCACGTTCGGGACGTTCTTCGTCCAGTCCTCGCCATCAGAGATGATCAACATCGGACGCGGGGCCGCCATCGCGGCGATGTCGGTGTTGTTCGTCTCGTGCATGCGGCTCTTGTGAATGGGCATCCCACTCTCACCGACACACCCCCCGAAGAAATGGGCTGAGACCATCACGACCGGAACTGAAACCGCGATGCGGTCGTCCACCGCCGTCAGCAGGAACGTCTGCGTGCCACCGCCCGAGGCTCCCGTGATGGCGATTCGATCCGGATCGACGTCCGCCCGCGAGCAGAGGTAGTCCAGCAGCCGAATGCTGTCCCAGAGCTGTATCTTCAGGGTGTCGGGCCGGCGGTGCTGCCAGCCGGCATTGGCCCAGTCTCCATAGCCGACCATGTCGTACGAGAGCACGATGGCCCCCATGCGAGCGAGCGTCGCGCAGCGTTTCTGCATATCGGGACGGAACCGCCCGTAATCGTCGGGGCTGCTCCAGTGCCCATGAGGGCAGAGCACGGCGGGGAACGGCCCGGCACCAACGGTCGGATGATAGAGACTGCCCGTGACGAAGACGCCCGGAAGGCTCTCGATCGCGATGTTCTCCACGGTGTAGCCATCGTACTTCCGTAAGCTGTGAACGATCGGGTTCAACGGACACTTCTTCGGCATAGGCACGAACCCGACACCCCGAAGGATTCCCTCGCGATTGGTCTGCGCCCGCTCTTGCCACTCCGCCAGATTCGAGTAGGTCTGGGCGAAACGTGCGAGCTGCGCCTTGGCCTCCTCCTCCGTCTGATAGTTGCCCATACAGAGCTGGGGCTCATCGGTGTCCTGGGCTCTAACCGACACGCTCAACAAAGTGACCACGACAAACATGCCAATCAGGCCGTCACGTACTCGTCGGTGCATCGTTTCGTCTCCTTTGTCTTGAGAGCTATGCGAATGGTTTGTCACCACTGTGCCAGCGGCTTGATCGAAGCGTTGTTCACCTGTTTCCCGTCGGGCCACACAGGTGAGAACAGGACGGCGATGCACACATCCCCCTGCGCGTCATCCAATCCGATCAGCAGCCGTTTGACACCCTTGTTCGTCTTTTGAGGCGGCTCTTGTTCGGCCGAACCCACCGTGAACTTCGCACCGGCCGGACTCAGTACCCGCACGACCAACTCCTTGCCTTTGAGCTTCAATTTGGCAATGGAACCGTCCTCGACTTCAATGTCTGCGTCGGTGGTCATGCCCCATGCCACGTCACAAGCCTTCTCAATCGTGAACTCATCCTGGACGAGAACGGCTGACCGGTCCGCGACCATCATGACGCCGCGCGACGCCGATTTGGCAAACTCCGCATACGCTTGCGTCAGGTCGACCACCGCTGAAGGATCAGTCTGGTTCATCTTCGTGCTGGTGAACGTCGATTTGGCCATGGGGTCCTGATCTTCACCAGCCAACATGCAGATGTTATGACTGGCCGAGTTCAGACGATAGTACGACCAGCGTTGCCCTCCTCGCTTGCCTTCCCAGTAGCCGGGTAGATTGTAGTTGTCCGAACCGAGATCGCGAGCCCAGCGAACGCCAAGGGCATCGAGTTCGAACGTACCAAGGTCGAGATGTCCATGGTTGACCTGGTTGTAGCCCGCCTTGAAACCGACGAACAACGCATCAGGGTCGTCCCAGGCACTTCGCATCGTCACCACCTCGACGGGCCCGTCGAAATAACGATCGAGCTGGCGTTTGGCGGCCCGAGCCGGCGGCTTGGCCGCGTACCAGACAAGGTGGTTGGCATTGGCGGACCGCTTCGCAATCTCCTCCTGCTCGGCATACGCGTACAGAGGATTGTAGAACGTCCGCGACAGCCAGAACATGCAGGCCATCGGCCGGCGGGCGCTTCGCTCGCCCACGTCGGCAAAGTTCAGATAGAGCCCCGTCGGCCCGGTCGTATAGATCGGAAAGTACCCCGCCTTCGAGAGCCCCATGTCGTCGGTCAATCCAAACGTGGTGCCCAGTGCCGTGTCCAGGGCGGTCAGACCGTAGGCGGTGTAGTGTGTCGCGTAGCTCCAGTAACCCGGGCCTTCTCCCCAGGCGCCATCGGGACTGTACGTCTTCAACGCACGGGGCAGCGATTTGAGCGCCGCCGGAATGATCTGCTGAGCGTAGCTTGGCTCCACATCGGCAATCGCCAGGGCCCCGACGATCATCCCACCGTTGCAGACCTGGTTCCAGTTGTGATCGCTCTTCGTCCACCAGCCATCCGACTCGTAGACCTTGATCCCCGGCTTCAATCCGAGTTCGATCAGAGCATGGACAATCTTCTCACGCGAATCGGAATCGAGATAGTCGTACAGCCAGTCGTATCCGACGCCCACGGCGTGAGACATCTCGGCCACGTCGAGGAAATGCGAGGGGTTCCAGTCAGGAAACGCACAAACCTCCAGGAGATTCGTCTTTGCCTTGGCCGCATAACGTTCGTCACCCGTCCAGCGATAAGCCAGCGCCAGGGCATAGATGCGATGGAGACAATCCCGGCTGACGCCGAGCAAACGAGGCCCGACCAGCTTGTGCACCAGTGGCCGTCTCTTCAAGCACCGCTCCGCATCGGCCTTCACGTCCTCCCAACACTTCTGCAAGGCGGGATCGTCCACCATACTGGCCTTGAGCGAAGCCAAATCCTTGTCCTTGAGCATGAGCCTGGGATGGCCTTCGTCCAGGAAGCTCAGGAAGTCATCGCTCACATCGGTCTGTTGGGCCTCCGCGGGAAGCGTCGAAAGGAGTGGAATGACCAGACACAGAATCGTAAAGATCGGAATGCACTTCATCGCTACCCTTTCAATGTGTCGGCCGGTGGAACCGGTGGCCAAGAAGCGTCCAACTCGGCAATTCCACCAGCGAGCCTCCATCGTCATATCCTGAGTTTCTGCTCATGCGAGCCTCTATCGTTATAGGGACAACGCCTTGGCCGACGCAAGACAAATCCGAAGGCCTACAAGGTTCGCGGCACACGGCATTGACAGCTCTGGCTCGGCATCCTATGATCGTTGTAAGTGGCCATTTGATGAAGGAGCCCGCTGTGAACAAAGCCGTCTACAAAACCAAAGGCGACATGGGGGCCGCGGCCGGCAGCACCGCCGCCAACGCGATCCGCCGAGCTATCGCCGACAAGAACCAGGCCCACATCATTCTCGCCACCGGCGCCAGCCAGTTCGAGATGTTGGAATCCCTGACGAGCACCGATGGGATCGACTGGTCGAAGGTGACGATGTTCCACCTGGATGAATACATCGGCCTGGGTCCCGATCACCCCGCCAGCTTTCGCAAGTATCTCCAGGAGCGTTTCGTTGACAAGGTGGGCACACTCGGTGCGGTGCACTTCGTCAACGGCGATGCCAAAGATCCGGCCGCCGAGTGTAAAAGGCTTGGCGAGCTGATTCGGGCTTATCCTATCGACGTCGCTTGCGTGGGCATCGGAGAGAACGGGCATCTGGCCTTCAATGATCCTCCCGCCGACTTCGAGACACAGGAGCCATATCTCGTCGTTGATCTCGACGAACGCTGCCGCCAACAGCAGTTTGGCGAAGGGTGGTTCGACTCGCTGGAGAGTGTCCCGTCCCAGGCGATCTCGATGGGCATAAGACAGATCCTCAAGAGCCGGCGCATCATTGTCACCGTACCGGATCGCCGCAAGGCTGAAGCGGTGCGGAATGCGCTCGAGGGGCCTGTGACCCCGAGGTGTCCCGCGTCGATCCTGCAGCAGCACGAAAACTGCTCTATCTTCCTGGACGAACCGGCCGCCTCGCTGCTCGTAGGACATTCATAACAGACGGGTGATTCATGGAAATCCCGGGATTGATCGACCTTCAGGTCAATGGTTTCAAGGGTGTCGACTTCTCCGGCGCCCACCTCAACGAAGAGGACGTCGCCCGCGCGTGCCGCGAGTTGCTCGATGCCGGGACCACGGCCTTTCTTGCGACCTTGATCACCAGCCCAACCGAAATCTATGAGCGGAATCTGCCCTTGATCGCCAAGGTCGCAAAGGCGGACGAGTTCAAGGGCCGGCTGCTGGGGATCCATCTCGAAGGTCCTTTTCTGTCCCCGGTCGAAGGGGCCAGAGGGGCGCATAGTCCCAAGTGGATGCGGGCACCCAGTATCGAATACCTGGATCGGCTCGTCGCCTGGGCCGATGGAACGGTCAAGATGTTGACGGTCGCGGCCGACCTTGAGGGCGTTGAGGACGTCATTCGCCATGCCACGAAGCTGGGCATCGCCGTTTCGCTTGGACACCACATGGCCAATGAAGAGCACTTGAAGAGATGTGCGGCCGCCGGAGCGAAGGCGTTGACCCATCTCGGCAACGGCATCCCCGCTCTGTTGCCCCGCCATGAGAATCCCGTCTGGGCCGGGCTGGACAACGACGATCTCATCGCGACGATCATTCCCGATGGGCACCATCTGCCGCCCGCCCTGCTCAAGACGATCATCCGTGCCAAGAGCCCGGCCAGTTGCATCGTCATCAGCGACGCATCGGAACTGGCGGGGCTGGAACCCGGCCGATACGAATCCATGGGGGCCGAGGTCATGCTCGATCCGTCGGGACGCCTCTACAACCCGGCCACCGGCTACATGGCAGGCTCATCCGCGACTGTTCTTACGTGCATGAACCATCTCGCTTCGCTGGATCTGGTGAGCTATAGGGAATTGCTGGCGATGGCTTTCGACAATCCATTGCGATTGCTTGGAATCGATCGGAGGCACATCCGGCGAGACAAGGTTGCTTCGTACGACGAAGCACATCGTCGGTTCTACATGAGAAATCCGTAGGGTGGGTTCTCAACCCACGCGTCACAACACTTCATGACGTGAGGAACGCGTGCGTCAGGGACTTGTTCCACAACAACCGAGGAGAAGCAATGAAGAGTCACATCGCTCGATCCGCCGTCGCCATCGCGATTTGTTTGAGTTCGTTTGTATGCGCCCAAGGCAACAACCAATCCGATTTGAAGCTCTGGTACACCGAACCGGCGCAGAGCTGGACGCACGCGTTGCCCGTGGGTAACGGCCGGCTCGGCGCCATGGTGTTCGGAGGGCCAGCCGAGGCACGGTATCAACTCAACGAAGACTCGCTCTGGTGCGGCGAGCCTCATGACTATGCCCATGACGGCGCTGCACAGTATCTGTCTCAGATTCGCCAGTTGCTCTTCGAAGGCAAGCAGCGTGAGGCCGAAAACCTGGCGATGGAACACTTCATGTCGACGCCTCTGCGACAGCTCCCCTACCAGCCCTTTGGAGACCTGACGCTGAACTTTCCGGGTCATGAGAAGGTCGAGGGCTATCGTCGGGAGCTGGACCTCGATACGGCCATCACCACGACAACTTACCAAGTCGATGGCGTGACGTATACGCGGCAGACTTTTGCCAGCTTTCCCGATCAGGTGGTCGTGGTCCGCGTCTGGTGCGATGAGCCCGGCGCGTTGAGCTTCACGGCGACGCTGACGAGTCCCAACCAGGACGTGCAAACGCAAAGAATAGACGATCAGACGCTCGCCATTCGCGGGCGGGCCCGGGACTTCACGTTGCGCGGTGAAGAAACGCCCATTCCAGGCAAGGTGCGGTTCGAAGGCCGCTGCGAGATCCGAGCCCTCAGAGGGAAAGTCACAGTCGATGACGGGCAGATCAAGGTGGAAGGCGCCAACGCTGCGACACTGGTGATCGCCATGGCCACCAACGTCAAGACGTACAAGGACCTCTCCGCCGACCCGGGCAGGCGATGCAATGACGTGCTCCGCAAAGCCTCGGAGAAGACGCCGCGACAGATTCGCGACGCGCATGTGGCCGATCACCAGGCGCTGTTCCGTCGCGTATCGATCGATCTCGGGCCGGCGAAAACGGCGGATCTGCCCACAGATCAGCGTGTGCTGAAGTATGCCCAGGAGGAAGACCCGCAACTGGCCGCCTTGTTCTTCCAGTATGGCCGATACCTGATCATCAGCAGCTCGCGAAAAGGTGGCCAGCCGGCCAACCTGCAGGGCCTCTGGAACGAAAGCACGAGCCCGCCCTGGGACAGCAAGTAGACGGTCAACATCAACACCGAGATGAACTACTGGCCGGCCGAGGTCGACCAACCTCGCCGAGTGCCACGAGCCGCTGTTCGACACGCTCGACGACATCGCCGACTCGGGCCAGTCGACCGCCAAGGTGCACTACGACGCCCGGGCTGGGTGCTGCACCACAACTCCGACCTCTGGCGCGGCACGGCTCCGATCAACGCGTCGAACCACGGCATCTGGCCGACCGGCGGGGCCTGGCTCTGCCAGCACCTGTGGTGGCACTACCTCTACGGCGGCGACAAGCAGTTCCTCCGCGACCGGGCCTATCCGCTGATGAAAGGTGCGGCCGTGTTCTTCGCCGACTACCTCGTCGAAGACCCCGCAACGACAAGCACTGGCTGATCAGCGGCCCCTGCAACTCCCCCGAGAACGGCGGGCTGGTGATGGGACCGACGATGGACCACCAGATCATCCGCAACCTGTTCGCCAACGCGATCGAGGCCGGCGCAGATCCTCGGCGTCGACGAGGACTTCGCGAAGAAGCTTGACGCACTGCGGGCCGCATCGCTCCGAACCAGATCGGCCAATACGGCCAGCTCCAGGAGTGGCTCGAGGACAAGGACGACCCGAACAACCAGCACCGCCACGTCTCGCACCTGTGGGGTCTGTTCCCGGGCAGCGAGATCACGCGGCGACACGCCGAAACTACTGGCGGCCGCCAAACAGTCGCTGATCTTCCGCGGCGACGGTGGCACCGGCTGGAGCCGGGCGTGGAAGATCAACTTCTGGGCCCGTCTGCTCGATGGCGACCACGCCCACCTGATGCTCAAGAACCTGCTGACGCTGACCGATTCCCCTCTGACCGCATACAAGGGCGGAGGTGTCTATGCGAACCTCTTCGACGCGCATCCCCCCTTCCAGATCGACGGCAACTTCGGCGCCACCAGTGGCATCACCGAGATGCTGATGCAGAGCCATCGGCGCGATTCAGAAGGCCACTACATCATCGAGCTGCTGCCCGCCCTGCCGAGCGCGTGGCCCGATGGTGCAATCTCAGGTCTGCGAGCCCGAGGCGGTTTCGAAGTCGACATGGGCTGGGCCGATGGGAAGCTGACGGAGGCGCAGATCGAATCGAAGCTGGGTGGAACCTGCCTGGTTCTAAGCGATGCTCCGATACGCGTGCAGGCAAATGGCCGTGATGTCACCGTGACGCAAGAGCAGGATGGCGTCGCCGCATTCGAGACGCAGAAAGGGCAGACCTATCAGATTTCCCCCGACCCAGCAGCCGCTTCCTTGGAGCAGTTGAAGCTCTGGTACAACCAGCCCGCGAAAGCGTGGACCGAGGCGCTGCCGATCGGGAACGGTCGGCTCGGCGCGATGGTCTTCGGAGGCACGAACACCGAGCGAATTCAACTCAATGAGGATACGCTCTGGGCAGGACCGCCCGTGCCACAGGACCGCGTCGGCGCCTACAAGGCTATCGACCAGGCGAGGAAGCTTATCTTCGAGGGCAAGTACTCCGAGGCCCAGAGCCTGATGCAGCGCGAGGTGATGAGCGAACGAATCTCGCCCCGGAGCTATCAAACTCTGGGCGATCTGCACATCGCGATGCCTTCGGCTTCAGGTTCGGCTGAATCATATCGGAGACAGCTCGACCTGGACACGGCTATCGCCACGACTACGTTCACGGTTGATGGCGTCACGTACACGCGAGAGGTCTTCGCCAGCCCGATCGATCAAGTCATCGTCGTGCGACTGACCGCCAACAAGGCCGACGCGATCAGCATCGATGTCACGCTGGATCGACCGGCCGACTTTGAGGTGGCGCCTGTCGGAAACGACACGTTGAGTATGTTTGGACAAGCCAGCCAGGAAGGTAAACACAAGGGCGTTCGCTATCATACTCAGGTTCAGGCAAAGCTCGAAGGTGGATCGGTTGTGGTTGAGGACAAGACCCTTTCGATCGACAAGGCCAATGCCGTGACACTCCTGCTGACGGCGGCAACGGACTACAACTTCGATGATCCGTACCATCCACTCGAAAGAGATCTTGCCAAGACCTGTGCGAAGCAGTTGGCGACCGCTCGGGCCAGGGACTACGATCGGATCAAGGCCGACCATATCGCCGAGCACCGGAGGCTGTTTCGGCGTGTGGATATCGATCTGGGCACGACGACTGCGGCCCAACAGCCCACCGACGAACGACTCAAGGCACTCCAGGCCGGCGCTGACGACCCGGCGCTGGCGGCCCTGTACTTCCAGTTTGGGCGATATCTGCTGATCTCATGCTCCAGGCCGGGCTGCATGCCCAGCAACCTTCAGGGCCTCTGGAACGACCATCTGGAAGCCCCGTGGAACGCCGATTATCACATCAATATCAACATCCAGATGAACTACTGGCCGGTCGAGGTGTGCAATCTGTCGGAGCTTCACGAGCCCTTCTTCCGACTGACTGAAGCACTGCTGCCCTCGGGCCGCAAGACCGCGCGAGACGTGTACAATTGCCGAGGCTTCGTCGCGCACCACACGACCGACGCCTGGTTCCATACCAGCCCGTTTGGCAACGTCGTGTACGGGATGTGGCCGATGGGCGGCGCCTGGTGCACGCAACACTTCATGGAGCACTTCCGCTTCACGGGAGATCGCGAATTCCTTGAAACCCGAGCCTATCCGGTCCTCAAGGAAGCCAGCCTCTTCTTTCTCGACTGGCTCGTGGAAAACCCGAAAACGGGCAAGCTCGTCTCGGGTCCCTCCAATTCGCCCGAGAACAGCTTCATCACCCCGGACGGCAAGAGAGTCTCTCTCTCGATGGGTCCGTCGATGGATCAGGAGATCATCTGGGACACGTTCACCAACACCATCCAGGCGGCTCGTGTCCTCGGAATTGATGATAACTTCATCGGGCAAGTGCACGCCGCACGAGAGAGACTCGCCATGCCTCGCATCGGCGCGGACGGCCGGCTGCTCGAATGGGCCGAGCCTTTCAAAGAGGCCGAGCCCGGTCACAGGCACATCTCCCACCTGTTCGGCGTCCACCCGGGCAGGCAATACACCTACCAGAATGCCCCGGAGATGATCGCAGCGGCCCGAAAGAGCATCGAGTACCGTTTGGCTCACGGAGGCGGCCACACCGGGTGGAGCCGGGCCTGGATCATCAATTTCTGGGCCCGATTCCTGGAAGGCGACAAGGCGCACGAGAATGTCGTCGCCCTGCTGACCAAGTCAACCCATCCGAACCTGTTCGATAATCATCCCCCCTTCCAGATCGACGGCAATTACGGCGGCACGGCCGGCGTCGCCGAGATGCTGCTGCAAAGCCACGCCGGGCAGGTCCATCTGCTGCCCGCTCTGCCCGAGGCCTGGAGCACCGGACACGTCAAGGGGCTTCGCGCTCGCGGCGGATTCACACTTGACATCGCGTGGAAAAATGGTATGCTCACTGAGGCGTATATCAGAGGCTCCGGCGACAATTCGTGCACCGTTCGATACGGAGAAAAGACGGTGCAGATCAAGCCGCCCGCGGGGGGCATCAGGCTTGACGCGAACCTAACATCGCTCTGACGCGACAGTCGCCGACTCTGAACCGCCTTTACGCTTTGGCGTAACTAACCCTGGGACTCGGGCCTGTCCGCGTTCCAGCCAACGGAGTGGGTACGGAAAGAATTGACAAGGAGGTTGATGTCATCTCGATTTGCATTTCTGCGCATGCGCACGACAATCATCGGCTCGTAGGGTGGATTCTCAACCCACGCGTCCGTCCCGATAACACACGAGGGTAATGAAAAGAAAGGAGGTTGCACAGACCACACAACTCCCAGCTTAGGAGAGGGTGATGAGAAGGGAAACTCAGGAGGAACCCTTTACCTAAGAAAAGGAGAGCCAAATGAAACGGATTTCACTTTTGGTCGCGATCGTGGCGCTGGCACCGGCCGTGAGCCATGCCAACTGCAACAGCTCGCAGCGGTATCGTGTGCATTACAGTCCCTACGCGTTCAATTACCACAGCTCGGGGCTGATCCGCGGCGGACTCAAGTACTCGCCGTACGCGTACAACCTGCACACCTCCGGCCTGGTCCTCGACGGCGTTCGGTACTCGCCGTATGCGTACAACTATCACAGTTCCGGTCTGGTCCTCGACTACACCTACTGGCCGACGACAGTGTGCCCTGTGGTCCAGGTCGTCGAAACGTGCGCATCCTCAGTGCAGACGCCCGGCAGCCCGCCCGAGATCCTGCAGAACGGTCTCACGCGGCCGGTACGTCTCCAGTGAGAAGTTGCAGGAGACCAGAGCAGCCGACGGCGAACATATCGTCCGCCAATACCTTCAGTCCCAGGGCTTGGACAAGGTCCGCATCGACCGCCGTCTCTGCATCGACCACCAGACCGCGGGCGCGGCCTTCATTCTCAAGGACAAGAACCTTGTCGTCCGATACACGAATCCCGACGATTATGGAGTCTGTCGAAACGACCGGCGGCGGCCGAAGGAGAGCGGCCGAGCGATATGAAGAAAACTGGGAGAGCTTTGCCAAAGACTTCGAGGCGCAGGCGGCACGGTCTACTGTGTCGATGCATCGGAACCGGACCAAATCGTGGCCGCTCTGGCTGCCTGTGAGGCACTGAATCCCGAAGGTCCGGCACAGCCCGTCACGATGGTCGCCAAGGAATAGGACAGGCATGAACCGATAATGCTCGCGTCACGGCCGGCCCGGTGTCGGCGGCGATGCGTACCAGTTTTCGGGACTGCTCCAGGTCACGGCCGGGACGGTCATGTCCTCGATCGCCAGGGATTGACCGTCCCCGTCCGTGGTCGGATACCAGTCATCCGCATAGTGGAAACGCATAATCGCGGCCTCCAGGGGCGAGGCCAGCTTCAACACGATGTCTTCTCCGCCATCGGCGAGGTGGCCTGAATATTCCCCTGCCACGATCGGTTCAGACCCATAGTCGGACCGGAATGCCGCGAGGTCGTCGACAACCACCACACATTCGTCCGGGGCCAGCGTCATCGCGCCGAACGTGAATTGAATCCCGTCGGTAAAACGCAGCCCCGTCAGGTCCAGGGGAACGTCACCAACATTTCGCAACTCGATATAGTCCAGGCTGTCCCCGGCCGGTGCGTGATACATCAGCTCGCTGACGCGCAGGAAGTCCAGCAACTGAAGCTCTTTGAGATAGGGATGCTCGCCCCCACCCTCGATCGAAGTTCCTTCGAGCATGGCCGAGATGAGGAAGTCACTGCTTGTTCTTGAGACGTTCAGGCCCTGAATCGCCAGTACGTTTTGGCCTTCGCGGAGCTGACTCGCATACTGCGACACATCGAATACGACGTCGAATGCTTGTGAGTAGGACTCGTGGTCGGCCTCGGCTTCGGAATCCCACTGCGGCGGCCCTGTGACGTTCATGCGGGCGGCCTCGGTGCCGTTGAGATACGCCACGAACCCGTCGTCGTACCGAAGACTCAGCATCAGTTCATTGATCAGGTCAGACTGTCCCGCTGCAATCGTAAACGGGATTCGGATGTAGCAGCTTGTGTTCTCGCCGTACATCTGATTCTCGACGTCCAGACTGATCCAATCTTCGTATCCCACGCTTCGCTCGTACCCGATCCCTCCCGGTCCGCCGGAGGATCGTAGCCACGCCGAGTCGTCAAACGTCGGATCGGATTTCCAGCCCTCGTCCACCTCGTCGGCAGACGTCGGTACGATGACTTGCTTGTCAGAGTCCTCAGGAACAAGTGTCATCGATGTGGCACTCGCGTCTCGGATCACGGGGTTCGATATTCCGGGCGTCGGCAGCTCCGACCAGTCCGTCCGACCCGATCCGTCTGGCGCTCGGCCCTGAGACGCATCAGACGTCTGCGGACCGAATATGACCCTGTCGATCTCCTTGAGATTTGGGTCGAATAGACCGAGCAGTTCACCATCGGGTGAGAGCTTGAAATCAACATGGCCCGGGGCATCCTGACCGTCGGCGGTGAGTGCCACGAATCCCTGGCTCGCGATGAAGGTCAACGGCGTGATTCGATACTTGTCGGGCTGGGTCATCGGATTGTCTGTGAGGTGGAGACCTCCAATGTCGACAGGAGAATCGCCCGGGTTGTACAACTCGATGAAGTCGTCCGTGAAGAGCACCTCCGCCTCAGCCAGCCACTCGTTGATCTTGACAGCAGATGGATCGCCCAAAGGCTGAACCTCATTCGGCAAGCCAAGCGTCGGAAGCGCCAGCCGCCATTCGCCATCGCCTCCGGTTCGGCCGATGGACAGATCGGGCAACTGATGTCCGAACTGCACCGAATCGACCAGACTGCCGTCCCGGTCGTACAGGCCGATCTCCCCGCCCTCCGGATCGAGGGCAAAGCCCAGGTCGACGCCTGATGTGGTGACACCATCCCGAGCGTACAGAACGAGATAGTCGCCCGGATTCATAGCGATGCCGGCCGGGAAGACGAACTTGCTGGGCTGCTGCGGATCGTCGCTCACGCTCATGCCCGAAAGACTCACAGCCGATGGACCGTCATAGTACAACTCGACAAGCGCCGGGAACGTCCCTTCATGCTCATAGGCTTCGTTGACAACCAGAATCTCGTTGAGGACGAGTCGCCGATACGTGGTATCCACCGTCCAGGTCTGCGATGCGTTGGGCTCCTCCTGCCAGACACCTGCCGAATTCCTGCCTCGAACGTAGACCGTGTAGGACTGCCCATCCCGAAGACCCGTCAACAAGATCGGCACACTAACGGGCGTCTCCTCGCTCCACGGCCCGTTCGGGTCGTTAACGCTGTAGACGTAATCGGTAATACCGGGGCCACCCACGTTCAGCGTGACTTCGGTGCGGAACGTCCAGTCCTGAGGCTCGCCCGCAACACAAGCACCGGCCGGAACGAATGCCCCCATGTCCAGTCCCAGCATTCCCGCCCCGCGAGCGGCTGACATCGGCTTCAACATGGAAATCCTCTTCGCCGGCAAACAACGGATCGGCGTCGAGATTGCCTTCGCCCAGTTCGTGCCAGTCCCCCGGCAACAGGCATCGATCGACGCTGATGTCCGTCGTGCCCCAGTTCGGATCGTCGACGTAGAAACTCTCCAGTAACGTGGGACACTGCCAGAAGATGGATGAGTCCATCCACGCACCCCGACCGGGCGAGAGCGTCTGGCCCGGAATCTCGAAGTAGAAGGCGGCCGCATTGGCGTCGACGACGGTGTTGTTCTCGAACCACATAAACGCCCGGTTCTTGATCTGTGCGACGTGCTCGACATGCTGGAAGACGTTGCGGACAACCATGTAGTCCTTGCCCGCACCGGCCGAGATTACGTTAGACTCGCGAGGCGTGTGATTGTAGCGGTCCTTCACGTAATTCATGAATACGTTGCCTTCGATGTGGGCGTCGGTTTCCAGATCGAGCGCATCGTCGCCCCCGCCCGTGAAGACGTTGTCAAGAATCTGCGGAATCGCATCGGGGCGCGTTGCGCCGTCGAAGTCGATGGCGTCGTTATGGCCGGGCGTACGTCCGAAGACACTGCCTTCAATAATGAACGAGCCGTTTGCGGGCACGCCACTACCCCAGATGTGCTCGCTGAGATTGTCCGTCGAGGGAGGCTCGCCCGGAGCGAACATGTCCGTGAACACACAGCCCCGCACGATGAGCGAGGAATCGATCGTACGAATCCGTCTGAGATCCGTGTGGTCGAAGGTAACGTGATCGAGCAGGAGTTCGGAATTCTCCAGGCCGACCATGCCGCTGTTCGTCCGGCCGTACTCTATCACAGCGTAGTGGATTTCACTGTCGTTCGCCGAGTCGACGAATTGCAGCCCCTTCCAGGCGCCGCTCAGTCCGGGCGTGCGTGTGAAACGGATGCTCCGATACGGCGTCCCTTCGGCCACGAGTCGGCCTTCAATCGTCATCCGCACATTCGGATCGAAAAAGACCGTCGTCCCCGCGCCGATCGTCAGCGTGACATCGGGCAGAATGGTCATGTCGGCGGTGATCCGATAGGGTCCTTCGTCGGCCGTCCAGAACAGATCCGAGCCCGATACAATACTCGATGGGACAGGGCTGATCACTTGATAGTACCCAAGATCTCGCCGCAAATCACCTGGAGCAGCCGCATCGATACACGGAGATGTGGCGGCCAGGCGATAATCATTGCTCTGCGAGTCGACGAACAACGCATCCGCATTCAGATTGCCCTCGCCAGGCCAATCCTCCCCCGTCAGACACGAATGGCTGATGTGCACGTCGGACCGCAGGTAAGGCTCCTGAACCTCCACCGGAACCGTGGCATCCACGATCGAATTCGTCACGTTGAAGACAATAATCCCTGACGTGACGCCGGTTTTGTTGTGAGATTGAAGACCGACATCCACATGGCCTGCTATTTTCGACGTCACGACGGTGGTGTGATCGATGTCCACGGTCGCGCTGGAACCCTCGTGCGCCTTGGCGGTGACACTGGAAACCGTGGTGTCCTCAGGTGCAGCATTGTTGGCGACGATCAGACAATGATCGATTGTCGTTCGCCCGGCATAGACGCTGACGCCTTTATCCTTGCAGTCCCGGATGATCGTGTCCTCGACCAGAATCTCGGAGCCGAGCGTATCGATCCCATCGTCGTCGCATCGAGCGAGCACACTGCCCCGAATTAGACACTGCTGGCCGGCGAGTTGATCGTGAATATAGATCCCGTCAGCATCGTCACCGGCGTGCATATCCGCGATCCAGCCATCCTCGAACAGCAACGCGGTGCCCGCGATCTCCGGCCCCATTACGGATCGTGCGAACAGGCATTGGCGAAACGTCAGATCCGTACCGGCGCCGGCGTCCATGATCTTGCCTGCGTGGTCGGTCAATGAAGCATGGTCGAAGAGGAGAGTCGAATTGGCGACGCGAATAGCCGGACCGGAATGTGAATGCCCGACCGCAGGCGAGCGGCCGGCCCGGGTGATATTCGTATATCGAAACGTCGAAGGCGCTGCGTCGACAAAGTGAAATTCCCCCCAGTTCTGGCCGGCGCCAATCGCAGTAAACGTCACGGGGGAATCCGCCGTACCAAGCGATTGAATCGAGCCTCGGACATCGATATCCGTTCCGTTGCTGCCGGAAGGGACGCCTTCGATCAGTACGAGCGTGCCAGGGTCGAGCGTCAGCGTAACGCCTGACGGAATCGTGAAATCGCCCCCGGTAATGTAGCAGACGTCGCTCCAGGTCTCGGAACGATCCAAAGTCCCCGATGCGATCTTGACAGGCAGGCTGCTTACGTCGACCAGCCTCACGCTCGCCTCGGCTCCATCAACCTGAACGGTCAGTGTGAAGTCGCCTTGCCCCGTGACTGTCACCAGTGCGCTGCCAAGACCGTTCAACAGCGTGCATTGGTTCGCCGAAAGGTGAATGGCGGGGTTGTCGGAAACGGAGAGAATCGCGGTGGCATCCCACGCGTCGCGGTCGACGAGACCGTCGTCTCCAATCAACTCGACACGAACCAGGATGGGAACGTCCGGAAGATAGCTGTCCCGAACGATCAGATTCACCCCTGAGTGTTCGTCGGAATAGATTACTTCATTGAAAGCAGATGCCTTCGGATAGTCGTTCGTCGAACCCGTCTCATAGTGAATATCTGCAAATCCTTCGGCCAGCCTGTTACCCGTTCCATCGGGACCGTCGAAGGCCTCGACTATCATCCGGTTGACACCAGGCAACAAGTCGAACATGGTCCTGCCCAGAGCCCATTCTCCCTGCTGCGGAGACCATTGAGCGAGCAAGCCGTTGACCAGTACCGACTGCGTCCGCGTGGCGTCCGCCGTACCGCGGACGTCGGCGTCACGGGCGTAGGGATCGGATGTCATAGGATAGTCTGAAAGCACAGGCAGGTCGCTGCCTGCGGAAAACTCGACGGGAATCTGCGAGAGCACATACTCCCGTCTGGCCGCCGCGAAGCTTTCGATGGCCTCGATATTCTGCTGAGGGATCCAGCCTCCAAGCACCTGCTCCACCAACGGGTTAAACTGCTCGGCTGTGAAGAGAGTCTCGCAAAGATCCTTCAACTGCGCGTAGTAGCGTCCGACGAACGCGGGGTGCGTGAGAAAGCGTCTGACGACCGGCAGGCTGTCGAGCCTTCCGGCCAGCCAGATCGACGTCCGTGGGTCGGGCGCATTCAATATGGTGTCCAGATCGTAGGGCAGCAGGATGAAACGAGGGTCGTCGACACCGCGATACATGCAGTAATCATCACCATAGCCATTGCTCAGGTTGGTCTCGCGATTGGACAGCAACGCCTCCAGAGCGAACCACCGCATCCACTGATCGACGTCAACGACCTGCTCCACCTCCTGGACATATGTCTCATCGGGTGACCGATCCAGCGCGTAGGTCAGCCCGATCAGGTCGGAAAAGTCATTGATTGACGCGTTGGTGTTCTTGACGTAGGCATCGTCGAAACCATAGTCGTTCGGCTCGCTGCCTCGATACCGCAGATCGCAGTATCGTCCTCGACTGATGCAAGAATAGATGTTGCCCTGGCTGTCATCAGGATAGTGGTTGTCGGCCCAGTCGCTGTCGTATACCTCCAGATGCACGTACGAACCATACATGCGCCCGGGGTCCAGCGGCGCCAGGTCCTCGCCGTTAACCCGCACCTGTACGCGCTTGGCGTCGAGGGCAGGCAGGTTGGCCATTTGAAAGATCGCCTGGCCAAGCAGTTGATTGTAGGTGTATTTGCTGTTGATGTTGATCGCCGATACACCCTTCCAGCGTCGATCGGTCGGGAAGTTCACATGGTAGTTGTTCGGAGGCGGGGTGCGAGAGCCGTTGCCACGATTGCGAATACCAACGTTGTAACGGACGAGGATGTCCGCACCATCGATGCTGATGAACGTCCCGTTCATCTGAGCGTGCGAGAAGGCCTCACTGCTATGGCTGCCAATGTAAGCGAGCCGGCCGCGTTCCATCTCCGTCATCACCATGTAGTACAGAGGCTGGCTGCCGATCTGCCAATAGGTGTAGGGATTGAACGCCGCGTCTACGCGATACAGCGCGTTCGTTATCTGCGCGAACTGATCGTCCATGATGCTCGGGGCGGGCCACGTGCGAACCAGCCCGCTGCTGCCGACCGCCTCGACATAGAACTCAACGACCGCGCCGTCAAACTGAGGTGGGATCTCCGCGCCGTATACGCGATCGCCCGCCACGCCATCGCCGTGAGCCCCATCATCGAACATAGGCACAACCACATAGTCGCTGGCGTCGAACGTGGGATAGCTGCTTCGGTCGGCGTATTCGGAGCGGTCGATGCGATATCGCAGGTCCACCGTCGAACGGGCCGAGGATTCGTCGATTACCGTTGCGGTGACGGTCACCGGATCGAGTGGGCCCGGAATCACCGGCGTGTGCTGCACATCGGCGATCAAAGGCGCGATATCGCCGACCACGACGGAATTGGCGCGGCCTGGTGTTCCACCGACGTCCAGGCTGGCAGCCCAGTTCGCACCATACTCATTGGGCATCGCCGGATCGATCAGTTCCAGCGACTTGCCGCCGCCGTCGTGATCGTCGCGCCAGACCCAGCCGCGATGACCACGATCGGATGGCCCCAGTTCGCGAACGCCCCAGTCCCCACTGTCGGCGTACCGGACATGGTCGACGAGATCGCCTGAGGCATCGCGCAACTCGACCGTCTCGCCCGAGTTGCTCAGCCGACCGGCCCAGCCGCCGACAACACGAGCGACATCGGAGTATTGCGTCTCAAAGGTCCCCACGTCCGCCGCCACCGTCAGATAGTCGCCGGACGCCAGCGTCACATCACCGAACGCGAACTCGACGGCTCCTGCGAGTTGCCAGCCGGTCAGGTTGACGGCTTGACCACCCTGATTGAAGAGTTCGATGTATTCAGCGCCGGGGTCCTCGTGACCCAAGGCCTCCGAATAGGGGTGATACATGATCTCGTTGATCACGATGGCGGTGTCGCTGTCCCCGTTGGACCGGCCTGGCGTCGGCACCGTGATGACCCGCCAAGTGGTGCCGCCATCCGGAACGCGACCGTACGAGGTGTCGGTCGTCTGCGATTCGAATGCCACGCTATCGACGAGCGTCCCACCGGTATCGTACAGGCCCAGTTCCTCGCCCGCACTGTTCAGTCTGAAACCCGCATGCAACGTCCCCTCGCCCGGATCGTTATCCGCCCAAACCAGCAGATACCCATGCGGGGCAATCCTGGTCTGCAGCGGAACATCGCGGGGGAACTGCCACTTCGTCGGATTGGAGAGATCGTCCGTCAGGTACATTCCACCGGTATCGACGGATTGGCTGCCGGCGTTGTAGATCTCGACCCAGTCGTCGTAATCCCCCTCGGGGTCCTGGAGGAAGGTTTCGTTGTCGGCCATCAACTCGTTAATGACGAGCGACGACTGAGCGACCGCGTGTGCCGCCGTCGCGAAGAGCACCAATGCCAAGACTGTAAACATCCGTTTCATGCTGATCTCTGTTTGCGTAAGAAGCTGATCCCCCCGCGCGCTGAAAACACTCACAATTGGCCTGGAGTCGGCGTCGAGGCCCGCCAGTTTTCAGACCCGCTCCAGGCTGTTCCCATGGCCGTCAGGCTCTTGGCTGTCAACGACATGCCATCGCCGTCGGTGGCCGGATACCATTGATCATCATACCGAAAACGCGCGATCGCTGCATCGAAAGGTTTCGCCAGCTTCAAGACGACAGCTTCACCTTTGTCGCTGAGACGACCGGAATACTGGCCGGCTACGGGGACCGCCGTTCCGTATCTCGACTGAAATGCCTCTGGATCATCGACGACGACAACGCATTCGCCTGCCGCCAAAGTCATGGAGGGGAAGGTGAACTCAATCCCGTCGGTGAAACGCAGCCCCGTCAGGTCCGTGGGCATATCACCGATATTCGCCAGTTCGATGTAGTCCAGGCTATCGCCTTCGGCCGCGTGATACATCAACTCGCTGACCCGAAGCCCACCGAGCAACTGAAGCTCCTTCAGATACGGATGATCCGCTCCGACCAACTCGATAGCGGTGCCGGTCAGTTCAGCCGAGACCAGGAAATCGCTGCTGGTCGTCGAGACGTTCAGGCCCTGTATTGCCAGGAGATTGTCACCTTCATGGAGCAGACCAATATAGCCGGAGACGTCGATCGCCACATCAAAATCGTCGGCGTTGGCTTCATTGTTGCCACTCGCTCTCGAATCCCACTCGGGCGTTCCCGCGAAGTTCATCCTCGCGATCTCCGTGCCGTTGAGATAGGCGACGAACCCATCGTCATAGCGGACCCGCAACGTCAGTTCGTAGAGACTCTCCAAGGACTCGGCCGTCGCCGTGAAGGGAATTCGTACGTAGCACGTTGTGTTGCGGCTATACATCGGGCTCTCTACATCCAGGCCGATCAGGTCCTCGTAACCACTGCTGCGCTCGTAGCCGACGCCACCAGTGCCGCTAAGCCAGCCGGAATCGTCGAACGATACATCCGAGAGCCAGGTCCCATCCACATCATCGGCAGAAGCCGGAACGATGGCACGCTTCGGAGCATCTTCGGGTGCGAGAATAATCGGTGTCACCTCAGGCTGTTCGATCGCCGGGTTCGCCAGTCCGGGTGTGGGTAAATCGAACCAGTCGATCTGGTTCGCCCCATCGGGCGCCCGTCCCTGCGAGATGTCCGGCACCTGTGGGCCATAGAACACCTTGTCTATTTCGTTGAGGTTCGGATCGAACAGAGCGATCATTTCGCCATCCGCGGACAACCTGAAACTCACGTGGCCTGGAAGGTCCTGCTCGTCAGCCACAAACACGCCGAAACCGCCGGCCGCAACGAACGTCAAAGGGCTCAACGTGGACTCACCGGGCTGGGTCACGGGATCGTCGGTAAGATGGTAGCCGCCCACATCGACGGGCAACGCCTGTGGATTGTAGAGTTCGATGAAGTCACTGTCGAACAGCACCTCGCCCCGCGCGAGCCATTCATTGATACGAACACGGTCGGGATCTCCCATGGGCTGTGCCACGTTGGGGCCCCCGAGGCTCGGGATGGCAAGGTGCCAGTGATCATCACGGCCAACTCGACTGATGGAATAATCCGCCAACTGCCGGCCGAATTCGACAGAGTCCAGCAAAACGCCTGTCGCATCATACAGGTACAACCCGTCACCGTCCGCGTCCAGGGCAAAGCCCAGGTGGGTGCCGGCGGTCGCAGCCGCATCGGCGAAGACCACGAGATACTCACCGGGTTGAATCCTCGTCCCGGCGGGGAAGATGAACTTGTCGGGCTGCCCCGAATCGTCACTGAGCATCACCCCCGAAAGGTCCATCTCTGCCGGTCCATCGTAGTACAGTTCCACCGCGTCGGGATACGTCCCTTCATGCTCGAGAGTCGTCTCATTGGAGGCCAGGACTTCGTTGATCACCAGACGCCGATACGATGTATCCACCGTCCATGTCCGCGAGGCGTTAGGCTGTTCCTGCCAGCGCCCGGCTGAGTTCTTGCCCAACACGTAGACGGTATACGATTGCCCATCCTGCAAACCGGTCAGCTCAACCGGCGTATCGATCGGTCGCTCCTCACTCCAGGGACCGTTCGGGTCGTTGAGGCTATACACGTAATCCGTGATGCCCGGGCCGCCCACCGTCAGAACCACATCCGTCCGCCAGGTCCAATCGGTCGGCTCGCCAGAGACCGCCGCACCGGGCGGAGCGTAGGCCCCCATGTCCAGCCCCCAGGGCCCCGACCCAATCGCGGCCGATGGTAACTTGAGGTGATAGTCACCGACGCCGGCAAACAGCGGGTCCGCATCGATATTGCCAACACCCAGCCCTAGCCAGACGGCCGGAAGGATCGAATCATCGATCGTCAGATCGGTGGGCCCGTAATCAGGCAGAGGCTCCTCGAACAGATGTTCAAACATCGTGGCGTTGTTCCAGAAGATATTGCCCGTCATGTAGGCGCCTTTGCCCGCCGGTCGAGGCGGGCTGCGATCGGGTTCACCGAAGCTGATCGCCGCGATGCCGCTGTTGACGAACGTGTTCTGTTCGGCCCAGAGAAAACAGTCTTCCTTGAGCAGGACGGCGTGATCGTTGTCGACGAAGAGATTCCGCACGACGCAGACGTCGGTGGTGTCGTTGCCATTGCGGCCTGTGGCAATCGCGTTCGATGTGCTGTCGCCTCCCTGGTTCCGATTGAAGTGCATGAAGACGTTGCCTTCGAGATGAGCGTCCGATCCGTCCAGATCGGGACCGTCATCACCTCCACCGAGGAAGACACTGTCGTAGATTTGCATGATCGGTCCGGGCCGCTGTCCACCAGTGAAATCGATGATGTCGTTGTAACCGGTCGCCGTGCCGAAGGTACAGCGTTCGAAAACGAGTTGCTCGTCCCCGGTCAGACCGACACCGTGGATCGGCTCGTCTCCACTGATAGCCGGGAAGATGCAATCACGCACGGTGACCGTCGGATGATCGACGTTGAGTATCCGTATATCCGTCCCCGTCCAGGTCACGTGGTCCATTTCAACGTGTGAGCGTTGGACGTCCACGGATTCACCCTGACCATCGCCAGATACCATATCGACATAGCTCAGTCGATTGTCTTCGAGAGTTCGATCGAACGCGATGCCTTGCCAATGGGCAGTGCTCCCCGGCGTTGCAGTCAGGCGAACATGCTGATACGCTGTTCCCTTCGATCGCGAGGCAGCCACCCTGTGGCACTTCGATTCCTGCACCCTCGTCGAAGAACAGCGTCGCGCCGGGTCCTACGATCAGCGTCACCCCGGCTTTGACAGTCAGCGTCGACGAAACATGCCATGGTCCCGACGTGGCGTCGAGCAGCATATCGCTCGAAATGACCCCTCCGATGCTCGCCGTATCACCATCGTCGTACCAGATATCGATGAACCCACCGTCTAGCTCTTCGCCCGTGCCCGCCGGACCATCGAAGGTCTGTACCGTCACACGATTGATCCCAGGGGTCAGGGCCACTCCATCGATCGACCAGGTGCCGTCCCTCTGCGACCAATCGGATTCGTCAACCAGGACACCATTGACGCGAACCGAACGGGTCTCGATCGCGTTGGCCGTACCGGTCAGTGTGATCGTAGTGCTCGTCGTGTAGGGGTATCCGTTCACAGGATCGGGCCCGAAGATAGCGAAGCTCTGAGGAATCTGAGGACTCGTATCAACGTTAGGATAGCCACCATAGAACACGCTGTTGAGGCGATCCTGAACGAACTGCCTGATTCCGGAGTTTCCGTCAATCTCCGAATCCGGGACCCAATCGGCCAGGAACCGATCGATCAGCGGATCGATGCTCTCCGGCGCGAAGACGGTCTCCGTCAAGTCACGGCAGTGCTGGTAATACAGCTTGATCACGTCGGGATAACTCAGGAGTCTCCGCAATCCGCTGACGCCGGCGTATCCCCAGATGTCCCGCTGCGGCTCATACGAATGGTCGCCCTGCCCCAGCACCGTGTCCATGT
This sequence comes from uncultured Phycisphaerae bacterium, assembly GCA_963726475.1. Classification (GTDB taxonomy): domain Bacteria; phylum Planctomycetota; class Phycisphaerae; order Sedimentisphaerales; family Anaerobacaceae; genus Anaerobaca. The sequence goes on along the minus strand of CAVSCO010000016.1, from coordinate 176,237 downwards.
CGTGGGGCACGAGCCAGAAGCGACGATCGATCGCCCCACTGTAGAGGGCGTAATCGTCGCCCGTCCCGCTGGTCAGGCCACCTTCGCGATTGCCGATCAGCGTATCGACCGCCAGAAACCGCACCCACTTGTCAACGTTGACGACCTCGTTCACCGCCGCCAGGAAGTCGTCGTCAGAGAGATTGCGATCGTTGAGTGCGTCGATCAAAGCGAACAGGTCGGACCAGTCGTCGGCGGCCTCATTGGTCTTCTTGGGGTAGTTGAGCTTGTAGTCGTTCGGATCGGGGGTCTGCCCCGCCGCCTCTTTGGGCGTGAGATCGGCATAGGTCTTGGCGTGGACGCCATCGTCGTAGTATGTGCAACGGTACAGGTTGCCATTGTCGTCGTCGGGGAAATGGTTCTTCGCCCACTCTCCATCGAGGACCTCGACGGCACTGTAATGGCCGTACGTCCGCCCCATATCGGTCAGGGCAGGCTCGTCTCCGTTGACCTTGAGGCGAACCACGGTGACATTCGCCGCCGGAAACCGCTCATCTGGAAGAGGATGCTGGCCATGAGTTCCAGGTGCGGATACTTACTGTTGAGATTGATCGCGCGAACGTCCTTCCACGGGCGGTCGTCGGGCACGTTGACCCGAAACGACATCGGAGGATCGGCGCGTTTGCGATTACCTCGATTGCGCACTGACGCCTGGTACCGAACATTCGTCCCGGTCCCATCCACGCTGATGAACGTCGCGTTCATCCGGGCATCGCTCATCGGCTCCGCGGCAAACAGATTGCCACTGTAGCTTCTATCGCCGATCTGCTCGAGCTCCGTCCGTTCGCGATCCGCCATGATCAGATAGTAGACCGGATGAGCGCCAGGCGTGCGGCTGATCTGTGGATCGAACGAATCATCGACGATGTACAACGCATTGGTCACTTGCTCAGGCACGCCGTCGACAAGACTCGGCGCAGGCCAGGTTCGCGCGTGCCCGGCGGTGTCGATCGCTTCGACGTAGAACTCAACAATGGTGCCATTGGCTTGAGCCGGAATCTCGGCACGATAGAGCCCGTCGCCGCTCATAGCCACCTGGGTGAATTCGCTGTCGCCATCTATGCGGTAATGCAAAGTCGCCTGTGAACCGGTGGGTTCGGAGGAAGCAAGGTGGGCCGTGACGGTAACGGAATCGCTCGAAGTCGGCACGGCGGGAGTATGGGTGACGTCGAGAATCAGCGGCGCGATCTGATCTGAGAGGACCGAATTGGCCCGGCCGGGCGTCCCGCCATCCTCAAGACTCGCACGCCAATTCTGCCCACAGTCGTTGGACAGAGCAAGATCGACCAATTCCAGCGATTTGCCCTGCCCATCATGGTCGTCGCGCCATATCCAGCCGCGATGACCGTGGTCGACCGGCCCCAGCTCGCGCTGAGCCCAGTCCCCTTCGTCGGCGTATTCGACCCGGTCGATCCGGTCGCCCGCCGCGTTGACGAGTTTGATGGCCTCTCCTGAGTTGCTCAGCCAGCCGATCCAGCCTCCGACGACATTGCCGACCCCCGGATGAAGGCTGCGGAAGACATCCGCGTCGGCCGCTACGACCAGATAGGACTGCGCCTCCAGCACAACGTCCGGAAAAGTGAACTCGACCCCATCGCTGAAACTCCAGCCCGCCAGGCTGACGGGATCCGCTCCGGCATTGAACAGTTCGATCCATTCCCGGCGAACATCCTCGGCGCCGTCGGAGGGGTGATACGGATGGTACATGATCTCGGAAATGACGATCTCGGGTGGACCGTCGGAGACGGTCTGAGCGCTGACTACGCCGGACAGGGAAAGAAACATCAGCAGAAACTGCACGAAGAAAGCGATAGGCACTCGCATCGTCAGCGGTATCCTCCAGCACCGCTGCAGGACCTCCAGCGGGGTTCACCCTGGTCGTTTCCCGCAGAAAACAACCTCAACAGCGATCATGCATAGATCTACGGTTAGTGTAGCAAAAACAGGCACTTAAGTCAATCGTCGCCGCCCCGCATAGTCCGAGAATGTCTGCGTAAATCCCTACGGTAGCGATGCTCGTCGAGCAGTGCCGTCATCCACACCATCGTATAGTACCCGCCGGAACATTAAGAAATGATGAAGAGAGCAGGTTTCTTTTGCCGGCTAATCGTGTCCTCGCGACAGCCCGCTCGAACAGGCCGATACGTCACAGGGCTGGCTCGGCACCCTTGAGGTGAGTGGGAACCGTCATGCAGAGGACGAGTTTCTGGATGTAGTAGAGGTCGGCCTTGCACCAGGGTAGATCAAGCAATCGCGCAAGATCCGCCGGCGATTCACCGAGCACCCAGGCCCGGGCGGTGAAGATCTCATTGGCCATCGTGGGCAGTGCGAAGGCCGATTCGTTCCGCCACATCGATTCGACGCCCCAGGCCAGGAACCACGTGGGCCGGTGGTAATCGACGTAGACGTCCATCAGATGCCGCTGTGTCGGACCAGCGTAGGTCGCTAGAAGTCGTCCCACTTCAGGCGTCAGATGCCTCCAGCGGGAGAAGATAGATCGCGAGACGGGGACCTGCGAGATCAATCCGCCTTTGGGATGGGCGAATTCGTAGGCAAGACGGTCTCGCATCGCGGATCGCGTCCGGTCGAGTCCTTTGATCAGGGCCTCCCGGTCGCCCATGTGAGCCGCGATCCGGCAGTAGGCAATCAGGCCGGCGACGTATCCATTGCGGCAATCCTCCTCCATCGCGTTGGCGGGACGATCCGCAAGAGCTCGCAACTCGCCCCAACTCTTCTCGATGCGGGCCCAATCGCCAGTAACGTGGGCCCAGAGCCAGAACGGGTACAGCCTCGCCACATCGATCCGGACGATGTCATCCACGACCCGGAACAACTTATCGGGAGCAACGTCATAGAACGACCGGACGGCCCCGGCATCGGAATCGATGTGGTCTTTGCCGACCGGCCCAGCCAACGGCCCCTCTGGCTCGCTCAATCGATCGACGTAATGTTCAATTCTCTGCTGAAGGTCCTCGTCAACATGTGGATACGCCAGCGCCAGAGTCAGCAATGTCTCCGTCGGGTCGGCGAAGATGCGATACGCCTCTCTGGGATGCTTTCCGGGCGGAAAGACCAGAGGTTGCCATGGCTGGGAGATTAGCTCTTGCACGCGGTCCGTGAGTTGCCTCTTCAGTTCCGGCGCCCCAGCGCGATCGTTGGCATCAACGACAGGTACTCCCCAGATGAACCTATCTAACTCGTTGTCGGCGATCTGGCTCACGCGTTCGGAGGCTTGCTCCGTCAACGGCGCAGCACGCGTGCCCGGCACCGCTTCGGGGAGACCTTTCTGCACGTGACCGAGGCGAGGCATCTGGAGCAGATCCCAATCCCAGGGCAAGTCTTTCACCTTGTCCCATTCCGCATCAGTTAACTTGGCAGAGGGAATCTCGGACTTCTTACTCGCATTGCCGTTGGGGTCCATGCGATATGCGATGATCGCCGCACCCGCATTCATTTCGTGCGTCGGAATGTAATAGAAGCTGTCACCAGCGACGGAAACCGCCGTGTCGATCACCGAGCCACCACCGTAAACGGCGGTACCGCGAGCGAGCCATTCCCTACCCACGGGGAGGGTCTGACCGCGAAAAAGTGTCGCCCAGATGCCGACCGCCTCGCCCGGCTGCGGCTCGTGCACATTCCGACAGAACGGCTCGATATAGCCCTGGAGCGTGTCGAGGTCCATCGCATTGACATTGTCCTGGTGCGTGTTGATCAGCACTCGCCCGGCGACGGCAAGCTGGCACTGTTCATCGTGGACCAGCAGAAGACTGTCGTGCCAACCATACCGGCGCGACTGGTCCATGATCGGCGTGATGTCACCGGTCGTAGTATCGAGATAGCCCACGTTCAGGAAAGGCGAGTAGTGCTCGTACCGACTCCGCAGCAGAGCCCTGAATTTGACGACGACCTTGCCGTCGGGGGTCACCAGGGGCGGAGCGCCGGTACCGTTCATGCTCTCGCCGTAAACGATCGGCGCCACGAACTTCTGGCGGCCCGAGTTCGGGTCCAAGACGAAGAACGTCTGATAGATCGGCTCGGCGGTCAGACGTTTGCGGATGTAGCCCAATTGAGCGTCGAGATTACCTGGCTGAGTCATCTTCTCGAAGTTGGCCTCGCGAAGGCGTGCGTTCTCCTGCTCGTTGTGCCGCCAGCTTGCGAAGTCGCCAAACACTTCCTTGACCATATCCATCAGAATCGGCTCGAACGAATCCAACGAAGGCAACGGCGCAGTCGTGATCATCACCGAGCCGTCCGGCGCCACGACGGGGTGGTATCCGCGAGAACTCACGCCGGGCAACTTATCGCTCTTCCATCGCGGTGTCCCGTTGGCCAGGTCGAAGGCATAGACATGCATATCCTCGCTAGCGATGTAGACGCGACCTCGCTTCGTATCGACCGCCGGGCTCGACAGAAGTGGCCCGCCCGTGAGGGCTCTCCAGCGGACGGCTCCCGTCGTGACATTGAGGCTATAGAGATTTCCATCGCGACTACCGATGATAACCGCGTCGCCACAGATCAACGCTGCATTCCAGATCGCCGCGCCCGTCTGAACGGACCAGGCAAGCGTGCCTTTGTCAGCGTGGAGTGCGTAGACTTTCCCGTCGGCGCAGCCGAATACCACGACGCCGTAACCTGCGGCGCAAGCGTGAAGGATAGCCCCCGGCGCAGTGTACGTCCACACGTCCCGGCCGGTCTCGGCGTCTATCGCATGTAGGACGCCCTTCATCGTCCCGACAAGCACCTTGCCGTCGGAGACGATGGGCTGGACTCCGGACATCAGGCCTTCATCGGGAAGGAGCCGATACCACTTCCGCGCGAAAGGTGGACGAATCTCGGTGGCCGTGGAGCCCGAACGCGCCGCGTCGTGGGCCAACATAGGCCAATCGTCCGCACCGGAGACGGCTGCTGAAAGCAGCAGGCCTGCGCAACACACGAAAACTCGCAGCCGGATGAACTTCGCCACGGCATCCACCTCAAGGAAAGCGGTGGGCACGGCCCACCCTATTTGATCAGATAAGGCTCCTCGGGCAACTCACGAATCCAGATGTTTCGGAAGCTGATCGGGTTGCCATGGTCCTGTAGGCCGATCGGCCCGTCGCCGTGCGGAGTATACTTGGCCTTGATCTTGTGCGAGGTGGTCCCCTCGATATCGAGATTGTTGTGAACGCAGACGCCGTTGTGGAAGACAGTGATGCGGGCCTTGCGTACGACGTTGCCATTCTCGTCGAAGAGCGGCTTCAGGAAGGCGATGTCATAGGTTTGCCACTGCCCCGCTTTGCGGCAGGCGTTCACCATTGGCGGATGCGAGCCATAGATCGAGGCGGCCTGACCGTCGGCGTACGTCGAGTTCGACTGGTAATTGTCGTCGGTATAGGAATCGAGCACCTGCACCTCGTAGCGGCCCATGAAGAACACGCCGCTGTTGCTGCGGCTCTGGCCCTTGACCTGGGCCGGAATGCCTTCCGGTATCCTCCACTCCACGTGCAACTGGCAGTTGCCAAACGATTGCTTCGTCTGAATGCTGCCGCCCTTCTTGGAAACGGTCATGACATCACCCGAAATCTCCCAAGTTGCGGGGCTGCCGTTGTCCTTCTGCCACTGCGAGAGGTCCGGATTGTCGCTACCAAACAACACGATAGCATCGGCGGGCGGTTGGCCGATCTTCTCGGCGGGCGTCACCACGGGCGGCTTCGGCCGGCTCATGTCGTGGACGCCGTACTTGGTGATTTCTGCAGCCGCATAGGCCCCCGCCGCGATGACCAGCATCGCAAAGAACAGACAACCGAATGACCTCATTGCATACCGTGCGCTCTTCATGGCGTTCTCCTCTGATCGTGATGGGATGCTGATAGCCGTTGGCCATACCTGCGTCGACGCGGGCAGCCCTATAATACCGCCGCTCGCAGCATGAAGCCAGCCCTTTCACTCACCATGCGAGCCGGGGCAGAGTCGGATAGATCAGGTGGCGCCTCGCTCACACACGACCTGTTCGATTGCCGAAGCGACAATGAAGTCGGGCAGTTTCTGAAGCGTGGGCTTGGCCGTATAGCCCGAAATGATGCTTTGGTCTGGGAAAGCCCCTGCCCGGTGGATAAGACGGTCAGCCAGGTCGTACAAGATCTCGTCCGGCATGCCTTCGCGCATGTCACGCATCAGGGAACGGGCCGTCGCGACAAGATCTTCGAATTCCCGCTGGCTGTCGTACCAATTGATCTGGAATTCAAGATCGGCTGCCTGGCGGGTAGTGGACCGGTCGAACGTGTACTGGATGCCAATCGGGTTGTACATCTCCATCCGCTCGTCGATGAAAGCCACGCACGCCTCGCGGTAAGCTTCGACCTTGTGAGATTCCATGGGGCCGAAGCCCTGCCGATCGATCTCAGCCGGCAACAACGTGTCGATCTGCGAACAGAGGCGAGGCTGATCGGCCACCATCCGCTCGTAGAGCCGCTCGTAGTAAACCTTCAGCAACAGTCGTACGGAATGCATCGGTCTCGTCACGCCCCCATCTCGGCCACTGGCCTCCGAGTGACCGGCTATGCCTCTGCCGGGCTTGCCTGGACCTTTCGATTTTTGGCAGGGTAAATGCAAACGTGCTGCCCGCCTGCGGATTCTGCTGGACCCAAATGCGCCCGCCATGCTGCTCGACGACCTGTTTGGCAAATGCCAGCCCCAGGCCCGTCCCATCACGCTCGGTGGCACGGGCATTGTCGGCGCGATAGAATTCCTCGAAAACGTGGGGCAGCGCCTCTTCCGGAATGCCGATCCCCGTATCGGCGACGGTCACCTGGATAACGTCATCCCGATCGCGGATCTCCATTGAGACCCGGCCCCCGGGCGGCGTATACTTGACGGCGTTGAACAGGATGTTCATGATCGTCTCTTCGATCAGAACAGCTTCACCCATCAACTCGTCGACGGATGCGTCCATCGAATGCGTAACTGTGATTTCCTTGCTCTTGGCCCGATTCTGAACGGCCGCCAGCGCATTGGAGACACAGGTCTTCAATGAGAATCGCTCGGCTTCCATCCGCCCGGTCAGTTTCATGCGCGTCAGCTTCAGCAGCGCGGTGATGAAAGCGACGCACTTGACCGTCCGTCGATGGGCACGCTGGACCATGTCCATCTGCCGGTCGTTGAGGGGACCGAGCATGCCACCGATAACGATGTCCAGGCAGCTCTGAATCGCCGCCAGATGCCCCTTAATGTCGTGCGTCAGACGAAGCACATATTCGTTCTTGAGTTGGTCCTTCTCTTCGAGCAGAGCGTTGGCCCGCGCGTATCCATCCTGCTGCTGACGAAGCTGTTCGGTGATCGAGGTCGTCATGTAGACGACCAGATACAGTGTGACCAGGAAAACAAAGAGAAAACCAAAAACGAAGGTGCCGTTGTCATGCAACCCATGCCCGGCAAAGTTCGTCAACGGATAATGCGGCAGAACGCCAACCGCCTCCAGAATGATCACCCCGCCAAACAACAGGACCGCCAGCGTCGCCTGCGCGTAGCTTTGCCACTTCGAGCGGAGGATACTGGCGAGGATCATGTGAAAAACGAAGAAGAACGCGAAGGGATTTTCGATCCCTCCGGCGAAATGCAGAATGGTGGTCAGGATGACGAGATCGCCCGAGATCTGAAACGTCAGCATCCCGCCAATCCGACGCGGCGAAGGTTCCTTCTCCCCCCAGGTCCAGTATCGCAGCAAATCATACAGCACAAAGTTGTAGACCAGCAGGATACCGGTCATCGTGTAGAGCACGCTGGATGCCAGCTCGATGTGCAGGAACCGACCGGCCACAAAGGTGGCGATGCCCAGCATCGCGATCGCCACCCATCGCAGTCGGACCAGCCAGTACGCCCGCTGGATCAGACTGGTGCTCTTGAGAAGGCCTTCCATACCATCCTAAGACTTCTGAAGGAGACTTTGGACCTTCTCCAGAAGTACGTCCGGCTTCACCGGTTTGTCCAGGAATTCCTCGACCGGCAGCCAGGCTTCATCGCCGGCGTTGGCCTTGAAGTCCAGGCCGGTCTTGTCCTTCACTGCGGTCAACATAAGAATCGGAATATCCTTATATTCCGGATTGCCCTTGAGTTCCCGCGAAAGTTCGAACCCCTCCTGACGGGTCCGCATCATCACGTCGAGGATGATCAGGTCCGGCCGGCTCTCCTTCAATCGCTCCATGCCTTCGCTGCTGTCGGCGGCACCGCGCACCTCATAGCCCTTGTTCTCCAGGACCACCGTCATGGCTTCGGTAATATCAGGATCATCGTCGATAATCAGAATCCTGCCCTGTCCCATTGCGTCTCCTTCGTCAATACCAAGCTAACCTATGCCTGTCGCCTGCAACCACACGTTATCTATACCCACAAGGCCGTCCAGGATCAACCATGCGATGGACAAACTCTGCGCCACCACGCCTCGGAGATGCCTCTGGAATCAGTTGTCCAGTTCGGACCGAATCTCTGCGAGGAAGTGTCCGATCGCATCCAGCAGGACATCACTCAGGCCCTGCCGCGGCTCCACCACCACCGGCTGGATTCCGAAAAGGACCACCTGCTCCGGCAACTGGCCCAATTGTTCGGCCAGTTGGAGAATCCGCAGAAGGTCCGCCTCGTGAAGCGATTGGTGGGCGAGAACCTTCCTGCTGCGAACCTCGTCGGGCGTAAAGCGCCGGATCGTCCCCGGCGCTTCGTCCATATACGCACAGTCGATCAGAATCGCCTTCCGACGGCCTTCGATCAGGTGCAGCACCGCCATGCCCCCCGTGCCCGCGTCGATGAAATCCACCGCCGGATACCGGGCGGCTTCCTGCGAGAGCCGCTCAACCAGATCGACCCCGATCCCTTCATCCGCCATCAGCGGATTCCCGAGACCGAGCACTACTATCGGCTTTCTCATCGCCGGGAAACTACCTGACGAACTCCACGTTCAACATGTGCGTCGAGCACGAGATACACGGATCGTAAGACCGCACCAGCATCTCGAGCTTCAGGCGGATGGCGTCCTCGCCTTCATCCAGAATCTCGGGCACGAACTTCTCGAAGTCAGCCTGAATAGCGGCGTGGTTCTGGTTCGTCGGGATGCAGATGTCGGCGCCGACGCAATTGCCCTTGCGATCGAACTCGTACTCGATGGAACAGGATGCCGCGCGGGGCCTCGACGCAACCGCTGGCCTTGCCCGCCTTCGGCGAAACCTTCACGGTCTCCGGCTTGATGCCCGTGGTCAGCAGCTTCATCAATCATCCCAATGCTGGTCTCAACGACGTGCACCGCCTCGATGATCTGGGCGACGTTGTTCATGAACGGGCTGCAATTGCCCTTCTCGAGACCAAACATCTTGGCGACGTCCTTGGCCAGCGGCGAGAGCAACTCGGCGTTGTTGTTGAACCGCGCCAGGGCGCCGACCGTGTAGGAATCGCGGTGCCACTTGGTCCACTTGGCCGTCGACTGATCGTTGACGTACTCGTTGGCCACGCTCTGCCAATCCTGGATCGACACGGTGCCGTCGTAGTCGGTCGAAGTGATATCGCCGTGATAGAACGTGTACGTAGGCGGATTGTCCTGCTTGAGCGAGATGTACTCCGTCTCTCGGGTGAAGTTGGGGATGTTGCCCGCCACGGAGAGCACCGCCTGCGCCACGGCCTTCAGGTCGCCCACGCAATTCTTGAGCCGCTCCAGCAGGTCGCGAAGCTCCTGATCGGTCGGGAACTTCGTCAGGCCACCCGGCTTGAGTGTCACCGGGTGCGTGGTGCGGCCGGCGATCAGATCGGACCACTCGTTCGCCAGGCGATGCAGCCTGATCACCGCCATCACCGCATCCGGCGCCTTGGCGGCCAGCGGCACAACCGACGGCAAACCGAACAGATCCGGCGCCACCAGATAGCCGACGTGCAGCACGTGGCTCTGCAACTGCTCGGAATAGTGCATCAGGATGCGGACCTTATCGGCCTGCTCGGAAACCTCGATGCCCATCGCATTCTCGACGGCCTTCGTGGAGGCCAGCGAGTGCGTAATCGAGCAGATCCCGCAGATGCGGCTGACAATCGTCTGGATGTCCTCGTAGCTGCGGCCCCGCACCATCGCCTCGAAGAAACGCGGCGCCTCGGGCACCTGCCACTCGACCTTCTCGACTTTCCCGTCGGTGGCATTGACAACGATATTGCCGTGCCCTTCGACACGGGTCACGTGATGGACGTTTACATTGACTGTATTAGCCATGGATCGTCGGCTCCTGTCTGCTTCCGAAGAGAACCATCTTCGTCTTGAGGTGATCAACGGTCAGACCGAACTTGTCGATGACGTCCTTGGCCGCATCGACGTTCGGATTGCTGATATATCCGCGGCAGCCGAAGCAGCGGAAACCGTTTGACGGACATCGGGCGCCGCAGCCGGCTCGGATGATCGGGCCCAGGCAGACCTGGCCATATTGCCAGAGGCACGGATTACCGTTGGCCTTGCACTCGACGCAGACCGGATAATCCGGAATCTCCGGCGTCTTGCCCAACAGCAGCGACCGCACGATATAGGTGAATTCCTTGCGGTCGATCGGGCAACCGTGGATGCAGTAGTCCACGTCGACCACTTCGTCAACCGACTTGGTCGCTTGCGTCGCCAGGTGCGGTCGCTTCGAGTCTTTGCCGTAAACGCACTTCTTGACCTCGTCCAGGTCGTCGAAGTTGTTCTTGAGCTTGTTGACCCCGCCGATGGTGGCACAGGCGCCCAGGGCGATGAGGACCTTGGCCCGGCTGCGGATCAGCTTCAAACGCTCTTCGTCTTCCAGACGCGTGATCGAGCCTTCGATGATCGCGATGTCGTATTCATCGCTCTTCTCGCTCATCGCCTCGCGCCACTCGACGACGTCGGCGCCACCGAGCAGTTGGAGCAACTCCTCTTCGAGATTCACGATCTGGAGCTGACAGCCTTCGCAGCAGGCGAAATCGAATATCGCAATTTTGGGTTTACTCATAGTTAGATCGCCTCCGGCATCGTTGCCAAATCAGAATATCGGAAAACCGGCCCGTCCATGCAGCAATAGGTGTCGTTGATCTGGCAGTGCCCGCACTTGCCCACGCCGCATTTCATCTTGCGCTCGAGGTTCAGGAAGATGTTCCCGTGGGGCACGTCATACTCTTCCAGCGCCATGAGGACGAACTTGTACATGACAGGCGGACCGCAAACCAGCACGACGGCCGACTTGAGGTCGCTCTTGACCTGAGGAATCAGTTTCGTGACGACACCGACGTTGCCTTTCCAGCAGTCGTGCGGCTCGTCGATCGTCTCCAGCATGTGCACGTCGTCGCGCTTTTCCCACTCGGCCACTTCCGAGGGAAACAGCCGTTGTTCGTAGCACTTGGTCCCCTGGAGAATCGTGACCTCGCCGTAGTCGGCACGGTTGTCGAGCACGTAGTTGATAAAGGCCCGCTGCGGAACCAGGCCGATGCCGCCGCAGATGAACACCAGGTTCTTGCCCTTGGCCTCTTCCACGGGGTACGTCCCGTCACCCAGCGGGGCGCGGATGCCGATTTTGGCCCCTTCGGCCAGATTGTGCACCGCGTTGGTCACGTTGCCGATCTTGCGGATCACCAGTTCGAAGCCGTCCTTCTGCGTCGGCGACGAGGTGATCGTGATCGGGGCTTCGCCGATACCGGCAACGGAGACCTCTACAAATTGTCCGGGGATGTAGTCAAACTGCCCGTCATCCATCGTCAGCCGCAGATACTTCTCGGTGACGTTCATGGCCTCAGCCTTCGCGACCGTCGCCAACTGCGGCAGATAGATATCTTTCTTCTCAGTACAACACTGACACATTCGTCAAGCTCCTAAGCATACAAATACGCCGTTATCCCCCGCTCGAATCGACTATCCGATCCCCAGATCGTCAATCAAACGATTGTATACACTTACCGGATTGGCGATGTCCGGCAGACACGCCCCGACGCAGCGACCGCAGCCGACACAGGCGATCTGGCCGCCGATCTTGGCCGGCACGTACTTGGCCTTGCGATAGAGGCGATGCCGGAACCGGTCCGCTCGCTGGTTGCGGAATTCGTGCTCGCCCGCCACCTTCGTGAAGCCGTCGAGCAGGCAGCCGTCCCAGGCTCGCTCGCGCTTGCCGGTCTTGAAATCCCAGTTCACATCGTCCTGCACGTTGAAACAGTAGCACGTCGGACAGACCTGATTGCACGATCCGCAGGCGAAGCAGGTCTTGGCTCGCTCCTCCCAGACGCCGTGATCGTAGGCCTTGCCGAGCAACTTGGGCAGATAGGCCGCATCGCATTTCAGCTCGTGACGATTGAGCCCCTTCTTGTTCTTGGCCCACACGGCGTCCCGATCTTTCAAGGCGGCTTCATCGGCCGTGACAGCCTTCATCTCGGCCAGCAGCTTCTCACCCTTGGGTGTCCCTGACTCGGCCACGTAGGCGTCACCGACATCGGTCAGAAGGACGTCGAATCCCTCCTTCACCACGGCTGTTTCCATGGACGACGCGAACACGTTATCCGACGGCTTGACCACATCGCACGCGATGATCGTCGCGTTGTTCCGTCGCTTCATGTAATGCGCATCGTAGTTGTCCTGCTGGAAGAGCTCATCCATCTGGTTGATCGCAACCACATCGTAGGGATGAACGCCCAGAAGGACGAAAGGCTCATCCTCGTACTCCGATTTGTACGCCCCACCCATTTCAAACGTCATCAGCACTTCCTTCGGAGGCAGGAAGTACTTCTTGGGCGGTTGCAGTGTTACATCGTAGTCCAGTCGCAGGTCTTTCGCCGACGCCAGAGGCGCGAAGTCAAAGCGATCGCCCTTGGCCTGGACTCCAATGACGCGGGTCTTGCCGACCAGCGCATCCACAAATACGGCAAAATCATCCTTAGCAATCTTCTTCACACTCATCGCACAATCCCGGCTCCAAGAGCCTCAAAAACAGTTCTCAACGATGTCCGACACAACGCCGTCTTTCATCACAACGCGATCTGCGTCCCCGGGTGCTTCGCTCAACCGGCCGGCATGTAGTACGGTAACCGGGCAAGCTCCATCGCGATATCCAAGGTAATCACTTTGACTCGTTTGGGCGCTTCGACCTTGCATGGGGCGAAATTCAAGATTCCTTTGATCCCGACCGCGACGAGCCGGTCCACCGTCGGCTGCGCGGCGGCCCGGGGCACGGCCACGATCGCCAGGTGGATGCCCCGCCGTTTCAAGGAATCGATGCCCACTGCATCTTCGATCGTGACGTCTCCGACCCGACGGCCGATCTTCTTCGGGTCCACGTCGAAGGCCGCGACGATGTCCAATCCGTAGGTCCGGAAGCCCGGGTACGCAAGCAGGGCCGATCCCAGGTCGCCCATGCCGATCAATGCCGCCTTCTTGATCACGTCGAGCCGCAGGATTCGCTTGATCTCCCTCGCGAGTTTGCCAATGTTGTAACCCACTCCGGGGGTACCGAAATCACCAAAGTACGAGAAATCCTTGCGGATCTGCCAGGATTGGACGCCCACGAAATCGGCCAGAGACTGGCTGGAGATGTGATCACGGCCCTTTTCGGCCGAGAACATCAGCCCGCGCAGATAGATGGGCAACCGCCGAACGGTCTCGTCTGGGATTTTGTGGTACCGCATACGAACGCCACGACGAGTTAGTGCTTGTGTTCACATTCACAATTAGAAAAGCCTGACTATATCTCTATTGGCGAATGGTGTCAACAACCCGCACACGACTTTGTGCCTGGGTGCACACACAATACAACACAAGCTCTTTACAGCACTGCGGTTACTTTGTCACAGGAAATACTGCAAAATCTTGTCCGGCCAGCACATCAGCGCGCACTCCGCGAGAATCCCGGGCGTCATCTTGGCAACAACAACACCGCCACCGAGTACAAATCAACGCCAAACGCGACCGCAACAAGTTGCAGACAGGGCACTCAATCCCCAACCAGGGGCCGGACCTTCTCAACTTTGAAGTGTACCAGATACTTCAGTGCATCGCCGTAATCGTGGCCCTTGCGGCTCTCTCGCCGGAGCGCCTCGATGCGTTCGGGGTCGGTTTCCTCGTGGGTCTTCTTCAGGTACAGCCGCTTGCCCTTATAGCCCTTCCCGCTCTCTACAAAGAGGTATGCCGCATGCGGATTGGCGGCGATATTGGCATGACTGGTTCGGTCGCTCATGATCAGAGCTATCGATTCATCGTCCACGACGTGGGGCCGGGCGTAGATCGCCAGATCGACGTTGCCGTCGGCATCGGCGGTACCCAGCACTCCGACCCCCTCCGTACTCTCGAAATAGCCACTCAGATCCATATTCATCCTCGAATGATTTCGGCTAACGCGCTCTTGACGTCGCGGTGCCTGAACTCGAAACCTATATCACTCAAACGTTTAGGGACAATTCGCTGGCCCGCCAGCAGCATCTCATCGGCCATCTCGCCCAGGGCCAGGTGCAGAACGAAGCTGGGAACCATCGTCCACGAGGATCGCCCCATCGCCTCACCCAGATCCTGGCAAAACGCCTTCATTCGAACCGGCTCAGGGGCCGTCAGGTTGAACACGCCCTGAGCTTCCGAGTGCTCGATGAGATAGCGGATGGCCCGGACTTCGTCCTGGAGGCTGATCCAGGAAAGCCATTGTTTCCCACTGCCGACATAGCCCCCCAGATGAAGTTGAAATGGCCTCATCAGCCTGGGCAACGCCCCGCCCTCAAGGCCCAGCACGACACCCGTCCGTATGGCCACCCAGCGAACACCGTAGCGCTCGGCCCGCTCGATGATCATCTCCACTCGCCGGCAAATCTCGGCCAGAAACCCCGAACCGGCCGACGACGTCTCGTCCAGCGTCCCGTTCGACCGCGTACCGTAGAAGCCTATCGCAGACGCCTGGACGATGACCTTGGGCCTGTTCTTCACCTCCTCCATCACGTCCAGAACAGCCCTGACGGCGTGCGTGCGACTTTGCAGGATGCCCGCCTTCTTCCCCTGAGTCCAACGGCTCGAGGCAATGTTCTCGCCTGCCAGATTCACCACCGCCTCGGCACCGTCGACCTCGCGAGCCCAGGGCCCGGTAGTGCGGCCGTCCCATTCGACGACCTTGGCATAATCCCCCACGATGCCGCTGGCCTTTCGCGCATCGCGAGACAGGGCCACGACCTCGTAATCGCCAGACAGCTCACGACACAGTGCCTGTCCGATAAAACCGGTCGCTCCTGTAATGACGATACGCATGGCATCCCTTCCATTAACCCGTTTCGAGGTCCTCGACCTTTCTGACGTAGGCGTCGGGGTCGAACTTGCGTTTGAGCCCCGCGGCGTTCATGTAGCGAACCTTGCCGAAAACGGACCGCTCGGCCCACGCCCGGTCGTGCTTGCCAAAGCACCAAGCGACGCCGGCAAACCCGTTCGGGTCGCGGCCGTCGAGCTCATACCTGTTGTTCAGGGCCAGAGCGATGCGAAAGCCCTCCTGGGGACTCTCGGTCCACTCCAGGATCTTCTTGCCCCAGTACATTCGCATGTAGCCGTGCATCTTGCCGGTCAGCGTCATTTCCTTTTGCGCTGCATTCCAGTACGGGTCGTGGGTCTTTGCTGTTTCGAATTCTTCGAGGCTGTAGACATATTCCCGCTCGTCACGCCGGTGGAAATCCAGCGTCCGCCTCGCCCAGGGTGGCAGGCATTCGTAGCGGTCGTATTCTTGATTGTAGTAGACGAAATTGAAGCTCAGCTCCCGGCGAACGATCAGTTCCTCAAGGAAAGCCTCTTTCCCTGGGCTTCGTATTCCTCCTATCTTCAATGCGATCTGCAGCGGAGAGATCTGCCCGAAGTGCAAATAGGGGCTAAGGTCGGACGTCCCGTCGACGTTAGGGTCGTTGCGCCGGGCGTCATAGCCATCAAGCCTTTGGCCGATGAAGTCCTCCAGCCGCTGCTTCGCCTGGTCGCTCCCACCAACGAAGCCCGGGGCCGGACCGACGGATTGGTCGACCTTCAGGCTCTTGATAACCTTGTCGATATCGCTCAGGTCGAGATTCTCGAATGGCAAGTCGAGCGAAGAGATGCGAACCTTGCGATGCTTGAGCGGAACGAGGAAGGTATCGAGCTGCCGACGAATGCGAGGCCGGAACGTGCCGGCCGAGAAGTTCTCCTTGTCGGCCGCCACTTCGACCGGAACGATCAGGTTCGTCTCGACCTCGATCAGCGGACACCGAATCGCGTCAGCCACCTCCTCGCGCCACTGCCTCTGCGCCCGCAGATACCCCTCGTCGACCACGACCAGACAGGCGTCCTTCGCTAGCTTCGGGATGTACCTGACCGGGCTCTGCGTCCGGATCACGAAACGAATCCCCCGGCCAGCCAGGTCCTTCTCAACCTGCCTGAGCCCTTCCAGCATGAACCGGTAGTGCCTGGCGTTGGCCTCGGGAAGTCGGCGGTCAGACCAAACCCCACAACGACGGGCACCTTCCGCTCGTTGGCCTTCTCGATCGCATATTCAAGCGCGTGATTCCACCCGGCCCGCTGCGCCGCCTGCATCCAGTACAACACATACCGCCCCGCCCGATCCTCCCGATCGTTCAAAACCGTAATCCGCTCCTGCTGAATCATGACAGACACTCCTATTGCGCCGATTCGGCGCGATCCGTCGCCCTTGTACTCGTCGCTCGTCCCTCGCTGAGAAGCACAGATGCCGCCGTGAACCTCCCGTCTCCAGCCGATCCGAAATTGGCTTTGAGTTGGCTTTGTTTTTCGGCCGAGAATCCCCATTTTCAGCCCAGAAACGCCGAAAGATTGGCTTTGTTTTGCACGGTCCGCATCGCGTATCTCGTCGCCCAAATCTTGGGACGCATAGAGACGACCGCAAGACCCTCGGCCCTACCGCCTCCGGTCTCCAGCCTCCTTGCCCGTCGTCTCAATCGGCCTCGCCATCATATTAGAACCTCACTATTAGTTCTATGGATATCATATCACCGCCCCGCATCCCGTCAAGCGAAAAACCCCGATATCGGGCCGTGAGCAGGCCCTGATCGAAGTCGAAGGGGCGCCGCCCTCCCTGACACCGTTGGTGAGAATCGGACTGACACGTTTCAACATCAATCTGGTATACTGGTACGTGATCCCAACACAGGCAATCAGTGGAGGTTACCGTGAATACGGCCAAAGACGACGTTCAGTCCTTGCTCCAGAAGCTCCCGGATGACTGTACGCTGGAAGACGTGCAGTACCACCTTTACGTGCTCGGCAAGATACGCAGAGGAATCGAGAGGGCTGAAAGCGAGGGGACCCTGTCCCAGGAGGAGGTCGAAAGGCGGCTGGCCAAGTGGACCGCAAAGTAGTCTGGTCGCCAGAGGCCATCGAGGACACTGAAGCGATCACGGCCTACATCGCTCGGGATTCCGAATTCTACGCCTCCGCTGTCGCGACGGAGATCGTCGAAGTGGCGCGTGGCATTGAGAGCTTTCCTTGGATGGGACGGGTCGTTCCGGAACTGGGCGATGAGAATATCAGAGAGCGGTTCGCCTACAGCTATCGCGTCATATACCAGGTGCAGGAGAACCGAATCCTCATCGTAGCCGTGCTTCACGGAAAGCGTTTGATCGAGAACATCGCGGACAGATTCGGCCAAACCAACTGACGAGCAGCGGTCCTGCGAAGGCATTTTGGGATCGTCTCCGAGGTAGCACGAGACCATTTGACGCCGTGGCTAGGAAAGTGGGCGGCCACCCGCAGACAGCTGGAGACATGACGTGTGTCCGCTTCTTCGATGACATGATCAACAGACTCACCTTACGGGAAGTATCCCACCTCAACGTTGAGTTTTCCAACGGAAAGCCACCGGAGGCTTCCTTCAGGGACATCCTCCAGATAGAAAAGGGTGAGTTAAACGAATATGGGGCCGCAATATCTGAATGGATGACGATCCAACATGAGACAGGTAAGTACCTTGGGAGACTTCACTGGCTGGCAAGAGCTATGGCACAGTTCCAAGATCTTCTGGCAATCATGCCCGGTAAGCCACCTACAAGTCCAGACAACTTGGCCGAGGTATTCTGTCGGCACCACTGCTACTATGAGGGCCTGATCCATCTGAGATCAAGCATGACATAGGTCAATGTGAATACGCATGCAGCAATCGGCACGCTGCAGCACAATTGCAGAGAACTTCGTGTATTTCTTATATTGCGGTCATATCCAGGCCGAGGAAGGTATCAGCAAGTACGAGACCTGGATACGCACAGGGGAACGCAAACCGCCATTTAAAATGCAATCGAGAGGGTAGAAGTCGGCTCTCAAGAAACAGCGCACCGTTGCATCAGGGCAAATCCCTAACATTGCGGCTGCTATACGAGAGATTTACTCAGAGCTATGCACATGGACTCACACACCTACTGTATATGAGTCTCTACAGAGCAGGAGAGATAGCCTCAAGTCATGGTGGCTTCGCGGATTGGCTATTCTGCATTCACATGTACAACGCGACCTTGCTCAACGTGCTCCGTCTATATATCTGTCTAGTTTCCGGCAGTGCTGTTTCCAATCGACCTGATCCGGAAGTGGGGCTGCAACATGCCTGTCGGTGTGTTCGTTGATCGATGTTCGGGGGCTATCGTTGAAGAAGCCCTTGGCAAGAAGACCAGCAGCTGACGAGGAGGCAGCCGTTTTTGCTAAGGATCAAGAGGTGCGTGAGAAACTGCAGTACGCTGACGGCTCCTCAGACTTGACCAATGCTGTGATCTGGGAGACTTGGCACACTTCGCCATTGAAGGCCGACGGGTTCGAACCACCGAAGGATTTGCAGAGGCTCGCCTCGCAATTGAAGGCACAGGTGAGATCTCTGGGATGGGCACTCAATTATGACACCAACGCTGAAACGTCAAACGAGGATTCCGACGGATCGGGAAGGGATGTTTCTTCGGGGTTTCTACGCAGAAGTGAATGCAGATCCCATGAATGTCTCATGGGGACTCAGTTGCACGAGCACGTTTTGCAGTGGACAGGATGCAAGGTAGCCATGCGAGAGGACAGTAGTGGTCAAGTGCGGAAAATGGGTGTTACGTCTTTGCTGGAGGCCAGGAGGGCCTGCTTTTCATCCGGGCCAAGCGGGATGAAGTCTGCGGCCAGGGTTTCTGCGATTCGGTAGATTCTCTCGTCGCCGGGAGGGATGGCGGCGGTGATCTCTTCGGAGAGGGTGAAACGCAAGGCCTGACGTGCTTGCTCCAGATCGGTGATCGGCTGATACCAGCATTTGGGGTAGCTGGCTCTCTCGGCCCGACCGGCCCAGGGTGTGTAGGCCAATGCCTTCAGTGCGAGGCGTGCGATGTTCTTCTCTTTGGCTTTCGCCAGCAAGCGTGGTCCGAACTGGCCCTGTGCCATGCAGACGTAATTGATCGGAAAGAGCACCGAGTCAAACGGGAACTCGTCCAGCAGCCGCAAGGCCACATCTTCATTGTGCGCGGAGAACCCCAGAAACTTGATCTTGCCCTCTTCCTTTGCCTTCACAAAGGTCTCAAGGGCACCGCCAGCGCCGAGCACGGTATCGACATCTTCCATCTTGCTCATGGCGTGAAGCTGATAGAGATCGAAATGGTCGGTCTTGAGCGCCTTCAGGGAGTTTTCCAGTTCCCGCCGTGCTCCGGCCGCATCGCGTTCCTGTGTCTTACAGGCCAGGAATACGTTGTTTCGGTATGGCTGGAGGGCAACGCCAAGCTTCTGCTCCGCCTCCCCGTTGCCATAGGAGGGCGCCACATCGAAGTAGTTGACGCCCCGCTCGACGGCCCTGGCCACCTCTTGACTGGCCTCATTCTGTTCCTGGCCAACCACGACAATGCCACCGAAACCCACGATCGACAATTGAACGTCTTCTCTGAAGTGCCTACGAGGAATCGGTTTGTGCGCACCCTCGGCAACAGCCGCCTGCACCGTCTGCCAGTAGTCCATTCCTAGAACCGTCCCGGCCGCCGAAGCTGAAGCCGCCTTGAGAAATGATCTGCGTTTCATGAGTCGCACTCCGAGATAGCCGCCTTCTTGTCACATACGGGGTGGTGTGGACCACGCCCTGCCGGCTGAGAGCCCACCCTAGGGTTCACAGTATCTGCTGCACCAATCACACCGTCAGATACGTCCGTTTCGGGCCAACGGTTTGCCTTTCTCGGGATTTCGCTCGCCAAGCCTCGATCGCTCGTAGTGGGCCCGTGGGAGCCTCTTTTTCAAGAGAATCCCAGAGAGTAACGCTAACGGCGTCTCCAAGAGCCGCGGACTAATTTGATTCTAACAGGGGGCTAATCGGGAGGCAATGTGGGGACGGTATGGTTTGTGTGGTTCGTTAAGGGGCCGTCGGGGGCCCCCAGGAACCGGGCCGGAGCGGTGGATGCCTTGGACGGCATGCCGGTCCCGATAGGAACTCAAGCAAACGGCCTCCCGGCCTTACCGGGCGGTCCGGAGCGCACCCCGGACCGCCTCCCTCTTTTTACCCCCAGCATGGACGCTAACGAGAAACTAAAGAAACGCAAATACCTCCCTAACCGAAATTGGGTTCCCTAAGAGGGAAGAGAACCGGAATCGTTGAAACTCAGTCTGGACCACGCTATGGGAAAAGGGACGATTCTCGTCGTCGACGACGAAGAGGACATACAGGAGCTGGTGAAACTCAATCTCGTTCGAGAGGGGTACGACGTCCTGACGGCCGGATCGGGCGAGCAGGCGACTCGAGGTGGCCCAGGCCAAACAGCCGGCGTTGACGGTGCTCGACCTGATGCTGCCGGGCATCGACGGTCTGGAAGTCTGCCAGATCCTCAAGGCCAACGCCAAGACGCGTAACATGCCGATCATCATGCTCACCGCCAAGAGCGAGGACAGCGACGTAGTAACCGGACTCGAACTGGGCGCCGACGACTACATCACCAAGCCGTTCAGCTCCAAGGTGCTGGTGGCGCGCGTGCCGCCGCGTGCTGCGCAAGACCGCCGAGCAGGAATCCGATCAGGCCGCGATCCGCATCCACGAGCTGAGCATCGATCCGGTCCGCTGCGAGGCATTGCTCAAGGGCAAAGCCCTATCGTTGACGTTCTCGGAGTTCAATATTCTCTACGCGCTGGCACGCCGGCCCGGCGTGGTGTTCACACGGTATCAGATCGTCGATTCGCTGCACGGGGGCAACTACATCGTCAGCGAGCGGGCGGTGGACGTGCAGATCGCGTACCTGCGCAAGAAACTGGGCGACTGTAAGGACTACATCGAGACCGTTCGCGGCGTCGGTTACCGTTTCAAAGACCATCAGTCGTAGACGCCGAACTCGCGTGCAGCGTCGAACATGGCGACGATATTCTCCGCGGGTACACCCGCCTGGATGTTGTGGACGCTGTTGAAGACGTAGCCGCCACCGGCCTTGAGGACCTCAACGTTCTTCTTCACATCCTGCCTGACCTCTTCGGGCGTGCCAAAGCTCAGCACGTGCTGCGTGTCGACGCCCCCACCCCAGAAAACCAGTTTCTCGCCATAGGCGTCCTTGAGCTGCTGTGGATCCATGTTCACGGCGCTGATCTGGACGGGATTGAGGATGTTAATGCCGTTGTCGATCAGATCGGGAATGAGCCGCGTGACGGAACCGCAGGTGTGGTACCAGATCTTCGCGTTGGTGAGCGATTTGATGTGCTGGACGAGAGCTTTCTGCCTGGGTTTGACGATGCGGCGATAGAAATCAGGCGAAAACAGCGGGCCCGATTGACCACCGATGTCGTCGCCAATCATGACGACGTCGACCAGGTCGCCGATTTCCTTCATGAACTCCGTGTAGTAGCCCATCCAGAACGCCAGGGTCTTGTCGAGCAGAGCCTCGCAAAAGGCCGGATTCTCGACCGTGTCCATGAACCAGCGTTCCAGGCCCCGCATATACCAGCAGATCTCGTAGACGACACCCCCGATACCCGTCGAGATCGCGTAGGGCGTTTCCTCACGGAGCCGCTTCGCTTCATCCCGCAATCCCGTGAACCGCGTCGGATCGTCGCCTTTGGGAAATGGATAGTCGGCGATGTCATCGACCGTCGCACCGGCGAGCGGATGGTGCGAGATGTCCATGTAGAGCTGCTGGTCATCGGGCATAGACCAGACCACGCCGAATTCGTCCTTGAGGTCGTGCCAGAGCCGACCGTCGCGGGTATTCGTCTCGATCCCCCCCGTGAAACCGTCGGGCCCATGGGCGAAGACATAGCGAACATCGACGCCGAAGCGCTGGAGCACCTGTTCGCATGGCCTGGCAAGCTGCTGGACCGGGTCCATGATTGCCACGTCGTCTTCGATGCCCAGATGCTTCAGTAGCTCGACGTATGCCTTCTTGTGAATGCCCGTCTGGAAGCCTCCCAGATCGATCGGCACTCTATCCGCCTGTTCGTGGCTGAGGGCCTTGAGCACACGTTGTCTGGACGTCAGTGTCTCGCGGTCTTGCATCGTTTAGGTCCCCTGCACCTCAATCGGGATGACTGTAACGATTTCGGATTCGATCGGCGTCTTCTGCTCTTCTCGTGCGGCCAGGTAGTTGCCAAGGCCGATCACGACGGTCGAGAGCACCACGACGAGGATACCCGTGACGATCGTCTTGAAGGTCCGACGGCTGGAGCCCTTCCACTCGTGGAACGCCAGCGCCCAGAGGTTGCTGAAAGCGATGATGAACGCCATGTGCAGGGTCCAGCTCGAGAAGTCGTAGCGGCCCATCCGGGTCGTGCCCATGCCGTAGAACATGAACTGAAAGTACCACGTGATGCCCGCCAGCGCGAGAAGAAGTAGTTGCTCGCCAGCGACGCGTCACGAACGGTAGCGTAGTCTTTGGCCGAGCGATTCTTGATGTTGAGGATGAGGCACCAGATCAGATTCGTCGTGAACCCGCCTCCCATCACGACGATGAAAACGGGACTGTTCTGCCAGAGTGAGGGCGTTCCGCGCTCCACCGCCAGTTGTGCGAGGGGCTTTCCGGCACTGATGCCATAGGCCATGCAACTGCTCATGATACCGGCAAAGATGGCGACCAGCAGGCCCTTGACGAAGCTGAACTCCTTGATGCTGGCGCGTTTCTGATCGGGCGACAGCTCGCGTTCCTTAGCGATGCCGGCCCGTCCGCAGATCGCGATACCAATCACGCAGACCGCCACGCCGGCCAGGATCGTCAGGCCGGAGAGATGAGAGAGCAGTTCTGCGAAGGTGCCGTTGAAGATCGGCGGCACGAGCGTGCCAAAGGCGGCGCAGAACCCCAGGGCGATCGCGTAGCCCAGGGACATCCCCAGATACGCGCATCGAGAGCCCAAAGGTCAAACCGCCCACCCCCCAGAGCACGCCGAAGATGTAGCTGTGAAGAAGGCTGCCGGTCGGCGCCTTGCGCAGCAGCGTCAGCAGATCGGGCACGGTGAGCGCCGCGACCAGCCAGGGCATGATGATCCATGAGAACACGCCGCCGACGAGCCAGTAGCTCTCCCACGCCCAGTTGCGGACCTTCTTGAAGGGGATGTAGAAGCTGCCGGCGGCGAAACCACCTATGGCGTGCAGCAGAACGCCCAGTGCTACCATCGCACGCTCCCTTTGTCAGTTCTTCCGCGTTTGGGTCAGGACGAAGGGCTCAAACAGCCCGTAATCGACGGTGTGGTATTCGTTGCCCGGAGGCGGGCCGGTCTGGGGCCCTTGCTGGAACATGCCGGGCCAGGCGCTGCCAAGCCCCGCCCCGGCATGATGTGGGCCAAGCATGTTCTTGAGCGTGCCGATGACCACCACCTCGACCGTGTTCCGGCCCTTCTCGATCTGCGGCGTGACATCGCACTCCCAGGGTGGCGACGCGACGTAGCCGGCGGGCTCACCGTTGACGTTAACCTTGGCGACGCTGCCATACCAGTCGGGCAGTGACACTGTATACGAGCCCCTCGGCTTGCCCACGTCGAACTGCTGGCGGTAGGCAACGCCTGCACTGTAGAAGGGATGGCCCTGCTGCTTCCAACCCGCTTTGGCACCGGTCAGTCCACTGCCATCGACCAGATGGTCGGCGGTGCGGCCCATCGACGCAAGCTGTCCCGAGACGCGATGGATCTTCACGCCCGCAAGGTGTTGATCCGAACCAGCGAAGAATCGAACTTCGGCCAGACCGACGAAACCGTTGTCGGCGGGCGTCCCCTGGGCTGGATACGTCACGCCCTGCTGGTTGGACAGGACCTCGAATCGTACGAAACGCACGTTCTTCGCCTGAACGCTGAACCGTTCGGCAGGTGAGTTCGCACCGGCGCGAGCCAGGCGGAATGTACCAAGCTCTTCCCCAGAGGCATCAGGCCGGTCGGAGCCAAGAACGCGGAGTTCGCGCACGCCCCGCGACGACAGATCGCGAACGTGCCCTTCGTTGTAGTCCCAGATTTCGAGTGCCGTCAGATCGACGGGCTTGCCCAAATCGAACTCGACGAACGGCGATCGATCCTCGACACCATTCTGATATCCGATGCCCCCGCTGAGCCACATCGTGCCATCGGGATTGACGCTGTGAGCAAGGGTCGTCTCAGGCTTCAGAATCTTCAGGGGCTTGTCAGGGACGATCACAAATCCGCTATCGGTTGATTTGAGTGTGAAGTCACCCAGGACATACGCGGGCTCCAACTCGTGATAGATCGTGAAAGGCTGGGCCTTGATCGTGACGACATTCTCACCCACCTTGGCGACCTGTGCGATGTCGATCTGGCCGAACGCCTTGTCGAGCCACCAATCACCCGGCTTGGCCGAGACGGGCTGGCCATTGCAGGTGATAGTATAAAGATCGGTCCGCTCGATCACGATCGCCAGGTTCTTTGGTACCGCCTTCTCGATCATGAACTTGTAGCGAGCCGTGAAACCGCTGTCAGCCGGGAAGGTCTTCGTGATGAGTTCATCTCGAAACTGCACCGCGCTGTCCCATGGGTTGCGCTCCATGCCATTTTTCTGGAACGCGAACTGATTCGCCCGGTAGAAATAGACATCGTTGAGTGATTCACCACTGGCGGTGATGTCGACGTAGTCAAGCGTCAGCACGTTGGGCTGTAGTCTCTGAATCTCCGTCGTCCCAGGCGTGGCCGAACACAGAGTCGTGCTCAGAGCCGGGGTCTTCGGCGGCTTGACGGCCTTGTTCGAGAGGAACAACAACAAGCTGCCCGATGGGGGCAGTTCGAAGCCGGCTTCAACGCCATCGTCGGATTTCTCGAACGGATAAGGCTCAGTCTTGCCTGTGTGGAGGTTCCACTGCCGGATACCCTTCAGGTCCGAGTAAATCGTCCCGGCCGATGGCGACTCGATACTCGTGTTGACCAGCAGAAGGAACTGGCCATCCTTGACGTGGCGCCGATGGTGAAACAGGATGCCCTTATCGCCCTTCTGCCGTTCGATGGCAAATCCATCATCTGATCGAGCCAACACCATCTGGGGCACTTCCTCGACCGCCACACGTTTCCAGCCCGCGCCATTCGTCAACATCTTGCCCCGATCCGACGGTGAGCCATCCACGTACGTGGGAGCGTCTCCACAACAGAGGACAACGCCACCGGCCTGAACGTATTTCTCCAGCAAGGCCATGGTCGGGGAGTTGAGATTCTCAGTCAGTGGGGGCAGGACCACGGTGTCGTACGAACCGTAGCCCACCTTCAAACGAGCCCCGTCGGTCGAGCCCTGCCGACCGATGATATCCTCACAGCCTATATCGTATTCAGCCTGGGCCCCTTCCAGGTCCACGAGCAGCTTCTGGAACCGATTGCCGATCTCAGCGAGCCGGCCGGGCGGAATCGAAGCATCCTGGTACATCCACGTCGTCGTGGTCGGCTCGAGCACCAGAACGCGATTGATCTGCCTGCCCTGGGACATGACCAGCGAGAGCCTCGTGAAGTATTCGGTCATCACGTGGTAGGCGTCCCACCAGGGTTCGTGATACGAGAAGGACTGGGGATGGTCGCGCTTGCGGGCACCTCGGATCGTGATGTACGAGAGGTGCTCATCCAGCGTGTTGACGCCCAGCACGAGGAGCCAGTCCCCGATGCGTTTCATGTCCTCGAAACGAAGGTCCCATCCACCGGCACCGTAGGCCTCACAGAGCGTGCGTCGCCGCCCCATCTGATTGGCAACACTCGAAAGCTCCTTGACCGAGCGCACGTTTCCAAACTGGGCGTTCACGCTCTCGCTGTACTGGTTCATCAGCGTGTCGATGGCCGGACGCTGGTGCCAGGCGTACATGGCCATGTTGTCACCACCATGCCCGGCTCCGGGCCAGCCGTGCTCCCAGTAATGGCCCGTGAACTCCAGGTTGTGTTCCTCGCAATACTCGTAGCAGGGCTTCGACCAGTG
Source organism: uncultured Phycisphaerae bacterium (assembly GCA_963726475.1). GTDB lineage: Bacteria > Planctomycetota > Phycisphaerae > Sedimentisphaerales > Anaerobacaceae > Anaerobaca. The sequence continues at coordinate 149,901 of CAVSCO010000016.1, read as the reverse complement.
CTCGATGAACTGCTCCAGCAGAAGGTTGTAGTAGTTGTGACGCACCCGCTTCCAGTCACCGACGGGCCGGACCAACGCGGGCAGATTTTCGACCAAGTCGTATCCCCAGCGTGCTTTGAACCGTTCGGCAAGTCCGTCCGACCAGTGCAGCCCGCCGGCCGGGGCCAGGTGCGGCTCATCGGTGAACCAGCCCGGGACGCGCTTGCCGAACTGGTCGCCGATGTGCTTTCGATATCCTTCCATCGTGATCTCGATGAACTTCTCCGTCACGCCGGGTTTGATCAGATCGACGTACCACTTGCCGGCAAACCAGCCACCTGTGGGAGCCAGCCGCATCGTAGCCACGAGGTAGCGGCCGTCCGGGAACTCCTCCCCCGTTCGGACCCGCTTTGTGATGTCCTCGTAGCCTGAATCCGTCAGGCGAAAGACCGCAAAGGTGTTCTCGTCGGCCCCGGCCGGCGACTTGACCTCCTGGCACGGCCAAGCCCTTGCCTCGCGATTCGGGCATGGCCTCGGGAACGAGCCCACCCGCGAAACCGGAGGGATATGAATTCTCGTCGTAGATCCAGACGTTCATATCGAGCTTTTCGGCCTCGCGCAAGGCGACGTGCCACAACCTGAACCAGTCGTCGGACAAGTAAGGCGTCATCAGGCCGGGCCGGGGATGGACGAAGACCTGCTTGACCTTCTGACTCGCCAGATCCGCCATGGTATCGGCAATCTGCTGCTCCGTGAGCATATCGTTCCAGACCCACAACGGCGCGGAGCTGTACTCGCGGGATGGACTGGCAAACTGCCTGCGAACCTGCGAGGACGTCACCGGCTTGCTCGCTGGCGTGAGCTTCTGGGCGGTCGCGGCAACCGGCAGGAGGAGAATACTCAGACACCAAGAAACGCATTTCGCCTCGTCGAGATGGCGCATCGAATCATGAGATGGACTCCGATCGAAAGTTGAGACTACACCTTGAAGAAGATCTTGTGACGATACAGGAACCAGAGCAGCAGCCACCGGACCATGAACGCGCCCAACGGCAGGATCAATGCGGCGTAGATACCCGCGTGGGCCGCCACACCACTCAGGAAGAACTCGGCGATCCCACCAAAGTCCACAAACCGTTGCAGGAAGTAGATCGTGATGGGGTTCATACCGATCACGACGAAGAAGAACGCCCACTTCCTGAAGCCCAGAACGTCGATAACCCAGTAGAACAGCGCCAACAGCAGGAGACTCCATCCGCCCGCAAACAGCACGTAGGAACTCGTCCAGAGAATCTTGATGATGGGGAACGCCAGCCCCCAGAGATACCCGACGGCCACGCATGCCACACCCGCCAGCGCCAGACCGGCGGTCTTGTGCGAACCCGAGCGATTCGAGCGCAGCCAATGCCCCGCCAGAGCACCCAGCAAGGCCGTACAAATGGCGGGCAGCGTCGAGAAGAGCCCCTCGTTGTCCCCGTATCCGTAGTAGAGCGTACCCGGGAGCAACTGCTGATCGATGTACGACGACAAACAACCCTGCATACTGAGGTCTCCCGCACTGAAACCGGGGGCAGGAACCAGCATCGATACCGCCCAGTAGGCCAACAGGACGACCGCGACGATGATCGCCTGGGTTCGCCATCTCGTGTGAATCACGATCAGCGCCGCGAAGAAATAACACAGACCGATTCGCTGCAAGACCCCCGCCCAGGCGCATTTCAGCCCAGTTGAACCGCTGCAACTCATTGTAGAGCAGGCCAAGGAAGATCAGCGCGGCGGTCCGCTTGATCACGTGCAGGTGGAGGACAAAGGAGCTCTGTCCCCGCTCCAGTCGCTTGGAGATCGAGAACGGCATCACCGCGCCCACCAGGAAGACAAACGTGGGAAAGATCAGGTCCTCGAAGTGAAACCCGGCCCATTCGACGTGCTCCAACTGCGCGTGAATGGTCTCGGTCACCCGGTTGGGCCAGATCTTCACAAGACTCTCGAAGACGGCCCCTCCGCCAATGATCCAGAACATATCGAAGCCCCGCAGGGCATCGATGGAAAGTACACGACTGCTGCGCAAATCCTTCTGTTCATCGTCCATGGCATCTCCCCTCGTCTCGAAGACAAGTCGTTTGTTCACGATGAAAGCCATCCTTTGTCGAATTCACGCGTCAGAGGATAGCACATGGCCCCGTCGCATTTCAACGACCACCCCGCCGCATGCTTGTCATAGCGGGCGATCGACGGTACATTACCGTCCAGGTTTGGTCACTTAATAGTTCAGGAGATTGAGAGGAGACACACCATGCAAAGACGCGAATTCCTGCGAACATCGTGTACGGCCGGTCTGGCGGCACTGACCACCGGGGCTGCCTACGGACAGGGGAAGCTCCCGGGCGAATCCGACGCGGCCTACCGTCAGCGGATGGCCCGTCTGGCCGCACAGAAGGCAGCGATAGAGGGCAAACGTCCCGATGAGTCCGAAGTGGCCTATCGCCAGCGGATGGCCCGCATGAGGGTTGCCGCGGCAGCGGCGATGGCCAGCGAGTACTTCGAGTTGCGGCGGTATGAGATCGAAACCGAGGCCCAGAAGGCCGGATTTGACGCCTTTGCCAAGAACGCGGCCATCCCTGCACTGAATCGGGTCGGCATCAAGCCGGTGGGCGTGTTCTACCCGTGGGAAGGGCTCAGTCCGATCTACGTACTGCTGCGTCACAAGAACCTGGCTTCGTTCGTTGCGCTCACGCAGAGACTCGCGGAAGACCAGGAATTCCTGCAAGCGGGCGCCGATTTTCTGAACGCCCCGGCCAGCAACCCCGCCTACAAGCGGATGCAGGTCCAGCTTATGGAGGCCTTCGCGGGCATGCCCCATCATGGAGACGCCGATCGATGCGCCGGGCCGGGTGTTCCAACTGCGGACCTACGAGAGCCCGAGCGTCAAGACAGGGCTCAAGAAGATCGAGATGTTCAACACCGCCGAGATCGACATCTTCCGCAAGACGGGGCTGAACCCGGTCTTCTTCGGGCAGACGCTCGCGGGCGAGAAGATGCCCAACCTGACTTATATGCTCGTCTTCAACAGCATGGACGAGCGGCAGGCCAACTGGAAGCGGTTCGGCAGCAGCCCCGAATGGAAGCAGCTCAGTTCGATGCCTGAATACGCCGACAAGAAGATCCTCTGCGGGATCACGAACCTGTACCTCAAACCCGCCGAGTATTCCCAGATATGAGATATACCGGTCAATCGGCGCGAGGCAGGACGGTCACCGTGCCCAGCTTGTAGCGGCGGTGGCCGTCGTCGTTGTCGTAGGGCAACGCAATGACCGGCGTCGCATCGCGCCGGCCGACCGAGACGCAGAGATCGTAGGTCCCAGGCTTGGCGGCCGGGGCAAAACCGTAAACCTTCTCCGCCACGATCAGGCTGGAGGTCGATCTTGTGGGTCGGTGCCTCTCCGGGCGGACCGACTTGCAGATCGCGCACGTTGAAGGACTCGTCGGCGAAGGCAGCGACGATACCTCCCCGATCATCCTTGAGGGCGAAGCCGACGAAGCCGCCCGGATAGCATCGGCGCGACACCCGCGTTGGCCCAGGTGGTCTCAACCGTGAAGGGCTCGCCCAGGCGGACTTCTTTCGGGAAAGCTGCTTCACGCAGTTGCAGGCGATAGCCCATGCGACGGTTGATCTTGTCGATAATGTCGCGATTCTCCTCGAGCTCGATGCGGGGCCACCAGTGGATCGACATGAAGCTGGCGTGATACTCCTCGACCGATTTTAGCAGCAGCGAGCCGTCGCCCCAGGCGCCGCGTGCCTTGGATGAGCCGTAGTGCTCGTGCTCCAGAACGACGGGCAGCTTGGGCCAGAAGGCCTGAGCCAGTTCGGCGTGGAACCACGAATTGGGCGGAGGCTGCACGCAAATGCTATCATCCCGCAGCGTCACCCCCTTGGACAACGCATAGTCGGTGATCGGAAGATGCGCCACGGGCTCCTGCGGACCCGCGAAATCGTCGCTGATCGCCAGCAACGTGTGCTTGAAGTGCTTGCAGTACAGATCGACGTGGGCCTTCCTTGCCTCGTAGTCAAACGGCAGTTTGGAGCTGGCCCACGAGTGGCCTTCGCCCCAAACGCCAAACGAACCGATGTCGATGAACGCAACGTTCGGATTGCCATCGTAGCGTCTCGCCAAAGCGGCCAGGAAATGGTCAAGCTTGTCGAGAAATACCGGGTCCTTGTAGTCGGGTTCCCAGTACGGGCCGTTGGGGTCGACGCCTTTGCCCACGGTGAAATTGTAGCCCTTGGCGCCCGCGTCGTGGACCCATTCAGGCGTTGCCCAGCGCATCCACGATTCCGTACTGCTGATCCGCAACGCGATCTGCTTGCCCTTGTCGATCCAGCGTTGGGCGGGCGTATCGAGAAGAGACCAGTTGAACCGCCCTTCTTCAGGCTCCAGGAACGACCAGGGGACCCGCAGATAGGCACAGGAGAGCCCCGGGAAATCGTCCAGCGTATCGGATGGGGCCAGTTTCGACCCGTAATTCGCGATGATGTTCGAGTAGAAGTGCATCGTCCAGCCCATCTGCGGATTGATCAGGGCGCGACCATGATCGACCGGATGCACCGTCTGTCGCTCTGCCGCCGGGAGACTCACTGCGAGAACCGCCACAGCGATGAGAATCAGCCAGGTCATGGGTTTGTTCATGGGCTTTCTTCCTTTCGAGGCAAGGAACTCCTTTCAAATCGAGGTGACCGTGACACGCATCGTCGCTCCAACTCACCGGGCGGTCAACAGGAAAACCACCAACGTCTCGGAACAGTCGGGCCAGAAGGTCCAATGACAGGGCCTTGTTCATTCGATTCATAATGGGGTAGACTGGCAGCCTGATTTTAACGTGTAGGAATCACCGGGCAGAAGACAACACAAGGAGCACTACAGATGAGCATCGCACACAACAAGAAGAAAGTCATAACCACGGTAACCCTCATTCTCGTCGGCGGACTGGGGCTTCTCGCAAGCGTCGTCAATGGCCAGGAGACCGCGCAACCGGCCATGGCTGACACGGTCAGCGTCCGCGACTTCGGCGCCGTTGGTGACGGCAAGACCGACGACACCGCCGCGTTTCAGAAGGCCCTGGACGCGGTCGGCAAGGCGGGCGGCGGAACGCTTTACGCCCCGCGCGGCAACTATTTCTTCGCAGGCCACCTGAACGTGCCCGACGGCGTGACACTGGCGGGCCTGTGGCAGTCGGTTCCCTCCCACAATGGCCTGCGCAATGCGGGCCTGCCCAAACCCACCGACGACGGGACCACGTTCCTCGTCACCGAAGGGAAGGGCCAGGAGGACGGTCCGGCTTTTATCACACTCAATACCAACAGCACACTCAAGGGCGTCGTGCTGTACTACCCCGATCAGCACATCGACGCCGAACCCGCCCCATATCCCTGGGCCATCGCCATGCGGGGCAAGAACCCGGCGGTCCTGGCCGTCGAGATGCTCAACCCCTACAACGGGATCGACGCGACGCGAAACGAGCGCCATCTCATCCGTGACGTGCACGGCCAGCCCCTGCGGCGCGGCGTCTTCGTCGATTCCATCTACGACATCGGCCGCATCGAGAACGTCCACTTCAATCCGTGGTGGAGCATGAGGCCCAAGCTGTTCCAGTGGCAAATGGAAAACGGCGAGGCCTTCATCTTCGGTCGCTCCGACTGGCAGTATGTCTACAATACGTTCTGCTTCGGGTACAAGGTGGGCTATCGGTTCATCAAGAGCGATCGGGGCGTCTGCAACGGCAACTTCCTGGGCATCGGCGCCGACGATTGTTACACATCGCTCGTCGTAGACGGCTGCGCCCCCTTCGGATTGCTGATCACCAACGGAGAGTTCGTCTCGTTCCACGGGCCCGATCCGACGATGATCAACGTCGGCAAAGGCAACACAGGAAGCGTCCGCTTTGTGAATTGCGCTTCTGGGGCCCGTGCAACCAGATCGCCAAGATTGCCGGGCGGGGAACGGTGGGCTTTGGCGATTGCACCTTCACCCAATGGGGTGGCAAGGAAGGCACCTTGCCTGCCATTCAGGTTCAAAGCGGCACGGTTCTGATTCGCGGCTGCGAATTCCGACAAGACCGCCCGCAGATTCAGCTTGGCAAGAATGTCCGCCGGGCCGTCATCGCGGAGAATATCTTCACCGGCACCGACCGAATCGACAACCAATCCGAAGGCAACGTACAGATCGGACTCAACAGCAGCAACTGATTCTATCTGCTCACAATCCTCATGAAATAGACCGGGCCCGCACTGTAGCAGCGCGGGCCCGGTTTTCTATACGAAGAAACAGCTTGTGATCGCGCGTTACCGGTCGCCCGCCAGGTAACGGACTTCACCGGCCGACAAGGCCCGGCTGTAGATCACGAAGTTGTCCAGCGATCCGCCGAAATAGGCGTCCGCCGCATATTGCGACCGTCCGAGCCAGTTCTGAGTCGTGTTGCCCAGATCAGTCGGGAGCGTCGCGGTCGCCCCACTGGCGGCCATCTCACCATCCAGTAGATCTCGACGTTCATCGTCGTGCCGTCGATCACCACGGCGACGTGGTGCCAACCCTCGTCGGCATTCCGCTTCGTCGTCTGGATGACCGACTCAGCGTCGCCACCGGCGGCTCGGCTGATCGCGAAACGGATCGGACCGGCTGGGAATGCGCGGGCACAGGAACATGTACCCTTCCGTGTTGCTGGTCCCGAAATCGAAGATCCGCTGCCAGTCGCCGCCCGTGTTGGGGAAGTTCACCCACGTCGCGAACGTCGAATCCGTCAGTGTGCTCAGAACCGGACCGATCGGCAGCTCGACATAGTCGGCGAAACCGTCGAAGTTGATCGCCTGGCCCTGTCCCGCACGGGAGGCGACGTAGGCCGGGTCGTTGAACGGTGTGCCGTTGTGGCCATTGCCCGAGCCATCCTGGAGGTTGTTCTCGAACGCGTACGAGGCCACAAGACCGGCACTGCCCGGATCGACCGGAGCAATGACCTCAGGCGCCACGCGATACAGCCGGATGTCATCGACGAACAACAGGCCAGAGCCGCTGCCATCGACGCCCAGGCTGAATTCCGTGACATTGGCGAGGTTCGTGCCCAACGAAGCCAGGTCGATGTTCCACTGCTTCCACACCGGACTCGTCAGAACGCCCGGATACGTCACCTTCTTGCCGTTGACCGTCGCGTAGAGCTGTCCGGCCCCGTTGTCGTCGGCACCACGGAAGTACACCACCAATGTCGTCGCGCCGCCGGCCGTCCAGTCCTGCGACCCGTCAATCGTGAAATCTGCGTAGGAAGCACCATCGTAGAACAGCGGCATCGACTGGTGACCGCCATGGACAATCGTCTGCTCGGCGAACGGTGCATCGAAATACCCGACCGTCGAGCCGCTGCCGTTCGTCCACCCGTCGATCCACGTGTCGAAGATCGTCTCGAGCCGCGTCCATGTCGTCGGTGTAACTCTCGAAGTCGTCGACAACGATGAACTCCTGCGTCGAGAAGCTCCAGACGTCACCGGCCCACGTCGGTGGTCGCCTCGGCGTCGTTGACCTCGTCGATCCGCCAGTAGTAGATGGCGTCCAGGTCGAGACTGCCCGGATCGTACTGGCTCTGTGCCACGGTGTCAGACCAGGGCCGTGCCGTCGGTCACCGCAGCTTCATCGGTGCTGAGATAGACCTCGTGCGAGGCCGCCTCGCGACCGCTGCGCCAGTCGAGGATCGAATCCACCGCCACGTCGGCGGCACCGTCGGCCGGCTCAGGCTCGCGGGCCTGCACCGGCATGTAGAGAATGCGGACTTCACTGAGACCGAAGGTGCCGGTCATACCGTAGCCGCTGTTGGCGGTCAGACGCACGAACTTGGCCGCGCACACCTTCCAGATCGACCACGGTGTTGGCGGTGTAAGTCGCCTTGCCTGTCGCCTGAGCGAACTGCACGTCCTTCAGCACCGCCCAATCGGTACCGTTCTCCGAGTACTCCACCGTGACATCCTTGAACCCGAAGCCCAGGATCATCTCGAAGATCACGTTGTAGTTCCAGACCTGCATCTCGTAGAGCTTGTAGACCTTGTCGAACTCGAACTGAATCCAGACAGGTTCGGCACCACCGGTCGTGCCGGCCCACATGTCGCTGCTCAGCGTCGAATGCTGATCGTCCGCATTGAGCCCCGACCCATCGACGGTCTTCTCCGGACCGGAATCCGGCTCCGAAGTGGCGTTGCTCGTCGCGACGATGTTCGCAATCGGATAGCCAACCGGCTCGGCCGTGAAGCTCCAGACCTCGCCCTTGAAGATCGTGTTGTCAGGCGCCGCGTTGACCTCGTCGACGCGCCAGTAGTACGTCTGCCCAAAATCAAGGCGACGTCGCGGCGTGTACGTCGTGTCCGTCTGGCCCTGGCTGACGAGCACGCCCATCGGATTGGCCCGGCTGGCGGTATTGACGTCGTCGAGCACCGTCCCGAAGTACACATCGTGCGTCGCGGCGAAACTCACCGGCCGTCCAGCTCAGGATCTTATCGCGAGGCACATCGATCTGCGCATCGGCGGGATTGGGATCGGAAGCCGTCGGGTCGCCCGGTTTGGACTTGAAGTTGTTGGCGATCGCGGCCGGGCTCAGAACACCGTCATGGATGCGCACCTCCGCGATAGAGCCGGTGAAGTTGACGTCTGCCAGCACACCGGTGCCGGCGTCATCCGACTGGGCAGCGACGCGGATGATGTTGGGGCCATGCGTATTCAGCGTCACATCGCGCGTGGTATTCTCCTCGGCGTTGACGTAGAGACGAACGGTCGTGCCATCGTAAGTGTAGACCAGATACCACCAGTTGTCGGCGGGCGGAGCCGGGGAATAATCGGTCCCGACCACGGCATGTCCGCAGAACCCCAGTGGCCGACGGCACCCCAGGTGGCGTTATTGCCATAGTTGAAGGCAATGTTCGTCCCGTCGGGGCCGCCGCGATGGCTCCACGAAACCATGGTCTCTTCACTCACGAAGCCAGGGCCGTTGTAGACCCAGATCTCGATGGAGCGTGTGCCATCACCCTCAATGCCAGGGATCGACAACGGCCCCTCGAAGTAGCTCGAGCCGTCAAAGGTGATGGCCTTGCGGCCGTCGACGTCTTCGACCACCGGAGTGCCCTCGGGCGTGAAGTCACCCAAGGTACCGTGGTTGGTCCATGTCTTGGTCACGGTTCCGTAGGACAGGTCCTCGGCTCGCAAATCGACCAGCAGTTGCTCGGCGACGGTGATGCCGGCTAACGCTTGGCTTGAAACGCCCAGAAGCAACCCGATCAGGGTCAAGCACACCAGCCTCTTGCGCATGGTAATCCTCCTTCAAAGAATACTCGTGGAAAGGCGATTTGAATGGGTGAAGCGCCAACAGTCCTTCCCCCGGCAGTGCCGATCGGAAGGTCTATTCCGCAACGTGGTGATTGAAACTCGGCCCCCCTTCCGCCAGAGAACGGACCCGGAGCGCAATGCGACATGAGACGGCGCATTCAACTCCCCACCCTGGCAAGCATGCATCGAAATTCGCGGTGTCAGGACCCTTTTCTCCGATTGCTCTCGACGTACGATGCAGGTCTATTTCCATGGCCGACCGCGCCAGGATCGCTCCCACCATGGCGAGGCCGATGAACCACAAAAGACCATCATAGCCAGTCTCTTTTATACCAAACGCAGGGTTGATTCGCAACCGATTTCCGCCCCGCAGGGGGCCGCGTCCGGAGCATGGCTTGCATTCTCGGGTCGGCCCGCTAAACTGAACCAGCGCCGGCAGACGGGCGCGAATCAGGTCCTTTTACGAGAACGCAATGCCCAGGTTCAAATCGGTGCAGGACATTCTGGATTTCGCCATCGATCAGGAGATCGAAGCCCATGCTTTCTATGTGAATCTGGCCGCGATTGTGGCCAACGCAGATCTGCGGCGAACGATTGAGGGTTTCGCTATCGACGAGTTGCAGCACCATATCCGCCTGGAGGCCATCAAGGCCCGCGACGTCGGCTTCATCGAAGGAGAGGTGGGCAGTCTGGATGTGGCCGAGATGGTGCCGGTGATTGAACCGAATGCCAGGATGACCTACGCGGATCTGCTGGTCGTCGCCATGAACAAGGAGAAGGCGGCGTTTCGAATCTATACGAATCTGGCCTCTGTCACGAAGGACCCCGCGCTGCGAGAAACGTTGTTGGGCATGGCGAAGGAAGAGGCCCAGCACAAGCTGCGGCTGGAAATCGAATACGATTGGGAGACGTCGTAGTGGGCAACCCGTTACGGCAGTGTGGAAGAAGGTAACATGCACATCCTGGCTCTGGAACCCTATTACGGCGGCAGTCACAAGGCCTTCCTGGATGGATGGTCCGCGCTGAGCCGACACGATTGGACTGTCCTGTCGCTGCCACCCTACAAGTGGAAATGGCGGATGCGGCATGCGGCGGTGACATTCGCGGACGAGGTCCGCAGGCGCTTGCCCGCAGATCCCGCATGGGATCTCGTATTCTGCTCGGACATGCTGAACCTGGCTGAGTTTCGCGGACTGGTTAGTCGTGACATCGGGGACTTGCCTGCGGTGGTCTACTTCCACGAGAATCAACTCACCTATCCGGTACGTGTCGAGAGCGAACGCGACTACCAGTTTGCCATGACCAACATGACCAGTGCGCTGGCAGCCGATGCGGTGTGGTTCAACTCGGCATTCCATCGCGAGGAGTTCCTCGATGCCCTGGACGCCTTTCTAAAACGCATGCCCGATCATCAACCTTCCGGCGCAACCCAGACCATTCGAGACAAGGCGTGCATCCATCCGCCAGGCGTCGCAGCGACGCCCCAACGCAAGGGCCGCAAACCCGGGCCACTGCGAATCCTTTGGGCCGCCAGGTGGGAGCATGACAAGAATCCGGAAGACTTCTTCGAGGCGATGACGTCACTCAGACAGCGCGATATCGCGTTCCGCATCAGCGTCATCGGCGAGCAGTTTCGCGATACGCCGCGAGTGTTCGCGGAAGCGCGCCGAGATTTCGCTGACCGCATCGACCACTGGGGCTATCAGGAGAACCGGGCGGACTACGAGGCGGCATTGCTCGAGGCCGATGTCTTCGTCTCAACGGCAAGGCATGAATTCTTCGGGATGGGCGCGGTCGAGGCGGCACTGGCCGGGGCGTATCCGGTGTTGCCAACACGCCTGGCCTATCCGGAGATATTCGGCTTGGGCGAGGACGACACGGCCGACCGGTTCTTCTACGACGGGCGGCCTGAGACTCTGGCCAATAAACTGGCAGAACTGGCCGGGCGCATCGCGGCAGGGGAATCGCGGCTCGATGGCACGGAAGAGTTGAGGGATCGACTCAGACAATTCGAATGGCCTAATCTCGTCGGGGTGCTTGACGATGCCTTGGAGACGGTCGTTACCCGACATTGAAGCATCCCAGGCCGCGTGGGTTGAGAACCCACCCTACCGAGGGACGTGCTTCTTGCGGTACTCCCGCAGGCTCGTTCCGGTCTCCTTGCGGAAATAGCGGGAGATGTGCTCGACCCCATCGAAACCGGATTTGACGGCAATCTCGGTGATGCTCATGTCCGTACCCACGAGCAGACCGATGATGTAGTTGACGCGAACACGCCGGATCTCCTGATAGACAGAGCGTCGGAGGATGCCCTTGAAGCGTTTTTCGAGGACGCGCTTCGAGACATTGGTGGCCTCGACGACATCGTCGACCTGGATCATGCGGTTGGGGTTGCGCCGGATAAAACGAACGGCCGCGGCCACGTCCGAATCGGTCACCGCCAACATGTCCGTCGACATCCGTGTCACGATGTGCGTGGGATGCACCGGGATCTGCTGGCCGGCCATCGGCTCGCCCTTCATGAGTTGGTCAAGCAAGCGAGCGGCTTCATGTCCGGCCGTCTCCGTATCCAGCGCAATGCTCGAAATGGGCGGGTCGGCCAGGTCACAGATCAAGACGTCGTTGTCGACCCCCAGCACCGCCACCCGATCGGGCACGTAGAGATCGGCCAACTTGCAGGCCTCGATCACTTGCAGGGCACGGTCGTCGTTGCAACACATCAGGGCCACGGGCTTGGGCAGCGACTCCACCCATTCGGCGATCAGGTTTTGTTCGCTCTTCCAGGCACGTTTGGCCCGCGCCTTGGGCTGGCGATATACATTGGCACTGAAGCCTGCACGTTTGAGCCGTTCGTTGAAATGGCGGCGCGCAACCTGGACCAGACAAACTCGTCCAGCCCACAATAGGCAAAGTGCTCGAAACCACGATCGAGAAAGTGCTCGGCCGCCATGGAACCGATGGCGGCGCTATCGGTGATGATGGCTGGGAATGGAACATAGCTCTCCTTGTTGTGCTGCGCGAAGATCACGGGAAATTCCCATCCGGAGAGGTTCTCTGCCATCCGCACGTCGCGCATAATAGCGCCATCGATCTTCAGGTCTCTCCACTCCGGCAGCGACGAGTCCAATCCGGCCGAGCGCCGGTACACGCGCCACGGCCCATGCACTCTCGAATAGCGAGCGATCCCGTAGAGCAGACCTCGTCCAAACTCGCGAGACGTCTCAACGAACAGGAGAACCGAAGGGGCCCTCTCGGCTCCTGACCTTACCGGTTTGGGTACACTGGTCTTCTCGGCATTCATCAGATCAAAACCATCCAGGTTTGTTCCTTGGCAGGTCCCGAAGACCGATTCAATCGCGACTACCTCATCGCGGTGGGATCAGACATGTCGATAGACGTCCCAGCCCAGGTAGTTGCCCAGCGCCTCGGCGATCGCATCCGCTTTCTCGCACAGGTTGACCGCCACGTGGTGTTCGAAACCCATTTGGCAGATGTAGTTCAACAGCATCTGTAGATTGTCGATCTTCATGACGCCATAGCCACCAAACGTATCGAGCTTGTCGTTGGTGAACTGGCCTTGTCCGACGTAGACACGCAGCAGACCTTCCACGTCATCGGTGGTGGCACGACAGAAGGTGGTCTGCGACGGCTTGATCCGTCCAACGATCGTCCCGTAGGTGTTGTCCTTGCCCACCGATCCAGCGATGATCTCCTGGAAGTCCATCTTGTCGGCCTTGAAGAACGACTTGGCCAGATTGCTGCAATGGAACAGCACACATTTGTCCGGATCGCCTTCGAAGTTGTTGTTCCAATCCAGTAGCGCACTGGGCGACTCACCCGCCAGTTGCAGGATGTACATCGCCAGCAGTCCGGTGATATCCACTTCGCACGCACTGGGCAGCAGCGATTCACTCATCATGCTCATCAGGGCGCAGGGTACAATGCCGAAATACTGCTCCAGCGCGGTCCAGCACTGAACGGCTGTCCCCGCGAGTTCGTTGTCTTTGACCCAGGCGTCGATCACCGATCCGAATTTGGCCATCTTCAGCAGGCTCTCGGGCGGAATCGAATCGACGTTCGTGTACTTCTTGATCGCGCTGAGTTTGGCCTTGACCACCCGGTCCTTGTCGTCCAAACCATCGACCTTGGAGAGGATCTCGTACAGATCGACCGGCTCGACGGCGATGTTGGCGAACTCCAGGATTTTCTCGCTGTAACGGACCGTGTTGAACGCGGCCGGCCGACTGCCGATGGCGCCGAAGCGCACGTTCTTGAGCCCCTTGACCACTCGGCAGATCGCAGCGAACTCGTTCAGGTCCTCCTTGAATTCGTCGGATGCCACCTTAACCGTGTGTGAAGTTGTCAGCGTAAACGGAATACCGGCCTGCCTGAGATTGTTGCAGACGCTGATCTTGCCACAGAAGGAGTCACGGCGCCCGCCCATCACCATCCGGCCCACGGCGTCCTCTTCCGCCTGGATCAGGATGGGGACGCCGAGGCCGCTGCGCTTGACCGCTTCGGCCACGCCTCGTTCGTCGCCAAAGTTGGGCAACGTCACGATGATCCCGTCAATCTTGTCGGCTTTCGAGGCAAAGAGAGCAGCGCATTTCTTCGCATCGTCGAAGGTCTCGACGGCCCCGAACTTGGTCTCGTTCATCGGCAGGGCAACGCTGTCGTAGCCGTTGGCTTTGAGCACTGCCAGAATGTCCTTGCGACCCTCTTTCGCCAGCGCATCGGGAAAGAAACCTCGGTTGCCGACGATGACTCCGAACGTGACCTTGGCCATTGAGTACTCCTCTATGCTTGCCCGTAATAGGCGTTCTTCCCGTGCTTTCGCAGGTAGTGCTTGTCCAGGAGATGTTGGGAGATGGGCGATTGCTCAGGATGGACAGCGAGTGTCCCGGAGGCCATCTTCGCGACCTCCTCCAGAACGACGGCATTCTTGACGGATTCGTCGGGGCTCTTGCCCCACGTGAACGGGCCATGATTGGCGACGAGCACGGCGGGCATCTGCATGGGGTCTATCCCCTTGAACCGCCTGACGATCACCAAACCCGTGTTGGCTTCATAGTCCTGCCGGATCTCGTCGGCCGTCATCGTATCGGTTACGGGGACCGCCCCGTAGAAATGATCGGCATGGGTCGTTCCGAAACACGGGATGTCCCGCTGAGCCTGAGCCCACATCGTCGCACACGCCGAGTGCGTGTGGCAGATCCCTCCGACGCCTTCGAAACTGCGATATAATTCCAGATGCGTCGGCGTGTCGGACGAAGGCCGCAATTCGCCTTCGAGGACGGTGCCCTGCAAATCGAGCAGCACGATCTGCTCGGGAACCAACTCGTCGTAGCTGACCCCACTGGGCTTGATGGCCACCACGCCAGCCTCGCGGTCGATTCCACTGACATTGCCCCAAGTGAACACGACGAGGCCGTGTCGTTGAAGATCGAGGTTCGCTTCGCAGACCCGCTGTTTGAGTTTCTCGTGCATCGCTATGCGTTGGCCTTCTCTTTGATTTCCAGCAGCTCTTTCATCACGTTACCCATCGCCAAGGCATTGTCCATCAGACCAAACCCATCGTGGAGTTGCCGATAGAGTGCGTAGAGCCGGCGATAGACTTCGTGGTTCTCAGGGATCGGCTTGAACGTGGTTTCCTTGATGCCGCACATCGCCCCCTGGGCACCGGCAAAGTCGGGATAGGCACCGCCAACCACCGCGGCCGCGATAGCCGAACCCAGCGCACAGGTCTGGGCGGAACGGGATATCTTCATCTCGCGTCCCGTGACGTCGGCGTAGATCTGCATGAGCATGGCATTCTTTTCGGAGATACCGCCGCAGTTGACCACTTCGGATATCTCGACGCCGTATTCCTCGAATCGATTGATGATGGTCAGGGCGCCGAACGCCGTCGCTTCAACGAGAGCGCGATAGATCTCTTCGGGCCGGGTGTGAAGGGTTTGGCCCAGGAGTAATCCGGTCAGCCTCTGATCGACGAGAATCGTCCGGTTGCCATTGTTCCAATCCAGAGCGAGCAGGCCGGACTGGCCCGGTTTGAGCTTGGCCGCCTTCTCGGTCAGCGACTGATGCGAACCGGCTTCTTTGCCGCCCGGTTGGAGGTAGTTGACGAACCAGTTGAAGATGTCCCCGACCGCCGACTGCCCCGCTTCGAGGCCATAGAAACCCGGAAGAATCGAGCCATCCACGATGCCGCAGATACCTGGGATGTCGGGCAGTTTCGTGCTTGACGGAGCGACGACCATGTCGCATGTGCTGGTCCCGATGATCTTGACGAGTACGCCTTCCTTGATCCCCGATCCGACCGCGCCGAGATGGGCATCAAACGCACCCATCGCCACCGGGATGCCGGCGGTCAGGCCAAGCTTGCTCGCCCATTCCTCGGTGAGATTGCCGGCAGCGGAATCGACGGCGTAGGTCTTATCGCCCAGGGTTTCGCGAAGCTTGCCAAGTTTCGGATCGAGTTTGGCGAGGAAGGCTGCCTCAGGGTAGCCCCCCCAATCGTCATTGACCATGGCTTTGTGCCCTGCGGCACAGCGGCACCGCTTGATCTTGTCGGGCGCATCGGTCCCGGTCAACACGGCCGGCAGCCAGTCAGCGTGTTCGACCCAGGTGTAAGCCGCATCGAAAACTTCCGGAGCCACCCGCAGGCAGTGAAGGATCTTGCTGAAGAACCATTCGGAAGAGTACGTTCCGCCGCACTTAGCCAGGTATTCGGGGTGGTCCTTCTCAGCCAGCTTCGTGATCTCGGCCGCCTCGGCGTATCCCGTGTGGTCTTTCCAGAGCCACGCATGCGCGTTCGGGTTGTCTTTGAACGCATCGAGCATTGCCAGAGGCGTCCCGTCCTTGTCGACGGGAAGCGGCGTCGATCCGGTCGTGTCCACACCGATACCAATGATGTCCTTCGGGTCGAACTTCGGCTCGGCCTTGCGGGCCTCGGCGATCGCTCCGGCGACCGTGATCTCTACGCCCTTGAGGTAGTCGGCGGGATTCTGCCGGGCGACGTTGTGATCGGCCGGATCGAGAATGATCCCGGCCTCGCCCGTCTCGTACTCGTAGATGCTGGTACCCAACTCTCGACCGTTCGACGTATCGACGATCACACACCGCACCGAGTTGGTGCCGTAGTCCAGTCCAATCGCATACTTCATCCGCTACAGTCCCCTCTTCAGATGCCTGCGTCGCAATTCGCTTATCCTCGGAAGTACAGATACACGGCCAGGATGATCGCCACCAGCGCAACCGAGAAGATCACGTCCCAGGTGGTCCAGCTCGCTCTCGACTCGCGCCGATCTTCTTCGGTCAGCGTCGCGTAGGTCAGACCACTGATCTTGTCGTACGCCGGTTCATTCGTCAGATAGCTGACGGCCACGATGACCACGGAGCAAACCAGGAGGATCAGCACGCTGTAGTACTGGAAGAACGTGTTATTCATGATCCAGAAGAACGATCCCTCCGTATAGGAATAATCGTCCATCAGCTTGACGGGCGTGTCGATTCCAAGGCGGAACAGTCCCATGGCGAAGCCGACCAACAGCGCGGCCAGACACCCCTTGCTGTTGACGCGTTTCATGAATACGCCGAAGAAGAACACCACAAAGATCGGCGGAGCCAGATAAGCCTGTACGCCTTGGAGGTAATCGTAGAGCCCTCTCCCCCCCTGATAACAGGAATCCACAGCAATCCGATCAGCACCAGCACGGCGGTGGCGACGCGACCAACCCAGACCAACTGATGTTGCGACGCGTTGGGACGGAACTTGCTGTAGAAATCCATCGTGAAGAGCGTCGACGAGGCGTTGAACACACCGGCCAACGAACTCATCAGGGCCGCCAGCAGACCGGCGACGACGATGCCGCGTATGCCCACCGGAAGAACCGTCGCGACGAGCAACGGGAAAGCCTTCTGGCTTTCCTCGCGGATGAGCTCACCACTGGGGTCGAACATGGTCTGCTGAATCGCTTCGATCTGGCCGCTCTTGGCCAGCGCGAAACAGATCATTCCCGGGATGATGAAGATGAACACGGGCAGCAGCTTCAGGAAGGCGGCACAGATCGAGCCGCGACGAGCCCCACGCTCATCCGGAGCACCCAGCACGCGCTGGACGATGTACTGATCGGTACACCAATACCACAGGCCGACGATCGGAGCGCAGAAGAGCATGCCCAGCCAGGGGTAGTTGTCGTTGAAGTACCAGGCCATGCGTCCCGATTCACGAACGGGCGCCCAGGTGGCTTGCACCCCCTTGGGCACGAGCGGCTTCCACAGGTTGAACATCTCCGACCCGCAAACCTCACGCAGTTGGTCCCAGCCCCCCAGGGCCTTGAGTCCGTAGATCGTCACGAGGATCGAGCCGATGACCAGAACGACCGTCTGCAAGGCCTCGGTGTAGGCGACGGCGCGAAGACCGCCGAGGACGGTGTAACCGCCCGTCAGGACGATGACGAGAATCGAACCGATCCAGAAGCTGTCGAGCCCCATGAAGTTCAGATCGGGCAGGAGCACGCTGAAGACGATGCCGCCGGCAAAAATACCCACCGCGATCTTCGTCAACACATAGGCCACGAGGGAGATCATCGAGAGGACATAACGCGCCGTCCGAGAGAACCGCCGCTCCAGGAACTCGGGCATGGTGAACACCTGCGATCGCATGTAGAAGGGAACCATCACCCATCCCAGAACCAGCAGGCACCATGCGTGCAGTTCGTAATGAGCCATGGCCACGCCGTCGGTGGCGCCGGAGCCGGCAAGCCCGACGAGGTGTTCCGAGCCGATGTTGGAGGCGAAGATCGACGCACCGATGATGAACCATCCGAGGTTTCGGCCGGCCAGAAAGTAGTCGGTCGCCGTGTCCTTGGACTTCAAAATCACCCACCATGCCAGCCCCAGCAGGATAGCGAAGTACCCCGCAATCACGATCCAGTCCAGCGATTCCAATGTGGATGCCGCCAGCAATGCGTGCATAGACCCACTCCTTCTAAGAGCACCAACAGCACTTGTTCATG
The DNA here is from genome assembly GCA_963726475.1 of uncultured Phycisphaerae bacterium. Lineage (GTDB taxonomy): Bacteria > Planctomycetota > Phycisphaerae > Sedimentisphaerales > Anaerobacaceae > Anaerobaca. The sequence goes on along the minus strand of CAVSCO010000016.1, from coordinate 131,555 downwards.
TTCCAGGTATTCACGAATCGATTTCCGTTTCGCCCAGACTCACTTGGCGGCGAAGCGGTAAATCGTGGTCGTCTCGTATTTCCGGCCGGGCCGTAGAATCGTAGATGGGAAGTCCGGCTTGTTCGGTGAATCGGGGTAATGCTGGGTCTCGAGGCACATGCCATAGCGATGCTTGTAGACGATCCCGCCCTTGCCCGTAATGGTCCCATCAAGAAAGTTGCCTGAGTAGAACTGAATGCCGGGCTCGGTCGTCCAAACGGTCATGTCGCGACCGGTCGTCGGCTCGTAGACCTCGGCGGCCAGCGTCATCTGTTTGCCCTTCTTGTTCAGGACCCAGTTGTGGTCGTAGCCGCCAGCGAGCTTGAGCTGCTCGTAGTCGTCGTCGATCCGGGCGCCAATCGGGGTCAGCTTGCGAAAGTCCATCGGTGTCCCTTCGACGGGCCACAGCTCGCCTGTTGGAATGAGTCCGGCGTCGACCGGCGTGAACTCGTCGGCGTTGAGCATCAGCTCGTGACCGAGAATGTTACGACGGCAGGCCGTCAGATTGAAATACCCATGGTGGGTGATGTTGACCGGCGTTGCCTTGTCCGTCGTGGCTTCGTACTCGATCCGCAGCTCGTTCTTGTTGGTCAGAAGGTAGGTGACATTGACCTTGAGGTTGCCCGGGTAGCCTTCTTCGCCATCCTTGCTGAGGTAGCTGAGTTTGACACCGACGGCCTCGGAGCGGTCAACGGGCTCGTCCTCCCAGACCACCTTATCGAACCCTTTGACCCCACCGTGAAGATGGTTGTCGCCATCGTTCGTGGCCAGGGTATAGGTTGTCCCGTCCAGCGTGAACTTGCCTTTGGCGATACGGTTGCCGTATCGTCCGACGATCGCACCGAAGTACGGGCTGTTCTTGACGTAGTCCGCCAGATTGTCGTAGCCCAGAACGATATCGTCGTAGTTACCGTCCTTATCGGGCGCCGTCAGCGAGACCACGATGGCGCCATAGGTCATGATCCTGGCGGTCATGCCCTGCGTGTTGCGAAGTGTGTAGAGGCGAACGGCCTGGCCGTCGGGCGTCGTGCCGAACGGCTTGACCTGCCGATCCATCCCCGTCATCGTCTGTCCCGACCTCATCATGTGGTCCGTCGTGTCGCACGAACACAGCATGATTGCCGCCATCGTCAACAGCACCGTCAAACCGATCCATCGCGTCTTGTTCCTGAGCATTTCTCGTCCGCCTTTCCAATACGTGTAGAACCGATGAAGCTGACACGATCGCCGTTGCGAAGCCGACAATCGCTCAATTATCCCTTCTCGGGCCCGAAATCAAAGGTTATTTTTGCGTTTTCTTTTAACCAAATCGCGAATCACACCTTGCGCCTTTTGACGCAAGAGCCCAAATACCGAAACAGGCCAGACCAAAACGGGGCATCTTACCTGGGGCCCCTTCCCTGCCACTCGGCTCGCCTCATTTCGCCGGCGTCAGGACCGCCACGAAACCGCCGTAAGGCAGGAACCGGATATCCAGGGAATCTTTGGACGTCATGCTCGCGAGACTACTGGAGGTACCCGCCTGGGACTTCGACGTCGCCACATCAAAACTGCGCGGCGTCTTGCCATCACCGATCACCAGAGATGTGTACTTCGCATCACCGGCCAGGAACGACAGAGGCACATCGACCTTGCGGCCGGTCTTCTGGCCACTGATGCCACCGATGTACCAGGTGTCCCCATGGCGGCGGGCCAACACCACGAACTGACCAGGCCGGCCGGCCAGGTACTTCGTCTCATCCCACGTGACGGGAATGCTCTTGAGGAACTCCTTCGGTGCTTCGGGCAGATTCAGATACGCGCTGACGCGGTCGGCGAAGTGCAGCCAGCCACTCTCGAACACGACCGGCAGAGCCAGCTCATGGGCATAGGTGGTGATATGCGGATAGATGTTGTCGTCGAACATCACGGGCGTGTAGTCCATGGGCCCAACGGCGTTCCGCGTGAATGGCATCACCGTGTTGTGCATTGGTGCATAATCCGTGTACGAGCGATCGAAGCTGTAGCACTCAGCCCCCCGGACGGCCTCCATACTCATCAGGTGCGGATACGTCCGGGTCCATCCGCGAGGCAGCGTGCAGCCATGGAAGTTGACCATGATATGGAAGTCAGCCGCATCTTTCAGGATGCCTTGATACAATTGGATGATGTTCTGCTTGTCGCTCTGAAAGAAGTCGACCTTGACGCCCTTGATGCCCCAGTCTCGCAACCGTTTGAACTCAAAGCGTCGAACCGGGCGAAGGTTCATCGTGCCCCTCGGCTGCTCCGTGACAACGTTGTGCGGGCCGCCCGAGTTGTACCACAGCAACAGGCCGACGCCTTTGCTCTTGGCGTGCGCGATCAGATCGTGGATCGTCCCGTTCTTCATGATGTTCCAATTCGCATCGATCAGCGAGTATTCCCATCCCATATCGGCTGCCAAATCGATGAACGGTTCGAGTCTGTCGTGGTCCTGGGGACTGTCGTGGTCGCTGAGCCAACTCCACGAGGCCCGTCCCGGCTCGATCCAGCTTGTGTCCTCGACAACCGAGGGCGGATTCAGATTGGTCACCAGGGTCGACTCCACGATCGGGGCCAGCGTATCGCCCACAATGACGACCCGCCACGGCGTCGCCCACGGCAGCGTCCACGAAGGCTCGACCGCGCCGGTGCCGTTGCCCTCGCCTTCCAATGGGAACTGTACGCGGTGCACGCCCTGCGACGTCGGCTGGTTCAGGTGCGAGCCACAATAGGAGCCATCGAGTGCCGCTTCGGTAATCAATGCCCAGCGGGACCCGTCAGGCGTGCAAAATAGCAGAGGAAACGCCCAGCCTTCTCGATCCGAAGCGGTCCCGACATCGACGCCGTCGACCCAGTACGTTTCGTACGCCGGCGTATACTGGCTGGCCCGGTCATACGGATGGGCCCAGACCTTGCCCCCCTGGGGCAGACGAAACCCAGTGTCCTCGCTGATAACCGTGTACGTGCGGTCACCGTTTTCGGGGAACCGGTAGCGATAGGCGACGCCGTCGTCATACGCTCTCAAAATCAGTTCGAGCTTTGCCCCGCCGGCGTTCTCGAACGTCAGCGTCTGCTCGTTGGCATGGTCTCGGCACACCTTGCGCTTGCCATGCAGCATCGTGTAGGTTTGATCGATCGTGCGAACCGACGAGGCCGAGACAAAACGCAAGCCATCAACAAAGCTCTGATCCTGACGCGTGATTCCCAGCGGTGACAACGGCAGCACCACCTGGCCCCCGGAGCGGACTTCGTAGTACAGCCTCACCTTGCCGGCCGCATAATCCGCCACCTGCCCCGGATCCGTCAGCCTCACCTCCACGGACACACCTCCGTCGGGCGAAGTCACATTCCATGCGGCCTGACCCCATGCGCAGGTCGCCAGAGATGCCAGTACGACTACAGTTTGTAGGATTCTATGGCGGTTTATCACGTTGCTACCTCCTTCATTTCCTTGTGTATGGGTCAATGTTCCCAAGAAGATCCCGAATCACTCGGCCCACCATAGCATACGCCCTAACCGCGGCCGTGGCAATCCCGTCCCGGACCCCGGCTGCTCAGGGCGTGATGCTGCAACGTTTCGGATGAAAGGATGTCTTGACAGACGTGCGAGAAATCTTCCGAAGGCGTACCCGGGCTTCAGAGCCAGCGGTCGAGAATGGGCGGGACATATTGACTCTGATGGGCGGTGCGTAAAGACCGACTCCAGGAAGACGCACAGAAAACCGGATGGAAGGCTGAGACGGTCCTGCAAACACCGCCGCAATGGCTGGAGAAGGAGTTTTGAAAGAACGTACCGGTGGACGATTTGCACTTGGACTCTCTGGCTTCTTGAAAAGGTCCGAGTCCCTTGCTCCAGAGCGCTCTGATCGTCCCTTGACAGGCGCACAGGACACGTGATTGCGTCGAAGCGATGGCAAGACAGAGGGTTTCAGCACACAGCGGATTCGCCATCTGTGATTGCGGCTCGGTGATGCCGCGACGCTTGTCGAGTTAACCACAAATTCAAGACACTTGTCTCATAGGAGACTCACAGGCCCTTCTTCTCGAACCAGATGAAAGCCACGATGTACACCACCGCCAGTACCGGGATCACGACCCAAGGATTGACGTGAAGCACGCCGGGTAACGTGATCTTCCCCAGGGCGCCCCAGGCCAGCAGGTTCTTCTCGATCACCGGGTAGACTTCGGCAAACAGGGCCGCTCCCAGCAACATGCCGAGAACCGCCCAGACCGCATGCCAGCGTCCCTCCCCCACGGCTCCGACCGACGTCCCGGGGCAGTAGCCCATGGCCGCCCAGCCGGCCCCGAACAGCAGGCCACCGGTGATGACGGCGACGAGATTGGTGGCTTTGATCTTTAGTTCGATCGCGTCCAGTGACACCAGCAACTGGATGCCAATCATGCCCACGAGGATCGCCGAGAGCATGAATTTGATAATGGTCATGTCCTTCAACAGCATGGCGCCTACCTGCTTTTCGAACCGCAGGACGCGGCCCTGCTGAAGAAGGACGCCGAACAGAATACCCGTGATCAGGCCAAGCCATTGCTCGTTCATAGCCGTTGCCTCCGGTAGATCAGGTTCGCGACGAGGATGCCAGCCCCGAAGAACATAGCCAGGGCCAGGAATCCGCTGATCGACAACTGCATCAGGCCGCTGAGGCCGTGTCCGCTTGGGCAGCCACCGGCCATTCGCGCCCGAAACATTGCGACGACCCCACCCAGAATCGCCCCGAGGGCACGGATGCCGACGCGGCTACCGAAGCGTTCCCGCCAAATGGGAGGGACGGATTCGAGCTTGTAGCTGCGGTCCGCCAGTGAGGCGGCCAGAGCCCCGAGGAACACTCCCACCACTAGCATGAACTGCCAGTCGATCTTCACCTTCTCCTTGGTGAAATACGGATTGGCCTCGACATGGCCGGGGGAAACGGTCGTCTCCAGGTAGCCAGCCGCCCGCACGAAAGTCGTCGAAGCCCCCAGGTACTTTGGCTTGCCCAAGAGCCTGGTCGAGACAAAGACCGACAGCGTGGCCAACACGCCAAGCAGGCCCCCCGCCACGTACGGCCTCCAATCAACGCGTTTGCTCATTGACGTCTCCTTTCCATCCACTGGCATTTCCCACTGGCCTCCACCCGATGACAGTACCGGCGTGGCAGTGTACAAAGTACCGCCACTCTACCGGGTATTCAAGCGTGTATTGCTCGCTCGCCCGGGAACCGGGAACCCGTGCGTCTGTCAGGCAATAGCGAGACCGGTCACCCAGAATGGCAAGCGCGCCAATGGACCGGGGAGAATGCTGCACGGTGGCCCGATACCACGGAACGTTCAGAGCTATCAGGGCCAGAGGGCATGGTCTTGTTGGCGTGATAGACCGACTGACGAAATGAAGATTTGACAAATGCCATGTCAGCTACTATGCTTTGGATGATGATGGACGCCGATCACAACTCGTCGAGCAATCATGACGCCATAGCGGGCGTGCTGTCATCGGCCATGAACATGGAAGACGACATCAGCTCGGGCGTGTATGACGACTACCTGAACCGTTCGTATTGGCCCCGGCAACTCGACGAGGACACCTTTAAGGAGATCAGGCAGCGTCTGACCGTGCTCATCGAGGACACCAGAAAGCACAAGAAGATCATTGAGGCCCTGGTCAGGGAACATGGCAAAAACGAATAGCCTAACGAAGGACCAGATCCTCCGAGAGTTCGAGACGATGAAATCGTTTGAGCTGTCGGCCCACGATCTCTATACGAAGATCGCTGCCGATCCCGGCGTGGGGCCGGAGAAGTTCCGCACTGCATTCGCCTCCCTGGCCGCCGATGAGAAGCGTCATGCCGACCTCGTCCAGGAAATCATCAGCATCGTCGGCAATGCCCTGTAGGCCTGGCCATCCGCACAATCTGACGCTCGCTCTGGTCGCCGCCGTCATTTTCTGCGTGGCATGGGGCGATCTGCATGCAGAGACGCCCGTCGACGACAGCGGCTCCCCCACCATTCTCTACCTGGTCAACTCCGATGCCAACGCTCCCGGACTCGTCGCCGTCACGGACGAGACGGCCAGTTGCGAACCCAATCTCGTCGTCGTCACGCATGGCTGGTACGAAAAGCGGGACTGGCCGGGCCGGATGGCGACGGCCATCGCCAAGCGCGTGGATCGCCAACAATGGCAATGCGGCTGGTACGACTGGAGGGTCGAGGCCAGGCATCTGCGACCGTCAGACTCGGCAAGAATCGGTCGCGACACGACCGGCCCGGAGCTGGGCGAGAAGATCGTGGGCCTTTCCCAAAACTGGCGGCACGTCCACCTGATCGGCCATTCGGCCGGTGTGTGGGTCGTGAATGCAGCCGCCGAGATCGTCGCGGACAGGACCGAAGCGTCAATCCACATCACGTTTCTCGACGCCTACGTCCCGGACGGCTGGGACGAAAAGGCCCTGGGCAAGCTCATTCGTAGGCACCCGGACCGCTGCTGGGCCGATCATTACTTTACCCGCGACTGGCTCAACCTCACCGAGAATGTCCTGACGGATGTCCACAACGTGGACGTCACCGCGATCAACCCGGGCATCCGAGGCCATCTGTTTCCCTGGCACTGGTATCTGGCTACGATCGCGGGCCGCTACACCACCGACGCCCGCTTTGCGGCCGTTCCAGTCTTCTGCCAGGCTGAGGGCGTCACCTATGGCTTCGCGTGCGCCCTCGAAGCCGGCCCAAGCCAATGGAAGACGAGCCTAATGCTCGAGACCACCAATAACCCCATCCGCATCCACAGCCAGGAATAGGGCCTTCCGTAGCAACCCGTCGGAGGCCTCACCGAGACGTTGTCCCATGTGAGAGACACGCGACTACTTCAGTAGCGCGGCGACTGCGCCCGGGGTCCACTCGGGCCAGCAGTCTCCTCACGAGGTCAACCTCGCCGGTGACTTGTGCCCCGAAGTGGGCGGCCAATTCGGCCGCCGTGCGCGGGTCGAGGTCGGGCTCGGTCTCCTCCGGCCTGGATGGCCCGTGTTCCAGGAAGAACTTCATCCTCTCGAGGTTCGTGCTGCGCATGTCCACAAAGCCCGTCTCATTCAGCGCCGAGCTGAGGAATTTCTTGGACAGCGTCAACGCCCCCTCCATCCCGGCCTGCTTCTGGCCCTCTCCAGCCGGATGATTCAACAGCGAACGATATGCATCTGTACTCCCAGCACCTTCAATTCCGTTCATTTCAGTATCTCCGCAAGATTCGTGTGACCGCTTCTGTCTCACAATGAAATGCACAGGGCGCCCTTCGATACCAAAAACATACAAATGCCAAATCACCTTCCAAACCACTTTCCAAGCATTTTGCTAGGTTCGCCCCGCCAATGGCGCACCCTCACAGGCGGTTCGCCTAAAACCCCTCCCCCTTGGGGCCCCGAGTCCAAGCGATTCTCCGGGCTTGTAATCCGCTTCTGGGTCCCTATAATATCGGATTCACCCGTTTTCCCACGGTCGGGGCCGAAACGCATTCCCCGACCCTCGGAAGGCGGACGACCGACGAAACGAACACTTGGAGACCGGAAAATATGGCGAAACTGGCGAAACTCGACGACATCGTGTCGCTGTGCAAGAGGCGTGGCTTCATTTTTCAATCCAGCGAAATCTACGGCGGGCTGGCCAGCTGCTACGATTACGGGCCCCTGGGCGTCGGAACTGAAGAACAACGTCAAGCGACGCCTGGTGGAAGCACGTCGTGCAGATGCGCGACGACGTCGTCGGCCTGGATTGCAGCATCCTGATGCACCCGCTGGTCTGGAAGGCCTCCGGGCACGCCGACAAGTTCGCCGACCTGATCTCCGAATGCAAGAAGTGCAACACGCGAACCCGCGTCGACCACCTGGAAGACAAGGACGCCCAGCAGGCGGCCGAGCATACCGAGCACGTCTCGATCGACACCGCCGAAGGCGCAGGAGCACGACCTGAGCAACAAGGTCTGCCCGAACTGCGGCGCCGTCGGCCAGTTCACCCAGCCGATGCCGTTCAAGCTGATGTTCGAAACGCAGATGGGCGCCAACGCCGAAGACTCGATGACCATGTACCTGCGGCCCGAAACCGCCCAGGGCATCTTCGCCAACTTCCGCAACGTGCTCGATTCGACCCGCGTGAAGGTCCCCTTCGGCATCGCCCAGATCGGCAAGAGCTTCCGCAATGAAGTCACGACCAAGGCGTTCATCTTCCGCACCCGCGAGTTCGAGCAGGCCGAGGTCGAGTTCTTCTGCGAGCCGGGCACGGATGAAGAATGGTACGAGAAATGGAAGGCCGCCCGCTTCGCCTGGTACACCGATCATGGGCATCAAGCCGGAGAACCTGCGCTTCCGCGACCACGACCCCGACGAGCTGGCCCACTACGCCAAGGCCTGCGTCGACGTCGAATACAAGTTCCCATTCGGCTCGGGCGACTGGCAGGAACTCGAAGGCATCGCCAACCGCACCGACTACGACCTGCGCCAGCACCAACGGGGCATGCGCAGCACGAACGACTGGTACGAGAACGGCCGGCGACCTGACGAAGGTCAAGCTGCCCGAGGAACCCGAAGACTACCACAAGGGTCCGCTGTCGTTCTTCGACGACCAGAAGAAGCAGCGCTACATCCCCTATGTCATCGAGCCCAGCGCGGGCATGGACCGCAGCACGCTGGCGTTCCTGGTCGACGCCTACGACGAAGAAGAGGTCAAGGGCGAAACCCGCAACCTGCTGCGCTTCCATCCGACCCTGGCGCCGACCAAAGCGGCGGTCTTCCCGCTGGTCAAGAAGGATGGCATGCCCGAGATCGGCCACAGACATCGCCAACGATCTGAAGAAGTACTTCACTTGCTTCTACGATGAGAAAGGCGCCGTCGGCCGGCGTTACCGCCGGCAGGACGAGGCGGGGACGCCCTTCTGCATCACCATCGACGGCCAGACCCTGGAGGACCAGACCGTCACCGTCCGTGAGCGTGACTCCATGGAGCAAACCCGCATCGCCACCGACCAGCTCCGCACCTACCTCCGTGACAAGCTCGGCCTGTGACGGAACCCATCCGGGAATTCGATTGAAGAAAACAGTCCATCTGCGCATCTCTGTATAGGGGGACAACCCGGAGGGCAGGACAGATGGCAGAAGGACGACGACAATCGAATGGCGGCAGATTGCGGTGGGTCGGGCTCGCGGGGGCGCTGGTGGTGCTGATATCAGCGTCGATCTATGGGCTCTGGCGGCTTGGGGACCACCGTTCGGCCGACGAGCGGCTGGCCGAGATCGAAGCGACCCGCGTGGTCCCGGCCACCGAAGACGCCGCGACCATCTACCGTGAGTTGTTCCAGGATGCCAATGCCACGTCATTGCTGGATATATGCCCCGAGTTCCTCGAACCGCCGCTTTTCGACCAAAGGCTCTACGAGCCCTGGCGCCGCGAGGACGCTCCCGAACTCGCTCGTTTCGTCGAGGAACATCGGTATATCATCGACAAGCTCATGGAGGCATCTGCCCTGGAGGAATGCCGATTCCCGCTGACCACGGACATCACCGCGATATTGGACAGCGTGGACTATCCATCGATGCGGCAGTGGGCCTTCCTGCTGGGCTTTGCCGCCAACAATGCCCTCGCAGAGGGACACATCGACGATGCCATGGCCAAATGGCGATGCATCCTCCAGATGGGACACCACCTGCGCCAGCACCCCACACTCTTGGACTTCATTGTAGCTGATGGCGTTCAGACCATCGCCCTCAGACGTCTGATTCACTTCGTGGCGACCGAGGAACCAACCGAGGCCGACCTAAAGAAGATTGAAGCCATGCCCCTGCCGATCGCGGATGCATGGGCAGAGAACCTGCGTGACATCCGCGCAGCCGACGATCTCCCCGTGCAGAAGATGACGGAGCAGTTGAGCCCTTCCGAACGGCTCAAGTATCGCTTTTACGCGTACCGATTCAACAAGGCAACGGGCGGACTGCTCGACCGATCCACACAGGAAGAACAGGCCGGCCACCACTATTTCCAAACCATGGCTTCCGCCCGGGGTCTCCGAATCATCGTCGCCTTGAAACGACATCGAATCGAAACCGGCCAGTGGCCCGGGAGTCTGGATGAGGTTGCAGCATCTCTGCCCAAACCGATCCTGACCGATCCGCTTAGCGAAGACCCGTTCGTCTATCGCCGGACGAATAGAGGCTTCGAACTATATTCCACGGGCGAGAACAGAATCGACGAGCACGGAAGGGGCGAATCCGAAGGCGGTGACGACTGGCCCATCTGGATCCCTCCCGCACCGGCGCCTCTCAGCAGCGACGTAAAAGACGCCATCATGAAGGAACTCAAGGCCATCTATGGCGACCGGTACTTTACACGAGAGCCGGCGGACGGCAACGCTCCGTAGATTGGGTATTTCCGCCCGAGGAGATTCGCTCCGCGTATGCCTCTGGAGTAAGGGATGGACTGAAGGGCAAAAGAAGATGCACAAAGAAGAACTGACATCATACAAGAGTAGACGCGTTCGACGCGGCGTGGCTATCGCAGTCTTCATCGCGGTCAGTCTAGTCTGCGGACTCTGGACCATGCGAGACTCCCGGTCGGTCGAAGAGCGTTTGGCGAAGATCGAAGCGGCCCGGGCCATCCCGGATGCAGAAGACGCCGCGATCATCTATAACGCGCTGCTTACGGACGGAAGTTTGCCGGCCCCGCAAGAACCTGAATCTTTGGACAGCGATACACTCAGGGAGGCACGCCACCACCCTTGGTCCAGCACAGATATCCCTGAACTGGCTGCCTGGGTGGCGAAACGGCGATGCATCATCGACAGGCTTGCCGAAGCCGTTCGATTCGAAAAGTGCCGCTTTCCCATCCGTCTTGACTTCCAGGACCCAGAACAGAAGGAACGCCAGGTGATGATGCTTCAATGGGGATACCTGCTCGCGTTCGCGGCCAACAACGACATAGCCGAGGGACGTATCGACCAAGCTCTGGCGGAATGGCGATGTCTCCTCCAACTGGGGAATCACCTGCGGCAACAGCCTTTTCTCTTCGATCATCTCTTCGCAAATGCCACGGGACGGCTTGCTCTTGAGTCGATCGCACAGTATGTCGTGATGGGTACCCCGAGGGAAGCTGACCTTCACGCAATTGAGGCAATGCCACTGGGAACCGCTCGAAATGTCGCGACACACGAGAAGGAGCTTGACGCCATCATCAAATTGTCTAACGAGAAGTATCTCGACTCACTCAGTAGTTTGAATCGCCTCAAATTCCACTACCGTCGTTACCGCACCGCGCGAATAATAAGACGCGCAACGAGCACTATTCCACAAGATCCCGACCGTGATGACATTACTTGCACCGGCTGTCTCCGGTATGTTGCGGCCGCACGCGGCGCACGCATTCTCATCGCCCTGAGGCGATATAGGAGCGCGACGGGGCACTGGCCTTCCAGCCTTGATGAGATCACGTCGCAGGTTCCGCCGGATACCCTGACCGATCCCTTGAACGAAGGATCATTTGCCTATGAGCCGCTTGGAAGCACCTTCACACTGCACTCCAAGGGTTGGAATGGGATTGACGAAGGCGGAGGATGGCATTCTACGAACGTAGATGACATGAGCATTTGGCCGCCACAAGCCAAATCAGAAACATTAAAACCTGACGACGCTAACGACGTATAGTCTTGTGAACCGAGCATCGACGACCGAGAAAGGCAATGGATGAAACGATTGCATCTTTCCACGACGGACAAGAAGATCTTCGGGGTGTGTGGCGGGATTGGGGAGACGTACGATATTGACCCGACGCTGGTCCGTTTGATTGTCGTGTTCCTCTGCTTCGCTACCGCCATCCTGCCGGTCGGTCTCACGTACATCATTGCCTGGCTCATCATGCCCAAACAAGCCTGACGCCGGGTGCCCTGGGTAAGGGCGAATGATCATTCGCCCCTACAGAACCACGGGCGCATACTTGTTCTTCCGTGACGCGTCATCCCCGCTACATTACCAAGATGTAATCTTGATAGCCGCCTGGAATCGCGCCGAAGGTGGTATAATACGGCGTGCGAACAGTGCGCCTGCGATTTCAGATTGAGATTCCATGCAGATACTGCTGATCGAAGATGATGCGGGGATCGCCTCGTTTGTGGTCAAGGGCCTCCACGAGGCAGGATACCGTGTCGAGCATGTGGAGGACGGCCAGACCGGCCTCGAACGTCTCCTAAGAGACCCGTTTGACGTTGCGATCGTCGATATCATGCTGCCTGTACTCGATGGGCTTGCGCGTAATCCGGAAGGCACGCCAGCAAGGCGTCGGCACACCGGTCCTGATTCTCAGCGCCAAGGTCACGGTGGACGATCGCGTCACGGGCCTCCAAAGCGGAGGCGATGACTACCTGATCAAGCCGTTCGCGTTCGCGGAACTGCTGGCGAGGCTTCAGGCCTTGATGCGACGGGCCAATCAGACTGCCGAACCGACACACCTCCAAGTCGGGCCGCTCCAGGTTGACCTGATCAGGCGGAAGGTGCAGCGCGACGGGCTGACCATCGAATTGCAGCCCCTGGAATTCGCGCTGCTCGAATACCTGATGCGCAACGCCGGGCGTGTGGTCTCCAAGACCATGATCATGGAGCACGTGTGGGACTACAATTTCGATCCGCAGACCAACGTGGTGGAAGCGCGCATCTGTCGGCTGCGGGACAAGGTGGACCGAGACTTTCGCACCAAGCTGATTCACACGATTCGAGGAGCGGGGTATGTGCTCGAAGAAAGGCCATAGATCTCGTTCGACGGTAGCCTTCAGGCTGACCGTGATCTTCTTCGTGCTCTTCGCCCTGCTGCTCGGCGCCGTCCTGATCCCTATCGACCTAACATTGCACTCGATCATGATCCATCAACTGGATGCGAAGATCGCCGCCCATCTGGGCAACTTCTCCTACTACGGGGGACTTTTCGACAGGAAGTCCAGAGACGAGGCCAACGGAAGAATCGTCGCCGAGTGCGACCGCTTGATCGGAATCGTCAACACGATGCTGGAGATGGCCGCGATGGATGCGGGTACGACGGAATTGCCCGAAACACCAGTGGATGTCACCGCGATCGTTCGGGGAGCGTGCGAACTGTTTCAGCCCTTGGCTGAGGATAAGGCCATTGCCCTGCATTGGAGCCTAATGGCAGTCCGGCTACCGTGCGCGGCAGTAAGGAGAACCTGCAACGCGTGATATCCAATATCCTCGACAACGCCATCAAGTTCACGCCGGAAGGTGGAGAGATCGAGGTCGACGTCACCCATATGGATGCCGAGATATCGGTTCGCGTCCAGGATACAGGCGTCGGCATCTCTCAAGAGAATCAGTCGCGCATCTTCGATCGCTTTTTCCGCGCTGATTCCAGCCGATCCGCCAACGGCAACGGCCTGGGACTCAGTCTCGCCCAGTCGATCGTCAAGGCCCACGGTGGCCGTATCCAGGTCGAAAGCGAAGAGGGCCGGGGCAGCCGGTTCACCGTGGTCCTGCCACGTTTACTCGGAGATGGACGCCTCGATTAGCTTCAGGAATCGCGAACCGAGACGTCCGGTGTATCTGCCTGGGCTTTGGGTGAAGGCCAGTACGATGAGTTGCTGATCGGGGACAACCCAGGCGGCCGTGCCGTCCGATCCGCCATGCGAGAAGACGCCGTCGCGAGAAACGTTCCAACCATACCCGTAGTAGCTGTCTCTGTGCTCCCGCTGCTCAGCCGTATAGATCGACGCCGTCTGCGGCGACGTCATCCTGGCGACCGTCTCCTCTTTCAAAATGCGATGGCCATTATAGACACCCCCGTTGAGAAACATCTGACAGAAGATCGCGTAGTCCATGGCCGTCGAGATCATGCCGCCGGAAGCCCGCACGAACGGATATTGCGGCGGCGCCCCCGGCTTCCAGCGTATTTCCCATTGACCGTCTTCCTTCTGATGGTAAACCACCGACATGCGATCCAGCTTGCCGTCTAGCTTCTCGGCCATCTCATGGTGATAGCTGTCGGTCATCCCCAGCGGTACGTATATCGCTCTTTAAGGAACACCTCCAACGGCCGGTCCGAGGCGACTTCTACGAGAGCACCGAGTGTATTGTAGCCGGGGTTGCTGTATTGGTAGGTGGTCCCGACCGGAACAGTGGCCCCCACCTCGCCAAATCGAGCCACTTCAAGCTGAAGGCTCGGCGCCTCGGGATGCTCGGGCGATTTCTCGATCAAAGGGCTGAAGAAGATCGGCTCGATGCGAAAGCCACTGGTATGCGTGAGCAGATGGTGGATGGTAATGGTGCCCGCGCGGTAGTTGTCGAAGGCCTTGATGTGCTTGCGAACGAGGTCGTCGTAGTCTAGGTTGCCCTCCTCGACCAGAATGCTGATGCCCGTGGCGACAACGGGTTTCGTGTTCGAGGCCATGCGGAACATGGCGTCTTTCTTCAGGGCAATACCTTGCTCTTTGTCTTTCCATCCGATCGCTTCGTGCAGGACCACCTTCCCGCGACGAGCCACCAAGAGGACGACGTTTCGGATCTGGTCCTTCCCCACGGCGGTCTCGTACATGTGCATCGCCGCATCGAGAATGGTCTGGTCCATCTGGACCTCGGAGGGCACTCCCGGGCGAAAGAACCATGTCGTCTGCCGACAGATCCCCAGACATCAGTAGCAGAATCGTAATACACACGGAAGGACTGTCGCTCTCATTTCATGTCTCCTGGATCAAGCCATAGGGTTCTGCAAGACCGCCGTTGAACTGGCAATATCACCCCGGCGTCCTAACTCGGCCTCAGTTCCTCGTGCTCGCTGCTGACAATCAAGTCTCGTTCGTCAATCAGGTTGAAATAGTAGACCGTGACACCGTCGGGCAAGGTAACGGAAGCTTTGCCTGCATCCAGCGGCGCCGAGATGGTCTGCCAGTTGCGGTCCTGCCACTTGCCCGTGTCGGTCGTGTAATTCAACTCCGCCCTGACCATCGGCGTCTGGCTCTCGAATGTCGCCCAAACATCGCGGCCGCGCCGGCCGGCACTGGTGACGCGAGCCAGAGGCACACCGTCATCGAGAATCGCGTTGGCCATAGCGTGAATCTCCTCGGGATTCTCACCCGGTCCGCCATGGGCGTGTTGCATGCGCACCCGCAAGCACAGCGTCCGTGCCGATTGGGGCAGTCGATATGACTTCTGGAGCGAATCCATGGGGTACGCGAAGTCGTTTGTGCCGGTCACCCACAGCATGGGCATCTTGGCATTGGGCAGGTATTGCGATGGGTCCCACTGTTCGAGCCAGAGAGCGGCCTTCTCGGGACCGAGCTTCTCGAAAGTGTCCAGCCAGACCGAGTTGTCACCCAGGAACCCGCAGCCATAGACGGGGGCAGCGAACTTGAACCGGCTATCGACGCCCGCGACAATGCAGGTCAGGTACCCGCCCCACGAAATCCCGGTGACGCCCGTCCGCTCGGTGTCCACCTCAGGCATCGATCGGATCAGCGAGTGCGCCAGGATCGCATCGGCCACCGCGTGGTACGTCCACTGGTCCTCGACGGGCCGCTCGAGCTGATCGAATCCACCCCATCCGGGGGGGCCACCGTGCTCGTGACGCGGATGGTTCTGACGCCTTCCGCCGTTGCTGATGCAGCCACACGTGTCCATCGCAATCGCGGCGTAGCCCCGCCCGACCCAAAGCTGCACCCATGGAATGAACGCCGAGCCACCTCCGCCGTGAATCAGCACCATCGCAGGGACCTTCTGCCCTTTTGGGGCATCGGGCCGGCCATAGTATGCAAACACCCGCGTCGGTTTGCCCTTCCAGGGGAGCCCCTCGTAGAAGATCGCCTGCACTCCCTCGACACTGCGATTCGGATCGGCCCACACCCGAGGCGCCACCGACAGGGCGGCCATGTCCCATCGAACCGCCGCACCGGCCACATCCACCGAGGTACTCGCATGGAATCCAACCAGTAGGATGATCAGAGCTGTCAAGAATGAATGCTTCATCGTCTTTCCCTTTCCATGCGTTCGTGACTCACCTGCGATCACTCGAGCTCACCGATGAACCATCTGTCTCCGTCATAGGGCAGTTCCTCGTCACGAACGCGCAAGTGATAGCCCCGCTCCTGGAAGCCCTCGGGTATCGTCAGACACCACTCTTTCGACACGGATCGAGACTCTCGCAGAGGTGTCCAGGTCCGCCATTCCGGTTCAAAGCTGAAGACCTTGTCGAAATACTCCTGACTGAAATACACGATGATCTCTGAATCCCAAAGCTGAGGCAATGAGATGGACGCCACCACCCGGATGGTATCATCTGATTTTGGCTTCAGACCCTTCAGCCGTTCAGCGCCGTCGATCAGGCATTGCATGCACTGCCGCCGGACCCAATGCGGCGTCTTCTGCGAATCGATGAACGCCTGGTCCACGGGCAGATGCATATGCCAATACTGCCACCCTGGAGCATGTTCCTCAGGAAAGACAAGCGTGGCCTCACGAATGGCCTCGATCATTCCGCTGCACTTACGCCGTGCGCCCTGACCTTCGACCGTCGGTGGTCTCTGATACTAAGCTTTCTCTCCATGGATCTCCACGTCGCAGTAGCATCCTGTTACCGTGACACACCGGACGCCAATCGCCCGCCACAAGATGGGGATACCGCAATGATACTTCACTCACAGCCTCATTCTCTCCGGCTATAGCTGCTACCAGGTCGCATACACAATCAGGTCGTTGACGTCGGTATACACTTCGATGGCCCGACACGGAGGAGCCGACGCGTAGAACATAGACAGCCTTTTCCCCTGGCAAAATGTCTCATCCTTCACACTTCCCCAAGCGAGAACATCTGCGAACGCTGCATTCACGCATCTTCGTACCGAGCTGGTCGCTCACCTCAGAGAGCGATACGCCTGGCTTGGCCAAGGCCAGTTTGTCGAGGAGTTCGTGGAAGCGCGGGCTTCCAGCCAGACGAAGCCGATCACGACATATGCGGCGCTACCAAGAAGAACAACCACCGCCACGCTGAGCGCAATCATCCATTTCCTCTTCATGGATAACACCTGCACCGCCTACTTCGTCAATTCCTTCCAGATCGCGTCCAGCCCAAGCTGGAGATTCTCGCCTCCAGCTCGTCTCGGTCGATGGCCGAGGCGGACATCTCCAGCATGCTGCGGATATCGCGTAGGTGCTTGTCGCTGCCTCCTTCCTGATAGAACTGAAGCTTTCGCAGGATCACGTATTCCGGCGGAGCCAACCAGACCTGCATCCCGCCGATCTCAGCAGCGCCGCGCCGGCCCATCGCCCAAAGGTGCAACGGATCCCGGCCGACGGGGTAGACGTCCGCCTTGAACCCACTCGCGTGGTGGATCAGGTTGAAATGCCCTCGCGTATCCCGGCGGATTTCCGTCCCGATGACCGCTTCGGGAGGACAGTAGAACTCGTCCGGCGGAAACAGTGCAACGAAGTCCTCGATCCGATGAGTGTCCAATTCCACAACCAGATCCACGTCGTGAGTAACTCTTGGCTCGCCATAAGCAATGCCGGCCACTGAACCCGTCACCATGTAGGAAATCTCAGCCCGGTTGAGTGGTTCGAGGAAGACGAGAAACAGGTCAGGTTCTTGCATTTCGGAAGATCTCCGTGACTTTGCTCTGAACTTGCTCCTCGGTCCAGTCGGGGTGTTGCTGGCGCAGCCAGGAGGCCTTGAGCCGGCGGGCCGACCAATACAGCCGCATCGACAGTTTCAGCTTCTCGGCCGGCGACATCTTCTTGAATATCTCGATCTGGATTTCCCGCGCATTCACACATATATCTCCGGACTGGTCGTAGTCACCGATTATACCGGTAAACGAGCCGTCTGACACGCAAAAGGTCGGTCTGGCAGACAGTGTCAGGCAGCAGGTTCCTGCTGGGTCAGGCAGTGGAGGGTGCCGAGGCCCCAGACCAGATCGACGGCATGGATGCCGATGACCGGTCGGTCGCTGAACAGTTCGGCCAGGATGCCCAGGGCGATGCGGTCGTTCGGGTCGTTGAACGTTGGTACGAGCACGGCAACATTGGCGATATAGAAATTCGCATAGCTGGCGGGAAGTCGCTGGCCATCCAGATGGAGCGGCTCGGGCATCGGCAGGCGCACCACGTCGATCCGCGAGCCGTCCTGGAGCCGGTAGCCTTCGAGACGCTCGCGATTCTCTTCGAGAATCCGATGGTTCTCGTCGCTGGCATTCGGCTCTTCGCACAGCACCACCGTCTTTGGCGAGACAAAGCGGCACAGGTCGTCGACGTGACCGTGCGTGTCGTCGCCCACGATCCGCGCGCCAGCCAGAGCACATTCGGCGTGCCAAGATAATCCCGGAACACCTGCTCCATATCGCTACGGCTCAGGTCCGGGTTGCGAACCTGCACCTTGTCGTCCAGCAGGCACTCCTCGGTGGTCATCAGCGTGCCACAACCATTGACGTCGATCGCCCCGCCTTCGAGTACGACGTCATCCTCGCCATGCAGCACGTGGAAGATCCGTCGCCCCATCGTCTCGGCCACTCGCTCGGCGACGTGACAGTCCAGGTCCCAGTCGGGGTACTTCGCCCATGCGTTGAAGCGGAACCGCGCGATCGCTACCTCGCTCGGCTCGTCCCGCCGGACGAAGATCGGGCCAAAGTCACGCGTCCAGCCCCGATTGGTCTCGAAACGGAAGAACTCGACTCGGCCGAAGTCCACGCCCACGCGTTTCAGAATCCGTCGCACCCGCATCTCGTGCTGCTCGGAGTTGACGAGAATGCGCACGATCTCGCCCGGCGCGATCTTGCGAACGATCTCGCCATAGACCCAATGTATGGGCGCGATCTTGCCAGGCCAGTCGCTGAGATTGTGGGGCCAGGCGAGCCAGGTCGCCTCGTGCTTGTCCCATTCGGCGGGCATGGCAAACCCCATCGCGGCCGGTGTGTCGTGATTCCGCGTCATCATGTCTCGTCGATGAACCTCTCGGTGATCTTGCCATACGCGTCGATCCGCCGGTCGCGCAGGAAAGGCCAGTTCCGCCGCACGTCCTCGATCCGGGCCCGGTCCACTTCACCCATCACCACCTGCTCGCCGCTCGAATCCGCTTCAGCCGTCACCACGCCAAACGGATCGCTGAGGAACGTGGTCCCCCAGAACTCGATGCCCGTCGCATCCTCGCCCGGCTTCTCCAACCCAACACGATTGACCGCCGCGACGTAAACACCGTTGGCGATAGCGTGGCCCCTTTGGATCGTGCGCCAAGCGTCCTGTTGGGAGACACCGAACGTGTCCTTCTCATGCGGGTGCCACCCGATGGCGGTCGGGTAGAACAGAATGTCGGCCCCTCGCAAGGCCGTCAGCCTGGCCGCCTCCGGGTACCACTGGTCCCAGCAGATCAGCACGCCGATGCGACCGACGGGCGTGTCGAACGCCTTGAACCCAAGGTCTCCCGGCGTAAAATAGAACTTCTCGTAGTAGCCCGGGTCGTCGGGGATGTGCATCTTGCGATAGATTCCGGCGACCTCGCCTTGGGCGTCGAGTACGACGACACTGTTGTGGTACAGCCCGGCGGCGCGACGCTCGAATAGCGACGCGATCACGGTGACCTGCCGCGACTTGGCGATCTTGCCCAGCACCTCCGTGGACGGACCGGGAATCGACTCGGCCAGGTCGAACAGTGCCGGGTCCTCCCGCTGGCAGAAGTAGGGCGATCGAAACAGCTCGGGCAGGCAGATGACCGCTGCACCGTCGCGCGCCGCCCGCTCCACCCACTCAGCCGCTCGGGCTAGATTCTCGTCCGGATCGGACGTCGTTGCCATCTGAATCAGACCCACGGCATATTTATCCTGAGTTTGCATGGCGGACATCTTACCGCCCGCCCCGCCCCTGTTCAACCATTGACCGTTTGAGGTAGGCCCTTTTCGGGAGGTGTTTTCGGTTGTATAGTCTCTGGCAGAGCAAGGGCCATCAACGGAGTCTGTGCCGGACCAATACGAGCCGTCGGCACGAGGAAAAGACCATGGACGATAAGAACAACGTGTATATCGATCAGTTGAAGCACCACATCGGCGAGGAAGTCACCCTTCATGGCTGGGTTTATAACAGCCGGGCTAGTGGCAAGATCCTGTTCGTCATCCTCCGCGACGGGACGGGCCTGTGCCAGTGTATCGTAGAGAAGGCCAACGTTCCCGAAGAGCTGTTCGACCGGATCAAGCACTTGGGACAGGAATCGTCACTGAGCGTCACCGGAATCGTCCGCGCCGACGAACGCAGCGTTGGGGGGCACGAACTGGCCGTGACCGACGCCCAAGTCATCGCGCCGGCCGAGGGCTACCCCATCACGCCCAAGGCCCACGGCGTCGATTTCCTGATGAGGCACCGCCACCTGCACTTCCGCTCACAGCGCCAATGGTGTATCGGCAAGGTCCGCCACACGGTGGTCGACGCGATCCGCCGGTTCTTCAACGACAACGGCTTCACCCTGATCGACACACCCATCTTCACCACCGTCGTGGGCGAGGACCAGACCTCGCTTTTCGAGGTGGACTACTTCGGCAGCCCGCTACACCTGACGCAGACGGGCCAGCTCTATCTCGAATCGGCCGCGATGAGTTTTGGCCGCGTCTATTGCTTCGGACCGACGTTTCGCGCGGAAAAGAGCAAGACCCGCCGGCACCTCACCGAGTTCTGGATGGTCGAGCCCGAGGTGGCTTTCATCGACCTTCCCGGGCTGCTCGAACTGGGCGAGAACTTCGTCTCCTACATCGTCAGCCGCGTCTTGCAGGACAATCGCAGCGAACTGGAGACACTCGAAGCCGACATCGCCATGCTTGAGACGATCGAGCCGCCTTTCTACCGGCTGACCTACAGCGAAGCCGTCGAGATTCTCAAGGGCCCCAGGACGGTCGAGTTCATGGCGAAGGACTTGGCCGACCTCCAAAGCGAGAAGGCCCGGATCGAGGCGCGGATCGCCGAACTGGAAGCCCAGCAAGGCGGGCAGATCAAGCAGTGGCAGAAAGACAAGATCGCCGCCGAGTTGATCGACTTGCGAAGCGCCTTGGTTGAGACGGAAACAAAGATTGAGAACAATCCGAAGCATGCGCAGCTCGCCGCCGAGTTTGTCTGGGGCAAGGACCTGGGCGGCTCCGACGAGACCATCATCTCTCGGATGCACGACAAGCCCGTCTTCGTAACGCATTATCCGCGCGAGGCCAAGGCCTTCTACATGAAAACCGACCGGGCCAACGAGAAGGTCGTCCAGAATTTCGACATGCTCGCTCCGGCCGGTTTTGGAGAGATCATCGGAGGCTCCGTCCGCGAAGACGACTACGACCGGCTGCTCGCACGAATTCACGAGCAGGGGCTCAACCCCGAGACCTACGACTGGTACCTCGACCTCCGCAAGTATGGCTCGGTCCCTCATGGCGGTTTCGGCCTCGGCGTCGAACGGACCCTGGCCTGGATCACGGGCGAGAAGCACATTCGCCAGTGCATCCCCTTCCCCCGTATGATGGACAAGGTCTACATCTGATCGGAGGCCGTGGGTGGCAGGCCCTCGGCTGGAGGATACGGCACGGATTGAGGAGCCAAACACATGGCTATGAAACGAACGATGGTTGGCGTCATCCTGTCACTCGTCGCAGCCTGCACCTTCGCAGAACAGACACAGCAGAGGGCCTTTCCCGGCGCGGCGTGGGACGAGGCTACGCCGGAATCGCAGGGAATTGATTCGGCGAAGCTGCAAGCGGCCGTAGACTATCTGCGCGACCACGTCGGCCGCAATGGTGTCGAGCGGCTCGTCGTCATTCGCAACGGGCGACTCATCTGGAAAGGCCCCGAGTTCGATCGGCCGCAACGCGTCTGGTCTGTCACCAAAGCATTCACCAGCACTGCGAACGGACTGCTGATCGAGGACGGAAAATGTACGCTCGAGACGCTGGCGAAAGACTACAACCCCGAACTGGCCGAGTACTATCCGCACGTCACGCTCCGGCACCTCGCGACGATGACATCGGGCTACGATGGCGCCGGCGGCTCCTACGATTTCGACGAGCAGGGTCGCGGCGACGAGAACGCCCTGGCCCCCCCCTGCCACCGTTCTTCGCTCCGGGGACGAAGTACCAATACTGGGACGAGGCCACGCAACAATATGGCTATGTCCTCACCCAAATCGCGGGCGAACCGCTCTACGATCTCTTGAAGCGGCGAATTTTCGACCCTATCGGCATCTCCGCGACCGATTGGGAGGCGGACGTCACGGGCAAAGTCCCCAACTGGACCGGAGGCCTGGTCATCTCGGCAGCCGACCTGGCGCGGTTTGGCCATCTGTTCCTCAACAAAGGCAATTGGGCCGGACGTCAACTCATCGACGCCGCGTGGGTTCGCGAGGCCACGCGTGTGCAGGTACCTCCTTCCATTCCCAACGCATTGCCCAGCAGCACCCGCAAAGGCTCAGGCTGCTACGGATACCACTGGTGGCCTAACGGCGTCACCCCAGAGGGGAAGCGGCGCTGGCCCGATGCACCGGCCTCCACTTACGCGCGCAGCGGTTATAACAATAACGACCTGTTCGTTCTCCCAGCCTGGAATATGGTCATCGTCCGCCTGGGCCTCGACGAAGAGGAGAACAAGTTCACGCTGGCCGAGCAGAACGCGTTTCTGAAACTCATCGGCGCCGCACTCTTTGAGCCGCCTGCCGACACAGACGACTGAACTCTCGGCCGGCAATTCCGGCGGCGAGGACACACCAAGCAGCGGCTCCGGCTCCGAAGCACGCCAACTCCCTCTGAGCCCGGATTCGATCCGATTCTTCAGGCACTGGGAAGTCATGCGCTTTTTGCGGGCCAATGCGAGGAATCTCTGATAGAATCGGTTCCGTATCGAGTTCTTGTATGCCGGAAATGCCTTGTTGATGGAGGTCGAGAATGTCGGACGGGAGCATACCTACAGGCCGGATTGGCGATCGCACGATCAGCCGGTTGATCATCGGTGAGAACCAGTTCAGCGGGTGGTCGCATAGCCGGGATTTGAAGTATCTCCGCGACCTGTTCAAGGCCTACGCCACCGAAGACCGCATCCTCCAGACCCTGGCCCTGGCCGAAGAAACCGGCGTCAACACGATCATCGGAGGCGGCTCCGCAGGCTATCTCAAGAAGCACTGGAACGAACGTGGCGGCAAGATGCAATGGATCGCCCAAGTCCACCCGAAGGTCAACGACCTGACCACCAATATCAAGCAGGCGATCGACAACGGCGCCATCGGCGCCTATGTCCAGGGAGGTGTGGGCGACAGCTTCGTCAAAGGCGGACGCGTCGATCTGCTGGGCGAGGCCGTCGAGTTCACCAGGTCGCAGGGCCTGATCGCCGGCATCGGCGGACATTCCGTCGAAGTACCTATCGCGGCCGAGAAGGCGGGCATCAACGCCGACTTCTACATGAAGACCTTGCACCATGGCAACTACTGGTCCGCCACGCCTAAGGACCAGCGGGTCGACTTCAATGTCGACAGCGGCAATTTGCTCGACCACGACAACATTTGGTCGATCTCACCCGAGCGAGACGATCGAGTTCATGCGGAACGTCACGAAGCCCTGGATCGCGTTCAAGGTCCTGGCCGCCGGCGCGATCCATCCGAGCCAAGGCTTCAAGTACGCCTTTGACAACGGCGCCGACTTCATCTGCGTCGGCATGTTCGACTTCCAGGTCCGCGAGAACGCCATCATCGCCCAAGACACCATCGCCAACGCCGCCACCCGCCCCCGCCCCTGGCGCGCCTGACGGGTCGTCTGGAAGATGAACTGTCACGCGGTTCCAGAGGATATGCCCTGCACAGCGTTCGGCTGGGTCGTGATTAAGGCCAGATGAAGGTGCGAAGCTGACGGGTGGTTCCGTCCACTCGACCATCCAAAGTCAGTTCGCGCTGGCGAAGGTCGCGGAGATAAGCACCTTCGACTCGAAAGGTTGCAGGGTCACGGCGCCGGAGATCTCGTTGCCGTCCACATCATAATAGGTCTGGCCTTCCAGGTCGATGGTCGCCGGAGAAAGCGATGGATTCGTCACAATGCGCGACGTCCTCGGGTACGCGACGGTCATGTCGGACCGCTGAGTGAGGTAGCTGAATTCCTTGGAGTTGTGGTCGTACCCGGACCGCAGGCGCCAGTCCCAGAGCGTCAGGTCCTCGTCTATCCAGGAACCGGTGTAGCGATGAACGTGGATGTGCGCGGTACGGTAGGGATGGTAGAAGTAATTCCGGTCCGACTGGCCGAAGCGTACGTCGTCATAGTTCATGGCCAAGTACAGGGTGTGCTGTGACACCTCGGTTGCGAACAGAATGTTGTCAAGGACGACGTCGTCGACGAGCTTGTCTCGCGGCTGGTTACGGCCGCTGAAGTAGATTTGGGCGACTCCATTGCCGTACAACGTGTTGTTCTGCACCACGTTGTCCGGGGCCCAATGGAAGAAAACTCCCGCCATGTGCGAGCCGACAACCGTATTGTGCTCGATGACTCTATTATTGCCCTTCTCGTCGACGTAGATGCCGGGCGTGTCGCCTGAATAGCGGTCTATAGTCATGGGCAATCCAACGTCGTGGCCGCGATACATCGACAGACAACCGATCGCGTCCTCGATAAGGTTGTGGTGGATATGGTCTTTCTCGGGTCTTTCGTTGTACCCACCCGTGTAGATGCCGCCCCCGTCGGAAAGAGCCAGCCCCACGTTGGTGATGTGGTTATAGGAAATATCCCGCCCGTAGATGGACCCGTCCAAATACAGTGCAGTGTAGCCCGTGCGGTCGATCCGATTGTTGTACACCTGGGTGAATGGGCCGCTGACATAGATGCCGAAACTCTGGCCGTTGATCATGTCACCGCCGAAATGCTCCGTCCCGACGGCGTAGACGTAGTTGCCTTCGATGACATTGTAGGCGGCATTCCCATCGACGTTGATCGCCCTGGACGCGGAGTACTTGACCGTGTTGTTGAGAATGCGATTGTTCGCACATTGCCCATTGGTGGCCTGGACCATGATGCCGGCGCGAAACGCATACTCGATCGTATTCTCTTCGACCGTGTTATGGTTCGCCTGGTACAGCCAGGCACCGTCGTGATACGGGTAACGCATCGTCAGGCCGCGAATGATGTTCCACGACACGCCGCCGTAAGTGCGAATACAGTAGTCCCGATACGTGAATTCCACATCTTCTGGCGTATCGTCCTTAGGCCAGAGGTAGAGCTTCTTCTCAACCGGGTCGAAAGCCCATTCGCCCTCCTCGTTGATCTCGCCCACGACGCTGGTGATGTAGTAGCCATGCTGCGTCGAGATGTCGTATCGGGGGCTTCTCTTTAACGTGATGGCACGCCAGGAGAAATCTGTAATCGGGATCATGTCCATCTGCCACAGAGCCGTCTTGATGTGACACACGGCACCGGTGAAATAGCCATCGGGTTTGGTCAGCGTGTTGTCCGTGAACGTCCCCGCCGGGTCCGTCACGGTTATCGGGTAGCGCCATCCAGCGTCCGGATAGCGTGAACGATTGAGCATCTCCCCATGCTGAAAAACCTGCTGGATAGCGAAGTCGCTGGCCGAATGGGCGTTCACCCACGCCGCCACGTCCGCCACGTAGATATGATCCCAGTGGGGATTGCCGTCGCACTCGGCCGACCCCGTGCATCGCCGCCAATCCGTCACCGGCTGGGCGGCATTGATGATCACCTCGCCTTCGTGGCCCGGATAGGCCCAGATCCTGATCGGATTCGCCTCCGTCCCGCTCTTGTCCAGAATCACACCTTCCCGGTAGGTTCCCGCCTTGATCAGCAGGATGTCTCCCGCTCGCACGGACTGGGCGCCTTTCTGGATCGTCTTCCATGGCTGGCCTTCCGTTCCCGGATTGCTGTCACGGGCGTCGGGATCACTCGCATCCACGTAGTAGAACGTCGCTGATGCCAACTCCTCCGGGCAGGTCGCGAAGCTCCAGACATCACCCTTATGCGTCGTCTGTCCGTCGAACTCATCGACTCGCCAGTAGTATGTCTTGCCCGCTTCGAGATTGCGCCGGCCGAATTCAGGACTACTCACCGTCCGTCCGGTCTGGCTATTGGCCACGGCCTCAAAATCATCCCCAAAGTGTACCGTATGCTGCTGGGCCCCGAGGCCGGGCGTCCACGTCAGTGTCACGCCCGTGGTGACAAACGGCGCGCCGTCGGGCGGGACGGGATCGAATGCCTTCTCGGAGGGAACGAGAAAGCGCCACACGTTGCCCTTGTGCTTTGTCGCGCCGTCGGCCTCCACTTCATCGATCCGCCAGTAGTAGGTCGTGCCCCGAACCAGCCCATCGGGATAGGGCGTTCCAGGCCGGCCGACGGTGAAATCGGCGAGCGACTGGTTACCCCGGAAGGTGCCACCCGTACCGTCGCTGACGTCTTCGAAGCTGCCACCGAAGTACACGTCGTGCGAGTGAGCCGTCGAGCCTGGCAGCCAGCTCAGTACCGCCCACGTGTCAGGATGGACGGCGCCGTTTTCAGGGTCGGGTTCCAGAGCCGTCTTGGCATATCCGACGCTCACGTTGTCGAACGTGTACGTACGCACCTCGCCCGCCGCGTGCGACGTGACGGCCAATCCGACATAGACCTCGTCTGCCATCGGAATAGTGACGGGATTGCGTGTCGAGTCGACCGACGTACCATCGGGCTGTTGCAGCCAGTCCACCCCGTTAATCGACGAGTACCCCGTGATGGTATCCCCTTCGCGTCTCAGACGTACCCAGTGAGGAGGTGACGCGACCGGGTTGTCGTGGGAACTGTAAGAAACACCGCCGGTGGTCGGCCGGTTCTGGAAGGTCAGCCCCCCACCGTCGCCCCCGGTAATCGCCATGATCGCATGTTTCGAGCCTGGCGTGAGCGTCTCGCGGATCATCACGCCGCCCTTGGACCACGTGCTGGACCCGCTGCCATTGCTTACGACGCGAGCGGTGATTTCAAAATCGCCGTTCAAACGCCGGTAGGCGAAGTGAAAGGCGTCCGAGCCACCCCAGATGTCGGCGCCGTCGCCACTGACGGCCCACATCCCGTTGACCTCACTGGCACTGCCCCCGCTCGTACCGATATCCTGACTCGACCACCCGTTCGGCAACGCCCCCCACGCCTGTCCGAGCGCACCGAGTACCAGCCCCAGAGAAACCCACCAGATCGATCGTCCGCTCATGCCCGCTCTCCGCAAAGCAGTCCAGCACCCCGAAGGACACCTTCGTCTCAAACCACATCCATCGCCACCACTTATATTGTACCGATTCTCACCACCTCACACAACGATGGAGTGGCGACGATATGCCATCTCATGCAATACGAACCCGGCTTTCTCCTGTTTCAGACCAAGAATCAGGACCGGCGAAGAGACAAAGCCAACTGGACAGTCTGAAGACCAAAGACTAGAGGAAATCCGCATCAGCGGTGTTTCAAGTGACGCGCTGCCCGCTACACTGGCGATGAGATGCAGACGACGAATCGCAACAGCAAAGCCAATTGCCAGATGGGACACAGTACGGTATGCTCTGGAGCACTTGATTTGGTAGCGATTGACAGGACAGAGCTTTATGAATGTTGTGGTCGAGAGTCTGTTGGAGTCTGTTGGAAGGCGCCAAGCGGCGCGGGGCACGGTGGTGATCGTGGATGTCTTTCGGGCGTTTACCACGGCGGCGGTCGCGTTCTCTCGCGGGGCGAGCAAGATCATCATGGTGGCTGAGCCACCCGAGGCGCTGGAGCTTAAAGCCAAAGGTCTGGGCGATCTGTGCGTGGGCGAGGTCAACGGCATCCGGCCGGAAGGCTTCGACTTCGGCAACTCCCCTTTCGAGATGACCGGCGCTTCGCTGGAAGGAAAAACCGTGATCCAGTCGACACGGGCCGGCACCGTGGGTGTGACCACCGCCTCCGGCGCGTCGGAGATCTACGTCGCCTCTTTGGTCGTCGCCAAGGCCACGGCCCGGACGATCCTGCGTGACAACCCGTCTCTGGTGACGATCGTGGCGATGGGATGGAACGCCGATATGCGGACGGACGAAGACGAGTAGTGCGCGTTGTATCTGCGGAACCTGCTGGAAGGCCGTGAGCCAAATCCGGACGCGGTACGACAGCTCGTGCAAACCAGTGGCCAGGTCGCCAAGTTTTACGATCCGGCCCAGCCCCACTTTCATCCGGAAGACTGCGAGATGTCACTTGATGTCAACCGATTCGACTTCGCCATTCGCGTGGCGCGAGAGGACGATCTGCTCGTAGCGAGGCCGCACGCATGACCCAATGGACGATCCAGAAACTACTGGCGTGGATCACCGAGTACCTGACGAAGAACCAGGTCGATGCCCCGCGACTCAGCGCCGAGATGCTGCTGAGTCATGTGCTGAGTATGAAGCGCATCGAGCTGTACGCTCAGTTCGACCGCGCCGTCGAGAAGGAATCACTCGACCGACTGCACGAGCTCGTCAAGCGAGCGGGCCAGCATGAACCCGTCGCCTATCTGATCGGACGAACGGAGTTCTATTCGCTGGAGATGGAGGTCACCTCCGATTGCCTGATTCCCAGGCCTGAGACCGAACTGCTCGTGCAACGCGCGATCGAATTCCTGCGCACGCGTGACGACATACAACACGTCTGCGATCTCTGTACGGGCTGCGGCTGCATCGCCATCGCTATTGCCAAGAACTATCCGACCGCTCATGTGGTGGCAACGGACATCTCGGACCAGGCGCTGGCGGTTGCCGCCCGCAATGTTGAAAAGCACGGGCTTGGTGAGCGAATCGAGCTGCTCTGCGGTGATTTGTTCGATCCGCTCGTGCCGCATCTGGACGTGACATCGTGGGACTTGATCGTGTGCAATCCGCCTTACGTGAGCACGGCGGAATACGAAGCGCTGGATAAGAATGTGAAGGACTACGAGCCCAAGACCGCCCTGCTGGCAGGAGAGGATGGGCTGGATATCTATCGGCGCCTCGTCGAGAAGATCGACCAGTTCCTCAAGCCTGACGGCGCCCTGCTGCTGGAGATCGGCTACGCACAGGGCCCCGCCATTCGCGACTTGCTCGAACAGACCGACCTGTTCTCTGACATCAAAGTAGAGAAAGATCACCAGAACAACGACCGCGTCGTCACCGCCCGCCGAATCACTGAGGGATGAGACGACAGCCTGCCAACCCGACCGTCAGTAGGAGATCACGGTGTGGATTTCGTGCGGGGCGAGGCGCTGGCGGCCCTGGAGATCGGTCAGCTCGATCAGGCAGGTGATGCCGACGATATCGCCCTTGACTTTTTCGATGAGATCGCAGGCAGCCTTCATCGTTCCGCCCGTAGCGAGCAAGTCGTCGACCATCAAGACCTTGGCGCCGGCCGGCACGGCGTCGCGATGAATCTCGAGCGTGTCGGTGCCATATTCGAGGTCGTAGGTAATGCTCTCGGTGTCGAAAGGCAGCTTGCCCTTCTTGCGGATCGGGACAAACCCGGCGTTAAGCTGGGCCGCCACCGCCGTGCCAAAGATAAACCCCCGGGCCTCGACAGCGGCTACGTGCGCAATCCCCTTGCCCACATACGGGGCACACATCGCCTCGACAGCCGCGTGCAGCGCCTGCGGATGCGCCAGCAATGGCGTGATGTCACGAAACAGAATCCCCGGCTTGGGCCAATCCGGGATGTCGCGGATGTGCCGCGCTAAATTCATGCGTTCCCTCGCAATCCATAGGGACGGGTCTGCCCGACCCGTCAATTCGATTCCCGGCGGTCACAACTGTGCGATATCTACTCTATCGCCCGACAAGCCGATGGTACCGCCCTGCCAGCGGAGAGTAAACCCAAAATCCGACCGGGTCTACCCGGCTTCCATGAACTCGTAGAGCCGAGTCAGGGCATCGCGGCGAATCTGTCGAATCCGCTCGCGCGTCAGGCCCATCTTCTTGCCGATCTCCTTAAGGGTCAACGGCCGGTGCCCGCCCAGACCGTAGTGAAGCTTCAACACATCGGCTTCACGCGGATCGATTTCGTTGAGCAGTCGCAGAGCCTTCGCCGTCTCTTCGTCCTCGACCAGCGAATCTTCCGGTCGGCCGGCGTGCTCGTCTTCGAGCGTCGACTCCAAGGCGTGACTTTCTTCCGGGTCGTCGCCGTTGAGGCTGTCACCGACGCTGGCGAGCACTTCGACGATGCGATGGATCACCTTGGCCTTGCGGACCGGAAGGTGCATCAGTGCGGCCATCTCCTCTACGCCCAGCTTGCGTCCCAGCCGGCTCTCGGCCTCAGAGGCGGTGTGACGCCACTGATTGATGAGCGTGACCATATACGTGGGGACATGCACCGGCTGGATGTTCTCGAGCAGAGCGCGCTTGATGCTTTGCTTGATCCACCACGCGGCGTACGTGCTGAATCGCGTGCCTCGCTCCGGATCGAAGTAGTCGACCGCTTTGATCAATCCCAGGTTACCCTCTTCGATCAGGTCACCCAGGCTCATGCCGCGACCGGCGTACTTCTTCGCGATGTTCACCACCAGTCTCAGGTTGCTGCGGACCAGCATTTCGCGGGCCCACGGATCGTTGTCCTCGACGACCTTCGTCCCCAGGTCGTATTCTTCCTCCCATGTCAACAACGATGCCTCGTCTATCTCCTTGAGATAGTCCTTCAATGTCACGTCGAATACTATAGCACCCTCCCGCCCGACTGAGAGCCTCTCGACCCCAGCCATCAAAGGCTAATTCGGTTAGGACCCATCCTCCGTTACGTTTGCACTGCGGTATCCGACCCGCGGCATCGTGTGGACCTTTGCGACAGTCCGGTGAGTCAACTACACCCGGAGTATCGGCCTTCGGGGGCGACGGGTTTAGCGAACTGGATGGAGAACTTGCGGCATATTTCGCACAACACGGGAGGGACGCCGAAATTCGCCACATAGGGCCCCATAAAGGGCCTGCCAAGGGAGATAACGGCATCAAAGTCGGACGTTAGGCTGCGAATAGCATCCCCGAACACCGGATATGATTACACAAAGGGCCTGCCCCGATAGCTGACGGGACAGGCCCTGATGATGCGGCAGAATTCGGCGGATATCCGCCGGTTTTACACACCTATTGAGCCGCAGGTCGGCCGAACCCGATGTCGTCGATGTAGACCGTCCCGGTACCGCCGGCGCTCGGGCTGGTCGGGCTGCCGACGCCGATCGTCAGCTTCTTGACCCGGCTCAGGTTCACGCCGCTCAGATCGCTGTAGGGAATGGCCCATTCCTGCCAGGTCGGACGCTGTGTAATCACCGTATCGGCATTCGCCACCGTCGCGGCCTTGCCTGTGCTGTCTTCAACGATCACGTACATCGACTCAGACGAGTTGCCCACCGGCTGGGCAACGCCGATGTCGGCCGTCTGCCAGGCGCCCGTCACGTTGCCGGTCGTCGAGACATTCGACATCTCGGCAGCCGTGACAATCGCAGCGTCATGGCTGGTCACCGCCAGACCGATGAGGACGTTGGCGTTCATCTGGATCTGGACCGGGTCCGTCGGCGTGACATCCACCCAGGTGACGCCATCCGCCGATTGCTGCATGGTGAAGAGATTGCCCGTGCGGGTCAGCTTCACCCAGTGCGGCAGTTCAATGTCGGCAACGTCCGTGTTGGCGCTGTCCTGACCTGCGATCGGGCGGCGCTGGAAGGAGACACCGTGCGCGGCGGTGGGCGTCGCGGCAGCGAAGGCGTGCTTCGAGCCCGGCTCCAGCGTTTCGCGGATCATCACACCGGCCTTCGCCCACTCGTTGCTCAGGACGATGCTGTCGACGCGCACCGTGATCGAGCCGTCACCACTGAGGTTCTTGTACGCATAACGGAACTCGTCGGCCGTGCCCCAAATGTCGGCGCCGATGCCGCTCATGATGATGTTGCCGTTGGCGGCCTCGACAAAGTCAGGCGCGTTGCCTCGGACGTACAGCACCATTGTGTCGGCGCCGTTGCCCGTCCAGTTCTGGGCCGCATCAAAGGTGCGCTCGGCTTCCGAGTAGAACGGCGAGTCCGTGTTGTCGTAAGCCAAGGGCATGGACTGACCGCCACTATGGACGATCGTCTTCTCGGCAAACGGTGCATCGAAGTAGCCGACGGTCGAGCCGTTGTCATTGATCCACCCGTCGATCCAGGTGTCGAATATAGCCATCCCGGATTCGATGTCGTCGGTGTAGGCCTCGAACCCGTCGATCGATGCATACTCTTCGGTAGAGAAACTCCAAACATCCCCGGTCCAAGCCGGCGTAGCATCGGCTTCATTGACTTCCACAACCTGCCAGTAGTAGGTGCTGCCAAATTCCAGTTCCGCAGCGTAGCTGGCCTCGCCGACCGCGTCCACCAACGGCAGATCGTTGGGATCCGTTCCGAGATACACGTCGTGCGAGATCGCCTCGCGACCGGCACGCCAACTCAAGGCACTGGTGACGTCGACGCCGGCAGCGCCGTCCGCCGGTTGCGGTTCGCGGGCCTGCGCGGGAATGTACATGAAGCGAACTTCGCTGAGCCCGTACTGGCCCATCATACCCCACCCGCTGTTGACCGTCAGACGCACGGTCTTGACCGGTACCCCACCGAAATCGATGGTCGTGTTGGCGACATACGTCGCCGTCGCCGTGGCCTGGTTCAACTGCACTTCACCCAAGACGGTCCAATCGGCCCCGTTCCCGGAGTATTCGACGGTCACATCCTTGAGCCCGAAGCCAAGCAGCAATTCGAACTTGACGTTATAGTTCCAGACAAGCATTTGGTGGAGCTTGTAGACGCGGTCGAACTCATACTGAATGTACAGATCCTCGTCGGCAGGCTTGTTGGCCAGCCACATGTCGTCGCTGTCGGTCGAGGCCTGGCCGGCGGCATCGATGCCCGATCCATCGACGGTCTTCTGGGGCATGGAAATCTCGTCTGAACTGCCATTGCTGGTAGCAATGATGTTCTGAACCGGATACGCGAATGGCTCGGAGGCGAAACTCCAGACCTCGCCTTTGAAGATCGTACCGTCCGGCGGCGCGTTGACTTCGTCGATCCGCCAGTAATACGTCACGCCAAAGTCGAGCAATCCGGGCGGGTCGAACGTCGTCTCGCCCTGTCCCTGGCTGAGCAGCACGCCCATCGGATTGGCCCGGCTCGCATTGTTGACATCCTCGAACGCCATACCCAGGTACACATCATGCGTGGCAGCCGATTCCCCGGCATCCCAACCCAGAACAACATCGCGCGGAATGTCGCTCGCCTCGTCGGCCGGGTTCGGGTTCTGGGCCACGTTCTGATCGGCCAGACCCTTCATGATGACGTTAATCTCCGCTTCGGACAGGGCACGATTGTAGATCTGAATGTCATCGAGGATACCATGCAGTAGCCGGCCCGTGTTTTGTGAGTTGGTGCCGATCCAAAGTTCATAGGTACTGCTGTTGATCTGTCCCGTACCCGGACTGGTCACGTCCAGCACGCCGTCAATGTAGATCCGCCCCTCCTCACCGTCGTACGTGGAGGCATAGTGGTGCCACTCGCCACCGGTAACGATCACGGTCCCATTGAAGTAACCGTTGCCGCCACCGACCGAGGTCCCTGAAATGCCCATGTGGGTCGCGTTCCCCGTTCCGTCGCCTCGGCTGGCGCGATAGGAGTCATCGCCCTTGGAGAGGAACGCTTCCCATTCTGTCTGGAACGCCTCGACGTTAAACCAGAAAGCCATGGTGATGGCGTCCTGGATCTGGAGGGTTGGGCCGTTACCACAGTTGAGATAGTCGTCGCCGTCAAACTCCAGGGCGCTGCCCAATACGCCCTGCACCCACTGCGGGTCACCGTTGAAGACGCCGTCGTTGCCGTTACCGGTGGCATCATAGGCGACAGTGCCTTCACCCTCGTCAAAGGGCCACCACGCGGCCAGGCTCGGGTCCAAAGCGGCCGAAGATACCCAGGCCGGGGCCAACACCCCCACACAAAACATCGCAAGAACTGATCGTCTCAGCATAGCAAGTCCTCCTTCATACAGAACAAACTTTGCGAGACGCTCCAAGCCACACGCCAGGAGCGCTCTCTCTCCGCCATATGCCGGACTACTCTCTCTTCCTACACGCCAATGCCGAAACAGCCGACTCAACGTCTTTTCTCAGACGCAAGATGCTTGTGATCTCCTGCGACTCACCTCCTTCCCGGAAGAACAGGCCTCGGAACGGGTAGACGGAATGCGGAACAACAGGCCCAGCAACGAGAGACACTTCCCCATGTGGCAACATTCCCGACCATGTCCGCTCCTCGGCAAACCCGGGGCTCCGCGTTGACGAAGTCCCATGCGAATGACCACCACAATACCCTTCACCTCTATTTATACCACATTTGGCGATCCCGATTCAACCACAATCAGTACGAACACCCCGAGCGCGAGCAATCCGTGAACGGCCCCGTGTCGTCTGGACAAGGTCTCTATTTGATGGGCACAATAGAATAGGGCCTGCCCCGATGGCGTTCGAGGCAGGCCCCATATGACACTTTCAAATCCGGCAGGTATCCCACCGGTTTGACGGTGTTACGGTGTGGCGGGGCTGCCGTACCCGATGTCGTCGACGTAGATGATGCCGGTGCCTCCGGCAGTTGGATTGCCTGGGCTTCCGACACCGATGGTCATCGCCTCGATACGACTCAGATTCACGCCAGCCAGATCACTGTAGGGAATCAGCCATTCGTTCCAACCACCCAGCAGAGTCGCCAGATCGCCGGCGGGATTGGTCACGGTCGCGGTTTTGCCTGTCGCATCTTCCAGCGTCACATAGAGCGGCGCCACTGTATTGCCTTCAGGCTGCTCGGGGCCGATGGTTTCCACAGCCCACTGCCCCGTGACGTTGCCCGTGGTCGCGACATCCGAGAACTCTGCACTGGTCAGAACGCCGGCGGAATGGCTGGTCACCGCCAGGCCGACGTAGACGTCGGCACCCATGGCGATGGTCTGCGGATTCCATGACATCGACGTCCAGTTCTGGCCATCCGTCGAGTAATACCCGTTGAAGTCGTTGCCAACGCGCTCGATCTTGACCCAGTACGGCGTGGTCATCGCCATCTGCTCGGCGGTAGCCACGGACGAGTCACTGACGGCCGCCTCATCGGCAGCCAGCCGGCCTTGATAACGGCATCCATTGCCGGGTGTCGCATAGACAGCCGCAAATGCCGAGCCGGCATCCAGGGTCTCACGGATCATCACGCCGGCCTTGGCCCACGGATCAGTATTCGCCACACTCTCGACATAGGCGACCATCGAACCGTTGCCACTGAGCTGCTTGCAGGCAAAACGGAACTCGTCGGCTGCGTTCCAGATATCTGCGCCGGCTGCCCCCATCACGATCTTGCCCGAAGCCAACTCAGCAAACGGACCCGGCACACCCTGGAAGTAGAGGACCAGCGTATCGGCGCCGTTGCCCGACCAGTTTTGGGCTCCGTCGAATGTCCGCGTCGCTTCGGAGTAGAATGGCGAAATGCTGTTGTCGTACTGAATGGGCATCGACTGGGCGCCGCTATGGACGATGGTCTTCTCGGCAAACGGGGCGTCGAAATAGCCCACGGTCGAACCGTTGTCGTTGACCCAGCCATCGATCCATGTGTCGAAGATCGTCGTGCCTGCATCGAGGTCGTCGTTGTATGTTTCGAAGCCATCAACCACCGCATACTCCTGAGTTGAGAAACTCCAGACGTCGCCGGCCCAGGCACTGATCGCCTCGGCCTCGTTGACTTCCACGACCTGCCAGTAGTAGGTCGCGCCGTAGTTCAAGGCCTCGGGAGCAAACGTGCTCTCACTAACGGTACCGGCCAGAGCCAGGGCCTCCGCATCGGTCCCGAAATAGACCTCATGCGACGCCGCTTCGCGACCGCTGCGCCAATCCAGAACCGCGTCGACACCCACGTTTGTCGCGTCCGTACTCGGCTCGGGCTCGCGCGGCAAGACCGGCGTGTAGAAGAAACGCACCTCGCTCAGTCCATACTGAGTCAGGCTACCAAAATTGCTGTTGATTGTGATCCGAACGACCCGGGCCGCAACACCACCCATGTCGACGATGGTATTGGCCGCGTAATCGTCCCGCGCCGTTGCCTGGTTGAACTGTGTCTCGGTAAGCAACGTCCACTCAACACCGTCGGTCGAGTACTCGATCGTAGCATCGTTCACGCCGAAGCCCAGCACTGGCTCGAAGACCACGTTGTAGTTCCAGACCAGCATCTCGTACAGTTTGTAGACCTTGTCGAATGTGAATTCGACTTGCACCGGCTCGCTACCGTCGATGCTGGCCAGCCACATATCGCCACTATCGACCGAATGCTGATCATCGGCATTGAGCCCGGAACCGTTGACCAGGTTTTCCGGCCCCCCGCCTGCCGAAGCCACGTTGCTCGTGGCCACGACGCCGGCAATCGGATACGCCAGCGGCTCAACCGTGAAGCTCCAGGGCGCGCCGGTGAACACCGTGCTGTCGGGCGCCGCGTTGACCTCGTCGATGCGCCAGTAGTAGGTCCGGCCATACTCCAGCACGGCGTCCGGCTGGTACGTAGCCGCCGTCTGCCCCTCGCTGAGAAGCACATCCATCGGATTGTCCCGGCTGGCACCGGCGACCGCATCGTACGATGTGCCCAGATACACGTCGTGTGTGGCGGCAAACTCACCAGTGACCCAGCCAAGCACCACGTCGCGAGGCACGTCAACGGCCTCGTTGGCAGGACTTGGCTTGGAGGCCAACTCTTTATTGCCCAGCCCAGACATGGCGGAGAGGATGTCAGCTTCGTCCAGCGCATCCGAGAAAGCGCCACCTCATCTATAATGCCGTTGAAATAGAAGGTATTGTTGCTCTGACGACCGATGGTGACATTCGCATTGGTTGAAACGGCCTCAGTTGTTATGCTAAGAGTCCTCTTCTCAACACCGTTAAAGTACAGCTTCAGGTGGGTCTTACTCTTCCTTACGCCAGCGATGTGCGTCCAGGTATTTAGCGGTAAATCTTCGGTAGGATTCCAATCACATACGATGGCTGCGGATCCAGTACCGTAGTAGAATTGCCCTTGCGTGGCAGTCTTATAGCGAAAGTTGTATTCGACATGCTGATCATCCACGAGTTTGGACAACATGTTTCTCCATGACGTTGGGTATTCTGATATCTTAACCCACATGGAAAACGTAAAATCGTCCGTGATGCTCAAGCTTCCAGCATTCCCAAGGTTCACGCAATCGTCCGTGCCGTCGAATTGTACGGCATAGCCTGATTGGCCGTCCGCCCATTCGGTACCATTTTCGAGAGTACCGTCATTGCCATTACCGGATCCATCTTTGGCTATCTCCCCCGAGCCTTCGTCGAAGCTCCAATAGCCAATAAGTTCTGCGGAAGCTGTCCGGACAAATCCAAACGCCGCCACCAATGCCATGCATGTTAACATTAACTTTCTAGACATAGCGATTCCTCCAGATGACAATGATGTCAACGTTCCACGCCCTTAGGCGTCTTACTGCTATCAGCCGACATTTCCCATTTCACTTCATGATCGGTGCTCCTGCTCGCCACACGGCCAATAGTACCACATCCGAATTCGTGACTCATCAACATTCCACACAGCCTATCCAGAAGTGGGGATTGATTCATCTGATCCATCAGGCGGCCCTCCGACAGCACTTCAACAGTCCGCCAGGCTTCTCCTGGCAGATGATTGGTCCTCCTTGAGGCGGTGGATCGATGACCTCATTGTCGATGTCCCTGGTGCAGCGGCTTGCGCCATCACTAAACCGACCGGTGTCTCACCAGCAGTGATCACAATGGCGCAAGCCGTTCATTTCAGGTTGACGTCACTCGACAGGTCTGGCTATTCGGTACCAGCAGGCTTGCCATAGCCGATGTCGTCGACGTAGATGATACCCGCGCCGCCAGCGGTCGGATTGGTCGGATTGCCGACACCGATCTTCATCACTTCGACCCGGCTCATGTTGACGCCAGTGAACTCGCTAAACGGGATCGGCCACGCATTCCAACCACCCAGCAGGACAGCCGCATCACCAGACGGATGGACCGCCGTGGCGGTCTTACCCGTCGCGTCTTCGAGGGTCACATAGAGCTGCCCGGCCCCGTTGCCTTCGGGCTGTTCCGGACCGACCGTCTCAACCGCCCATGTCCCCGTGACGTTGCCTGTCGTCGCAACATCGGAGAACTCGGCACTGGCCAAGACACCCGCCGCATGGCTGGTGAGCGCCAGCCCGATGTAAACGTTAGACCCCATGGCGATGGTCTGCGGATTCCACGACATCGAGGTCCAGTTCTCGCCGTCGGTTGAGTAATAGCCGTTGAAGGTGTTGCCGATGCGTTCGATCTTGACCCAGTACGGTATCGTCATCGCGATTTGTTCGGCGGTCGCCACGGCGGTGTCGCTGACTGCCGCCGAATCCGTCGCCAGACGGCCCTGATAGCGGCAGCCATTGCCAGGCGTCGCGTAAACGGCCGCGAACGTTGAACCGGTATCCAGTGTCTCCCGGATCATGACCCCGCCTTTGGCCCAGACGTCGGTGTTCGCAACACTCTCGACGTAGGCAACGATGGAACCGTCACCATTGAGTGACTTGTAGGCGAAGCGGAACTCATCGGCCGTGTTCCAGATATCCGCGCCGGCCGCACCCATCACGATCTTTCCCGACGCCAGTTCACTGAACGCACCGGGCACACCCTGGAAGTAGACTATCAACGTATCAGCACCGTAGCCCGTCCAGTTCTGCGCCGAGTCGAATACGCGCTCGGCTTCCGAATAGAACGGAGAACCGGTATTGTTATACTCCAACGGCATCGACTGCCCACCACTGCGAACGATCGTCTGCTCGGCAAACGGTGCATCGAAGTACCCGACGGTAGACCCATTCTCGTTGACCCAACCATCGACCCACGTGGCGAAGATCGTCGTCCCCGCGTCGATGTCATCGTTGTACTCTTCGAAGCCGTCGATGAGCACGTATTCCAGAGTCGAGAAACTCCAGACGTCACCCGCCCAGGCTGCGACCGTCTCGGCCTCGTTGGCTTCGACGATTTGCCAGTAATAGGTGCTCCCGAACCGAAGGTCAGGGGCATAAGCAGGCCTGGCCCACTGCATCGACCATCGGAAGGTCGGCAGGATCGGTTCCCAGATAGATCTCGTGCGAAGCAGCCTCGCGACCTGCTCGCCAGCTTAACGTGGTGGCCGGATCGAGGCCGGTCGCGCCGTCGGCCGGCTGCGGCTCCTGAGGAAAGGTCGGAATAGACGTAAAGCGGATTTCGCTGAGACCATATTGCGTGAGCATGCCCCAGTTGTCATTGATGGTGAGCTTGATGTATCGCGCGGCTACACCAGAGAGGTCCACCGCCGTGTTGGCCGTGTAGTCCGGCGTCGCGGTCGCCCGAGCCAGTTCAACATCGCCCAGCGTCGTCCACTGAGCTCCATCCGTCGAATATTCGAGAGTGGCGTCCTTGACACCAAAGCCCAAAACCACCTCGAACTGTTCGTTGTAATTCCAGACGAGCATCTCGTACAGCTTGCAGACGCGGCCCAGATCATATTGCAGCCAGATGGGATCGGCGCCGGGGCGCTGCCCAGCCACATGTCGGTACTCTTGATGGAATGCTGGTCGTCGGCGTTGAGCCCGGAGCCGTTGATCGTGTTCTCCGGGCCGGACCCCTCCTGCGAAATGGCGTTGCTGGTGACCGTGACATTCTCAACGGGATACGCCATGGGCTCGGTGCTAAAGCTCCAGACCTCACCTTTGTAGATAGTGAAATCAGGAGCCGCGTTGACTTCGTCGATGCGCCAGTAATAGGTCGCACCGAAGTCGAGCGTGCCGGGCGGGTCGTAGGTGGTCGCCGGCTGGCCCTGGCTCACGAGAACGCCCATCGGATTGGCCCGGTCCGCATCGTTGACGTCGTCAAAAACGGTCCCGAGATACACATCGTGTGTCGCCGCATACTCGCCCGCCGTCCAACCCAGTGTCACATCGCGAGGTACGTCCGTCGCTCCATTCTCGGGGTAGGGCGCCGAGCTAAGGCCCACGTTGCCCTCCATGATCTTGGCAATCTCACCGGCTGCCAGAGCCCGGCTGTAGATCTGCACATCGTCGAGCGCCCCGTTCCACACACGCGCGTCATTGTCGGCCACCCCAATCACCGTGCGAGCATTGACCGCCGAACCTATCGTGACCGGTTTGGGTCCCATATCATCAATGCCGTTCAAATAGGCAACCACGTTGGTCCCGTCGTATACGAAGGCCACGTGCGTCCATTCGTTCTTGGGCATGAGATAGAATGCCGTCGAGTTCGGGGCGTATGAAATGCCAATCCTGTCGAGGTAAGTGGCACTGGTGTGCCCACCCCAAAGTTCAAGCTGGAACATCATCGTCCCTTCGCCCCAGCCATCCGACTTGGTGAAGAAATGGTGGTATTCCGCGTCTCCCTCCCAGTAGGCCCAGGTCGCGAACGAGAATTGGCCCGTCCCGTCGGTGGGGTCGAAGGTCGGGCATTCGATCCCGGTGCAAGCGTCGGTGGCGTTGAAGGCCAGGGCCACGCCGGAGTCCTCCGGGCCGGCAACCCACTGCGGCTGGCCCAATAGCATCCCGTCGTAGCCCTTACCGGAACTGTCATAGGCCACCGTGCCACCGCCTTCATCCAGCCGATAGTGAGCCACCAGACTCGGGTCCGCAGCCCACGCCGAGATGGTCGGGGCCAGAATCAGAATGTAGACAAGAAATGATCGCCTCAACATGAAGAGTCCTCCTTTGTAACGACTGCACTGTGTGTGTTCCCCTTGGCCACACGCTGGGAACAATCGCTCTCCGCAACGTCTCAAAAGACCCCTTCTCTCCGCGCGGACATCGACAATACCGGCCAGGGCTCTTGTTCAGATGCAACATGTCGACGATATCCTTCCGGCAACCTCCTTCCCGAACGAGTCGAAGTCAGAACGCGCAGAAACGGCGCAGCACGACAAACGGTGCATGGGATGGACTTCGACGTGGTGCCAGCTTCTCGATCATATCCGCTCCTCGGCGGACCCGGGATTACACCTTCATAAGGCCAACCGCCCCCTCTCCTTTCTTTCTTATATCATGCTTCGGACATGGAATTCAAGAACAATCCCACCCAAATCGCCGGGCAGCGCCTCTGCTGGATCGGCAACAGAGGTCAACAGCGACCTGTGTGAGATTCCAGTCGAGCGTGCTGGGCCTAGAGACAAGGGCCCGCCCCGACGTCGATCGGTGCGGGCCCCTTGTGATGCTGCTACGTTCTACAGACGCCCTGCTGCGTGCCCCGTACTACGGTGTAGCGGGGCTGCCGTAGCCGATGTCGTCGACGTAGATGATGCCCGCACCACCGGCACTGGGATTGGTCGGATTGCCAACACCGATCTTCATCACCTCGACTCGGCTCATATTGACTCCCGTGAGCTCGCTGAACGGGATCGGCCACGCGTTCCAACCGCCCAGCAGGACGGCCGCATCGCCGGCCGGATGGACCGCCGTGGCGGTCTTGCCCGTGGCGTCTTCCAGCGTCACATAGAGGGAACCGGCCCCATTGCCTTCGGGTTGTTCCGGACCGATCGTCTCCACGGCCCATTGCCCGGTGACGTTGCCTGTGGTGGCGACGCCCGAGAACTCGGCACTGGCCAGGACATTGGCGGCATGGCTCGTCAGCGCCAAACCGATATAGACATTCGGTGCCATCGCGATCGTCTGCGGGTTCCACGACATCGAGGTCCAGTTCTCACCGTCGGTCGAGTAGTAGCCGTTGAAGGTGTTGCCGACGCGCTCGATCTTGACCCAGTAGGGCGCCGTCATCGCCGTTTGTTCAGCAGTCGCCACCTCAGAGTCACTGACGGCCGCCGCATCCGTCGTCAGACGGCCCTGGTAGCGGCAGCCATTGCCCGGCGTGGCATAAACCGCTGCGAACGTCGAGCCGGCATCCAACGTCTCGCGGATCATGACCCCGCCCTTGGCCCAGACGTTGGTGTTGGCCACGCTCTCGACGTAGGTGACGATGGAGCCGTCACCGTTGAGTGACTTGTAGGCAAAGCGGAACTCATCGGCCGCATTCCAGATATCCGCGCCGGCCGCACCCATGATGATCTTACCCGACGCCAGTTCAGTGAACGCACCGGGCACGCCCTGGAAGTAGATCACCAGCGTGTCGGCACCGTAGCCGGTCCAGTTCTGCGCCGAGTCGAAGATCCGCTCAGCCTCGGAATAGAAAGGCGAAACCGTGTTGTCATACGCCAATGGCATGGACTGCGAGCCGCTATGAACGATGTTCCTCTCGGCAAATGGTGCGTCGAAATACCCAACAGTCGCGCCGTTGTCGTTGACCCAGCCGTCGAGCCACGTGTCGAAAATGGTCGTCCCGGTGTCGACGTTGTCGTCATACGTTTCAAATCCATCGATTAGCACGTATTCCTGCGTTGAGAAGCTCCACACATCGCCCGCCCAGGCGGTGACGGTCTCCGCGTCGTTGACTTCCACGATCTGCCAGTAGTACGTGCGTCCAAACGCGAGATCACCGGGAGCGTAGCTTGTCTCGTCCACCGTGTCGACCATCGCAAGAGCAGCCGGGTCCGTTCCCAGATAGACCTCGTGCGAGGCGGCTTCCCGACCAGGACGCCAAGCCAGCACGGTCTCCGGATCGAGGCCGGCGGCACCGTCGGCAGGCTCGGGCTCGCGTGCCTTCACCGGGATATAGAAGAAACGCACTTCGCTGAGTCCATATTGCCCCAGCACGCCGTAGCCACTGTTGACGTTCAGGCGGACATACCTGGCGGCCACGCCCTGGAGATCGATGGTCGTGTTGGCGGTGTACCCAGGTTTCGCGGTGGCGCGGGCCAATTCGACGTCCCCCAGGATGCTCCAGTCGGTTCCGTTTTCGGAGTATTCCACGGTGACGTCCTTGATGCCGAAACCCAGGACCATTTCGAACTGAACGTT
Source organism: uncultured Phycisphaerae bacterium (assembly GCA_963726475.1). Taxonomy (GTDB): domain Bacteria; phylum Planctomycetota; class Phycisphaerae; order Sedimentisphaerales; family Anaerobacaceae; genus Anaerobaca. The sequence goes on along the minus strand of CAVSCO010000016.1, from coordinate 88,595 downwards.
GTAGTTCCAGACCAGCATCTCGTAGAGTTTGTAGACACGGTCGAATTCGTACTGAATATAAACGTCTTGCTGACCGGGGTCGGTCAACCACATGTCGGTGGCCTCGATGGAATGCTCGTCGTTGGCGTTGAGACCGGAGCCATTGACCGTGTTTTCAGGTCCTGCCGTGGCACCGGAAACCGCGTTGCTCGTCGCCGTCACGCCTTGGATCGGATAGACATACGGCTCGACGGTGAAGCTCCAGACAATACCTTCGTAAGTGGTGAAATCGGGTGCCGAATTGACTTCGTCCACGCGCCAGTAGTACGTCGTGTCGTAGGCCAGACGCCCGGGCTGGACCTGAGCCTGCGCGATGCCGTCCGCGATCAGGGCGCTGGGCACTGCGTTGGTGACATCGTCGAAGTTATCGCTCAGATAGACCTTATGTGTCGCTGCGAAATCGCCCGGCGTCCAGCGAAGCGTGGGCTCTCTGGGCACATCGGTCTGCCCGTTCGTCGGGATCGGGTTGACCGCCACCACCGAACCGCCCAGGACTTCCGCGAGTCCCTTGGCCATGATCGTATCGATGTCTTCCGGTGCCAGAACCACGTTGAAGTAGCCCACTTCGTCGAGACTGCCATTGAAGAAGCCTCCGGCGGCGCCGGCATCCGAACGAGCGCCGATCACGAAATCTCTGATTCTCATCGAGCAATATCCCTCCCGTGGTCGTAGCCGCCAGAGTGCCGTCATGAAAGAGTTGCATCGTGCTGCCGTCAAAAGTGGCGACAATGTGATGCCATTCATTGACAGTGGTCGGCGTGTTGATGCCCGTCCAGCCGGTATCGTTGAACGTTTCATAGAGGATCGTCTCCTGGGCGTCGTACATCATGACGCCCCAGTTGACCGAACCGGGCGTGCCACTGGCCACATGGGACCCCCGCGAAACCATGTGATTCCATCCCTGCGTGGCAGGGATGTTGCACCAGAAGCAGACGGAGAACTGGTTGACGTTGAGCATCGGGGCATTGCCACAAGTGACGTAGGTCGATGAGCCATCGAACCTCAAGGCATTGCCGAACCGGCCATTGATCCAACTGGGCGAGTTCATGAGGGTGCCGTCATTGCCGTTTCCGGACGCATCCTCGGTGAAGTCACCGTTTCCCTCGTCGAGGAGCCATGCCCCCAGTACGGTGTCGGGGTCGACCGCGCCAAGGCCAGGCCCGGCGAGCATCAGACCGATGCAAAAAGAAGCGATACAGATTGTGGTCAAGCGTGCCATTCTTGCTACCTCCTTCAGGTCAGCCGTATAGAGATTCCGAACTTGGCGCGTCCCCAGTGCAAACCATCGCATTACAGGCCCATCCTGTGGCGACGCGCTTCCATTCACACGTTCAGTTCATGCGAAGCCCCCCTCCCGGGCTTGCCGTGCCAAGGCGCAACGCCGGCGCAACCAACCGATCCAATCCATCGGTTCCGTCCACATCATGCCAGGATAGACCGCGTGCGGATTGCGAATACAGACTGTGAGCCTCCCCCTGGTCCCGGCCTCGTCCACTTGCACCCATCACTCAGGCCCTCCGAGTGGATACAAACGCCAATGCCCCCCTACACCATTCATTTATAGCAGATTCAAGGCTGGCATTCAACAGGATTCCAGCCACTTGCGGGGTGAGGAGTTGAAGCAACCAGAAGCAAACGGGGCCTGCCTCGATCATGTTCAAGACAGGCCCCATGTAGCCCAATCGAATCCGGCAGGCATCCTGCCGCTTTGGCAACGTTACGGCGTGGCGGGGCTGCCGTACCCGATATCGTCGATATAGACGATGCCCGTGCCACCGGCGGTCGGATTGACGGGGTTGCCAACGCCGATGGTCAGCACCTCGATCCGGCTCATGTTGACACCGGTGAACTCGCTCAGCGGGATGGCCCATTGAGTCCACGCGGGCGTGGCCGTCGCCGCCGGGAGGGTAACAACCGCAGATTTACCGCTGCTGTCTTCGACCGCCACGTAGAGCGGTTCGGTCGAGTTCCCCGTGTCGGGCTGGGCGACACCACGGTAGTGGAGCACGAGCGCCTCGGCACCGTGCAGAGTCCAATCCTGAGGCAAATCGAACGTGCGTTGGGCCTCGGAGTAGAAAGGCGACGCCGTATTGTCGTACTGCAAAGGCATCGACTGGACGCCGGTGTGAACGATCTTCCTCTCAGCAAATGGAGCATCGAAGTACCCGACGGTTGAGCCGTTGCCGTTGACCCACCCGTCGATCCAGGCATCGAAGATCGTGGTGCCCGCGTCGATGTCGTCGTTGTAATCCTCCATACCGTCGATCAGGGCATACTCTTGCGTCGAGAAAGTCCAGATCTCACTGGCCCAGGCAGAAACGTCATCGGCCTCGTTGACCTCGACGATTTGCCAGTAGTAAGTACTCCCGAACGTCAGATCGGCAGGGACATAAACGGGCTCGCCGACCGCATCGACCAACGAAAGATCGCCGAGAGCTGTTCCAAGATAGATTTCGTGCGAAGCGGCTTCCCGCCCTGCTCGCCAGCTCAAGGTCGTCCCGGGGTCGACCTCGACGGCGCCGTCGGCCGGCTGGGGCTCGCGGGCCTGGGCCGGGATATAGAGGAAACGAATCTCGCTGAGACCATACTGACCTACGAAGCCATGAGCGCTGCTGACGGTCATCCTGACGTACTTGGCGGGCACACCGCCGAACGCCACGGTCGTATTGGCCTTGTACGCGGCGGTGGCGGTCGCCTGGTTCAATGTCACGTCTCCAAGTGACATCCAATCGGTCCCGTTCTCCGAATACTCGACGGTGACGTCCTTGAGTCCAAAGCCGAGGACCAGTTCGAATTCCACGTTGTAGTTCCACACGAGCATCTCGTAAAGCTTATAGACGTGATCGAATTCGAACTCGATGGACAAGGACTCGTCAGCCGGAGAGGTTGCCAGCCACATGTCGGCGCTGGACGTTGAATGCTGGTCGTCGGCATTCAGCCCGGAGCCGTTGACGATGTTCTCCGGCTCGGCGCCGGCTTGCGTGATGCCGTTGCTCCTCGCAATGACCCCCTCGATGGGATAGGCGAACGGCTCAGTCGTGAAGCTCCAGAGGTCGCCCTCGAACACGGTCCCGTCGGGGGCCGCATTGACTTCGTCCACACGCCAGTAGTATGTCTGACCGTAGTCCAGACGTCCGACGTCCAGGCTGGTGATGTTCTGGGCCAGCCCTTCGGCAATCTGAGCGCCGTCGGAGCCGCCGTGCTGACATCGGCCTGAGACGGACTGAAATAGACGTTGTGCGTCGCCGCATAAACCCCGGCCTTCCAGCCCAGATCGGTCGTGATGAGCACATCGTCCGAACCATCGGCCGGCGTCGGATCCCAGGCGCGTTTGCGGCTGAAGAATCCCGTGCCCGCCCCGCCCATGGCCAGGATGTCATTGGCGCCCAGAGGCGTATCCCAGATGGCAACGGTCGAGACGTTGATGGGGGCGTCGTCGCGATCCTGGCTGTTGCCGGCGCAGAAGAGCAGGATGGCATCGGCGAGACTGAAGCGACCGTCAACGCCCTGCTGGTTGCCCTGGAAAATCTCCACGCCATCGACGTAGACGTCGTGCCGAACACCATTGTCGACCACCACGACCAGTCGATACCAGGTATCCGCGTTGGTGGTGTAACCAAACGCACTGGAGTAGCCCACGGCACTGATGCCGATCGCACCGGACGAATTGATCGTCCAGTCGGCATCGTCGACGTTGGTCGGATTGGTCTGGAACAGATCGTTATACCCGTTGGGCGGATCGGACCGGCTGCTGGCGGGGTAGCTGAAATCAATCAGCAGCGTCCATTCGTTGACCTTGGCGCCACCTCCGTTGGGAGCAATGCCGTGCGTGCACACATAGTAGCTGCCTTCGCCGATCTGGATGGCGCCGTCGGCGGCATCAATCCCCGGGACGACCTCGACCGAACCGACAAGCTCCAACGGAAGACCGATCGTAGCCCGATTGGGATCGGGTCCATTGAATTCCCACGCCCCTTTCGGCTCGGGAACGGCGGCCCGCACCGGTAGCACCAAGGCCGCAATCAAGAATAACCACGTGAGCCTTTTCATGCCTGTCTCCATTACTTAACAGTATTTGCGAGTTGGTCTGCATCGGGTGCAGGTTGTATCGACAACGGCTATCTGTTTAAGGTTCGAAGGTTAGAGGCGTGTGTATCACCGATGTGTTTCGTGTTAGCCCCTGCCCTGATGTTCGCTCGGATCGATGGATGTCCTTTCTGCAATGGTCCGGATGGCGTGACATGAATCGGGAGAGATCCTCGCGCGGGACGACAAACCGTGCGGATGATGTACAGCGACGTGTAGCAGCACTCCCGGCCATCTCCGCTCCTCGACAAATTCGAGACGTTGCACTTCCAAGGCCTGATGCGAATGCCAACTGAATGTCCTTCGGAATCCTTTGTATCACACTTCGGGACCATGACCCAACAACAATCCGGGCCTGGGCGCCAAGATCGCGAACGGAATGAAGAAAGGGCCTGCGTCAGATGGACACAGGCCCTTGTCGGTGCTTCAGAATCCTATTGGCATCCTGCCGCCCGTTCGATACTACGGCGTGGCGGGACTGCCATACCCGATATCGTCAACATAGACGATGCCCGTGCCACCGGCGGTCGGATTGCTCTTGCTGCCGACACCGATGGTCATCTTCTCGACCCGGCTCAGGTTCACGCCGGACAGATCGCTGTACGGGATCGCCCATTCCTGCCAGCTTTGATGCGTGGTGATGGCCGTGTCGGCGCTGGCAACCGTCGCCGCCTTTCCAGCACTATCCTCGATCGTCACATACATGGACTGGGATGAGTTGCCTTCCGGCTGAGCGACACCAACCTCTTCGACCTGCCAGGCGCCGGTCACGTTGCCGGTCGTCGAGACATCAGAAAACTCGGCGGCCGTCGAAATCGCGGCATCGTGGCTGGTCACCGCCAGGCCAATGTAGACGTTGGCGGCCATCGGAATGCTGACCGGCGATGCCGGCGTGACATCCACCCATGTGATGCCATCGGCCGAGTACTGGGCCGTGAAGACGTTGCCCGTGCGAGTCAGCTTCACCCATTGAGGCAGCGCAACATCAGCCACGTCCGTACTGGCGCTGGCCTGGTCGGCTGCCGGTCGACGCTGGAACGAGACGCCATGCGCCGGCTCGGGCGTCGCCGCCATGAACGCGTGCGCCGAACCGGGATCGAGCGTTTCACGGATCATCACACCCGCCTTGGCCCACTCGTTGCTGCGGACAATGCTGTCGACACGAACCACCATCGAGCCATCCCCACTGAGGCTCTTGTAAGCGTAGCGGAACTCATCGGCCGTATCCCAGATGTCGGCACCAATGGCGTTCATGACGATACTCCCGTCGGCGGCCTCGGCGAACGCGGGCGCAATGCCGCGAACGTAGAGCACCAGGGCGTCAGCACCGTTGTTCGTCCAGTCCTGCGGACCATCAAACGTCCGTTCCGCCTCGGAGTAGAAGGGTGACGTCGTGTTGTCGTACTGCAAGGGCATCGATTGAGCGCCGTTGTGCACGATGATTCTCTCGGCGAAGGGCGCATCGAAATAGCCGACGGTCGACCCGTTTCCATTAACCCATCCATCGATCCAGGTGTCGAAGATCGTGGTGCCGGCATCGACGTCGTCGTTGTAGCTCTCCATGCCGTCGATCAAGGCATACTGTTCTGTCGAGAAGCTCCAGACGTCACCGGCCCATGCGGAGACTTCATCGGCCTCGTTGACCTCAACAATTTGCCAATAGTACGTGTTCCCGAACTCCAGGGTCGGCGCATAGCTGGGTTGACTGACCGTGTCAACCAGAGACAGCGCCTCAGGGTCGGTCCCGAGATGAACCTCGTGCGAGACAGCTTCTCGGCCGGCACGCCAGGCCAGGACGGTCTCCGGGGCCACGCCGGTCGTACCGTCCGCCGGCTGAGGCTCTCGGGCCTGCGCCGGGATATACAGGAAGCGGACCTCGCTGAGCCCGTATTGGCCCATCATGCCCCAACCAGTGTTGACGCTCAGACGGACGTACTTGGCCGGTACACCGTTGAACTCCACCGTCGTGTTGGCCGTGTACGTGTCTTTAGCGGTCGCCTGATTCAACTGAACATCACCTAGCGCGGTCCAGTTGGCACCATCTTCCGAATACTCGACCGTCACATCCTTGAGCCCGAAACCGAGAATCAGTTCGAACTGACTGTTGTAGTTCCACACGAGCATATCATGGAGCTTGTAGACGCGGTCGAACTCGTACTGAATGTACAAAGGCGTTCCGTCGGCGGGCGGGGTGGCCAGCCACATGGCAGCGCTTTCGATGGAGTGCTGATCGCTGGCATTGAGGCCCGAGCCATTGACCGTATTCTCCGGCCCCGTCCCGGCATCGGAGGTCCCGTTGCTGGTGGCAACGATGTTGGCTATGGGGTAGGCCACGGGTTCGGCTGTAAAGCTCCAGAGGTCACCCTTGTAAATGGTGCTGTCCGGCGGTGCATTGACCTCGTCGACGCGCCAGTAGTAGGTCTGACCGAGCGTGAGCAACCCCTCCGGATCGTAGGAGGCGTCGCTCTGACCCTGGCTGACGAGCACTCCCATGGGTTCGGCCCGGCTGGCATTGGACACGGCGTCCACATCGGTTCCGAAGTAGATATCGTGGGTCTGCGCGTATTCGCCAGGCGTCCAGGTCAGGACGACGTCGCGGGAAACATCCGTCTCCTCCGTCTCGGGGACCGGATCGGTCGCTGTCGGCGAGGTCGGGCCCTTGCCCGCCATGACGTCCAGGACCTCTTTGCGCTCAGGGCACGCGTGTAGAGGCGCACGTCGCTGAGGTAACCCTCCCAGTTCTCGGCAGCGCCGCTGAAACCATCGGCACCCATGTAGAAGGGATTCTCATCGAGGGTCTTGGTCATCGTGTTGGTGAGTATCGGGACACCGTCACGATAGTAGGTCTGCGAGGCCCCATCGATGACGAGGGCATGGTGGATCCAGACGTCAGCGGGAATCGAGTTGTAGTTGATCCCATTGACGTAGGAACCGTCGTCGTTGTAGCACTCGAACCGAGTCGGTGTGAACTTGATGAATTGAAGCGGTGAACTCGTCCCGCCGTAGCGATTGCCCATAATCGTATCGTTGTTGGTCGCCTGGGCGGCGGGTTGCTTGGCCCAGAAGGCCCACGTGAAGCTGTTGTTCAACGTCAGCGCCGGAATGGTCACGCCGGTGTCGACGTAGGCGCCGCTACCATCGGCTCCGTCAAAGCTGATGACCATCCCCCTATCGGGATCGTTGACCCAGACCGAACCACCGGTTCCCAGCCCCGCGTTGGGATTCATGATCGTTCCGTGGTTTCCATAGTCGGACGAATCCAGGGCAACAGTACCGGTCCCTTCGTTCAGCTTCCACCAGGCGATCAGCGCCGGATCGCCCGCCTGCGCTGCCGGACCGACCACCAGACCGGCGACAAAGGCGCAAAACACCCATGAAATCAATCTCTTCCTACACATAACAGTCCTCCTTCTCAAAAGTGATGCAGATAGACAATACGATTGCTCTGGGGACCCATCCCCAGATCCGTCCTCACCGGCTTCGCAACGCGTGCCGATTCGACGGAGACAGGCAATGTCAGGATCTCATCTTCTCACTTGCTTGGAGCGACAATGGTAGCTCGCGCTCACCTCCTTTCCAGACGCGCAGCACGCCCTTCGTGGTGGATGCAGGGATTTGGCCCGTTGAGTGCAGACTGTCTGGTCACCCCCTTCAGTTTCGCCTCTGAAGAGACAGACATAATCCAGGGCCTCCGGATGGATGCGAACACTAACCTCTCAGTGTTTCAATGCGTTGGCCACGTCGATCCCGCTTGCCGATCGACACTTCCCAGAACCAACGCTTCCGACCAATCTCTTTTATAGCATATGCAACAGGGGCATTCAACAGGATTCCGGCCATGTCCGGGGCTAGATTTCGGGGGGGCACCTCCAGAAATTGGCGGGGGCCCGCGTCGTGCGGACGCAGGCCCCCGAAGGATCCCATCTGTTGCCACCGAGGGCCCACACACCGAGGGCCACCGGCGGTGATCGCTTCTTGGCAAAGGCGCTATTCCGAAGCAGGTCGACCGAATCCGATATCGTCGATGTAGACGAGACCGGTACCGCCGGCGCTCGGACTGGTCGGGCTGCCGACGCCAATCGTCATCACTTCTACCCGGCTCATGTTGACGCCCGTGAACTCGCTGTACGGGATCGCCCATTCGTTCCATCCGCCCAGCAAAACAGCGGCATTGCCGGCCGGATGGACCGCCGTGGCGGTCTTACCCGTCGCGTCTTCGAGGGTCACGTAGAGCTGCCCGGCGCTGTTGCCCTCTGGCTGTTCCGGACCAACGGTTTCGACCGCCCACTGACCGGTGACGTTACCCGTGGTGGCGACGCCCGAGAACTCGGCACTGGCCAGGACATTGGCAGCATGGCTCGTCAGCACCAGACCGATATAGACATTCGGCGCCATCGCGATCGTCTGCGGGTTCCACGACATCGAGGTCCAGTTCTCGCCGTCAGTCGAGTAGTATCCGTTGAAGGCGTTACCGACGCGCTCGATCTTGACCCAATACGGTACCGTCATCGCAATCTGTTCGGCGGTGGCGACGGACGTGTCACTGACCGCCGCCGCGTCCGTCGTCAGACGTCCCTGATAGCGGCAGCCATTCCCTGGTGTTGCGTAGACGGCCGCAAACGTTGAACCGGCATCCAACGTCTCGCGGATCATCACGCCGCCTTTGGCCCAGGCGTTCGTATTGGCCACGCTCTCGACATAGGCAACGACGGAGCCATCACCATTGAGCGGTTTGTAGGCGAAGCGGAACTCATCGGCCGCATTCCAGATATCCGCGCCGGCCGCGCCCATCACGATCTGTCCCGATGCCACTTCGGCAAACGCACCGGGCACACCCTGGAAGTAAACCACCACCGTGTCGGCACCGTAGCCGGTCCAGTTCCGCGCCGAGTCGAACACGCGTTCCGCTTCGGAGTAGAATGGCGATGCCGTGTTGTCGTACGCCAATGGCATCGACTGCCCACCGCTGCGCACGATGGTCTGCTCGGCAAACGGTGCGTCGAAGTAACCGACGGTAGACCCATTATCATTGACCCAGCCATCGATCCAGGTATCGAAGATTGTAGTCCCCGCATCGATGTCGTCGTCATACTCTTCGAAACCATCGATCAGGGCATATTGCGTCGTCGAGAAACTCCAGACGTCGCCCGCCCAAGCCGTGACGGCCTCAGCTTCGTTGACTTCGACGACCTGCCAATAATAGGTGTTTCCGAACTGAAGGTCGGGAGCATAGCTCGCCTCGCCCACCGCGTCGGCCATCACCAGATCGTTAGGATCGGTTCCGAGATAGATCTCGTGTGTATCGGCTTGCCGACCTGCTCGCCAGCTCAACGCGGCCGCCGGATCGATAGCGGTCGCGCCGTTGGGCGGTTGCGCCTCCCGAGCAAACGTTGGAATATACATGAAACGCACTTCACTAAGGCCGTACTGCCCCATGATACCCCACCCGCTGTTGACCGCCAGCCGGACATATTGGGCGGCGACACCACCGAAATCCACGGTGGTGTTGTCTGTATAGGCGTCCGTCGCCGTCGCTTGGGCAAACTCCACGTTTCCCAGCACGATCCACTCTGTACCATCCGTGGAATACTCAACGGTGACATCCTTGACCCCAAAACCGAGGACCGGTTCAAACTGCACGTTGTAGTTCCAGACCCGCATCTCCTGAAGCGCGTAGGGCCGGTCGAATTCGTATTGGATATAGACCGGCTCGGTACCTTCCGGACTGCCAAGCCACATGTCCGTCGACTCTGTAGAATGTTGATCGAGCGCGTTCGAGACCGGAGCCATCGACCGTCTTTCCCGGCCCGGCATCGGCTCCCGACGTTGCGTTGCTGGTCGCGATGACGTTCTGGATTGCATAGGCCAACGGCTCTACCGTAAAGCTCCAGATGTCTCCCTCAAATGCACTGTAGTCGGGCGCTCCGTTAACCTCATCGATGCGCCAGTAGTACGTTTGGCCAAACTCAAGACGACCGGGATCGAACTCGGTCGCAGCCTGCCCCTGACTGACCAGGGCGCCCATGGGATTGGCGCGGTCCGCGGTCTCGAGGGCATCAAGGTCGGTCCCCAGATAGACATCATGGCTCTGGGCAAACTCACCTGCGCCCCAGGCAAGCGTTGTGTCACGCGGGACATCGGTCGCCTCGTCAGCAGGAACCGGATTGCGTGCCAGCTCCGGAGGAATCCCCAGCATCGCGATCTGAATCTCTTCCTCTGTCAACGCCCGATTGTAGACACGCAGATCATCGAGAACGCCGGTCCAGCGCGTATCGGCCGCCAGTCCCTTGTGCGCCCCCATATAGAACCCCCCGCCACAGTCTTCCATACCCCACTGGGTCGCGGCACCTTCGGGCACGCCGTTGACATACATCTGGACGTTGTCACTGGCTCCCCCCTCGGTGACTACAAAGCCGGCGTGATACCACGTTTGCGCCTCCACATAAACACCCGATCCGGTCGTGTTGTTTCCGACGTAGCTGCGGATCTCGTTGTCCCCTGCGATGAAGAGCCACGATCGACCCGTTCCGTTCAGGTCCGCCTGCTGGAAGGCATATTGGTTGGCTCCATCGAGGGCATCCGTCTTGAGCCAGACCATGCACGAGAAGTCACTTTGGTTGATGACCGACAAGCTGCTGCTGGGAGGGATGTCGACCTGAGCCGTCGTTCCATCGAAGTGCAGGCCACCTCCGATGACTCCATCGACCCACTGCAACGTCCCGACCAGGTCACCATGGTTTCCATTGCCACTGGAGTCGGTGGCGACGATTCCCGTGCCATCGTCCAGCTTCCACCAGCCAACAAGCGTAGGGTCATTGGCCTGAGCCACCGGTGTAACGGCCAGCGCCACCAGGGAAATACACATTGCTGCGGAAAGCAGTTCCTTTCTGCACATGTTCATCCTCCTTCTCAAAGGTGATGGAGACAATCGACGCAATCATTCTTGGGACTACCTCTAGCTCACTCCCACTTGCCGAAGCAACCGCACGATTTTGGGCGGCCCTCCTTCTTGGAGGCGCGGGACGATTGGCAATGCAGATGCGGAGAACCGCCCCGTCGAGTATGGATTATCTGGTCACCCTCTTCGGTTGTTCGCTTGAAGAGACAGACATAGCCCAGGGCCTCCGGATGGATGCGAACAGCAACCTCTCAGTGTTTCAATGCGTTGGCCACGTCGATCCCGCTTGCCGATCGACACTTCCCAGAACCAACGCTTCCGACCAATCCCTTTTATAGCATATGCAACAGGGGCATTCAACAGGATTCCGGCCATGTCCGGGGCTAGATTTCGGGGGGGCACCTCCAGAAATTGGCGGGGGCCCGCGTCGTGCGGACGCAGGCCCCCGAAGGATCCCATCTGTTGGCACCGAGGGCCCACACGCCGAGGGCCACCGGCGGTGATCGCTTCTTGACAAAGGCGCTATTCCGAAGCAGGTCGGCCGAATCCGATATCGTCGATGTAGACGAGACCGGTGCCGCCGGCGCTCGGACTGGTCGGGCTGCCGACGCCAATCGTCATCTTCTCGATCCGGCTCAGGTTCACCCCACTCAACTCGCTGTAGGGAATCGCCCATTCCTGCCAAGTCGGGCGGGCGGTGATGGCCGTGTCGGTACTCGGGACCGTCACGAGCTTTCCACTGCTGTCTTCGACCGCCACGTACATCGACTCCGACGAATTACCCACGGGCTGCTCGACGCCGACATCGGCCGTTTGCCACGCGCCGGTGATGTTGCCGGTCGTCGACACATTCGATATCTCGGCGGCGGTGGAGATGGCCGAATCGTGGCTGGTTACCGCCAGGCCGATGTAGACGTTCGTGTTCATCTGGATGGTCAAGGCCGGACTCACTGGGATCACATCCATCCAGGTGACGCCATCGGCCGAATGCTGCACGGTAAAGACGTTGCCCGTACGGGTCAGTCTCACCCATCGCGGGATCGCGACGTCGGCCACGTCGGTGTTCTCGCTGTCCTGTCCGGCCACCGGACGACGTTGGAACGACACACCATGAGAGCGGTTCGGGTGTTACCGCCACAAACGCGTGCTTCGAGCTCGGTTCGAGCGTTTCGCGAATCATCACGCCGGCCTTGGCCCACTCGTTGCTCCGGACGATGCTGTCGACGCGCACCGTGATCGAACCATTGCCATTGAGGCTCTTGTAGGCGAAGCGGAACTGATCGGCGGTATCCCAGATATCTGTGCCGATCGCACTCATGACGATGTTGCCCTGAGCGTCCTCGACGAAGGCGGGGGCGTTGCCTTGGAAGTAGAGCACCAGTGCATTCGGCGCCGTATCCGGTCCAATTCTGGGCGGCCCCGAAGTTCCGGACGGTCTCGGAGTAGAAAGGAGAGGCGGAATTGTCATACGCCAACGGCATCGATTGTTTGCCACTGTTGACGACGGTCCTCTCGGCGAACGGGCGCGTCGAAGTAACCAACGGTCGAGCCGTTGCCGTTGACCCAGCCGTCGATCCAGGTATCGAAGATCGCCTCGCCCGCATCGAGGTTATCCGTGTAGGTTTCGAATCCGTCGATAGTCGCATACTCTTGCGTCGAGAAGTCCAGACGTCGCCGTCCCATGCGCTCACCGCCTCGGCCTCATTGACTTCAACCACCTGCCAATAGTAGGTGCTGCCAAATTCCAGATTGGCCGCGTCAGAGTGGGCTCGCTGACCGTATCGACCAGCGCCGAGCGTTCGGGTCCTCGCTCAGATACACGTCGTGCGAGACCGCCTCGCGACCCGGTCGCCAGCTCAGGCTGGCATTGACGTCGGCGCCCGTGGCTCCGTCGGCCGGCTCGGGTTCGCGGGCCTGGGCCGGGATGTACATGAACCGGACTTCGCTGAGTCCGTACTGCCCCATCATGCCATATCCGCTGTGGACGGTCAGACGCACGTACTTGGCCGGCACCCCACCGAAATCAATGGTCGTGTTGGCGACATAGGTCGCCTTGGCAGTGGCCTGGTTCAACTGCATGTCACCCAGCACGGTCCAGTCGGCCCCATCTTCGGAGTATTCGACGGTCACGTCCTTGAGCCCGAAGCCGAGAAGCAGTTCGAACTGCACGTTGTAGTTCCAGACGAGCATGTTCTGGAGCTTGTAGACGTGGTCGAACTCGTACTCGATGTAAAGGTCCTCGTCGGCCGGAGCCGTCGTCAACCACATGTCTCGCTGTTCGTCGAGGCCTGGTCGCTGGCGTTGATGCCCGAGCCATCGACCGTTTTCTCCGGGCCGGATCCGGCGTCCGATGTCCCGTTGCTCGTGGCAATGATGTTCTCGATGGGATAGGAGAACGGTTCGACCGTGAAGCTCCAGATCTCACCCTTGAAGACCGTGTTGTCGGGCGGCGCGTTGACTTCGTCCATGCGCCAGTAATAGGTCTGGCCAAATTCGAGAACGTTGTCGAAGGCGTATGTGGTATCCGTCTGCCCCGCGCTGACCAGGGTTCCCGCACCGCTGTTAACGTCGTCCAATGAGGTGCCAAAGTAGACGTCATGCTTGGCGGCGAACTCACCTGCGTCCCAGCCTCAGCACGACATCGCGGGGAACATCGACCGCCGGTATCTGCGGGCGAGGGATTCTGGGCCAGCGACAGGTCCGCCAGACCGGACATGATCTTGACGACCTCGGAATCGGAAAGTGGCTTATGGTAGACCTGGACGTCATCGATCATGCCGTTCCAGAATTCACCGCCGTTCCATGAGCCGATGTGGGTATTCCCGGTAGTCCCCTTATAAGGCGTGGAGCTTGCCTCGGCGATCATCTCGCCGTTGAGGTAGATGCGTCGATTCTGATCCGCGTAGTCGTACCACAGGGTTACGTGATACCAGTTGCCCACTTCCAGCACTCCTGCAGGTGAATCGAGGTCGTTGCTATAGAACCCCATGCGAATGGTACCACCGGCGATACAGCGAAAGTGCATGCTCAGATCGGTTGAACTGCTCTGGGTCTGAGAGAAGAAAATGTGGTCACTGGTGGTCTGCCCCGGATTGATCCACATAGCGATCGTGAAGCTCTGGTCATCAAACGGGATGTGCGGCGCGTCCACAAACGCATTGGAGCCGTTGAACTCCAGCGCCATATCGAGCACGCCGGGCACCCACGTGGCGCCGCCTTGGATATCGCCGTCGTTACCGTTGCCGCTAAGATCGGCCGCGACGGTTCCGGTGCCTTCATCGAAAGGCCACCAGGCGACAAGGGCCGGGTCGAATGCGGCCCAGGCCGACAACGCCGGGCCTACGATCAGAATGACGAGAAAGACAAGAAATGAACGCCTAAACATGACTAGTCCTCCTACACAAAGGGTGAACCGTGTGTGTTACTCCCGGGCACAACCCAGGAGCGATTCCTCTCCGCAACGCTTCCAGGAACTTAAGTCTCCTCGCGTGCGGGCGTCGGCAGAACAGGCCCAAGACCTCTGCTCGACGCAAGATGCCGATGATGTCCTCCCGTTCACCTCCTTCCCGAACACACCAGGGTCAGGGGCGCAACGCCGGCGCAGGACAGCCGATGATGCAGTGAATGCGCGTTGACGTGATGCCACCTTCCCGGCCATATCCGCTCCTCAGTAGACCCAAGATAACGTGTTCATAAGGCCAAGTGTGCAAGCCAACCGTTGCCCCCCCTCCTTTGTTCTTTATATCACACCCTGGCCCCGGAATACAACAAGAATCCGTCTACAATCCAAGCGCAGAACAACGCAGCGGCGGGTCCCACGGCCAACCGCCAAAAGACCTGTCATCTGACGGGCTTTACCAAGAAGAGGCCTGCCCCGATGGCTGTCGGAGCAGGTCCCTGGTGATGCTGTCAAATCCGGCAGGTGCCCTGCCGCTTCCATATGGCTACTGAGCCGCCGGCCGACCGAATCCGATGTCGTCAATATAGACGGTACCGGTGCCACCGGCGCTCGGACTGGTCGGGCTGCCAACGCCGATGACCATCTTCTCGACCCGGCTCAGATTCACGCCGGACAGATCGCTGTACGGTATCGCCCATTCCTGCCACGTCGGGCGAACGGTGATCGCCCCATCGGGGCTCATCACCGTGGCGCTGCCACCGCTGCTATCCTCGAGGATCACGTACATCGGCTCGGAGGAGTTGCCCACGGGCTGCTCGACACCAATGTCGGCGATCTGCCAGGTACCCGTCACGCTGCCGGTTGTCGAAAGGTTCGAGAACTCGGCGGCGGTGGAGGTAGCCGTGTCGTGGCTGGTCACGGCCAAACCGATCAGCACGTTGGCGCTCATCTGAATATCGACCGGCGACGTCGTCGCAATATCGGCCCACGTAACACCATCCGCCGACTGCTGGGCGGTAAAGATGTTGCCCGTACGAGTCAACCTCACCCAGCGTGGCATCTCGACGTCGGCTACATCCGTATTCTCGCTGGCCTGTCCGGCCACGGGACGACGCTGGAATGAAACGCCATGAGTGGGTTCCGGCGTCACCGCCACGAACGCATGCTTCGAACCGGCCTCGATCGATTCGCGGATCATCACTCCCGCTTTGGCCCATTCATTGCTACGAACCACACTGTCCACGCGGACGGTGATCGAGCCGTTGCCACTGAGGTTCATGTACGCAAAGCGGAACTCATCGGCCACGTCCCAGATGTCGGTGCCGATGCCGCTCATCACGATGCTACCATCAGCCGCTTCGACAAAGTCGGCGGCGTTGCCTCGGACGTAGACCACCAGCGTGTCGGCTCCGTTGACGGTCCAGTCCTGCACCGTGTCAAACGTCCGCGCGGCTTCGGAGTAGAAAGGAGCCGCGGAGTTGTCGTACTGCAGAGGCATGGACTGGCCACCGCTGTGGACGATGGTCTTCTCCGCAAACGGTGCATCGAAGTATCCGACCGTCGAGCCATTGTTGTTGACCCACCCATCGATCCAGGTATCGAAGATCGTCTCGCCGCATCGATGTCGTCAGTGTACGTTTCGAAGCCGTCGATCAGGAGGTATTCGATTGTCGCGAAACTCCACACGTCGCCTTCCCATGACGGGTCGCCTCGGCCTCGTTGACTTCGACGATCTGCCAGTAGTACGTCGCTCCCGAAGTCGAGATTGGCAGGCGTGTAGCTGCCTGGCGTCAACCGCATCGACCATCGTCAAAGCGTCTGGATCCGTTCCGAAGTAGACCTCGTGCGAGGCAGCTTCCCGACCGGCCCGCCAGCTCAGACTCGGCCCCCGGATCGATTCCCGTGGCGCCGTCGCCGGCTCCGGTTCTCGCGGCGTGGGCGGGAGTGTAATATGAATCGCACCTCGCTGAGACCATACTGATTCAACGCGCCCCAACCACCGTTGACCGTCAGCCGAACGTACTTGGCCGGCACACCCTCGAAGGGCACCGTCGTATTGGCAACGTAGTCCGCCTTGGCCGTCGCCCTGGCCAACTCCGCATCACCGAAGGTCATCCAGTCGATGCCGTTCTCCGAGTACTCGACCGCAACGTCCTTGAGCCCGAAGCCCAAGATCAGCCTCGAACATGGAGTTGTAGTTCCAGACGGCCATCTCATGCAGCTTGTAGACACGGTCGAACTCGTACTGGATGTATAAGGGAGCCCCGTCTGCGGGCGGGTCGGCCAGCCACATCTCGTCGCTGTTGGTCGAAGCCTGGCCCCTCGGCATTGATGCCGGAGCCATCCACGGTCCGCTGGGGCGTGGAGATCTCGTCGGAAATCCCATTGCTGGTTGCGATGATATTCTCAATCGGATAGGCCAGCGGCTCACTCGTAAAGCTCCAGATTTCGCCCTTAAAGACCGTGTTGTCGGGCGCCGTTGACCTCATCGATCCGCCAGTAATAGGTCGTTTCAAAATCGAGGACACCGACCGGATCGAATGTTGTGCCTGACTGGCCCTGACTCACCAGCACGCCCATTGCGTTCGCCCGGCTGGCCGCGTTGACATCATCCCGCGAGGTTCCAAAATACACGTCGTGCGCTGCGGCGTATTCGCCCGCCGCCCAACCCAGAACCACATCGCGCGGCACATCGATCGCCTCATCGGCCGGATACGGATCGGATGCGATCTCAGCCGGCGAGGTCACCATCATCAGCGGGACCTCTTCGGCACCCAGCACGCGGGTGTACATCATGATCTCATCGATCACGCCCGTGGCCCCGTGTGTCTGAGGCTGGTACGTGTATGTCTCAAACCCGAAATGAGGGTTCGGGTCCAACGCCGGGAATGGCCCGATGTTGTCCGCCCGGGCCATTTCTTCTCCGTTGAAATAGACCACCGCCGAACCGCCCCCGAATTCCCATGTGGCTGCCAGATGGAACCACTCGTCAGCAAAAACCACGCCGGCCGGGTCGAATTCGATATTCTGATAATCCGCGTCGGTGCTGTCTTCGAAATAGAAGCCAATCTCCTCTTTCGAGATATTCGTCTCATCCGCGCCTTTGGAGAGGAAGAAATAGATGCCGCCCATGCTCGCATCGAAAATACGGTAGTCATCGGGATCGGTCCCATCCCAATCGGGTTTGAACCAGAACCCGATCGAGCCTTGCTCGGCCACAGCGGCCGGAACTTCGATGTAGTCGTCGACACCGTCCAGATAGACACCGGTCCTGCTGACGCCGGGCACCCACGCAGCACCTGCGTAGAGGGTACCGTCGTTCCCGTTTGCACTGGAATCCTTGGCGACCGTCCCGACCCCCTCGTCCAGCCGCCACCACGCCTCAAGACCGGGATCATCCGTTTGCGCCTGGCTGGCGACCACCAGACCGAGCATCACAATCAGAGGAAGTAGATAGAGTTGCCTCGCATACATGACTGTCCTCCTTCGAAAAAGAATCGCGGTGATTGCGCTCCGGCCACACACCGAGAACACCTTTTTCTCCGCAACGCACCGGGCGCTCCCCCGTCCCGGCACGGCGGCGCCGGACAAACCGGCTCAACATCTTGTCTCAAACACAAGACGTCTGCGACATCCTCCCTCTCACCTCCTTCCCGGGAGAACGAATGCCAGAGCGAGCGAAGACGGCGGGCGTTGGGGTAGATGAACCTCGAGGTGTGTCAGCATTGCCGGCCATATTCACTCCTCTGTGGACTCAGAACGTGCGTCTTTCTCCGACCGAGTGTGAATGCCTAACAGCAGAACCCTTCCACATCATTTATAACATAATCCGGGGTAGAGATTCAACTGCAAATCAGCTTGCCTCAAAACGCAAATGACCGCGCAAGTCTTAGGGAATGAGTCCTCTGGACCACTGAGGCGTCTGTGTGGCAGCCAGGATGCTCTTAAACACATCCTCCCCTCCCATGCGGCCGGGATGGATAAAGAGATGATCGACATAGGTAGGCGGTCGCCCGCTTTCCCTTTCACACCATCCGGCGTACGGGTCCGTACCGGGCGGTTCGGCAGGGCAAGCTACGGGCGTACTGTCGATCTTAGGATCCCGAGCGAGTCGAAGGAGGTGTTCGGCACACAAGACAACGGGCAGGGCAACGCGGTGTTGCCCTGCCCGATGCCGTCTGAGGCAGACTTCCCATTCAAATGGCGACGGATGAATCGCCTCGCGCGATCCATCTACGTATTACCGTGCCTTCTACTCAAAAGGCTTGTTCAGCGGTTCCGTCCGACCGGCCAGTCCGGCGATCTCTTCGGCAGACAACGCCCGATCATAGATGCGGACCTCATCGATCATGCCGAGGCACCACTGGTCCCAATGATTGTGGCCGATCTCAAATGGCCCGGCATCCGCGACCAGATCGCTACTGCTCACGGTGTCGGTCGCAACCCCATTGATGTAGAACACACAGCCGGTGGCCTGGCCGGGCACAAAGGTGACCGCCACGTGCTGCCAGGTGTCCAACTGTAAGATCGAGTTGTTCCCATCATGGTCCATGACGCCGGGTGTGGTGAAACGCAGATGATCGTCCATGGACTTGAATGCATAACCACCACCGGCGGCGGAACGGCCGGCAAAGGCATGGTCTGCTACCAGATCCGACGGATTCACCCACAGCGTGATGCTGAGCGGCTGGGTCAGCGCAAGCTGAGGTGCATCCCCGCAGTTCACGCTACTGCTGCCGTCAAACTGCAAGGCGCTACCCGACATGCCCGTCACCCATTGTGGCGTTCCCTCAAGCGTGCCGTCATTTCCGTTTCCGCTGGAATCCTGTGCCAGGGTTCCACTGCCCTCATCGAGGTTCCAGTATCCAACCAGATTGGTGTCGTCCGGCTGCATCGGCACCACGAATTGTGGCGCCTGGGGGTACAGCCGGATGTCGTCGATGTACAGAGTGCCGGTAGCTCCCGCCCCTTCGATGCCGATCGTCAGGGAGGTCACGCTGCGCAGGTTCCCGCCGACTGCCGACAGATCGATGTTCCATGGGATCCACATAGCTTCGGCAATATCACCTGCCGCGCCGTCATAAAGGATCTTCGTGTTGTTGATCTTGACGTACAGCTGGCCGTCATTGCCGGCCTCACCGTGGAAGTAGAGCGACAGGCTGCGAATCCCATAGAGGGTCCAATCCTGGTCCAAAGCGAATTCAGCCTCGGAGACCGCTGCCGTCGTGTTGTCGTAGAACAGCGGCATGGACTGATCACCGCCATGGACAATCGTCTGCTCGGCAAACGGAGCGTCGAAGTAACCAACGGTTGAACCGTTGTCATTGACCCAGCCGTCGAGCCAGGTGTCGAAGATGGTCTCACCGGCGTCGATATCGTCGGTGTAGCTCTCGAAGTCATCCACCACCATATAATCCTGGGTCGCGAAGCTCCAGACGGCTCCTTCCCATGTCGTAACGACCTCGGCCTCATTGACCTCGTCAATCCTCCAGTAGTACACCGTCCCCAGATTGAGATCGCCAGGGTCGAAACTGGGTCCATCAGCCATGCCGCTCAGGGTCAGGGCGTTCGGGTCTGTGCCCAAATATACGTCGTGCGAGACCGCTCCCCGACCACTGCGCCAGCTCAGCGAGGCATCTGGGGCAACGTCCGTGGCGCCGTCGGCCGGCTCCGGCTCGCGGGCCTGGGCCGGGATATACAGGAAACGCACTTCGCTGAGCCCGTACTGGCCCATCATGCCCCACCCGCTGTTGACCATTAGACGGACATACCGTGCGGGCACGCCGCCGAAATCGACCGCCGTATTGGCGGTATAGGTCGGGGCCGCCGTAGCCTTGGCCAACTCGACGTCGCCCAGGGTCGTCCAGTCGGTCCCGTTCTCGGAATACTCGACGGTGACGTCTTTGAGCCCGAAACCGAGGATCAGCTCGAACTGGACGTTGTAGTTCCAGACCAGCATCTCGTGGAGCTTATAGACGTTGTCGAATTCATACTGGATATAGAGGTCCTCGCCTTCCGGCACACCGGCCAGCCACATGTCGCCACTGACCGTCGAATGCTGATCTTCGGCATCGAGCCCGGAACCATTGACAGTATTCTCCGGCCCCACGCCCTCCTCAGAGATGCCGTTGCTCATCGCCGTGACGGTCTCGATCGGATAGGCCAGCGGCTCGGTTGTGAAGCTCCAGATGCCGCCTTCAAAGATGGTGTTGTCGGGAGCCGCGTTGACCTCATCGATCCGCCAGTAGTACGTCGTGTCAAAATCGAGCATGCCTTCCGGATCGTAGCTGGCCGCTGTCTGGCTCTGGCTGACGAGCGTCCCCATCGGATTGGCCCGACTCGCCACGTTGACGTCATCCAGCGACGTGCCGAAGTACACGTCATGCGTCGCCGCAAACTCCCCTGCCGTCCAACTCAAGACCACGTCCCGAGAAACATCCGTCGCCTCATCGGCCGGACTCGGACCCGCAGCCAACTCCGCCCCTGCAATGCCTTCCATCGCGCTGCCGACCTCCGCCGCAGAAAGCGCGTGATTGAAAACCGCCACCTCGTCGATCGAGCCTGCGAAGAAGTAGTTTCCCGCACTTTCCGAGGCGCCGGCGCCGATACGCAGGACCTGTGCCGTATTGGGGCTGATCGTCGCAGTGTCCTCAGCGACCAGCTCTCCATTGATGTAGAACTTCTTTTCGCCCTGGTCATAGGTCGCCGCAACATGGGTCCATTCGCCAAGGGTGACGGCGGGTCCTTGCGTGTTGTTCCAGCCGCCGTCGCCGGTGCCGATCCAGTACTGCCAGGTATTGCCAGGCTCGACATAGATGATGTAGCCCCGCTGCGGATAGTCGTCGCGCGAGGTGAGGGGCGAACGGTGCCCGCTTCCGGACGGGTCGGCATTGGCCCAGACACAGACCGTGAAGGCCTCTTCCGGATTCAGCGCCGGATTGGGCGGCACATCGACCTTGTCAGCGGAACCCGCAAAATGCAGGGCCCCGCCGAAGACGCCGGTGGTCCACGTCGGGTTCCCGATCAGATCGCCATCATTTCCATTCCCGCTCGAATCCGTGGCCACCGTGCCGGAGCCGTCGTCGAGCTTCCAGTAGCCCACGAGATCGGCCGACACACTACCGGCCAACCCCAGCACCAGGGCCATCAGAACCAGATCAAAGAATCGCCTTCGCATGTTCAGTCCTCCTTCTAAGTGCCGTTCGTTGTACCACGCCGCGCCTCCACACGTAGGCGCATCTCCTTCTCCGAGAGACAAAGGTCCTATGGCTCTGCCGACGGTTGATTCAGTACCCGTGCCGGCGCGAGAATGGACCTCGATGTGCCGGCCATCACGATGGCCCCGGTGGGTGTGATGAGTACAAAGGAATGACGTACAGATCCGAGGTCTTGCGTCGAGATGGTCCTGCAAATCATAGCACCTCCCTACCAGTACGCTGTCGTTATATCCTATCAGGTTCGGGGGGACGGCCACAAGAAAAAACCGGGCGTCGTGCGGCGGAAATGTAACGGAAACGCAGTGACATTTATGTCAGAAGGGCAGAGGCGTTCGTCGCGGCGTCGTTTCCGTCGACGATGGGATTCAGCCCTGGTGGAACAACTTCTTGTCGCGCAGGATGTGATGGTAGTGCTGGGCGAAGCGGTGGGCTTCGTCGCGGACGTACTGGAGCAGCTTGCGGACGGGCGAATGCGCCGGCAATCTCAAAGGCTGAGACTGCCCCTGGATGAAGATCTCCTCTTCCCGCTTGGCGAGCGAGGCCATCATCGTATGAGGAGGCTCCACGTCGGCCAGGCCTTCGGCCCGGAACTCGGCCATCATGGCATTGAACGACGCCTCGGCGGCATGCAAATGCCCCAGCCCGCCATCGATCAGGATCAGGTCGGGCCAGAGTTCCTCGCCTCGCAGGGCATATTTGTATCGCCTGCGAACCACCTCGGCGATCATCGCATAATCATCGATGCCTTCCACCGTCTTGATCTTGAAACGCCGGTAACCGCTCTTGAAGGGCCGCCCGTCGATGAACTTCACCAGTGAGCCGACGGCCTCCTGTCCGCTGAGGTTGGCGATGTCCATCCCCTCGATGATGCGCACCTGGTTCGAGACGCCGAGAATATCCCGCAGCTTGACGAGGGCTTCAGCCGGGTCGGCGGCAAACACCTCCGGTTGCACGTGCTCATCGGGCGTTCCCCTGTCGTCGAGCGCTTCGATCAACCGGATGCGATCGCGAAACATCGCCGCCTTCTCGAACGCCAGGTTCTTCGACGCCTCCTCCATCTCCTTGCGCAGCCAGCGCAGCACGGTAGACCGCTTCGAGCGCAGAAAGCGGATCAGGTCCTGAATCGCCTTGCGGTATTCATCCTTCTCGATCCGGGCCCCGCACGGTGCGGTGCACTGCTTGATGCTGTAGAGCAGGCAGGGGCGAAAGAACCGCCGCTTTGGATCGACTTCGCTGATCTCCAGACTGCACGTTCGGAACCGGAAGATCTTTTGCAGCTCGACCAACACGGCCCGCAGGTCCTTGACGTTCGCAAACGGGCCAAACAGCCGCGTTCCTTTCGCCTGCGGTTTGCGAGTGATGTAGACACCCGGGAAGTCCTCGCGCGTCGTGATCTCCAGGTAGGGAAAGGTCTTGTCGTCGGTCAGGTCAGTGTTGTAAGGCGGGCGGACGTCCTTGATTAGCCGGGCCTCTTTGAGCATGGCGTCGACTTCATTCTCAGTTTCGAGGACTTCGATCGCACAGACCTTACCCGCCATCTCCACGATCTTGGGCCCGCGTGAAGCCGCCAGGTCGCTGCCCGGCTGAAAGTAGCTCGAGACGCGCGACCGAAGGCTCTTGGCCTTGCCGATGTAGAGCACGACGTCGTCGGCACCTTTGAGAAAGTACACCCCTGGAGTCGTGGGCAATTCTTTGATCCGCTCCCGGATGCGTTCGAGTCTGTCGTTGTCACCGTTGTTCGTCATAGCCGTTTCGTTCTATCCGCGGAGATGTTCGGTTCCCCACCCATCTGCCTACGTTCGGAGCGAGAGTCAAGTTTGGCGTTCGGCCGAGTGGCCTATATGATCACCGAGCCACCCTGAGCGAGCGTGCGCCGAAGAGACGTGGGTTTCACATCCGCCACCCCACTGTCGGCCTCCAGCGCCAAGTAGGCGGCGGTGCCGGCCGCTTCGCCCATCTGATTGCAGTTGACCATCACGCGGACCGCGCCGAATGCCCCTCGGTCGGCGTCCACCATGCGCCCGGCACAGAGCACGTTCCTGCTACCTTTCGGAACGATGCTGCGGAAAGGCACCTGATAGAAGGTCGGATCGACGGCCCGCTCTTCCCGCCACCGGCGCTCCTCATGCGTCTTGCCAGGCACGGTATGGACCTCTCGCCCGTCAAGGTAACGAAACGTCAGGCCTTCCTTGTCCGCGTGGTGCACATCGACGCGGTAGCTGCCGTTGGCGATGGCATCGTCGAACCGCCGCCCTTCCAGGACATCCATCTCCGTCAGTTGATAGAGGCAAACGGCATGGCGGGTTTCGCGCACGCCGATACGTGTCGGAAGGGCACCGACACTCACGCCGCTTCCCTTCTGGAAGTTATCGTGAAGAATATCGCGAATCGCCCGGACTTGGCGCCGCCCTTCGATCGATGCATGGGTCAGTTGATCCGCATCGCTGCAATCGGCGCCGAAGACGCGCGTGCCCGCCACCATCCGCACGCCGGGGAAGCCGACCGACTTGGCCGTCCAGATGAAGCCATGATCTAGCGCGTTGGCGAACCGCGTCTTGTCATAGATGGCCTTGGCAATACTGAAATCGGGGTTGGCCTTCTCCACATCGCCCAGACCATCGACCAACGCACACATCGTGGGTGGTTGCAGGACACTATCCTTGCGGGTGGCAAAGCCGGTCCGCTCCAACAGGTCGCCATCACCGGTGGCGTCGATGAAGTAGCGGGCACGGACCGCGCGCCTGCCCGACTTATCTTCAATGATCGCGTGGGTCATGCGGCCATCTTCGACGACACCCTCGACAAACAGCGCATGCAGGAATGGCCTGATCCGCCGATGCTCGACCACCATGCGATCGAGTTCCATGATCATCTCGGCGCTGTTGAACACCGCGTATTTGCTGGGATCGCTCCGCGCGTTGAGGAAGGCCGAATCGCGCTTGCACAACCGCTCGATCAGTTCGACCGTCAGTCCGCCGATAATCTCCTTGTTGCCCGTGGTGTCGAAACGGGAGTGCCAGACGTTGACTTTGGCGGCGGTGGCCACCCCACCAAAGAAACCGTTGTTCTCCACCAGTGCCACCGTCGCACCAAGCCGGGCCGCACGAATCGCCGCGAAAACACCCGTGCAACTGCCTCCAATGACACAGATATCGCAGTCGTGCACCACGGGCGTCGTGCGCGGCCGCTCGTGGATGACAGGCCCCGACGGGTCAGAAGGACCGTCTGCGGTCTGGCCAGCTCCGACCACCCCAGGGCCCCGCAAAGCCAACGCACCGGCACCGAGACCCACTCGTTTGAGAAACGCGCGCCTGGCCCTACTGTGACTCGGCATCATGTCTTTCCTCCAATCACGTTCAATGGCATGTCATGCGCCATCCCCGCATCGTATCACCGGCGGGCTCATGGAGCAATTCCGTGATCTGATCGACGCTTTCGTCGTTGCCCGTGCCCATGGCTATGGTGTACCGATCTGCACGAGGCACCCCTTGGTCCAAGACGAGGCCTTCACCATGACAATACCGACACCGTGACAGGGGGTTGCCCATACAGATCGCCATGCTCGATCTCGCTTCCAATTCCTTGAGGCCCGGCGTTATCGGTCCCTTGCGAGCCTAGCTGCATCAGGGACCATCGCGAACACACCAGAGGAGCGTCCGAACCGGGGCCGTATCGCGGGTGTAGAACGGCTGACGCGGCCCGCGGCGGTTCACGCTAAGTAACATACCATCCGTTACTTCTTGAGGGGCCGCAAGGGGTGGCATTTGTGGCATTTGATTGGAGGGTGAACGTGGGGGTATCCAGTAGGCCAGTGCGACAAAATCGGCCTCGCGCCAGGGACTTTGCAGGCGTGCCGATTCCGCATTACCGGGCCCTGCCAACGCATCGCGAGGCCGATGTCACGGTCTCAAAAAAATCGGTTGCTGTAGACTCAGTGATCGCAAAGGATTAAGGACAACTCCAAGCCGGCGAGCGAAAAAAATCCGGGTTTTGCTCTTTACACCTAACACGATTCTCATTAACCTCCAGACACTTGTTTTGCCGATGATTTCAACAATACCTTGTTTGAACCCCGTCCACACATGCTACATATAGGGGGTGTTCTTTTCTCGTG
Source organism: uncultured Phycisphaerae bacterium (assembly GCA_963726475.1). Classification (GTDB taxonomy): domain Bacteria; phylum Planctomycetota; class Phycisphaerae; order Sedimentisphaerales; family Anaerobacaceae; genus Anaerobaca. The sequence goes on along the minus strand of CAVSCO010000016.1, from coordinate 62,841 downwards.
TGGACGTGCAACATACGTGGAAACGCTCCTGAGTTTCTCTGTTGAGGGCCGGGAGCCGTTATTAGCATGGAGGCGTTTAATGTCGTACAAATTCGACCCTGAGAACCCTTTCAAAGACGAACGCAAGCGAGCGAAGAAAGGCGCATCGCCTCAGGACGCGAAAGGTTTGCCGATAGAGCCGCACTTCTCGACGCCGGATGTGCATCCCTTCGAAGAAATCGACTGGGAGACCCGTTCCGCAAAAATCTCCAGCGACAGCGGACAGGCCATTTTCGAGCAGGACGACATTGAGGTGCCCACCTCGTGGAGCCAACTGGCGACGAAGGTGGTTTCGAGCAAGTACTTCTACGGCGACCTGGAAGCGGGCCAGCGAGAGAATTCCGTCAAGCAACTGGTTCACCGCGTCTGCCGCACCATCGCCGATCGCGGCCTGAAGGACGGCTACTTCGCCACGGAACAAGAGGCAGATACCTACTATCACGAGTTGACCTGGCTCTGCGTCAACCAGTACGGTGCGTTCAATTCGCCCGTCTGGTTCAACGTCGGGCTCTACGACGTCTACGGTATCGAAGGCAGCAAGCACAACTTCCGCTGGGACGACGAAAAGCAGACGGCCGTCCCGTGCGAGAGCAGCTACGAATATCCCGCAGGCGTCCGCCTGCTTCATCCAGTCGGTCAAGGATTCGATGGAAGACATCATGCGGCTGGCCAACAGCGAAGCGATGCTCTTCAAGCACGGATCCGGGACCGGAACCGACTTATCAACACTGAGAAGCAGCAAAGAGAAGCTCTCCGGCGGCGGCAAGCCGTCCGGGCCGCTGAGCTTCATGCGGGTCTACGACCAGATCGCCGCGGTCATCAAGTCCGGCGGAAAGACCCGCCGCGCCGCCAAGATGCAGTCGCTCAAGGTCGACCACCCCGACATCAAGGAATTCATCACCTGCAAGACCGTCGAGGAGAAGAAGGCCTGGGCCCTGATCGAAGCCGGCTACAGCGGCGAGTACAACTCCGAAGCCTACGACAGCGTGATGTTCCAGAACTCCAACCTCTCGGTTCGCGTGACCGATGAATTCCTCCAGGCGGTGGAGAAGGACGACGTCTGGATCACCCACGCCGTCACCACGGGCGACAAGATGGGCGACCATTCGGCCCGCGAGCTGATGCAGTTGATCGCCGAGGGCACCCGCGTCTGCGGCGACCCGGGCGTTCAATACGACAGCACGATCAATCGCTGGCACACCTGCCCGAATTCCGGCGCCGATCAACGCGTCGAACCCGTGCAGCGAGTACATGTTCGTCGACGACTCGGCCTGCAACCTCGCCTCGCTGAACCTGATGAAATTCCGCAAGGAAGACGGGACTTTCGATATCGAGGGCTTCAAGAAGGCCGTCCGCCTCTTCATCATTGCCCAGGAGATCCTGGTCGACAACGGCAGCTACCCCGACAAGGCCATCGCGATCAACAGCCACCGGTTCAGGCCGCTGGGGCTGGGTTTTGCCAACCTTGGCTCGCTGGTGATGAGCCTGGCGCTGCCCTACGATTCCGATCAGGCCCGGTCGCTGGCCTCGGCCATCAGCGCGATCATGACAGGTACGGCGTATGCCGCCAGTGCCGAAATCGCCGAGCTCAAGGGCGCGTTCGTGGACTTCGAGAAGAACCGCGACCCCATGCTGAAGGTCATCAACATGCACCGCCAGCATGCGTACGACATCCCTGAGACGCACTGCCCCGACTACCTGCGAAACGCCGCCAAGGACGCCTGGGACCAGGCGCTCGACGCCGGCAGCAAGGTCGGCTTCCGCAATTCCCAGACGACCGTGCTGGCGCCGACCGGGACGATCGGATTCCTGATGGACTGCGACACGACGGGAATCGAGCCGGACATCGCGCTGGTCAAGTACAAGCTGCTGGCCGGTGGTGGCATGCTCAAGCTGGTCAACCGGACCGTCCCGATGGCCCTCGAGCGGCTGGGGTATTCGCCCGACGACATCAAGACCCTCTGCGACTATATCGATGAGCACGAGACGATTGAGAATTCGCCCAAACTCACCGAAGACCATCTGCCCGTTTTCGACTGCGCCTTCAAGCCGAGAGACGGCCGGCGCTTCATCAAGTACCAGGCCCATCTCAGGATGATGGCCGCGGTGCAACCGTTCATCTCCGGCGCCATCAGCAAAACGATCAACATGCCCAAGGAGAGCACGACCGAGGATATCATGGCCGCCTATATGGAAGGCTGGAAGCTCGGTCTCAAGGCGGTGGCGATCTATCGCGACGGCTCCAAGCGGATGCAGCCGGTCTCGACCGACAAGCACAAAGAAGAGAAGGCCAAGGCCGTGGTGGAAGCTGCTCCGGCCAGGCCGTTCCGCACGGCGGCTGCCCGATACGAGGCAGAGCATCACGCACAAATTCTCCGTCGCCGGACATGAAGGCTATCTGACGGTGGGGCTATACGAGGATGGACAGCCTGGTGAGTTGTTTATCACTATGGCCAAGGAGGGCAGCACCGTCGGGGGCCTTATGGATGTCGATCGGCACCTGCACGTCGATGGCCCTGCAGTACGGCGTGCCTCTGATCACGCTGGTCGACAAGTTCCGCCACGCCCGGTTCGAGCCGTCGGGCATGACCAGCAACCGCGACATCCCGTTCGCCAAGAGCCTGATCGACTACATCTTCTGCTGGCTCGGCTGCCAGTTCATCCCGGGCTACGCCGACAAGAACCTGCCCAATCGCTCGGGGGCGGTGGGTGCCGAGACCAAGACGACCACGACGGCCCGGCAACTGGTCGAGAAGACCAAGGACCTGGCGCACAAGATCGCCGAGGCCAAGGCCGCCGGCAACGGCAAGAAGAAACCGAGTCGAGGCAACGGATCGAAGACGGCTCCGGCCGTCCGCGAAGTCAAGACAGGCCCGGTCATTCCCGACGGACCGACTGGCCGAAGCAAGCAGCCGGATCAGTGCCCTCGTCGGCTCGACCATCCCCCTGCCCGAAGCGGTCGGCGAGGCCGAGGCCGCACTGATGCACCAGTTCAGCTCGCAGTTCTCCCATTTCGGCGACGACGCCCCCGCCTGCGACATCTGCGGTGCCATCACCGTCCGAAACGGCACCTGCTACAAGTGCTTCAACTGCGGCAACTCCATGGGCTGCTCCTGAGAACAGAATCCTGGCAGTTGACCATTGATGATCGCTGACCCATCATCAATGCTTACTCGGGCGGACGACCCAAAGTCGTCCGCCCGGTCCTTTTGCGCCAGAGCGAGATCGTAGTCGTAGGGTGGCGGCTTGCCCCACCTCTTCCCTATTGATTATTGACATTGACATCGCCATTGGGAAAGCTCAGTCCTTGCGGCATGCGTGGAAGGCCAGCAGGGGCTCCCGTGTGAGTGCGGCAGAACCGTTTTGCCCCGCCTGCAACCTCCGCGGCGGAGGGGGTGCCAGGTGACGGTTGGAGATGCGGGGGGCGATCCAATCGGCGTGGTCTTTGGGGTAGTTGAGGTCCCAGGGTGAGGGGCCGACCCATTCGGTCTGCGTTCCCTCGATGGCGATGGTTCCATCGGGAGCCAGGGTGACCAGGGCAAACAGGGGCTCCTTGTAGGGAGCGGTGTATTTGATCCAGGGATGGGTCCGGTCGATCTCGGGGCTGTACCGGATGTGCTGGTAATCGCCCCCCATCCAGAAATATGACATGCTGTTGATCTGAATGTACTGAATGCCGTTGATCAACCGGCAATAGTCCATGTGATGATGCCCGCTGAAGCACGCGACGACCCTTCCACCGCCACCAGCGCGATTGGCTTCCTCCAGGATTAGGCGGACGGCCTCACCGTTGGCAACCCCTCCGTTGGCCTCCAAACTCTGATGCGAGAAGATGATGGTCGGCAGGCGAGTCCCGGCCAACTCGCGACGGAGCCACTGCTGCTGTTCGTCACCAATGTACCGGGCGTATCCTGCTTGCGGCGGGTCCGTCTTGTCATTGCCATCGAGCACGATGAAATGGAAGCCCCCCAACTCGAAGGCATAGTACCGGGCAGGCATCCTCCAATACGCCACGGTTTGCTCTCGGGTGAATCCGCCGTCGGTGTCATGATTGCCCAGAACGTAGTACGCAGGCCCTTCGAAGGACCGCCAGATCGCCAGGAAGCCATCGTTGGCTGGAATAGGTCGACAGAAATCCCCAAGCTGGACGACGAAATCGACCTTCTCACCGTTCATGCGGTCGACGAAGACCGAGAGCCGCTGATCGGCATCGTGCATGATGTCCTTGTGCACGTCCGCACAAATGCCAAAGCGAACCGGCTCCCGCTGAGGCTCGGCAGCCGCGTAACCGCGAAGCAGCCATATCGCGAAGACCTGCCCCAATCAGTCCCACAAGCATCGTTCGGCGGTCCGTCCTGTGCATCCCCATAAGTCATCTCTCCCGAATCCGATGGAGGTCTGGGTTGACCATCGCGCTTGTTCCCGGCGACGTGCTCATCGTAGCCGCAGCGATCCGTCTCGTCCAGACGAAGCATATCTCTCGCTCCATGGACGGGGGGCCGCTCTCAGACTCTGATGCGAGCGGCCGGGCCCTTACTTTGGGGCACCAGACGGTACGTCCTGGATGAGCTTCAGGATGTTGGCGGCTGGAACGAACCGGTAGAAAGTCATTTGCTGCGCCGGATCGTGATCGTCTGTTTGCCTGACGACTCGACTCGTTTGCGACGCCATGCCAACAACGGTTCCGTACTCGTTCAACATCGGCGAGCCACTTGACCCCGGTCCGATTTCGGCGGTAGCGGCAATCCACGGGATCTCCCTGCCCTGCCGATCGAGGACAAACTGCCGCGAGATGATACCCGTGGTCAGAGTATAGAACCTCCGGCCAGGATGTCCGATCACGGCTACCGGGGTCCCCACGGGGGCATCGTCGAGAGGGCCAGAGGGGAAAGCCCGCCGCCGTCGAGTTGAAGGATGGCCACATCGCTATCCGAATCAGCCGCCAGGACTTCTTTGACGGCGTAGACCCTCCCATCGGTCGTCATGGCACCTATTGCGAGAGCTTCTGGGTGGTTGATGACGTGGCAATTCGTAGCAACCGCGCCGGAAGCCGTCAGAGCGATCCCGGCCGCCGTAGCAGCATGGATACGTCCGCACTGCTTGCACTTGTATAGATGCCCCACCACCAGGACACCTTTGCGGCAGGATTCGTACAACTCCATCGTCGACCGCTTCCTCGGTGGTACCTCAGGGAGCACAATTCTGAGGCTGGTTCGGCCCAACTGTTCGATCAGCGTTTCGATTGGGGTAACTTCGTCCCTGCTCGATCAGCCGCGTCAGGCCTGCGTGGAACGCTTCGCTGATTTTCTTATCGTTCACCGGGCCGTCCGAGCAGAAGATGGCGGCCGCTCCGGCTTCGGCCTGATTGTGCTGGGCGTCCTCATCGGTGGCGACAGGCCTGTCCTCCGCAATGCGGCGTGCGTGGGCCACCTGCTCCGGGGTGAGTCCGCCAAACTGCGCGTGCAGATTCAGACTCCTCTGAAAGGCATCCGCTGCCTCGCCCGTTCGGCCGGTCGCTTCATAGACCTGTGCAAGGTGATAGCGTGTCACCGTAGCGGCCGTTGACGCCGGCGTCTGAAAACGAACGGCCTTCCTGAGGCTTCTCTCGGCCTCGTCGAATCGTCCCAGGTGGAAACAGATGATGCCGTGCGTATCCAATGCATGCGCATCATCGGGCCGAAGGCGAATCGCCCTGGTGGCCAGTTCCAGCGCCTCATCGTACTGCTGGCGATGCTCGCTCAGAATCCAGGCGAGATTGTTCAGGAACTCGGCATTGCTGGGTTCCATCTCGAGCAACCTGCGGTTCAACTGTACCGCGTCGCCGTAGTCGCCCTGATTCGCCGCGAGGTAGGCAAGAGCTTTCAATACCGGAGCCGAATTGGGATCTTCAGCCCGGGCCGCCTCAAGAATCTGCTCGGCGATCTGACGTGCCTGGGGACCCAAGCCGCCGACGAGCCTGGTGGCCGCAAGATCCACCAGCTTCGGCATATCCTCAGGGTAGTTGGCCATCCGAGCCGCAACCTCGTCGCGGATCACAGCCCATGACTGGTTCCGGATGAGGGAGTTGATACGAGAGAGAAACGCATCCATGTCGCCGGATGCACCGCCGGCCCCGCCAAAAAACGCGGTCATCTGCGCAACGCTTCGATAACCGGAGAAGCGGGCCAGTTCCGTCCCGTCAGGCCCGAACAGAATGCCGGTCGGGTAGCCTCGGACCCCAAATCGCTCGACGAGGTCCCTTCGCTCGTCTCCATCGACTTTGATGCAGACAATATCCCGAGTAGCATCCACGACCGCCTGAGCCGTGTAGACGAACTGGTCCATTTGCTTGCAGTACCCACACCAACTCGTCTCGAAATCCAGGTAGTACCGGGCCTTCTCCACCCTGGCCTCTGCCATGGCTTGGTCAACATCCTTCCTGAAGGCAACGGGATGCGTCGCTTTCGGCGCCATACGATCCTCGTGGAAACGATCGCGATTCGCCTCGTCTTCTTCGCGTGTTATCCCGGGATCATGGCGGACCAACCAGCCGCGTCGACCCGTGGAATCCGCCAGTTCAAGCATGAACGCATGCTGATTCACCCAGTTGAAGTCCCCTACTCGACGCGGGAGCTTGGGAGGACTGGCCCCGATCACTGGCTGAATGTCCCAGAAATCACCGAAACCGTACAACGCGTCGTTGTTGGCATCCGAGAGAACAATGTCATAATCCTGACCGTCAATCTGCACCCGTCCGGTTAGGAACCCTCTGCGGCTGAAGAGAATCTGCGCAGGCCTCTCATCCTCCCGGTCTACGGCCACCCAGAAATTCAAGGGGTACTCCTCTCGGAAAGGTATCCCGTCTATGGTCTGTGTGACCTGGACGGAAGTTCCGAAAGTCGACCACCATTTCTCCCGATTCAGGTGCGGTCGGCACCCGACAGGCGTCTCATTGCTGAGTGAACCGTCATGGTCCCGGTCGATCCAGAGCCGATCGTACGGCCCCCCCTCCCGACTGCGGGCAATGGCCAATCGCTGACCTTGGCCCTCGGTCAGATCGTCTGCGAGTCGAATGGTGCTCTCCAAATGGTCATATCCTTCGAGACCAGGCATCGATATCGGCGCGAGGTCCAGTCGCGTTCCACCCGGACTATAGCGCGGTCGCAGCTTGGAGTTGGACGGGCCAGGCTCCAGCCGGACCTCCCAGTTCTCCCGAGGGGCATCTCTCCCCCCAGTTGTTGCCCTTTCGCCCGATGTGTACGCCGGACTGACGTCAGATGAACGGGCTATTGCGCCCAAAATGCCGACTAATGCGACCCCACCGCACATAGCGGTCAGAGCCAGACGCGAGCAACCGTCTTTCATGAGAGCTTCTCCCTTTCGATCTCGGACCTCAACTGCTGGCGCAGCGGACCGACACGCACTTCGGCCCTCGGGATTCGCCCGCCTGAGCCACCAGGAACTTCCTCACCGATGCCGGCTCAACCGCATCCTCGAAGTCAAAACAGCCTTCGACAGCGACATTATGGCTGCCAAACCGGATCGAGCAAGGTCAAAAAAGCCCGATTCAGAGTTGGTGTATGCCCCGAGAGCATCGCCACCAACGCCACGAGTTGGGGTCGGATGAGGGGTGGACGGGCTTGCCACCGCAAATATGCTCTCGGCCAACCGCAAATCGTCGAAATTCGCGCGAAAATCGTTTGACAGGAAGACGGCGTTTGCTAAAATGCACAGTTTCTAATCCGGAACAAGAAGAGAGTCCGACTATGAAAAGCTTCATGGCCAAGAACAACGAAGTCGAGCAGAAGTGGCTGCTGGTGGACGCCGAGGACGCGGTTCTCGGACGGATGGCCGCCCAGATCGCGCCGATTCTGATGGGCAAGACCAAACCGACGTATACGCCGCATGTGGATGTGGGCGACTATGTCGTGGTGGTCAACGCCGACAAGATCAAGGTGACCGGCAAGAAGGCCGAGCAGAAGGAATACGACTGGTATACGCATCACCCCGGCGGTCGCAAAGTGGCCAGCTTCGGCGAGATGATGGACAAGAAGCCAGAGCGCGTGATCGAGCTGGCCGTCCGCAGGATGCTGCCGAAGAACAAGCTGGGCCGCAAGATGCTCAAGAAGCTCAAAGTCTATCGTGGCCCGGACCACGAGCACCAAGCCCAACAACCCGAGAGGATCGAACTGTCCTAAGCGGAATCTGGAACTATGACCGAGAATCAAGCCGAAAACGCAAACGTCGAAGCCAAACCCGAGGCCGCACCTGAGGTGCAAGCCGAAGCCAAGAAGCCCGAGCCAAAGCCCACGCTGGGGCCGGGCAACAAGAGCAAAGAAAAGTACGGCTACTGGTGGGGCACCGGCCGGCGGAAGACCGCGGTCGCCCGCGTCCGTATCCGGCCCGGCAGCGGAAAGCTGATCGTCAACAAGAAGGATCTGAACGATTTCTTCGCCCGCGAGCAGGATCGCAAGGCGGTGGTGGCTCCGCTGAAGAGCGTCCACGCCGAGAAGGCTTTCGACGTCTTCATCAACGTCAAGGGTGGCGGCACCACCGGCCAGGCCGGCGCGGCTCTGCTGGGCGTAGCCCGAGCCCTGAAGACGTACGACGAGAACTACCTTCAGGCCCTGCGTGACGGCGGGCACCTGACCCGTGATCCGCGAATGGTCGAGAGGAAGAAGCCCGGCCAATCGGGTGCGCGGCGGAGGTTCCAGTTCTCCAAGCGTTAGAAACGACCTGCGAGTCATCGCTTTACCGCAGCCGCCGAGAGACAATCTTTGCGGCTGCTTTTTTTTAGCTGGACGGGTTTGTCGCCCGTCTGTTCCGATCAACATCTGGGTCGTGCGAGAGCCTGCCCTGAGCAGCGCCGAATGGGACGTACGACCGACAGGAGAACACACATGATTCGAGTCGCCATCATTGGCGCCAGCGGATACACGGGCGCCGAGTCCATCCGCATCCTGTTTCGTCACAGCGAAGCCGAACTGACCTATCTGACCGCCCTGCCGGAAGAATGCGGGCCGGTCGAAGAGGTGTTCCCCGAGTTTCGGGGCCGGTGTGACCTGGCCGTCGAGCCGCTGGACCTCGACAAACTGTCGCAGAAGGCCGACGTGGCGCTGTGTTGTCTGCCGCACAAGGTCTCGATGGGGTTCGTACCGAAGCTGCTCGACGCGGGCGTCAAGGTGATCGACTTCAGCGCGGACTATCGCATCAAAGACGTGGCGGTCTACGAGAAATACTACCAGCCGCACACGGACCAGGCGAACCTGGCCAAAGCCGTTTACGGCCTGCCCGAACTCTACCGCGAGCAGATCAAGGGCACGAACCTGGTCGCCAATCCCGGGGTGCTTCCCCACCGGTGCGACGCTGGCAATGGCCCCCCTGCTGAAGGAAGGTCTGATCGAGCCCGACTCCGTGATCGTCAGTTCCGTCACCGGCGCCTCCGGCGCGGGCAAGAACCCGTCGAGCAAGTTCCACTTCCCGAACATGAATGAGAACCTGTTCCCCTACGGCATCGGCGTACACCGGCACATGCCCGAGATGGAGCAGATCGCCAGCGACGTGGCCGGGACCGACGTGCGGATCCTGTTCCAGCCGCACGTGGGACCGTTCGACCGGGGCATCCTCTCGACCGTGTACGGCCGCCCGGCCAAGGGCCTCAAGAGCGAACAAGTTGCTGCCCCTTTACAACGATTTCTACGAGACCGAGCCATTCGTCCAGGTCTGCAAGACCGCCCCGGAACTCAAAGCCGTCGCCGGGACGAATTATTGTCATGTCTTCCCGGCCCTGGTCAAGGGTCAGGTCGTGCTCTTCTCGGCGATCGACAACCTCGTCAAGGGCGCTTCGGGCCAGGCCATCCAGAACATGAACATCCTGTTCGGCGTCGACGAGATGATGGGACTGAAGTAGCCACGGCGTGAAGGGTATGACGAACGTGAAGAGCGGGACACTGAAAGTCGCGACATGCCAGTTCGCAGTCAGCGCTTCGATCGAGGAGAACGCGGAGAACATTCGCGGCCTGCTCGGGAAGGCGAAGAAGGCGGGCGCTGAGGTCGTCCACTTTTCCGAGTGTGCGCTGAGTGGCTACGCGGGCGTGGACCTGCCCAGCCTCGATGGATACGACTGGTCCCTGCTGCAACAAGAGACAGAGACGATCATGGAACTGGCGGCACAGCTCGATCTCTGGGTCGTGCTGGGCAGCACGCATCCGCTGACCGAGCCGAACAAGCCGCATAACTGCCTGTACTTGATCGATGCAGAAGGCCAAGTCGTGGACCGCTACGACAAGCGGTTCGGGACCCCGGGCGACCTGGACCATTACACGCCGGGAGATCGGTTCGTCACGTTCACGCTGAACGGCATCGAGTGTGCCCTGCTGATCTGCTTCGACCTGCGATTTCCCGAACTCTATCGCGAGCTGTACAAGCTGGGCGTGCAGTGCATCTTCCAGTCGTTCTATAACGCCCGCCAGGACGGTCCGAGCGTACACACGCACATCATGCGGCAGACGATGCAGTGCCGGGCCGCCACCAACTTCTGCTGGGTGAGCTTGGCCAACTCCAGCGCCTATTACAGCCCCTACCCGTCGTGCTTCATTCAGCCGGATGGGGTGATCGCGGGCCAGTTGAAGGACAACGAGCCCGGGATGCTCGTCAGCACAGTAGACCTGGCGAAAGATTTCTACGACCCGATGAAGGACTTCCGCGACCTGGCCATCGCCGGGCACCTCACCAACGGCCCCGGCCCCATCGACGACCCCCGCTCCAGGAACACCCGCACACTATGAGGCACGGGCCTCGGGCGGACCGCCCTTGATATCAATAGATTTGATTTCTTGAACTAAGTGGTGACGAGACTATGAGCAACGAGAGTATTACAGCGCCGAAGGGGTTCCTGGCGATGGGGTTGGCTTGTGGGTTGAAGGTTTCGGGCAAGCATGATCTGGGGCTGCTGGTCTGTCCGACGGGGGCGACGGCGGCGGCGATGTTCACGACCAACAAGATCACCTCGGCGGCGGTCGAGGTCGCTCGCGAGCACGCCAAGAGCGAGAAAGTCTACGCAGCGGTGGTCAATTCGGGCAATGCCAATGCCTGTACCGGCAAGAAGGGCCTAGCCAACGCCGCGCAAGATGTGCACGGTCACGGCCAAAGCCCTCAACGGTCCCCTCCGAGCGGGTTCTCGTCGCCTCGACGGGCATCATCGGAGAGCAGATGCCGATCGAGAAGGCTACAGCAGGAATCGAGAAGGCCGCCGGACAATTGTCCGACTCGGCCGAGGCCGGATGGCCTTCACCGCCGCGATCATGACCACCGACACGAAGCCCAAGTCCGCCATCCGCCGGCTGCGAGCTCTCGGGGCAAACCGTGACCATCGCCGGGACGCGTCAAAGGCGCCGGTATGATCGGGCCCAACATGGCGACCACCCTGCTGTTCATCACCACCGACGCCGCCATCACCAAGCCTCTGCTGCACAGCCGCACTGAAAAACGCCATCGGCCACTCACTCAACAAGCTCACCGTCGACGGGCACCAGAGCACCAATGACACCGCGATCCTGCTCGCCTCGGGTCTGGCGGGCCATCGTCCGATCACGACCCGCTGCCCGCGATTCCGCAAGTTCGCCAAGGCCCTGGCCGATCTCTGCACCGATCTGGTCCGGCAGATGGCCCTGGATGCCGAAGGCGCCACGCGAATGTTCAAGGTCGTCGTCAACGGCGCCGCCACGGCAGCCGAGGCCGCCAAAGCCGCCCGCGCGGTGGCCGACTACCCCCTGGTCAAGTGCGCCGTCCACGGCGGAGACCCCAACTGGGGCCGGATCATCTGCGCCGTCGGCTCCTGCGGCGTCAAACTCGACCCGGCCAAGCTCTCCTGCAAGCTGGACAATCTCTACGTCTTCAAGAACGGCGCCCCGGCCAAATTCGACGCCCAGAAGGCCTCCGACATCGTCTCGTCAGACCGAGCACACCATCACCATCGATCTCGGCGTCGGGCCAGTGCCGAGCAATTTCTGCTACGGCTGTGACCTTAGGCCGGATACGTCAGCATCAACGCAGACTATCACACATAGGCTGTGAAACGGCGAAGCCCCCGTGTCCTGAGCCGTCATATACTGGGAAAAAGGCGACAATATCCGGAGTGAATCCAGCGTCCTGCGCAACCGAATCGCGCGATTTCTGCCACGATCGACCGGAAAACAGTTGAAATGCGGTCTCATTCCAGTACACTGCGAAGAATTTTCGGCTCGTTGTCAGCGCCAAGTAGAATCCGTTAAAGCGAAAGGAGCAGTAACCGTGAAGTCTCTCAAGAACTTGTTAGGGCTGTCGGTACCCATTCTGGCCCTCAGCAGCGTCGCCATGGCGGCTGAAGAAGGGGCGGAAGCCCAGGCGGTCTCGGGTACCCCCGGCATCTGGTGGATTGCCCCCATCGGATCGCTTCTGGCTCTGGGGTTTGCCATCTACTTCTACAGGAAGATGATGGAGGCCTCCGAGGGTAACGGAGAAGATGATCGAAATCGCCAGCCATGTCCGGGAGGGTGCTTACGCGTATCTGTTCCGCCAGTACAAAGTGGTGACGCTGGTTTTCATCGTGCTGCTGGCCATCTTCGCCTTCCTGGCCTATAAAGGCGTTCAGAACCCCTTCGTACCGGTGGCGTTCCTGACCGGCGGATTTTTCAGCGGTCTCTGCGGATTCCTCGGCATGAAGACCGCGACCAACGCCTCGTCCCGTACAGCCCAGGGCGCCAGCGAAAGCCTCAACCGCGGTCTGCAGGTCGCCTTTCGCTCGGGCGCCGTCATGGGCCTGGTCGTCGTCGGCTTCGGCCTGCTCGACATCTCCATGTGGTACCTGATCCTGGACAAGATCGTCTACACCGCCGCGACACATGGCAAACGGCATGAAGCTGTGGGGCCTGACGCTCGTGCAAGGCGGGTATGGACGGCCGATCACAAGCTCGTGGAAATCACCACCACGATGATCACCTTCGGCATGGGTGCTTCGACCCAGGCGCTGTTTGCCCGTGTCGGCGGCGGTATCTACACCAAGGCCGCCGACGTCGGCGCCGACCTGGTCGGCAAGGTCGAGGCCGGCATTCCGGAAGACGATCCGCGCAACCCGGCCACCATCGCCGACAACGTCGGCGACAACGTCGGCGACGTCGCCGGCATGGGTGCCGACCTGTACGAGAGCTACTGCGGCTCGATCCTGGCCACGGCCGCCCTGGGTGCGGCCCTGACATCGGCCGCATCGCTGGCCGCCGAAGGCATCGACGCCGCTGATGGCCGGTGCTGGCGCCGATGATCGTCGCCGGCTTGGCATCCTGCTGTCCATCGCCGGCATGTTCATGGTCCGCTGCAAAGAAGGACGCCACCCAGAAGAACCTGCTGCGGGCCCTGCTGATCGGAACGCTGGGCAGTTCGGTCCTGATCTCTGGTCGCTGTTGGCCATTATGGCTAGCGCTGAACATGATCACCTGGGGCATCTTCGGCTCGGTCATTTCCGGACTGTGGCCGGCGTGATCATCGGCCAGTTCACCGAATACTACACCTCCGACGAATACAAGCCCACCCGGGGCATCGCCGAGCAGGCCATCATGGGCCCGGCCACCACCATCATCGACGGTTTGGCCGACCGGCATGTACTCCACCGGCATGCCGGTCATCACCATCGTCATCGGCATCCTCTGCGCCTTCGGCTTTGCCGGCGGCTTCTACGAATATGGCCATGGGTCTCTACGGCATCGGCTTTGCCGCCGTCGGCATGCTCGCCACGCTGGGCATCACGCTGGCCACCGACGCTTACGGCCCGATCGCCGACAACGCGGGCGGCAACGCCGAAATGGCCGGCCTGCGGCCGGAGGTCCGCGAACGCACCGACGCGCTGGACTCGCTGGGCAACACGACCGCCGCCACCGGCAAGGGCTTCGCCATCGGTTCGGCCGCCCTGACGGCCATGGCCCTGCTGGCCGCCTATATCGAAGAGGTTCGTATCTGGATCGGCAAGCTGGCCGAGGAAAGTGCCGACGGTATTTACCAGGTCGGCGAAATGGTCTTCTCAGCGGACGGCCGTTGCCGACACGATCGCGTCAAGACCGCCACCATGATGCACTTTGTCGATGCCTACGACCTGACCATCATGAATCCGAAGCTCATCTGCGGCCTGTTCATCGGCGCCATGATGGCGTTCGTCTTCTGCGCGATGACGATGAAGGCCGTCGGTCGCGCCGCCGGCGCGATGGTCGAACGAGGTTCGTCGCCAGTTCAAGGAAATCCCCGGCATCATGGAAGGCACCGGAAAGCCGGACTACGCCCGCTGCGTGGCCATCTCCACCGGCGGCGCACAAAGGGAAATGCTGGTGCCGTCGCTGCTGGCGATCATCGTGCCGGTCGTCACCGGTCTGCTCCTCGGCGTAGCCGGGCGTCATGGGCCTGCTGGCCGGCGGCCTGACCGACCGGATTCGTGCTGGCCATCATGCTCAACAACGCCGGCGGCGCCTGGGACAACGCCAAGAAGTACATCGAGAAGGGCGCCCACGGCGGCAAGAAGCTGCCCGACGGCACGAAGAACCCGGTACACGGCGCGGCCGTCGTCGGCGACACCGTCGGCGATCCGTTCAAGGATACCTCCGGCCCGAGCCTGAACATCCTCATCAAGCTGATGACGCATGGTCAGCGTGGTCTTCTCCGGTGTGATCGTCAAATTCGCGCCGTCCATCAGCGAATGGCTGCACCTGGGCAGTCAGTAATCTCACGCTCTGTGTGACCACGGAGGCAAGAATGAAGCCTCGCAGTTGACGCAATGCGACATTCGAAGTAAGCTCCAAGGGTGGCCGATTTTGGCCACCCTTTTTCTTTTGTGACCAGGAGTCGACGTTTGAAAGAGACGACAAGACAGTGATGCCAAGGCGTTTGCCCTGGCGGCCGCCAAGCTGGCCCACGATAGACATTGCACGGACATCACCGTGCTGGATCTTCGCGGAACCTCACCCGCGACGGACTACTTCGTGATCGCGACGGGCATCAGCGATCGGCAGATGCGCACCGTCGCCGATGAGGTCTCGGAGGCCGGCCGGGAGATGGGCTTCCCTCGATTCGGCCGGGCAGGATACGACCAGGGCCGCTGGATCCTGCTGGACTTCGTCAACGTCGTCGTCCACCTGTTCGACAGCGAGTACCGTGAGTACTACGACCTCGAACTGCTCTGGGGCGACGCCGAGCGAATTGACTATTGATTATTTGGTATTGAGTACTTGATGAAGACCGTTCCTGACATTCTCGATGAACGCATCCGCACGGCGATGGCGGCTGTTGCCGGACGCGATGATTGCAGTGCGATCGTCCGCCCTACCGCCGACGCCCGCTTTGGCGACTACCAGGCCAACGGAGTCATGGCACTGGGTAAGCAACTCAAGACGAATCCGCGCAAGCTGGCCGAGCAGGTGGTCGAACAACTCGACGTGTCCGACCTCTGCGAGACGCCGGAGATCGCCGGGCCGGGGTTTATCAACCTGAGACTCAAGCCCGACTACGTCGCAGGCCAACTGCTTCGCGTCAACGCCGATGATTCCGGCCGCCTGGGAGTCGAGCCAACGGCCGAGCCCAAGAAAAGCGTCGTGGACTTCTCCAGCCCCAACATCGCCAAGGAGATGCACGTCGGACATCTGCGCAGCACGATCATCGGTGACGTCATCTGCCGCATGTTGGAATTCCTCGGCCACCCCGTCGTGCGGCAGAACCACATCGGCGATTGGGGAACGCAGTTCGGACGAGTCATTCTCGGGCTCTGGCACATGTGCATGGCGGAGAAACGTCAGCAGGAGCACGCGGAACCGGAGCCGTACTATCAGGCCGAGGCCAAAGAGCTCAAATCGGCCGCCGGAGATGCGGAGAAGCTGAAGGATCTCTGTCAGCGAATCCGTGATCGTCACGTCGAGGATTGGAGCAACGACTCCGACGGCGAGCAGTGTTTCGCCCCTTTCCTCGACAGACTCGAACAGCGCGACGTGGAGGACCTCTGGGAGAGATTCCTGCTCGTCTACCAGTACGTCAATCTCGTCGAGGAAGCGACAACGGGCTTGGAATTGACCATTCCGACGATCACCAAAGAAGGTCAGGAAGAGATCGCCTACGAGTCGCTGTCCAGGCGAATCACCGTCATGCTGCAAGCACAGGAAGATCAGGAGTACAAGGCCTGGCAGTTCATTCGCAAGTTGACCCTGGAGCATTGTGGCAGCATTTACGACACTCTGGGCGAAAGCTGACGATGGCCGACGTCTGCGGCGAGAGCTTCTATAACGACAGGCTACCCGCCGTCGTCGAGGATTTGCAGAAGGCGGGAATGGCGGAGGATTCGGACGGCGCGGTGTGCGTGTTTCCCGAGGGGTTCAAGAACAAGGAAGGCCAGCCGCTGCCGTTTATCATCCGCAAGAGCGACGGCGCCTCTCTGTATGCGACGACGGACCTGGCGGCGATTCGCTACCGCGTTGGCGAACTGAAGGCCGACCGCATCGTGTATGTCACAGATTCGCGGCAGGCGCTGCACTTCCAGATGCTGTTCGCCGTAGCGGACAAAGCCGGATGGGACCAGCGGGATGGCGAAAAGGTTGAGCTGGTACACGTGATGTTTGGCAGCGTTTTGGGGGAAAACGGCAAGCCGCTCAAGACGCGATCGGGAGAGAACATCAAGCTCAAGGACCTGCTCGACGAAGCCGTCGAACGGGCCAAGTCGGTGGTGGAGGAGAAGAACCCAGATCTGCCCGCCGAAAGAAAGGCGGAGATTGCCAAGGCCGTCGGGATTGGCGCGGTCAAGTACGCCGACTACTCGAACAACCGCACCAGCGACTACGTCTTCAGCTTCGACAAGATGCTGGCGATGGATGGAAACACCGCGCCGTATATGCAATACGCCTACGCCCGCATCAAGTCCATCGAACGCAAGGCCGAGAGCAAGGGCGTCGACATCGCCAAGGAGACGCACGATATCACGTCGCTGGATCTGTCCGAGCCGAGCGAACTCGATCTGGGCAAGCACCTCGCCCGCTATGGCGAAGCCATCGAATCGGCCGTCGTGGATTACAGGCCCAACTATCTGACGACGTATCTGTACGAGCTGGCGCAGAAGTTCAGCGCGTTCTATACGAATTGCCCCGTGCTCGATGCACCGCCCGAGAAACGACCGACGCGGTTGCTGCTGTGTGATCTGACCGCCAACACCATTCGCCATGGACTCAGTGAACTGCTGGGCATCGCCGTCGTCGACCAGATGTGAGAGGGAACGCCATGAAGTTCGTGCAGGAAGAATTCCAGGTCGGCACGCGCAACCGCAACGAGATGGTCGACATCACTCGGCAGGTTCGCGACATCGTCCGCCAATCGGGCATCGCCAACGGGGACGTGGTGGTCTTCTGCCCCCATACGACGGCCGCCATCACAATCAACGAGAACGCCGACCCATCCGTGCAACACGACATGCTCCTGACGTTCGAAGCGTTGATGCCGCACGACCGGCCCGGGTATCGACACGCCGAAGGCAACTCCGATGCGCACTGCAAGAGTTCCCTCGTCGGCGCCAGCGAACAGGTCCTCATTCACGACGGACGCCTCACCCTGGGAACCTGGCAAGGGGTGTACTTCTGTGAGTTCGACGGACCACGCCACCGCAAGGTGATCGTTCAGGTCCGCGGCGAGTAACCATCGGAGATTCGACTCAAGCCCGAGTGGAATGATCCGCCTGTGACGACGGTCGGAATGCGCGCATAAAAATGGCGAGGTGGTGGTTCCGGCTGGGGGGGAGACCGGTGGACCACGCTGCCTCGCCGAGGTTTATAAGCTGCCATACACAGCCCAAATCTACCAAATCAAAGAGCAAGTGTAATGCTTCCAACCGGTCAGTCAAATGCTATCCGCGAATACCAAGCAGGTATCAGGGTGATACTGCCACCCCATTTCACTCCATTGAACAAATCGGATTATACCTCGTTTAACACGCCGTTGCAAGACAAAAAACCACTATTTTCGTATTTTCCTGTGGCGAGAGCGGTGTTTCAAAACACCATTAAGTCACGCTCTCACAGTATCTTGCACAAATCCGCCTGACCATTCGCTTTCAAAGCAGTAATAACCGCTCATCGGACCATTTCGCCGGTCGGATCAGTCGGACCGAGCCCGACATGCCTGCAACCATCGCCCGAGGCGAGAACCATGGTGCGATCTTCAGACACCGGCGCGACCCCCTCCGGCACGCTTCCGGGCCCGGTTCTTCAGCCGGCCGCCAGCCCTCTGAATATACACGCATAACTGCATCCGCTTTTCTATTATCGCCCCCACCGCGTTGTGTTCAGACCGACATACTCCGATCCCTACCCATCCGTCAGCTATGCATTGGGCGGCGTCATGCGTGCCGGCGAAAATCCACCGCAATTTTGGCTTAATGCCTTGTGGCCTCCCGCAAAACCCCATAAACTGAAAACCCCAGTGGGTGCTGTATTCGGAACGTATGGGATGGTTCCTCCTTTCATTCACGATTTCTACGCATGACGAAAATCGCAGAGCGAATTGAACGAGTCAAGGAAACGGTTGCCTCCGCCTGCGCGCAGCGCACCGAGAGCCGGAGGACGTCAAACTGGTCATCGTGACCAAGTCGGCGGGCATCGAAGAGATCGAGGAGGTCGTCCGGCTTGGCTACAACCACCTGGGTGAAAACCGCGTCCTGCAGATGAAGAAGGTGGCCGGCCAGGTCACCGAGTTTTTGCAGCAAAACGCCGGTGAAGGCAACGTGCCGAGCGATATCCACTGGCACATGATCGGACATCTCCAACGCAACAAGGTCCGCCAGGTGCTGCCGATGACCTCACTGATCCATTCGGTGGACACGCTTGCGACTGGCCGAGGAGATCAATACCGCCGCGGCCAAGGCGACCGTACGTCCGCGCGTACTGCTTCAGGTCAATACGTCCAACGAACCGCAGAAGTACGGCGTGCCGGTCGGAGCGGCGACACACCTGGCCGAACAGATCGAGACGCTGCCCAACCTGCAACTGATCGGACTGATGACGATGGCGCCGCTGACCCGCGACAAGGACGTGATCCGGACGTGTTTCGTGCGAGCCCACGAGTTGTTCTGCGAAATGCGAGGCGAGAAGATCGTCGGTCCGAATTTCACCGAACTGAGCATGGGCATGAGCAGCGACTACGAGATCGCCATCGAGGAAGGCGCGACCATTCTGCGTATTGGCTCGGCCATTTTCGCCGGCTGAAGCAGCCCTTCGTTCCCCGCCCTGCCCCTTCTCCTCCCACGCGTTGTGATCCGCGAAAAAAGCCTGGAAATCCCCAAAGTCGCCCCCCTATCGAGACGACACTAGGGTAGCGAACACAACCCGCACGGACGGGGTGTTGCGCACTTCGCTGCAAGGATAAAGGCGACCACTATGGGGAAAACACAAGCAGGAAGCGGCATTGAAGCACCGAGCAGCTTCACCGACGTCATTTATCTGTCCGATAAGTCCGAACTGCCCCTGGAAGTCAGGCGATTGTTCCGGCAGAAAAGGCTGTCTTACCGCCTTCTGCCCATGGACGGCTACCGGCTCGTTCACCTGCGTCCCGATCTCGTGGGCACGGTGATCATCGACGCCGAGGGCATCGACACCTCGCAGGATCAGCGACTGGGGCGAATCCTCGAATCGCTGGAGCGCGACAACCTCGGCATCATCCTGCTGACCCAGCGCATCAAGCGCCCGGTCAGAAGCTTCTCACTGATGCCATCGGACAGCAGCTTCTCCATGACCGGCAAGGTCGAGTCCATTTCGCTCGATGCCCTGTGGGCACGGATCAGTGTCAATCTGGCCGACCGCAAGAAGCTGGATTCCGGAATCGCCGTCAAGCCGGCGTCCGCCTTCAGCGCCGCCCAGAGAATCGGCACGAGCAAGCGGGCCAATCCGGACGATGAATCGGAAGCTCGCTCGGACAATCTTACCGAGCAGATGAGGCTGGCCGGACTGGTGCAACGCGATTTCCTGCCTTCGAATCTGCCCAACAGTGACGCCACCCAGTGGGCCGTGACGTTCATCCCGGCCGAGTGGGTCTCAGGTGACATCTACGACGTCGCGCGGATCGACGAACAGCACATCGGCTTCTACATCGCCGATGCGGTTGGACACTCCATGCCCGCGGCCTTGCTGACCATCTTCATCAAGCAGGCCATGGCCATGCGAGAGACAAGGGATCAGACGTATCGCATCTTCTCGCCGACCGAGGTCATCACCAATCTCAATCTCAAGATGCTGGGTCAGAAGCTGTCGGGCTACCAGTTCGCCACGTGCTGCTACTGCCTGCTCAACGTCAAGACACGGCAGATGACCTTCGCCCGGGCCGGACATCCCTATCCAATCCTGTTCCGTGAAGGCGAAGAACCGCTGCAACTGGAAACGCGCGGGTCGCTCCTGGGCGTGTTCGAGAATGCCGAATTCAGTCAGGGTTCGGTCCAGCTTCAATCGGGAGACCGGCTGTTGCTCTATTCCGACGGCGCGGAATCACTGGTCGGTCAACTCATTAACGGCGTCGGGTTCCAGTTCACCGATGAACTGCTCGCACTGCGGGATGCATCGATCTCCCAGATTGTCGATACGCTGACGGAACTGGGCAACCTTCGAAAGATCGCACCGGAAGAGGTCGATGACTTCACGCTGGTAGGCCTGGAAATCCCCTAGTGCGTCACTCAGTCCTCATGGCCGGGACGTTTCTGCGCTACTAATCGTCGACGTCGATATCGTCGAAGCAGACGCTCGCGTGCGCGCTCAGAATGCGTAACATCGCGCGGCAGGCGTCGCGAATTTCCCACTGAGCCTTGGCGCTTGTGCGAAGCTTGAAGATGTGACGCCACTCACGAAAGTTCGCCGAGACGACAATTTCGCTGGTACAGGCGTTGGGCAAAACGAATCGTGCATCTTCTTTGCGCAGTCCACGATCCCGCCACTTGCGGTACATCTGCTGAATCAGCTTCATATCCTGATGAAAGTCGTCGGCGAATTCAGCCGGCATGCTCTCGGGAACAACGTAGGCAAACTCGTCCTCGTTTACGTAACGCTGTGACTGTTGCGAAACTGCCATCAGGCGATGCCTGACCAATTGATGCGTCATCGCGCGCGAGCAGTTGCGAATGCGAAATGTCGCATACGCGTGTTCCAGAGGCGACTCATGTCCCATTTTGAGGAGCCGTCGGATGAAACCCTTCTGGGAATCGTCTTCGATGCGATCGAAACTCAGATAGCACGTCCGGCCCGCCTGCTCGATGACGCGCTCCGGATCGGGCGTAATGGCAATCAACTCCACAGTCAACCGACGATCGCAAACCTGTTGATCCATCTGCACTTCTTGAAACCTCCATCGCTTTCGGGGCCGCCTGCCCCTCCGGCTTTTCTATCTTCATACCTCAGGCCGCGTGGACATCTGCTTTGCCCAGGACCGCCAGGGCGGTCTGAACGTTGCCGAACGGTGCGCTGACCGCAAAACCGGCCACCTGCCCTCGGACCTTCTCCACCAATTCGCGCGCAATCTCCACGCCCAGAGCCCGACCCTGCTCCTTCGTGGTCGCCGCACTCATTCGATCGAGCAGCGTCTTCGGAACGACCACGCCGGGAACTTCATTGGCCATGAATTCGGCGTTCTTGAAGCTCGTGAAAGGCCAGATGCCCGCGACGATGGGAATCGCGGAATCCATCGATCGCATCGAGGAAGCGGAACAACGAATCCGCATCAAAGACCGGCTGCGTAATCGCATACTCGGCGCCGGCCGCCACCTTCTGTTTGAATCGCTCAACCTCCCGAACCGGGTCGGCCGCGACGGGATTGGCGCCGACGCCGATGGTCAGCGCGGTCGGAGGATCGATGCGATTGCCTCCGATGTCCAGCCCGGTGTTGAGATTCCGCACGACGTTGGTCAGCGCGATCGAATCCATGTCGAACACCGCCGTCGCGTTGGGATAGTCCCCCAGCTTGGGCGGGTCGCCCGTGATGATCAGCAGGTTGCGCAACCCGATCGCGGAAGCGCCAGGATATCCGACTGCATCCCGATCAGGTTCCGGTCGCGGCAGCAGAAGTGGAGAATCGTCTCCATACCCGCCTCCTGCTGTATCCGAACGGCGGTGACCATGGGCGACAGCCGTGAACTCGCCCTCGGCCCATCGGGGATGTTAATCGCATCCACACCCGCCTCGACGCACTGCCTGGCCTTCTCCAGGATCTTCGTCATATCGATGCCACGAGGTGGGGTCACTTCGATCGTGGTGACTTCTTCTCCCGCAACAAGCTTGGCGCCGAACTGAGACTTCTGTTCGAGTGGAACCGCCTGGGCCAGCGCCGCTTCTGTGACTCGATCCGGACCGACCGTGACGGACACTGTCGTCCGGGCCGCCGCTTTGTCCACCGATCGCACGGCCCGTGCGATCTCGCGGATATGATCGGGCGTCGTCCCGCAGCAGCCACCGATGATGCGTGCACCTTTCTCGAAGAATCGCTTGGCGTATTCAGCCATGTACTCCGGCGTACACATGTAGAGCTGGCGGCCTTCGACGGACCGGGGCATCCCGGCGTTCGGTTGCACGGAGACCGGTTTGTCCGTGATGGACAGAGCCAGTTCAAGGCTATTGAGCATACTCGATGGGCCCACGGCGCAGTTGAGCCCGACCGCCGTGACAACCTCCCGCTGAGCTATCCGGCCCAGGGCCTGATCCAGCCGCTCGCCGTAGATCGTCTCGTTGCGTTCGTTGACGGTCATTTGGGCGATGATCGGGATTTCGGCCATGTCCCCCACGGCTTCCAAGGCAACGAGCAATTCCTCCGTGTTCGAGAAGGTCTCGAGTATCAGCAGATCCACACCCGCATCCACCAGGGCCGAGCCCTGCTGGCGGAAGATCTGCCCAGCTTCTTTGGCTGTCATCGGGCCGAACTCTGTCAGCTCGCACCCCAGAGGGCCCATGGCTCCGCCCACCAGCACTGCCTCACCGGCCGCCGCCCTGGCGATCTGCACGCCCGCCCGATTGATCTTGTCCACATCGTCGGCCAGACCATACGGCGAGAGCTTGACGCGGTTGGCACCGAACGTGTTGGTCTCTATAAAGTCCGCTCCAGCCTCGACATAGCCTGCATGGACGCTCTGAACGAGCGCCGGGTCAGCCAGATTCAGCTCATCGAAACAGCGGTTGAGGAAGACCCCGTGCTGGTAGAGCATGGTGCCCATGGCTCCGTCGCCAATCAGGACTTCCTCGGAGACTCGTTTAAGAAAAGCAGTGCGATCCACTTGATCCGTACCCCATTGATCTCTCTTTGCGTTATACCGCGCGGGCAACTGTCCCATCCCCCAAGGCCGCGCCAGACCTCAGCTCGCGGCCCGCAATCTGGAATATCAGGCAAAATACCGGCAAGATTCTGTCAACGCAAGCCTTTTCGCCCCTCGAACACCGTACGCCTCACCCAAGTTCACCTTCGCGAACAGCCCTGTCTCCAGGCGCCTGCAACCATTGAGAGACACGGTTTTATAGGACACCTCTTCCCACTCCACCGTCTTAGCGTTCGAACGCCCGCCATAGTACGGTTCGCCGGGCCCAAGCAGAGGCCCGGAATATACATTGCCCATATTAACTCCATATAGCCATTGACTTTAACTTACACAAACTGGTATAATACGGCAATAATTCAAGTTCGGGGCTCTATGCCCAGAGAGGCTTTCTATCGTATACTATAGTTGGAAGAGTACCGTATCAGTAGTGAAAGACGCCTTTTACCGCTTCCAGCCGAATCGGGCCAACGCGGGCGAAGGGTCGTTTGCTATACATGGGAAGGGGTAGTGGCCAGCCGGCCACGAAGACGGCAACGTCGGGCATTTCGCTTGGCTCATCTCCTTCCCCGATCACGGGCCTTCAGAGCAACGAAGTACCAAACCGGGCGGTTCCGGTCATCGCCGGCAAGCTTGAGGGTTTGAAAGGAGCGGTGTGATGAAGAAGGTATTGACGGTTTCGTTTCTTATCTGTGCCGTGCTATTGTCGGGATGTGAAGTCTCTGACAGCGGCCAGAGCAGCGGTCAGACCCGACCTGCTGTGTCTCGATCGGGCCGCAGCTACTTCTGGGACAAAGACCTGAGGCCCACGTTGGCCCCCGCGTCCAGGAGAGAGGCCAGACCGATGGAAGCCGCTCAGGCTCAACCCCAGCCGAGCACCCCGACCGGACTCTACATCGAACCGGAGACGCCTGCACAGACACCGCAGCCCGAACCGCAGGGCCCGGTGGTCACCGCCTCCGTGGAAGACCTCAAACCCGTGACACCGCAGTTCAGCACGCCGGCGGGCTCCTTCGACCAGACGGTCGTGCTTGGTCCCGATCTCGTAGCGGTCGATGAGAACGGCGCAAACGCGGTGTCGATGATCTACCCGAGAGCGGACTACGGCATCATCCAGGTCGACAAGACCATGCCTCAAGAGGTCCGACTCAACCAGCCCTTCGCGTACATCATCAAAGTCTCCAATCTCACGGACATGATGCTGACCGACGTGGTCATCACCGAGACGCTCAGCAAGGAATTCGAATTCAAAGGCTCCGAACCGACCGCCCAGAGCGAGGACAACAAACTCGTCTGGGAGATCGATTCACTCGGTCCCAAGGCCAGCAAGAGCATTCGCATCTCCGGCATGGCCACCGGATCGGAACCCCTGGAACACTGCACCGCCATTACCCATACGATTCGTGACTGCGCAATGGTCAAGGTCGTGGAGCCCACGCTGGAGCTCGGACGCATCGCTCCGAGCGAAGCCGTGCTCTGCGAACCCATCCCGGTCGACTATGTCGTGACCAACACCGGAACCGGCGCGGCCCAGAACGTGCAGATCGTCGATACGCTCCCCGTTGGCCTGCAAACCACCGACGGCAAGGGCAAAGTGGTTCTCGACGCCGGAACGCTTCTCTCGGGTGAGTCGCGACAGTTCTCGATCAAGCTGCGTGCGACCAAGACGGGCGCCTACGTCAGCAAGGCCATCGCCACTTCCGGCACGGGCCTGAGAGCCGAATCGGAATCGACGCTGACCAACGTCCGTCAGCCGATCCTGAGCATCACGAAGTCGGGGCCGCAGAAGCAGTATCTCGGCCGCTCGATCACCTACGAAATCACGGTCGTCAACAAGGGCGATGGGCCGGCGCGTGACACGATGGTCGAAGACCTGATCCCGCCGGGAGTGACCTCTGTTGAGGCCACCGCCGGTGCCCAATCGGCAGGCTCCAAGCTGGTATGGGAACTCGGCACACTCGAGCCCAACGCCTCCAAGACGGTCCGCGTCTCCTACACACCGACGAAGGAAGGTGACGTGATGGCGACCGCCACCGCCACGGCCTACTGTGCCGAGACGGTCAGCGATTCGGCCAAGACGTCCGTCACCGGCATCCCGGCCTCGCGTCTCCAGGTCATCGATCTGGAAGATCCGGTCGAGGTCGGTGGCAAGACGACGTACCTGATCACCGTCGTCAACGAAGGTACGGCCGCCGATACGAACGTCCGCATTGTTTGCACGCTCGACGACAAGGTCCAGTATGTCTCTTCGGCCGGTGCAACCGCCGGATCGATCATGGGCAAGACCGTCAGTTTTGCTCCGCTGCGAAGCCTCGAGCCCAAGGCCAAGGCCACGTGGCGCGTCGTGGTCCGCGGTGTCCGGGCCGGTGATGTGCGGTTCAAGGTCAGTATGCACACCGACCAGCTCGCTCTGCCGATCGAACATACGGAGGCCACGCACATCTATCAGCAATAGACAAGAGCAGGACCCGATAGCCAGTTCGTTCACGCCGCGGCGCCCATGGGCGCCGCGGCGTTTCTTTTTGCTTCAAGCCTGCCGTTCCAGGCATGAACAACCTCATTGGGTCGCCTCCGGAGCGGCACTTGGAGCCCCTTGAATCCCACGAAAGCCTCGGAAAGGAGCCAAACCAGGGTCGCCGAGGCCGACGAAATTGTATTGCAATGGGCCGGCAAGCCGGTATACTGACGCGAAACTCAAGGTAGTACCCCAATCCCCGTCAGGGGACTTTTTGTAGGGGCCTTCCGGGGAATCATCGCCGGTTTCCAGAAAGGACACAGTCATGGCCGAAAAAGACGCCGATGTGCAGAAGATAAAAGACCTGATCAAGATAATGAAAGAGAACGATCTTGTGAAGATCGATATCAAGCACGGCGACGACCGCATCTCATTGAGGCGGGCTGAACCGCCTCAGCCGACGACGGTGGCCAGTCCGATTATCGCCTCGCTGCCCACCGGCATGGCCCCGGCGGCCGCAGTCGACGCCCAGCCGGTCCCGCCCCAGGTC
Source organism: uncultured Phycisphaerae bacterium (assembly GCA_963726475.1). Lineage (GTDB taxonomy): Bacteria > Planctomycetota > Phycisphaerae > Sedimentisphaerales > Anaerobacaceae > Anaerobaca. The sequence goes on along the minus strand of CAVSCO010000016.1, from coordinate 36,495 downwards.
CGTGACGACCTCCTCGAAATCAAATCTCCCATCGTCGGAACGTTCTACGAAGCCCCCAGCCCGGATTCCGATCCCTATGTCGAGACCGGCGCGCATGTCGGTCCGCAGACGGTGGTCTGCATCATTGAAGCGATGAAGGTGATGAACGAGATCAAGGCCGAGCTTAGCGGCACGATCGTCGAGAAACGCGTCGCCAACGGGCAGGCGGTCGAGTATGGGCAAGTCCTCTTCAAGGTCAAGCCGGAATAGCGCAGCCACCGGCGACTCGCTGCGTCCCATCGGGTCGTAGCAGCGGTCGCCGTTCAGGAAAAGAGGTACCGCCAATGCTATCACGAATCCTCATCGCCAATCGAGGTGAAATCGCACTTCGCATCATCCGGGCCTGCCACGAGATGGGCATCGAGACAGTGGCCGTCTATTCTGAGGCCGATCGAGACGCCTCGTATGTGCAACTCGCCAACGAAGCGGTGTGTATCGGTCCACCCGACTGCAATCAGAGCTATCTCAACATCCCCAGGATCATCAGCGCCGCCGAGATCACGAATGTCGACGCCATTCATCCCGGGTACGGATTCCTGGCCGAGAACATCAACTTCGCCGAGATCTGCAAGGACTGCGGCATCACCTTCATCGGCCCCCCGGTCGAAGCAATGCGGCATCTGGGCGACAAGGTCGAAGCCCGCAAGCTGGCGCGCAAAGCCAAGGTCCCCGTCGTCCCGGGTTCCCAGGGCGTGATCGAAGACGAGAAGGAAGCGATGCGTCTGGCCAACGAGATCGGCTACCCGATCATCATCAAAGCCGTCGCCGGTGGTGGAGGTCGCGGCATGCGCGTCGTGCACAACGACATCAGCCTTCGCTCGGCCCTGGCATCCGCCAGAGCTGAAGCCGACGTGGCCTTTGGCGAGAGCAGTGTCTACATGGAGAAGTTTATCGTCGAGCCACGGCACGTTGAAGTGCAGGTCATGGCCGACCATGAGGGCAATGCCGTTCACTTCTTCGAGCGCGACTGCTCCATCCAACGCCGGCATCAGAAGATGATCGAGGAATCGCCCTGCCCCGCACTGGAGGAAAAGGACCGCGACCGTCTGGCCGAGGCAGCTATCCGACTCATCAAGGAAGCCAACTACGTCAACGCGGCCACGGTTGAGTTCCTGCTCGACAAGGATGGCAACTTCTATTTCATCGAGGTCAACACCCGCATCCAGGTCGAACACCCGGTTTCGGAGATGGTCACGGGGCACGATCTGATCAAGTGGCAGCTCCGCATTGCCGGTGGCGAGCCGATCACGATGCGTCAGGAAGACATCCAGCACCACGGCGTGGCGATCGAATGCCGAATCAACGCAGAGGATCCGGCCAACAACTTCGCTCCATGTCCGGGGACGATCGCCAGGTATATCGCTCCGGGAGGACTGGGCGTTCGCATCGACACCCACGTATTCCAGGGCTGGACGATCACACCGAATTACGATTCACTCATCGCCAAGATCATCGTTCATCAGCCGACGCGGGCCGAGGCAATCGCCACCATGCGCCGCGCCTTGCAGGAATTCGTCATCGAGCCCGTCAAGACCACGATTCCCGCCTGCCTCGAGATCCTGTCGCACAACCTGTTCGTCAAGGGCAAGGTCGACACGGGATTTGTCGAGCGCAGCCTCTGATCCCTGACAACGCTGACATCAATCGCCCTGGTCACCGCTCCAGGGCAATCAAATCTTCGTACGTCTCGCGTCTGCGAATAACACTGAACGTATTCCCATCGACGAGCACCTCGGGCACGCGACAACGCCCGTTGTAGTTGCTGCTCATGGTGAAACCGTACGCGCCCGCCGTGAAGACCGCGATCAGATCTCCGCGTTCGACGTGCGGTATGGGCCTGTCCTTGGCAATGAAGTCGGCCCCTTCACAGATCGGCCCGACGATATCGACCACTTCGCTGCCTTCGATATGCAGCTCCTTGCTCCGCACCGCCGGCTCGAAACGCGATTCGACACTGGCTGGCCAGACGAAATGATACGCATCATAGAGAGAAGGTCTAATGAGGTCGTTCATCGCCGCATCGACGATGACGAACTTCTTGCTCCCGCCCTGCTTGGTGTAGAGCACGCGCGTAATCAGAATGCCGGCGTTGGCACAGATGCTCTTGCCCGGTTCGAGAATGAGTTTGAGGTCCTTGTCCTTGATCAACGGCACGATGCCGGCGGCATATTCGGCCGCCGAGGGCACTGTCTCCGTCTCGTAGTCGGCCCCATACCCGCCGCCAAGGTCCAAGGCCTCGATTCGGTACCCCTTCTCTCGAAGCCGATCGACCAGAACGAGGATCTTCTCCAGTGCTTCGACATAAGGATCAATCGTCTTGCCACCGGTTCCGAGATGCACGTGCAGCGCACAAAGATCGACGGAAGGATTGTCGCCGTAGGTGTCGAAGACATTGACCGCCCGCTCGATGTCGACCCCGAACTTCGTTTCTTTCTTGCCCGTGGTCAGGAAAGCGTGCGTCTTGTATTCCACATCGGGATTGACCCGCAGTGCGGCCTTGGGTTTGGGTCGGCCTGCCGCGACATGGTCCTTCGCCAGTTGGATCAGATTCGTCAGTTCTTCTTCTGATTCGATGTTGAAGTACCCAATCTCAGCATCGAGTGCCTGGCTGATCTCACTGTCGGTCTTACCGACGCCGGCAAAAACCACCTTGGAGGGATCGGCCCCCGCCTGGAGCACGCGATACAACTCTCCCCCGCTGACGATATCGAATCCGCTGCCTTCGGAAGCCATGAGCTTCAGGATATTTACGTTGCCACAGGCCTTGACCGAGAAGCAGACCGTGGTCTCCACCGATTCGTACGCTTTATGGATCTTCTGGAGGTGGTCCTGCAACGTGGCTTTGCTGTATACGTAGGCCGGGGTACCCACTTCGGACGCAAGACGCTCGATATCCACCTCTTCCGCAAGCAGTTTGCCGGCACTGTAGTTGAAAAAGTCCATCGACCCGGTTTCTCCTCATTCGGTTTGATGGTTCTCTGCGGCACTCGCACACTAACGGCGATGCCGTGAGGACAGTATAGGCCAAACGGGTCGAATTGCAAGGCACGTCGAATCGTCTCGCGGTATTGAAGGGCCGTCGAACCGCCCCTTCACCCTCATCCGTGGATGCGTTCCTCTAAAAAGAACGGAAGACTCCCCTGATCCAGGAGAGTCTTCCGTGATCCAAAAGCCTGCTGCGTTCCAAACGAATCTTGTCGGTGGTATGTCTTTCAGGTACTACCCGGATGGAACCGCCCGATGCGCGATGCCGGTCGAGCCAGCAGACTCCGGTGCGCCGGTGGCCTTATTTTTTCTTCTTGGCCACTTTCTTCTTGGTCGCTTTCTTCTTCGCGACTTTCTTCTTCGCGACTTTCTTCTTCGCCGTCTTCTTCTTTGCTACTTTCTTCTTTGCGGTTTTCTTCTTGGCGACCTTCTTCTTTGCAGCTTTCTTTTTGGCCATTACTCTTCTCCTTCAAGCTGACCACTAATCAATGCTTTCTGTATTTACTTTACTCGATAACACGAAAATAGCATGCCACTCGCGAGCTAGTATCATTACTGAAAATGATAATAGCATTTGTTATGTTCTGTATCGTCCATTTATTCGTAATTACTTCATAAAAATTTCTTGTCGGGACATCGCATGGCATGCGCGCATGGAGGCGACAACCGCGCACACAAACCTTCATGAAGTCGCGCGAGACATTCGCATGACGTCACGACACAACGCTTACTCTCTGCAGTTTGTTTCACGCAAACCCCTTGTTTGCCCGCATACAATCGTATTGAATAGAAGTCACGCGCTCGCATCGAAGACAGGAAAACAAAGGACATCATCGTCGTAAGAGAAGCCCCTTGACTTTGAAGCATGCACCGTGTCTTCTATTTTGCATTGGAAAACTTTTTTCTCATGGCAGCCGTTCACAGCGACCGAAAAATCGCACAACTTGATTGTTAGTTGTTCATGGCAAAGCGCACGATTGCACTTTTTGGTGGTACGTTTGATCCGATTCATCTCGGCCACACGCGCGTCGCGAAGTCGGCAGCGAGTCAGATCGATGCAGAAGAAGTCGTCTTCATTCCTGCAAAGTGTTCACCGTTGAAAGGGTTTCTTCCGAGCACGACCGACGATGATCGATTGCGCATGATCGAGTTGGCCACGCAAGACGATAACCGGTTCTCGGTCAGCGATTGCGAGCTACATCGACCGGCGCCAAGCTATACGTTGGACACCGTCAAACATTTCCAGCAGGAGTACGGTGACGACGCATCCATCTACTGGTTGATCGGCGCCGACAGCGTGGATGATCTGGTCTTGTGGCATCGCATCGACGCATTGATCGATGCGTGCAACCTGGCGGTGATGGTTCGAGGGGGATATGAAGCGCCGTCATTCGACAAGCACCTTCAAGTTTTGGGCCCGGACCGGGTCGAGAAACTCCGCAAGAACGTGATCTCGACGCCATCCATAGATATCAGCAGTACGGAAGTTCGCAGGCGCCTGGCGACAGGCGAAGATACGAGCGACATGCTCTGCCCGCCGGTGCGGGACTATATTCGCGAACACAGGCTTTACCGGCGCGATTGATCCACCTGCGCCTTGAGCCAATCATACCAATCCTGCATGCCCTCACCGGTTTTGGCGGAGACGGGGAATATCTCGATACCCTTGTTGAGCCGTCGCGCATCGGCTTTGACCTTGTCCAGATCGAACTCGACAAGGTCCCCTTTGAGCAGATCAACCTTGTTGATCAGCAGCGCCTTGGACTTGGCGAAGATCCCGGGGTACTTAGCGGGCTTGTCGTCCCCTTCGGCCACCGACAGCACAACAATCTTCCCATTTTCACCCAACTCGAAGGCAGATGGACAAACCAGATTGCCGACATTCTCAATAATGATCGTATCGAGATCGTCGAGAGGCAGTTGATTCAGAGCCCGATGGACCTGCTGAGCCGAGAGATGGCACGCGCCTTCCGTCTCGATTTGAATCGCGGGAGCCTGTGTCGCACGAATGCGCTCCGCGTCGAGATCGGTTCGAATGTCTCCTTCGATCACACCAATCCGGACCTGGCCCTTCAGGTCGGTGGCGGTGCGCACGAGAATCGTGGTCTTGCCCGAGCCCGGCGAGGAAATCATGTTCAGGCACAACTGCTTGCGCTGCGCCAGAAGCTCGATGTTCTTCATCGCGAACTGTTCGTTGGCGTTGAGAATGCGCTTGCGGACGTTGACCTTCTCCATCATTTACTCCTTCTCGAACTCAATCTCGTCCAACACCAAAGGGGCATCGGGTAGCAATTCAAAATCGTCACTCGTGCAGTTTGGACATTGCACTTCGGATAGTTCCACTGAAAACGTGCGGTCGCACGCCTTGCATTTCGCCTGCATTGGAATGTGTTCGATCTCCAGGGTCATGCCTTCGCATGGCGTGCCCTCGGCAATCGCCTCGAATGCAAAGCGTAGCACTTCATCATTCACGGCATTGAGCAGGCCGCAACTCATCTTCGCACGAGTTGGTTTCGCGTCCTGCTTATCCGCCTCCTGAAGGATCGCATCGATCAAACCTTGAGCTACCGCGGTCTCGTGCATCAGCAAATCCTCGGTAACTCGCGCCCGTAGGGCATTTGCACGATCCGTTTGCCGCCGATCTTGGTTCGCAATTCGACCAGAGGCACGCCTTCCGACGCGACCACCTCGCCGATCAAGGCAGCGTCGCGTCCCAAAGCATCGTGCCGGCAGATGTCCAGGCAGGCATCAGCCGTCTCAGGCGAAACAACGGCAACGAACTTGCCCTCATTCGCGATATTCAGCACGTCGAAGCCCAGCATATCGGCGGCCGCTTGAACCGATGGCTTGACGGGAATCTCGGCATCGCGAATCTCCACGCTGATGCCAGCCCCCTCAACGATCTCATTCAACACTGCGGCCAATCCCCCGCGCGTCGCATCGCGCATGAACCTGATGCCTCCGGCGTCTTCGAACAGTTTGCAGGTCAGACCCGCCAGGGCCGCACAGTCGCTTTGCAGTTGCGACTCGAATCGAATCCCCTCTCTCTGCGAGATGATAGTCATCCCATGGTCGCCGATCGTGCCGTTGATGAGGATCTTGTCGCCGACCGCGATTCTGTTCAATCCGGTGTTCACGCCGGGCAATCGGACACCCACACCGGCCGTATTGATGAATATCCCATCTGCTGATCCGCGTTCTACGGTCTTGGTATCACCCGTCACGATGGAGACGTTGCTCTGTCTGGCCGTTTCACCTATGCTCTCGAGAATCTTCTCCAGCAAAGCCAGTTCAAAGCCTTCTTCGATAATCAGTGCCAGCGTCAACGCCAGCGGCCTCGCTCCGGCCACCGCCAGATCGTTGATCGTTCCACACACCGCGAGCTTGCCGATGTCGCCCCCGTTGAAGAAGAACGGTTTGACGACGTAGCTGTCGGTGGTAAGACAGATCGAGGTCGAATCCAACTCCAACCGAGCCGAATCGCCAAGCTCCGACAGCGCATCGTTGCTCAGGTTGGGTAGAATGCGGTCGCGAATGAGTTGATTCGTCAGTTGCCCCCCGCCACCATGGGCAAGCAGGACTCTCTGCGGTTCATCTTGTGCCATTACTTGCCCTAACCCCTTCGGCCATACTTGTACCACGCGGCGCAGGTACCTTCCGAACTGACCATGCAGGGGCCAACCGGTGCCTGCGGCGTGCATTTCGTGCCAAACAAGGCGCACTGCTTCGGCTCGATGAGCCCGCACAGGACTTCACCACAGCGACATCCGCTAAGCTCTTCGCCCGGTTCATCGGTCAATCCGAATCGATCGAACGCATCGTAACGCCTGTACTTCTCTTTCAGCACCAGCGTGCTCTTTTCTATCTTGCCAAGGCCTCGCCAGTACCCGTCGGCTGCGTCGAAACACTCGGCGATGATCTGCTGGGCCGCCGATGTTGCCCTGTTCGGTGACGACGGCGTTGTAGATCGACTTGAGTTCGGGCTTCTTTTGAGAGAGCTGGCGACAGATCTCCGCCAGTCCTTCGATGATTTGCAGTGGTTCGAAACCCGCGACCACACAGGGCCTGCCATAGTCGTTGACGATCTCGGCGAACGCGCCCGCTCCGATGATCACACTGACGTGTCCGGGACAGAGAAAGGCATCGACGCGGTCGTTCATTCCGCCCAGCAAGGCGCGCATCGCCGGCAGGATGAGCTTGTGACCGCTGAGAATGCAGAAGTTGTCGATTCCTTCTTCGGCCGCTTCTTTGACGACGACAGCCGATGCGGGCGCGGTGGTCTCGAAGCCGACGGCGATGAACACCACCGTCTTGCCCTTGTTGTCTCGGGCCAGTTGCAGTGCATCTTCGCTGCTGAGTACGACCCTGACGTCCGCATTCGACGCGCAGGTTTCGAGTGAACCGGCCTGGCCCGGGACGCGAATCATATCGCCATAGGTGGCGATGATGCAGTCGTCGCGCTTGGCCAGTTCCAGAACGGCGTCGATATACCCCTGGTCGGTCACGCAAACGGGACAGCCGGGACCAGACAACAACTTGAGCCCCTCGGGCAACGTGGAGCGAATCCCGCTGCGGAAGATCGAGACCGTGTGGGTCCCGCAGACTTCCATGACGGTGATCTGCCTGCCCAGCGTGGTGCACGCCTCGTCGATCAGATGCTGCGCTTTGGCGATTCTGTCCAGCATACGACCCTATCCCGAAACCCGATTCTGAGTCTTTTCGAAGTTCTCGATCTCGGCGAAGAGCTCCCACGTCTTCTTGGCCTCCTCTTCGTCGACGAGTGCAATGGCGAAGCCGGCGTGTACGAGAACCACATCGCCCAGCTTCGCGTCAGGCAGGAACGTCGTCTTGGCCTTGAAGCGATTGCCCATCGCATCGACCATCGCGCGGTCCTGATCCAATTCCACAATTCTTGCCGGTATGGCTAAACACATACGGTTCGTACCCTCTCAGCTCTTATCCAGGATGCGGGCGGCGATAGCCGCCTGGCCGAGTGCGATGCCGCCGTCGTTGGCCGGGACATCCCGGTTGCATAATACCTCAAAACCCGCCTCTTTGAAACGACGAATCACCCGATCGGCGAGATAGCGGTTGCAGAATACCCCTCCGCTCACGGCCGCAATGTTCAGCCCGGTCTTCTTGCGAGCGGCCTCCGCAAGTGCCAACAAGGCTTCGGCAAGCGTGTTGTGGAACTTCGCAGAGAGGTTCGCAACAGGCTCGCGCTGCCTGACGTCGTCAACGATTTGCCGAATCGTCGTACGCAGGTCGATCTTCACCGGTTCAGCTTCATGCTCGATCAGATCGAACGGATAACATGCGTTGACGCTTTGATCCACGACTGACTCCAGGGCCATGGGCAATTCCGCGTCGAAGTTGTTGTATGTACCAAGACCGAGAATGGCGGCAACGGCATCGAAGACACGTCCCAGACTCGACGTATTCACCGTGTTGATGCGCTTCTCGATCTGTTGGCCAAGCATGTTCAGTTTGTTGCCATCGGGCTCGATCCGCTCGAGCAGCCAAGTGAAGTCGTTGGGATGGAAATCCGGCCCATACGCTTGCATCAGCAAACTCAGGAGCGGTCGAATCGCTTCCTTGCTCGCACGGTCGGCACCGGCCAACGCATAGTAATCCAAATGCCCAAACCGCTCGAACTGTGTCAGCGATGCGATCATACATTCGCAGCCCCAGATGGCGCCATCGGTGCCGTACCCCGTCCCGTCGCACTCAATGCCTATGACCGGGCCATCGTGCCCATGCTCGGCGAGAACCGACGCGATGTGGGCCCAATGATGTTGGATCGGAATCACTCGCGCGTCCACAAGTGAGTGCGCGTAGTGCGTGGACAGATATCCCGGATGCAGATCGCAGGCGACCACCTTGGGCTCGACCTCGAACAGCTTTCGCAGATGCTCGATCGAATCGATGTAGTGACGGTAAACCTCGGCGTCTTCCAGGTCGCCTATGTGTTCGCTGAGAATGAGCTGGTTCTGCTTCGCCAGGCAGAATGTGTTCTTCAGATCGGCGCCGGTCGCGAGGATGTCAGGCCCTGCGTTTCGTTCGATGAGAATTGGCGTCGGAACGTATCCTCTCGCACGCCGTAGCGGAACCGATTCACCTTCAATGATATGCACGATCGAGTCGTCCACCTGCCTGTAGATCTCGCGGTTGTGCATGACGAACGCATCCGCAACGTCACCCAACCTTTGCAGCGCGATGTCGTTCTTACAGATCAGCGGCTCATCCGAGATGTTCGCACTGGTCATCACGAGGACATCGAGCCCTTCGGCAAAGAGCAACACGTGCAACGGCGCATAGCAGAGCATGAATCCGAATGTGCTGACACCTGGCGCCACTGAGGATGCGATCGGCGCATCCGGCTTCTTGGGCAGCAGAACGATCGGCGCCGACGGACACGCCAGCATCTCTTCAGCGGTGCTGTCAACGACGGCATACGCTCGAATCGCATCGATCGAAGCGACCATCATCGCAAACGGTTTGTGGTCACGATGCTTGCGCTGCCTGAGCCGAACCACGGCCTGCTCGTTCAATGCATCGACAGCCAGATGGAATCCGCCAATGCCTTTGATCGCGAGGATCTTGCCTTCGCGCAGAAGCTTCGCGGCTTCGGAGAGGACCGCGTCGGTCCCCGTCTTCTGAACATTCCCGTTGGGATCAACAAGGTCGATACTCGGCCCACACGCCGGACACGCCACGGGTTGGGCGTGAAATCGCCTGTCGGCCACGTCGGAATACTGCTGCCCGCACTGCTCGCACATCGGGAAGACCGCCATCGTCGTATTGGGCCGATCGTACGGGATCGTCTTGACGATCGAGTATCGCGGCCCGCAGTTCGTACAGTTGATAAAAGGATAGCGATAGCGGAAGTCGTCCTTATTCCGCAATTCCGATAGGCAATCCTCGCAAGTGGCCATATCGGCGGCCACCTGAGACAGAGCCTCCCCCGCCGAATCGCTCCGGCCGATGCTAAACACATCCTGCCCCGACACCGGCTCGGTATCTATTCTTATAAGGGACTGGATCCGGGCCAACGGTGGCTTGTCCGGGGCGGCCTGCAAGCGGCTGACAAACTCGTCGATGTGGGCCTCCTCACCCTGGAGCTCGACCGTGACCCCTTTGGTGTCGTTGTAGACCGTCCCCGCCAGGCCCAGCTCCCGCGCGAGCCTGTACACGGCCGGCCGAAACCCTACGCCCTGGACCCGACCGGCTATTTCTATACGTTCTCGCTTGATCAAGACGAGATGTCCTTTCCTAATTTACCGAGCCCCGCCAACGAAAGGTCCGAGAATCTTCCCGGTCCTCGCGGGCTACGGCCCCCCAGAGTCTATTTACGCCTCGCCTCGCTGCAAGGGCAAAATACGCGAAAAATTGCTTGCCGCCCCAGAGGCGTTGTGCTAACATACTGCGACACGGGGCCATAGCTCAGTTGGGAGAGCGCTTGCATGGCATGCAAGAGGTCGTGGGTTCGAATCCCATTGGCTCCATTTCCCCTTCTCTGCTCATTCTTTCGCCCATTCCGCAGTTGACGAGCCCGAGCCGGGTCGCTACCGTCGATAGCCAGCAAGGCGTGATTGGTTTGCTTGCACACAATTCGACTCGGGAGGTGCTACATGGGACTTAGCGAAAAACGGTCTTCCTCACTCATTCTACTGACTGTCCTGCTTCTGCTGAGCGTTTTGACCCCGAAGGCCCTGCTCGCCCAGCCCCCGGAGCCCAAGCTGGTCCCGCTGGTGCGTGCTGTCGATCTGGATCTCGGGCAATCCGAAACCGTGCAGCTCCACGATGGATCCGAAGCAACCGTCAAGCTGGTTCATCTCGATGAGACCCGCGACGATGTGTGCAACGCCGTCCGTCGTGCGACGGTGGACGTCGAAATCAACGGCCAAACCGTATCGCTCGTCTCTTCGACCTATCATTTGCCCGTAACGGTGGCCGGCGTACGGATCGACTGCCCGGTCACGAAGGGCTACACGCAAAATAGCAGCAAGTCCAACGCCTGGGGCCTGCTCAAGGGCGGCGCGGATTCGCCTCTGGCCCGCCGGTTCGGCTCTGGTCCGACCTGGGACGTTCGTCTACCCCGTCAAACAGCGATGGTTCGCCTCCGACACGCAGATGGCCAACGTGCCCGTCTTCGTCGATGGCGGAGAGGTCCCCGCCAAGAAAGACATCTACTATCACTACGGTCTGGATTTCGGCGGGGCCGAGCGATTGGTGCCGGTGGTCGCCGCGACCGACGCTCTGGTGGTCTCGGCGGGTGGCGAGACGCTGCCAGGCTATGAGGACACCCCCGTAAGCCCCCGATACGACGTGATTTACACCGTAGACGATCGCGGCTGGTTCTACCGGTACAGCCACTTGTACAAAATCGACCAGGCCGTCAAGCCGGGCGTCAAGGTTCGGATGGGCCAGAGGATCGGAACGCTGGGCAAGGAAGGGGCCAGCGGAGGGTGGTCTCACCTGCACTTCGACATCACCTGCCGGCAGCCCTCGGGCCAGTGGGGCATCCAGAACGCCTACCCGTTTGCGTGGGAAGCCTACCAGCGTCAATACCATCCGGAGATTATCGCGGTTGCCCGTCCCCATCACGTAGCTTGGACAGGCGAACCAGTGGAACTGGACGCCACCCGGTCCTGGAGTCGCTGCGGGACCATCGAGAAGTTCGAATGGACGTTCTGCGATGGCGGATCGGCGGTCGGGCCGAAGGTGCAGCGCACGTACGCGAAGCCCGGTGAATACAACGAGATCGTGAAGGTCACCGACGCGGATGGAAATGTCGGCTACGACTTTGCCGTCGTGCAGATCTACGACAAGGCCAAACCGGGGCAATTGCCGCCCGCGATTCACGCCACGTACTACCCGACGTCCAATATCGAGCCAGGGGACGAATTGACCTTCAAGGTCCGCACGTTCCGCACTACGCACGGTCAGGAAGTGTGGGACTTCGGAGACGGCAGTCCCCAGGTGACGGTGCACTCCGACGGCAACGTGGACGCCCACAATCCCGACGGCTATGCGGTGACAACACACACCTACAGCAAACCGGGCTGCTATATCGCAACGGTTCATCGCAGTAACGAACTCGGTCAACGGGCCATTACGCATCTGTTCGTCCGCGTCGGGAGGTCCTCGCTTGAACCGTCGAAAGGTTGACCGTATCCCGGTGCCAAATTGGACCGCTAAACAAGGAGCAGAATAATGAGCAGGAATATGACGTCCCTATCCACGGTTGTCACGGCAGGTATGGTCCTGGCGGGCATGATATGCTCAGCGGGATGCGCCTCGGAGGCCAACAAACCTAAGGAGAGCAAGTGGATCAGCATCTTCAACGGCAAGGACCTCAAGGGCTGGCATCCCAAGATCACGGGCTACGATCTGGACGACAACTTCCGGAACACGTTTCGCGTCGAGGATGGCCTGCTGAAGGTCCGCTACGATCAATATCAGAAGTTCGAAGGCCAGTTCGGGCATTTGTTCTACGAAACGCCGTTCTCGCACTATCGCATGCGCGTCGAATACCGCTTCGTGGGCGAACAAACGCCGGGCGGCCCAGGCTGGGCCTTTCGAAACAGCGGCATCATGTTCCACTGCCAGACCCCCAAGAGCATGCGCAAAGACCAGGATTTTCCGGTCTCCATCGAGGCGCAGATGCTGGGCGGTGACGGCACCCACAAGCGAACGACCGCTAATGTCTGCACGCCGGGAACGCATGTCGTGATGAACGACAAACTGATGACACAGCACTGCATCAACTCCACGTCGGAAACGTATCATGGCGACCAGTGGGTGACGATGGAGATCGAGGTTCATGGCAACGACAAGATCAGGCACTTCGTCAACGGCGAACTCGTGCTGGAGTACGAGCAGCCTCAGCTCGACGAAGGGGATGCAGACGCCAAGAAGCTGATCGAGGATGGCAACACGATGCTCAGCGGAGGCTACATCGCCCTCCAGGCTGAGAGCCACCCGCTCGATTTCCGCAAGGTGGAATTGATGCCTTTGGAGCAGTGAGAGCAGCAACCTCGCCCGCCACTCTGCCCACCCCGTCGACGCGGATTACCGCACGCCGGTAGTGGTGCATTGGCCTCCCATGGAGTGGAATGCGTCGACGATTCGCAACTCGCCGCGAGCCCCCTCGTCCTGCCGTCCAAAGGAGTACGTAAAGGGCCAGGTCTCGCCTGGGGCGATGTTGTTGCCGGCGGCCGGACAGAAGTGCCCAACGGAAACGAGGCGTCCGCTGGCGTCGCGCAGAGAGGCCTGCAATTCCACGCCGCGCGTTCCCTCCCCGACATTTTCGACTTCACCGATGGCGTGAACCCTGCCGTATTCGTCCCGGATGACGCGAAAATCTCGAATGGCGAATCCGCACCACACCAGCCCTGAATGCGGTTCGGTCTGAGTGGACCCGTCCGCAACGGAAGTCACCGCGACGTGGCCAGCCTGCGGCTCGGCAGGTCTGCCTGGCAACGTCTCGGGCGCCACGGAGCAGCCGAACGCGAAACTCGCCAAAGCAACGAGCAGCAATCCTATGCGAATCCCCTTCATCACCCGGTCCTTTCATCTGCCGCGATCCCGACCAGGCTCCACCACGACAGTGAAAACCTCAATGCCGTCGGAACCGCCGTCTTCACCTGATCCCACCTCGGAGGGCGAACCTCCCAAAGAGACGCTATGTGCTTGATACCAATGAAATTATCGCATTTATAGGACGCATTGTCAAGGAATTCCTTCGTCCACCCCCGCCACGGGTCGCAGTCCGAATACAGTGGCGAGGCCGTCGGCTCATGTAGGGCGAGCGCCCCTCGCTCGCCTAATTCAAAGCCGTGCGAGGACGCACGACCTACAAAACGCGCGCACAAGCCAGCCGGGTTCCCGCCGCCAGCTAGACACCCTCACTGGCAACTGCCACGGCAATCCGACTAGAATGCGAAACGGTGGGAATGATTCGGTGAGCGTCAACATCCACATCGGACGGTGCTTTCCAGGCTCCCGAGGGACAACCTGTCGAGCGGTTCTTCTGCAGGTCGTTCACGAAGACCCCAAAAAAAGGGAGGAGCACCGCCGCGGTGGACTCTGAAGTGGTAGGCGCCCCTTAGAGTCAAGTGGGATTCGGACGGTGCTCCGAGTGGTCGTCGATTTCCGATACTCCATGGGGCAGGCGTACGGCGAGGTCGGAATGTGGATGCCTTTTTTGCCACTACGCAGATTTTTTTGTGGGCGAGACTTCGGCGGGTCATGGCGCGAACGCCCCGCGGGACCGTGAACTCACGAAATCCATAGCATCTGGGGAGACCGGCGACCAGGCACAACCTGCGACTTTGCACAGCCCATGAGGGAGAGAAAAGGTGAGGGCCGACGGAGCGAGACCTCCGAATTCCGGGCCTTTCAGAGAACGTTGAAACGACGGCGAAAATCGCTCAAGGAAACGCGGCGGCTTGACCGATACTTGATGATGGACAAGTTCAAAACGGTGGCTCGAAGCTGAAGACCAGCAAGGTCCTCTTAGCCAAAACCGGTGTCGCCTGTTTGATGTTGCGTACACATCGCGTCTTTTGCATCAGGTCACATACGGGGCGGCTAGGAACAAAAGGAGAGAGCCACGAATAATTCTGTTGGGCCCCTGTGAGAGCAGCAGGCGGGTATTTCGTGTAACTCGACACACGCACTGGCAAATACCTTCGTGCCTCCTGCGACAGGGGCCTTCTTTTTGTGCAAGTGACACCTTCCCACCGCTGACCCCGCTCACAGAAGAACGCAAATGTACCCTTTTCCGAAGGCCCTTCACGGTGTATGATAGATCCTGAGTCCGGGGGACGGATCGGTATCGTCTTTCGTCCCGCGACCGCGACGCCAGTTTCCGAAGATCAGCGAGACTCGGAGATTGTGGGTCCGGTTACGGACGGTCAACGGCACGGGTGCAAAGATGGGAGGCATGCTGTGAACGATAAGTCCATCAACAGGCGAACATTCCTCAAGACGGGCGTGACCGGTGCCCTGACCTTTCCGATGGTGATTCGCTCCTCCGCATTGGGCAAGGCCGGCAGCGTCGCTCCGAGCGAACGGATCACCATGGGATTCATCGGCGTCGGCGGCATGGGCACGAACGACATGCGTGCCTTCCTCGCCCAGCCCGATGTACAGGCGCTGGCGGTGTGCGATCCCGTCAAGGCCTGCAACCAGTATGGACACTGGTATAAGAAGGGCTGGAACGGCGCCTGGTTCGGACGCGAACCGGCCGCCAAGATCGTCGACGACGACTACGCACAGAAGGGCCGTTCGGGGCAGTTCAAGGGATGTGATGCGTACGTGGATTTCCGCGAGATAACCGCCCGAGATGATATCGATGCGGTGTGCATCGCGACGCCCGATCACTGGCACGCCCTTCCTGCAATCCAGGCCGCAGAGGCAGGCAAGGACATCTACTGCGAAAAGCCCATGAGCCTCACGATCGCCGAAGGGCGGGCGATGGCCGACGCCGTCAAACGATACAACGTCGTCTTCCAGACGGGCACGCAACGGCGATCGAATCAAACCTATCGCTTCATCTGCGAGTTGATTCGCAACGGACGGATCGGCAAGCTTCAGAGAGCCCTGGTCGCGATCGGCGCCAACAACAAGCAGGCGCCACCCAGCAACTGGGAGCCCATGCCCGTGCCCGACTGGCTGGACTACGAGATGTGGCTCGGGCCGGCGCCGTGGGCCCCCTACCACAAAGACCGGTGCCTCTACACGTTCCGGTTTGGCGAGGACTACTCGGGCGGCCAGACGACCAACCTGGGCGCGCACGGGATCGACATCGTTCAGTGGGCCAACGGCACCGATGGGACAGGCCCGGTCGAGGTCGAAGACCTGGGCGGTGAGTTTCCCCGCGACGGGCTCTTCACCACCGCCACCAAGGTGCACTTCGTCGCCCGCTACGCCAACGGTGTCGAACTGACCTGCAAGACTCAGAAGGACGAGATCTACCGCTTCGAAGGCACCGAGGGCTGGATCCAGATTCCGGTCTATTCGGACGAGATCAGTTGTTACCCCGAATCGCTGAAGACCAGCGTCATCGGAGCGAATGAGATTCGGCTGTACGAGAGCAACGACCACCACCGCAACTTCATCGACTGCATCAAAACGCGCGAGCAGACGGCCGCGCCGGTAGAGGTCGGACATCGCTCGGTGACCATCTGCCACCTGGGCAATATCGCGATGAAGCTCAAGGGCAAATTCCAGTGGGACCCGGTTAAAGAACGTACCGACAACCACCAGGCCAACGCCCTGCTGTCGAGAGCGAAGCGGAGCCCCTGGCGCCTGTAGATGAAATAAAGGTTGGGAGAAGACTCATGGATCGCAAACACCATTACTGTGGTTTTGCTCTGCTGCTGAGTGTCTTCCTTGCATGGAATACACCGCTTGTGCGCGCAGCCAAGCCGATCACGCTCGATACGGACCCGAATCTTGCGGCTCGGTGGACGTTCGATGAAACGTCGGGGCAGGTTGCGGCCGATGCGTCCAAACACGGGCGAAATGCCGTACTCAAAGGCGGACTGTCCTTCGACAAAGACGCCGCGGCCGGAAAAACAGGCAAGGCAATCCGACTCGACGGCGAAGAAGGCTATCTCGAAGTTCCCAAGTACAAGGGCATTGGCGGAACGCACCCTCGAACCCTCGCGACCTGGATCAAAACAACCACGACTTCGGGAGAAATCGTCTCCTGGGGAACCAACGATTTCGGCAAGATGTGGACCCTGGGTTTCATTCGTGGCCGCGTCGGTGTCACGCCCCACGGCGGATACCTGTACATGAACGCCGAAACGCATGACGACCAGTGGCATCACGTCGCCGTCGTGGTGCGGGAGGCGGAAGCGCCCAACCTGTACAACGACGTGACACTCTACCTGGATGGAGAGGTCGCCATCATCCATGACATCGGACTGCTGGACCTCTGGCCCATCGATACGGGCAACGAACTCGACGTTCGAATCGGACGGAAGTTCAACGGCCTGATCGACGACCTGCGAATCTACGACCGCGTTCTTTCGGAAGATGAAATCCACGCCCTCTTCACGCTGGACACCAACCGCCCATTGACCTCTCGATAACAAGGGGGACCGCCATGAGAGACAGACGACAGACACGACGCCAATTCATGCGCAATTCTGCAGCTGTTGCGGCCGGAATCGCCGTCGGAGCGGGTATCGCCCAAGCGGCCGAGACCACTCCGGACACCTCCAGGATCCTCAGCTACAATCCCGACATGGAATACCGCCGCCTGGGCAAGACGAACATCATGGTCTCCGCGGTCGGTCTGGGCGGGCACTCGCGCAGCAACGTCAAAGAGCGGGCCGACATCATCAGCCGATGCATGGACGCAGGGATTAACTACATCGACGCCTGCTGGGACAACGAGGTCAAGCGCGACGCCAAGGCGTTGAAGGGCCGCCGTGATAAGGTCTATCTGGCCCTGTCGCACGGCGCCAAAGAGGTCCGCAACGAGGACTTCCGCACGTCGAAGAAGCTCCTGGAATCGCTCGACGAACTGCTTCGCGATTCGAAACAGGACTACACCGATCTGTGGCGCATCACGTGCCTGGAGCCGGGCGGACGGCACACGTTCAATACCGCCTGCGAAATCGTCGACGCGCTGGAAAAGGCCAAGAAACAGGGCAAGGCTGCGCTTCATCGGGTTCTCCTCGCATGACAAGCGCTGGATCCAGTTCATGATCGAGTACTTCCCGCAGATCGAAGTGGTCTGTTTCCCGTTCACCACGATGACGAAGAAGGCCCCGCAAGACAGTCTCTTCGACGCCTTGAAGAAACGGGACGTCGGCGCGTTCGGGATCAAGCCGTTCGCGGCCGCGTCGCTGTTTGCCGGTGATTCCGAGCAGGACGACCGTCGAGGTCGTTTGGCCTTGCGCGATATTCTGCACAGCAACACCGTCGTTCCCATCCCGGGCATGAACCGCGCCGAAGAGGTGGCCAACGTAGTCAAGGCCGTCTCGGAGCGTCGCCAGTTGGACGTCCGGGAGAACGCCGAACTCGAGGCCGTCGGTCAGCAGACCTTTGCCAGACTGCCCGAGCACTACCAGTGGCTCAAGAACTGGCAATGCGTTTGATTGCCCTGCTGCTGATTCAACGGAAAACGGGAGAAATGAATGCTTCAGATCATCACCGTGAAACGGTCCCGATCGATGGTCCATCTGGCATCATCGCCTTGGCTTCGATTCTCATCAGCGCCGGCGGATGCGACCAGAACAAGAACCTCTCTTCCCAGCCTGAACTGACCGATCCGCCCTCAACGGAGCAGTCATCCGCTCCGAAGAAAGAACCGCCGCTGTTGGAGGACGAGCCTCTCCTGCTGCTCGACGACGAACCGTCGGCCAGTTCCTCGGCCCAGCCGGCCGCCGACAACAGCCGATGCTTCGTCTGCCATGCGAACTACATGGACGAAAAGATCGCGGTCACTCATGCCAACGCGGGAATAGGCTGCGCCAAATGCCACGGCGCCAGCGATGCGCCACATCGCCGACGAATCCTGGGCCTCCGGCGGCAACGGCACCGCCCCCGACATCATCTACCCCCGGGACCGGATCAACCCGTCGTGCATGGCCTGCCACCCCAAAGACACGATCGACACCGACGCACACAAGCCGCTCTTCGCGGACGATGCGGAAACAAAAGTCTGCACGGACTGCCACGGGAATCACCGCCTGCCCGTCCGCCGGAGCAAGTGGAAATAGCCCGTTGCGGTCCTGCTCCCCTCCTCGATCCGCCGAGGCCCCCAAAAAAGACCATTCCCTGAATATCTTCTGAGAACCGCCCGCCTTTCCTACGCGTAAGGCTTCGGTCAGCGGGTCCTTTGTGCGCAAAAAAACTGCCTACAAAATCAGAAAGAGTCCTTGCCAAAGAAGAGTTGCTACTATATAGTACTAACTCCTACTACGGTAGATTGAGCGGCGCGGCGTTTCTCGCCGTGGCGGAACAGGGCAGGTGTTCGCAAGGACCGGGCATGACGGAAACCCCAGAAGCTATCGACAGCGAAGAGACTGCACAGAGAATGGATGCGTTTCGGGTCAGATGTCACGAGGCGGGACTGAAGATCACGCCTCAGCGGACGGCGGTCTACCAGGCTCTCGTGGAAACGGATGAGCATCCTTCGGCTGAGATGGTTTGTCGACGCGTACGCCGCAAGTATCCGAATATCTCGCTCGACACGGTCAATCGGACGCTGCTGACGCTGAGCGAAATGGGCGCCGCCTTCATCGTGGAGGGTACCGGCGACGCGAAACGGTTTGATGCGAATCTGGACGACCACCAGCACTTCAAGTGCATCCGGTGCAAGCGAATCGTGGACTTTCACCATGAGCCCTTCGATCGGATCGCTGTGCCGGAATGCCTGACCGATGGATTTACCGTGTTGAGAACCACCGTGTACATCGAAGGTGTGTGCGACCAATGTGTCGCAGAAAGCCCGGAAGATAGGCGTTCATCGTAAAATCCAAAACCACTGACACCGTATATGAATGGAGGTCATGAATGAGTTTGAAAGGCACCGAGACGGAAAAGAACCTGCTGGCTGCGTTCGCAGGCGAATCCCAGGCCCGAAATCGCTACAGCTACTACGCCGGCGTGGCCAAGAAGGAAGGCTACGAGCAAATCTCAGCCATCTTCGAAGAGACCGCCAACCAGGAGAGGCAGCACGCCAAGCGGCTCTTCAAGTTCCTCGAGGGTGGTGAAGTGCAAATCCAGGCCGCTTTCCCCGCTGGCGTCATCGGAACGACCGTGGAGAATCTCAAGGCCGCCGCAGCGGGCGAGCACTACGAGACTACGGAAATGTACCCCGAGTTCGCCAAGAAGGCCCAGGAAGAAGGCCTCGCCGAGGTGGCGGCTGTGTTCAAGATGATCGCCGTGGCAGAGAAGCGTCACGAGGATCGGTACGTCAAGCTGGCCCAGAACATCACCGACGGCACCGTCTTCAAACGCCCCGCCCCCGTGCGATGGGTGTGTCGAAAGTGCGGCTACGTCCACGAAGGGACCGATGCCCTGAAGGTCTGCCCGGCCTGCGGGCATCCGCAAGCCCACTTCGAGATCGACGCCCTTAATTACTGAGAAGCAGATACTGGCGTTCGCACGAGGCGGGCAGGTCCAACCCCCTGCCCGCCCTTGCGACAAAGGCCGTCGGGTACTCGAATCGACCGGAAAAGGCGGGTTCGCCCATGCAAATACCGAACAAGTCCACCAAGATCTGCGTGTTTCTTCTGGTGTCGATGGTGACACTCATTGCAGAAACAGGATGTGAGAAGCCCAAAGAGGGCAAGGAGAAACCCATGCAAGAACGAACAGGTTTGGTGACAATGAAGGGCAACCCGGTCACATTGGTGGGTACGGAAGTCAAGGTGGGCCAGCCGGCTCCCGACGTCGAGCTGACGGCCAACGATCTCTCCGGCGTCAAACTGTCTTCCTTCAAGGGCAAGGTCTGTATCATCACGTCGGTCCCGTCGCTGGACACCTCGGTTTGTGATACGGAGACCCGCCGGTTCAACGAGGCGGCTACGAATCTGGGCGACGATGTCGTGATCCTGGCGGTCAGCATGGATCTGCCTTTTGCCCAATCCCGCTGGTGCGGCGCAGCCGGGGTCAAGAACGTCCAGACGCTATCCGACCATCGTGACGCGGCGTTCGGGACCTCCTATGGCGTGCTGATCCAGGGACTGCGTCTGCTGGCGAGAGCCGTTTTCGTCGTGGACAAGGAAGGTACGGTTCGCTATGTCGAATTGGTCAAGGAAATCACCAGCGAGCCGGACTACGACGCGGCGCTGTCTGCGGCCAAAGGATTGCTGTAGAGACTGGCTCATCAAATCAGGCGTGAGACTCGCCTTCTGAGGGGATTGTGTAGATGAAGCAGATCAGACCCAATGTCTATGCCGTCGGGGCCATCGATTGGGATCGAAGGCTATTCGATGAACTGATTCCACTGCCCGAGGGCACGACCTACAATGCCTACGTGGTCAAGGGCATCGACAAGGTCGCTCTGCTCGACACGGTCGATCCCAAGAAGAGCGAGACGCTGATCAGCAATCTGATCTCGCTGGGCATCGACAAAATCGATTACATCATCTCGCATCACGCCGAGCAGGACCATTCCGGGAGCATCCCGGACATCCTGATGCTCCATCCCGAGGCGAAGGTTGTCACGAACGCGAAGTGTCGCGACATGCTCATCGACCTTTTGCACATCGAGGAGGACCAGTTCATCGTCGTCGAAGAGAACGAGACGCTGTCGCTGGGTGACAAGACGCTTCGGTTCATCTATACGCCTTGGGTCCACTGGCCCGAGACGATGGGCACCTATCTCGAAGAGGACAAGGTCTATTTCTCGTGTGACTTCTTCGGAGCCCATCTGGCGGACAGCAGTTTGTTCGTGTCCAACGAGCCACTCGTCTACGAGGCGGCCAAACTGTACTTCTCCGAGATCATGATGCCCTTCCGAACGGTCATCCGGAAGAATCTGGAGAAGCTCGGGCAGCTTGATATCGAGGTCATCGCGCCCAGCCACGGACCGGTCTACAGCAATCCTCAGTTCATCCTCGACGCCTATGAAGACTGGGTCAGCGACGAGGTGAAGAACGAGGTCGTCCTGGCGTACGTCTCCATGCACGAGAGCACCCAGAAGATGGCCGAACATCTGGTCGACGCCCTGACGGAGCGGGGCATCATCGTCAAGCCCTTCAATCTGATCGTGACGGACCTGGGGAAACTGGCAATGGCGCTCGTCGATGCGGCCACGGTCGTGTTGGGTTCGCCCACGGTCCTGACGGGCGCCCATCCGAAGGTGGCGTACGCCGCCCTCGTAGCCAACGCGCTGCGACCCAAGACGAAATTCGCGTCCATCATCGGGTCGTTCGGCTGGGCCAGCAGGATGACCGAACAGCTCACGGGGCTCCTCTCGAACCTTAAGGTGGAGGTGATTCCTCCGGTGGTCTCGAAGGGCGACCCGAGTGACGATGATTTTCTCGCACTGGACAAGCTGGCCGACGAAATCCTGGCTCGGCACCGGGCCATCGGCATTATCCAGTGACATCACATTCGCGCCGACGCGCGATTCCAATCGAATCACAAAATGGAAAGGGGAACGAATGGCAAAAAGGCTTCAAGTCTACAAATGCTCTTTGTGCGGCAATATCGTCGAGGTATTGACCGGAGGCGATGGGGAACTGGTCTGCTGCGGCCAGCCCATGGAAAACCTCCAGGCCAAGACCTCCGATCAAGGCAAGGAAAAGCACGTTCCGGTCGTCGAGCGGACCAACGGAAGCATCAAGGTCAAGATCGGCAGCGTCCCTCATCCGATGGAAGAGGATCACTACATCGAGTGGATCGAGATTCTTGCAGACGGCAAAGCCTATCGCCAGTTTCTCCAGCCCAGCCAAGCGCCTGAAGCCGTCTTCCAGGTGGACGCCTCGTCGGTCAGTGTGAGAGAGCACTGCAACAAGCACGGACTTTGGGAGGCATGACAATCATGATTAGCAAGAAGATGGAGAAAGCGCTTAACGAGCAGATCAATGCCGAAGTTTATTCCGCCTATCTGTATCTGTCCATGGCGGCCTACTTCGAGGCAGAGAACCTTCCCGGACTGGCGAGCTGGATGCGAATCCAGACGCAGGAAGAGACGATGCACGCGTTGAAGTTCTTCGATTTCGTCAACGAACGTCGCGGACGCGTCATCCTCAAGGCCATTGACCAGCCGCCCAAGGAATGGGAATCGCCCCTGGCGGCCTTCGAAGCGTCCTTCGAGCACGAGCAGATGGTCACCGGACGCATTAACGATCTGGTCAACCTGGCCGTTCAGGAGAAGGACCACGCGACCAACGCCTTTCTCCAGTGGTTCGTTAACGAACAGGTGGAAGAAGAGACCTCGGTTGACACGATCGTCCAGATGCTTAAGATGGGCCAAAAAGCCCCCGGCGCGATGTTCATGATCGACCGTGAGTTGGGCCAACGAACCTTTACCCCACCGGCAGAATAAGGAGAGCACGGCATGAGCGTGACATTCAACGCGAATGAAGTATTCGAGATGGCCGAACAGATCGAGCGGAACGGCGCCAAGTTCTATCGCGAAGCCGCCGGCAAGACGGCCGGTCAGGACATGAAGGACATGTTCCTGAACATGGCCGCCATGGAAGACGGGCACCTCAAGACCTTCGAGTCCATGAGGAAGGAACTGGCCGAGCAGGAGAAGGCCGAGACCGTTTTCGATCCCTACAACGAGGCCACCCTGTACCTGCAGACCATGGCCGACAGCAAGGGCAGCGAAGGACTCAAGAGCCCTACCGAGGAACTGACGGGCAATGAGTCGCCTCAGGAACTGCTGGAGATTGCCATCGGCGCCGAGAAGAATTCGGTGCTGTTTTACGTTGGCTTGAAGGACCTCGTCGGCGCCCAGGCGGGCCGTGACAGGGTCGAGGCCATCATCCGAGAAGAGGTTCGACACGTTGCGGATCTCAGAAAGCAATTGATCGCGTTGAATGAAAGGAAATAGCGATGAAGTACCGATGTCTTCTCTGCGGCTACATTTACGATCCTGCCGCCGGTGATCCGGACAATGGCGTCAAGCCCGGGACGGCGTTCGCCGATCTGCCGGACGACTGGGTTTGCCCGGAATGCGGCGCCGACAAGGACCAGTTCGAGCCGGTCGAGGACTGAGGTTCGACCGCCGTTAGGCAAAAGAGGATGGACCGCTGAGCCTCTGGGTCCCAGGGGCTCGGGTCCACAATTCACATCGATGTCATGGGCACGCATCGGGGCTCGTCGGGCCCACAGGAGATCGCGAAAATGACTGTCCAGGACATTCATCCCTCCGTTGCTGCGTTGGAGATTGTTTGCGCCGAAACGGCCGCTCCTCCGACGGCCATGGTGGTGTTCGGCGC
Source organism: uncultured Phycisphaerae bacterium (assembly GCA_963726475.1). Classification (GTDB taxonomy): domain Bacteria; phylum Planctomycetota; class Phycisphaerae; order Sedimentisphaerales; family Anaerobacaceae; genus Anaerobaca. The sequence continues at coordinate 12,541 of CAVSCO010000016.1, read as the reverse complement.
TTCGGGCGACCTGGTCAATCGCAAGCTTCTGCCAAGTCTCGCCCAGATCCAGCAACGAGGCCTGTTGAGCGAGCACTTCTGCCTGTTAGGTTGCGGGCGAACGGAGTATTCCGACGAGCAGTTTCGCCAGACAGCCCGCGAGGCGCTGGCCGAGCACGCCGCGAGCATCTCCCAAGACACCGCCGCCTCGTTTGCCGAGAAGCTCTATTACCTCAGTGGGGACTACGACGATCCCCATTTCTATCAGCAGATCAAGGACCGCCTGGCTGAGTTAAGGGCCAAGCACGACGTCTCCGGTTGCGATGTGTTCTATCTCGCGGTGCCACCGGTCCTCTATGGCAGTATTACCGAGCATCTTGGCGAAGCCGGGCTATCGCGTAGCGAGCAGCGCGAGTGTCGGCAGTGCGCCCGTCTCGTCGTGGAGAAGCCGTTTGGCAGAGATCTCCAGACCGCGACGGAACTGAACGAGACTCTGTACAAGTGGTTCAAGGAGGAGCAGATCTACCGGATCGATCACTATCTGGGCAAGGAAACCGTCCAGAACATCATGATCTTTCGTTTCGCCAACGCCATTTTCGAGCCCGTCTGGAATCGCAGCCATATCGACAACATTCAGATCACGATCGCCGAAACCTTGGGGGTGGAGCACCGCGCCAGCTACTACGACAAGTCCGGCGCGCTGCGTGATATGTTCCAGAACCACATGCTCCAGATGATGGCGCTGGTGGCCATGGAGCCCCCTATCTCGTTCGACGCGGACCAGATTCGTGACGAGAAGGCCAAGCTTCTGCGGTCGATCCGCCCTTTCGAGCTGGACGAGTGGAACAGTTGCTTCGTGCGAGGCCGGTACGGACCGGGCGTCATGGATGGCAAAGACGTGCCTGGGTATCGCGACGAGCGAGGTGTCGCAGACGACTCGACCACCGAGACGTTTGTGGCCGCCCGGCTCTTCGTGGACAACTGGCGGTGGAAAGACGTCCCCTTCTATCTCCGCACGGGTAAGCGGCTCGCTCGCAAGACCACGGAGATCGCCATCACATTCAAACAGGTGCCCCATTCACTGTTCGGCTCGGTCGGGCTCGACGACATGCCGCCTAACGTGCTGGTGTTCAAGATCCAGCCGGAAGAAGGGATGTCACTCCATTTCCAGGCCAAACGACCGGGCTCGAAGATCTGCATGGGCACGTTGAATATGAACTTTGGCTATAAGGGCGTTTTCGGCGTGGAGATGCCCGAGGCCTATGAGAGGCTCCTGCTCGACTGCATGGTGGGCGATCAGACGCTGTTCACACGCTTCGATAGCGTCGATCTGGCCTGGCAGCTCCTGATGCCCGTGCTTGACACTTGGAAAGCCGGCAAGACCGCACTGGCTGAGTACCCCGCCGGCAGCGAAAGCTTCTCCCAGGCCGACGCCCTGCTCGCCAACGACGGCCACCGCTGGCGCAAACTCGCCACAAAGTAGTCACGCCTTGCCGTAGCCCGGTAGTCCCCCGACTGCTATCGTGCCGCGTCGATGAGAGCCTGGATGTTCTCGGTGGGGACGTCGGGGGGCATTCCGCCGCCGCAGGAGAGGATGATTCGTCGTTTGTCGTCCACGGAGTCCAGAGTGGCCCTCACGCTGGCGGTCACGTCCTCGGGCGTGCCTTGCGCCAGCACGTCACGCGGTGGGATGTTGCCTAGCAGGGTGACCGCATCGCCGGCTCGTTCTCGCATCTCGCTCAGTGAATGGTCGAAGGCGAAGTTGAAGAGATTGACGCCCATTTCCGGCAAGATACGGCGCAGCACGAGGCCCTGGGCGTCGTTGTGGAAGAACCGCACCGGGACATCGAGACAGCCGAAGACCTGCTTGAGATAAGGCAGTGCCGACTCTTTGAAGTCCGCATCGCCCAGGAAGCCGACGATGTCGTCGAGAACGAAGAGGCCTTCGATTGAGGGGAAGCATTCCTTCTGGAGTCTCAGCCAGTCGACGGAGAACTCGGTGATCAGCGTCAGCAGCTTCCGGATCGGTTCGGGGTCCGTGCGCATCGCCATGAGAAACTCGGTCGTCCCCATCAGGAACGTCGCAATATTCAGCGGCCCGCGCGCAACGGCGAATCGAATTTGATGTCCGGCCTTCTCGATCGCAGCCTGGTGAAGCTTGAGCCTGCGAAGAGCGAACGGCAGCAGTCCATCGGACTTCGGATCGGGCTTCTCGATGTTCGCGACGTCGTCGACGCTGCGAATGATCTTGTCCGCATAGGGCAGCCCATGTTCTTCCCATCGGCACTTGGTGCCAAACGCCGAGGGTTCGGTACACATGCCGTATTCCGACCAGAACCCCGGAAGAAACATGGCCTCGGGAAACGTCTGGATGGCCTTGAAGTTCGCATCGAGCCACACCTGATCGCTGCTGTAATAATCCAGCACGGTCTGCCCTGCCCAGCCTGGCAGCCACGGACTGTCGATGATGAAGCCGATCGGAAACGGATCGACTGCCTCGCCACCAAGAACCGCCAACAGACTTTCCCACTGCTCGTTCGTCATCGTGTTATGCGCCTCAATCTGGAACGGGCAGGTCCGCTGCCCATCGGGATGTCACCCAATCTCAACCTCGGCGCCGGACCGCTCGGCCGAGACATAGGCATTGTAGATCGTCGCAATGCAGTCGGCCGCCAGCAGACTGTCGCTTTCGACGGGTTCGCCATAGGCGGCGGAGCGATAGAACGCCTCGATCTCCTGCGGATAGCCCGTGAACCAATCCTCATCGGGGGACGGACTCGACCAGCCCTGCTTGGTGCCCGTCTTCTCGACGACGTAGATGTCCTTGAAGTTGGCCTCGAGCGGATTGTACGCCTGCATCGCCGTGTTCGGATTGATGTTGCAGATCGACCGATGGTTGTTGGCGGCCACCTCCAGCCAGTTGTGGATGCCGCCCAGGATGATGTCCGAAGCGAAGATCGTCGCGAGCGTGCCGTCCTCGAAAGTCACGTGCATCATCGAGAAATCGTCGATGTCGAAATAGTCGCTGCGGATGTGCCCCTCGTCGCGGAAGCTGGGCATGCGCGTCAGAGCATGTGTGCGGGCGGTGACGGACTTGGGCCGGATCGGCTTGCCGTCGCGGGCTCGGCCTTCCACCCGTTTGAGATAGAGCGCGGCCGTCAGAGGATGACAGCCCTTGCCGATCATGACGCCACCGCCGGAATACTTCCAGTACGCATATGTGCGGGCGTGCGATCCGGAATGAGCCTCTTCGCCATGAATCCAGAGGATCTGGGCACCGGTCTTCTCCAGAATCTCCCGCTCCTTCTGGATCGACGGGGCATAGACCCAATTCTCGGCGTAGAGAATCTTGCCCTTGCTCTTGCTCTCCGCTTCCAACATCCGCTTGACGCTGGCCAGCGCGCTCTTCATCGCGACCTCTTTCGAGAACGTCTCGCCGTTGAAATCTTCCGAGCCATCCCCGAAGAAACCCGTCAGCGGCTTTTCCACGATGACAAACTTGTCCCGTTCGAGGGCCGCAATCGCGACGGGTTCGTGAGCTGATGCGGTCGTACAGCAGTGGACGACATCCACATCGTCCAAAAGGGCTTCAAGGCTATCGTAGGCCTTGATGTCACGCTGCTTGGCGTACGCCTCAGCCCCCTCTAGCGCATGGACGCCCTTGACCTCGACGTTGGTCCCGTAAACCTTCCTGATCGCTTCGAAATGAAATGAAGCCGAAAACCCGGCGCCGACGATCCCGGCGCGAACGGTCTTTTTGTTCATGCTGCTCTCCTTCTCACAGATGGCCTGGCCCGTCCCTGGCGATGCATCAACGGCTCGTCGATGCCTTGGCGGAGGCCTCGTATTCGGCAAACAACTTCGCGATCCCAGCCTGCTTCACGTCGCCATCGTGTACGACAACGCGATAGCGCAGCGTCAAAGGCTGGCCCTGGGGTATCTCGGTATACTGGCCTTCGGGCCAGTACATGGGCGTAGGTGAGAAGAATCCATAGTCCCGGGTAAACCACTTGGACGGATACCAGCGGTTGGTCGGATTCTGAAAGATCGCGAGCCCCTCGGCGATCCCCTCGCGGGTGCCACTGTAGTCGCACCAGGGGGAGGCGACGCCAAACGTACCCTTCTCCGCCAGATCGCCCTGCACGTCGATCAGGGTCCCGCCCGAATCGACGCTCAGCTCGGGCACCATGCGAGCGGAGAAGAGCGAGTGGTTGGTCTTGCCGATGCGAATGTCGACGAGCGGATCGAGCGTGACCTCGAAATCGATGGTCCGCAGGTGGGGTTTCGGCGCCGAGATCGTGACCACGCGATGATCGCGGATGATCGGGTCCTTGCCAGGCTGACGCCAGAGACAGTCATCGACGAAGGTCACCGCAGGCCCCTCGGCAACGGTGATCTTCGGCCCTTGCGAGACGATCTGGCCCCGCTCGTTGGAATCCTGCCAGTAGTTGCCCCCGTTGACCTGGTCGCACCCGAAGAACAGCGAGTGATGGTGCGGCCAGGGCCACGACGACTCGGTCGTCACGGATTTGCCCGAGGTCGGACCATTGACCGGCCAGAAATACGGATACTTCTGGAGCGAACCGTACTTGTAGCAGGTGAATCGCTTGCCATCCACGTCGACGACAAGCCGCATGCGATTCGCTTCAAGCTGGGCTGTGAAGTGCGGTGCTTTCGTGGCATCAACGGCAAAGCCCGTGGCCTGAACGAGTAGACACACAGTCAGTACCGCCAACAGAAAACCGTTCAATCGATTCATGGCATTCTCCCATCCCATTCAGCAGCGATCCAACCGGCCGATTACAGGCGCCACGGACTGCGCATCGTGCGGGCTCTCATCCGATTTGCCTCCGCGTCGTTGACGAACTCCTCTTTGTCCGGGTCCCAATGCAGCTTGCGACCCAAACGCATCGCGATGTCACCCAACAGGCAAACCGAACACGAGCGGTGCGCCGACCTCCGCCGGAGCGATCGTCTCGGCCCGCGACTTGACACACTCGTAGAAGTTGCCCTTATGATTGTTGCTGACGTAGAGCTTCGTCTCGTCCGGGCCGATCGTTTCTTCCAGCAATGACTTCGGATTCGCGTCAATGAACCCTCGGCGGACGTAGACCCACCCGTCGCTACCTTCGAAGACCACGCCCTGCTTGTTCTCCTTGTTGTCGGCACAGATAACCTTAACGCCGTTGGCGTAGGTATATTCGATGTGGAAGTCCCCATGCACATCCCAGAGACCATCCTTGGGGAACACGGCCCGGCCCTCGATCTCGACCGGCCCGGTGTGCTCGGTGCCCATGCCCCACTGGGCGATGTCGTTGTGATGGCTGCCCCACCCGGTGATCATGCCCGCACTGTAGTCGCTGATGCGAAGCCAACCGGGGCGGTCGGTGATCTTCTCGGGATGCACGCGTTTTCGGGTATACGGCGCCCACGGGGCCGGTCCGAGCCACATATCGTAGTCCAGCCATTCCGGCACGGGCATCACCGGCTGCGGATCGCAACCCGGGTCGGTACCGAAACCGATTTTGACAGTGTGCAGCTTACCGACGCGACCGTTTCGAACCAGCTCGCACGCCTTGCGGAACCGGCTGTCGGATCGCTGCTGGCTCCCGATCTGGAAGATGCGTCCACATTCGCGCACCGTGTCACTCAGCACGCGCCCTTCCTCCAGCGTCAGGGACAGTGGTTTTTGCAGGAAGATGTCCTTGCCGGCTTGCGCCGCGTGGATTGCCGGGATGACGTGCCAATGGTCCGGCGTGACAATCTGCACCGCGTCGATATCGTCGCGGGCCAGCAGATCGCGGAAATCGCCATAGGTATCACAGCCCTGGTACGAGCCACGGCCACTGCGCCCGGCGTAGCTCGACTCGACGAGCTTCTTGGCCGCCTCCACACGATGGGCATCCGCATCGCAGACCGCGACGACCTGGACCTGATCGAAGCCCAGGGCCTCCCTCAGATCGCCCGTGCCCATACGCCCGACACCGATACAGCCAACGGTGATGCGCTCGCTCGGGGCAGCGGCCCCGAAAACGCGGTTCGGGACGATCGTCGGCAGCGCCAACCCGGCGCCCAGAATGGCGGAGGTTCGCAGAAAACCTCGTCTCGACAAATTCCGACCGAGGTTCAGGGAATTATCTTTGACGTGTTCAGGCGTTTCACTGTTCATGATAGGCTCCTCGAAATGGGCCGGGACGCGTCAGTGTCACGTAAGGCCTGAGCTTAACACGGAGCCTGGCCTCTGTCAATGCCGACCAGAGGCCCCTGATGGCAGCCGAAAGCCTTCGGGTGTGGGCGGATACACCGCACTTTTTGGCCTGAATTTCCGTACTCATTTGTGGTATGATGGCGGCTGTTCGGGTCGGGTTGGGCCCCGCTCGAATCGGTGGAGATGTTGCCCTGTTAGGAGAAACTATCGATGAAGTCCACGCGCAGCAGAAGAGAATTCCTTCAAATCGCATCGATCGGAGCCGCGGTCTCGCTGGCCGGTGTCCCCGGTCTAAAGATCGCCGCCGCCGGCGCTCAGGAACGGATGAGCAAGAAACCCAAGTTCCATCTGGGCATGGCCTCGTATACCCTTCGCAACTTCGATCTGGACCAGGCCTTGAAGATGACCAAGCGGGCCGGTCTCGAATACATCGCGCTCAAGAGCATGCATCTGCCTCTGGACAGCAGTCCTGAGAAGATCAAAGAGGTTGCCGCCAAGGTCAAAGACGCGGGGCTGAAGCTCTACGGTGGTGGCGTGATCTACATGAACAGTGAAGCCGACGTCAGGCAGGCCTTCGCGTACGCCAAGGCCGCCGGGATGAAGGTCATCATCGGAGTGCCCAAGTACGACCTGCTGCCGCTGGTCAACGATCAGGTCAAGGAATATGACATCATCGTCGCGATCCACAACCACGGTCCGACCGACAAGGTCTATCCGATCCCGGCGACCGCGTACGAGAAGGTCAAAGACCTCGACAAGCGAATCGGACTGTGCAACGACGTCGGCCACACGACCCGCGCAGGCGTGGACGTATCGGAATCAGCTCGCAAGTACGCCGACCGCCTCTTCGACGTCCACATGAAAGACGTCACGTCGGCGACCCCCGGAGGCCACACGTGCGAGGTCGGTCGCGGCGTGATCGACGTTCCGAAGTTCATCCGGACGCTGATCGACATCGACTACTCGGGCGTCGTTTCATTCGAATATGAGAAGGACGCCAACGATCCCATGCCCGGCCTGTCTGAGTCGATCGGCTACGTGCGAGGTGTCATGGCGACCGTCTGATAGCGCCCTCATTGGGCGGCCCGAGTTCCAAGCGGCCTGGGAGGCTGGCAGGATGTTTCGATCCGTAGGGTGGGTCCTTGACCCACGCGTCGTCCGGATCGAAGCATTCTGCGACATGTGGGTTGAGAACCCACCCTACAGGAGGTAGAGCGTATATGCCGTACAACATTCGAATCGTCAGCACGTATCCGCCGCGACGGTGCGGCATCGGAACGTTTTCTCGCGATCTCGCGACGGCGCTGGCCCATTTCACCGCCGAAGTGGGCCATATCCGCATCGCAGCAATCGACAACGGTCACGGGCCCTACGAGATCCCGGTCGATCTGGTCATCAATCAGTATACGCCCAAGTCGTGGCACGACACCATCGTCCACATCTGCACGCGGGCGGCCGAGAGCCGGAATCCAACGGTGGTGGTGCTCCAACACGAATTCGGGCTCGACCCCGACGCCCAGGGCAACGACGGGCAAGGCACCAATTTCGTCGAGATGGCCAAGGCGTTCCGTGACCGTGGACTGCATACGCTGGTATACCTTCACACCGTCCTCGACCAGCCGGATGCCCATCAAAAAGAGACGATTCAGAATCTGGCAAAGTACAGCGACGGCCTGATCGTCACGACGGAAAGCGCGATTCAGATCCTCGAATCCGACACATATGGGATCGCCCACATCCAGCTCAAACACATCGACCACGGGATTCGAATGCAGAATCCCTCCCAGTTCAACCGTCAGGCCATCAAGCAGGAGTATGGCCTAGAAGGCCGATTCCTGGTCACAACGCTGGGATTGCTCTCGCCGGACAAAGGCATCCAATATGGAATCCGCGCCTATGGCCAGTTCCTCAGAGAGTCGTGCACCGACGAGCAACGAAAGCAAATCGTCTATCTCATCGCGGGCCAGTCTCACCCGGAGTTCGTCAAGGCCGAAGGAGGCGAGCTATACCGACAGTTCATGGCCACGATCCAACAGGCCCTGGACGAGGCCCAGGTCAAGTGGTGCACGGTCAAGGAACCGCGAGTCGCCGATTTCGCCGACTACGACGTCGTTTTTCTCGATACGTTTCTGGACGAGCACACGCTGCTGAAGCTCTACGGCGCGACGAACGTGATGCTGCTGCCCTATCTGAACATGCAGCAGATCTCCAGCGGGATTCTGGCCGACACGCTGGGCTCGGGCCGGATAGCGATTACCACGAAGTTCCGCTATGCCAGGGAATTGATCCATTCGAACAAGAAGTGTCCGGAAGGATTGATCGTCGGCCGCTACGCACGAGGCATTCTCGTCGATTCGGGTGAGCCGTCGGTCGAGCAGATCGCCCAGGCCCTCGACTATCTGGTGTTCAGCAAGAACAAACGCTTCATGATGGAGCGTCAGGCCCACCAGAGAGGCTATCAGATGCGGTGGAACAACAGTGCCTGGGCCCTGCTGCAATACATCGACTTCGTCAAGGACCAGAAAGAGATCGTCGCGGGCCCGGGCCTCAAGTTCGTCCGAGAGAAGCCGTCGAAACTGGATGTGCACAAGTACCGGCGCATCGCGGTAACGACGACGATCGATGCGATCACGCATGAACTCAGGACCGAGCTCCCGGTTGTCGAATAGGCTGGACAAACAACACGTGGCAGCCTCGAACACAGAACGTCGAGGCTGCCACATAGATAGCGATTTGATTTCAAGGCCGTGAGCTACAGCTTGACGAGCTTGCCTTCGCGAGCCGATTCGTAAATCGCGAGAATCACTTCAACCGCTCTGCGGGCTTCGGGACCGTCGATCCAGAATCTCTCGTCCTTCTCGAGCGATTCGAGGAACGCCTTGAAGTTTCGCGTGTGGTTTTCGTAGCTGATCGCCGCCGGATCGGCGACCCCACCGCCCCCTTCGATCTTCATGAACTGCTTGCGGACCTCGACGTCGTCGGGCTGCTTGTCGGCAAACTCCCACAGCGTGATGCTGTTCTCGACGTTGATCACCGTGCCCTTGGTCCCGGTGATCTCGAAGCGGCGGAACTGTCCCGGGAACGAGGAGGTCGTCCCGTAGATGATGCCCAGCGCGCCGGTTTTGTAGCGGAGGACCGCGACGGCGGTGTCCTCAGCCTCCATCTCGTGACCGAGCGTCGCGGTGAAGGCCTGCACCGACTCGATGGGCGGCATCAGATCGCACAGCATGTCGATCATGTGGATCGACTGATTCATCAGGGCGCCGCCGCCATCCATCTTCCAGGTCCCGTGCCAGGAATCCTTGTAGTACTCATCGGTCCGCCACCAGGGGACGTAGACACTGGCGTAGCTGATCGTCCCGAACCGGCCCGAGCTGATCGCGTCGCGCAGGGGCGTCATCAGGTTGTTGAATCGATACGGGAAGATCCCTCCCAGGCGCGTCCCGGCCTTCTTGTGGGCCTCGATCATCGCGTCGATGCGCTCCAGCTTGATCTCCAGGGGCTTCTCACACAGCACGTGCTTGCCCGCCTCGGCCGCCGCGATCGTTGGTTCCATGTGCAGCCCGCTGGGCGTGGCGATGGTGACGATGTCCACGTCCTCGCTCTTGACCATCTCCTCGTAGCTGTCGAATGCCTTGGCGCCGTACTTGTCGGCCAGTGTCTTGGCGCGGTCAACGACCTTGTCGCAACAGGCGGTGAACTTCGCATTCGGGATGTCGCCAATGGCCCTGGCATGAAAATCGGCGATCAGCCCTGCTCCAACGATTTCATGCCAGGGCCATTGGCGACATCCCGAATGCGAAGTTCACCGCCTGTTGCGATAAGGTTGTCGATAACCACAAGACACTGGCCGACAAGTATGGCGCCAAGGCGTTCGACAGCTACGAGGAGATGGTCAAGAGCGAGGACGTGGACATCGTCACCATCGCCACGCCCAGCGGGCTGCACATGGAACCAACGATCGCGGCGGCCGAGGCGGGCAAGCACGTGCTGTGTGAGAAGCCCCTGGAGATCAAGCTGGAGCGCATCGACGCGATGATCGAGGCCCACCAGAAGGCCGGGACGCGCCTGGGAGGGATCTTCCCGTATCGATTCAACAACCTGATGACGCCCCTGCGCGACGCGATCAACTCGGGCCGATTCGGGACGATCACCTACGCCAGTGTCTACGTCCCCTGGTGGCGGACCGATGAGTACTACAAGGATTCCTGGCACGGGACCTGGAAGATGGATGGCGGCGGCGCCCTGATGAATCAGTCGATCCACATGATCGACATGCTGTGCGATCTGATGCCGCCCATCGAGTCGGTGCAGGCCTTCACCGCGACCCTCGGTCACGAGATGGAGGCTGAGGACACCGCCGTAGCGGTCCTCCGCTACAAAACCGGTGCGCTGGGCATCATCTACGGGACGACCTCCTCGTTCCCGGGACAGTTCCGTCGCTTCGAGATCACCGGGACCAAGGGCACGGTGATCAACGTCGAGAACAGCATCACGCTGTGGGAGTTTGCCGACAAGCAGCCCGACGACGTCGAGGTCCGCAAGCAGTTCATGAAGATCGAAGGTGGCGGTGGCGTCGCCGATCCGGCGGCGATCAGCTACGAGAACCACACGCGAAACTTCAAGGCGTTCCTCGAATCGCTCGAGAAGGACGAGAGATTCTGGATCGACGGTCCCGAAGCCCGCAGAGCGGTTGAAGTGATTCTCGCGATTTACGAATCGGCTCGCGAAGGCAAGCTCGTCAAGCTGTAGCTCACGGCCTTGAAATCAAATCGCTATCTATGTGGCAGCCTCGACGTTCTGTGTTCGAGGCTGCCACGTGTTGTTTGTCCAGCCTATTCGACGACCGGGAGCTCGGTCCTGAGTTCATGCGTGATCGCATCGATCGTCGTCGTTACCGCGATGCGCACGGTACTTGTGCACATCCAGTTTCGACGGCTTCTCTCGGACGAACTTGAGGCCCGGGCCCGCGACGATCTCTTTCTGGTCCTTGACGAAGTCGATGTATTGCAGCAGGGCCCAGGCACTGTTGTTCCACCGCATCTGATAGCCTCTCTGGTGGGCCTGACGCTCCATCATGAAGCGTTTGTTCTTGCTGAACACCAGATAGTCGAGGGCCTGGGCGATCTGCTCGACCGACGGCTCACCCGAATCGACGAGAATGCCTCGTGCGTAGCGGCCGACGATCAATCCTTCCGGACACTTCTTGTTCGAATGGATCAATTCCCGGGCATAGCGGAACTTCGTGGTAATCGCTATCCGGCCCGACCCCAGCGTGTCGGCCAGAATCCCGCTGGAGATCTGCTGCATGTTCAGATAGGGCAGCAGCATCACGTTCGTCGCGCCGTAGAGCTTCAGCAGCGTGTGCTCGTCCAGAAACGTATCGAGAAAGACGACGTCGTAGTCAGCGAAATCGGCGACTCGCGGTTCCTTGACCGTACACCACTTGACCTGGGCCTCGTCCAGAGCCTGTTGGATCGTGGCCATGAACTGTCGGTATAGCTCGCCTCCTTCGGCCTTGACGAACTCCGGGGTGAGACTGGCCCGCGATGAGATAGACGATTTGCTTTCGTTGCTCGTCGGTGCACGACTCTCTGAGGAACTGGCCATAGGCGCGGATTCCGTATTGGATGCCTTTGTCCGGCGAGAGCAGTCCCAGCGTTGTGACCAGGAATCGGCCTTCTAGGCCATACTCCTGCTTGATGGCCTGACGGTTGAACTGGGAGGGATTCTGCATTCGAATCCCGTGGTCGATGTGTTTGAGCTGGATGTGGGCGATCCCATATTTGTCGGATTCGAGGATCTGAATCGCGCTTTCCGTCGTGACGATCAGGCCGTCGCTGTACTTCGCCAGGTTCTGAATCGTCTCTTCTGATGGGCATCCGGCTGGTCGAGGACGGTGTGAAGGTATACCAGCGTGTGCAGTCCACGGTCGCGGAACGCCTTGGCCATCTCGACGAAATTGGTGCCTTGCCCGTCGTTGCCCTGGGCGTCGGGGTCGAGCCCGAATTCGTGTTGGAGCACCACCACCGTTGGATTCCGGCTCTCGGCCGCCCGCGTGCAGATGTGGACGATGGTGTCGTGCCACGACTTGGGAGTATACTGATTGATGACCAGATCGACCGGGATCTCGTAGGGCCCGTGACCGTTGTCGATTGCTGCGATGCGGATATGGCCCACTTCGGCGGTGAAATGGGCCACGGCCGTCGCGAGATCGCGAGAAAACGTTCCGATCCCGCACCGTCGCGGCGGATACGTGCTGACGATTCAAATGTTGTACGGCAACAGGAACGCTCTACCTCCTGTAGGATAGGTTGTACAACCCCACACGTCGCCAGAATGCTTCGATCCGGA